>NZ_CP154467.1:600000-1200000 GCF_039545455.1 Brucella sp. BE17 | reverse complement strand
TTTCCTGCTTTGGCGAGAAAACTTGCGAAAGAAGCCAGTGAGACGCCCGAAAACGCTCTGCGTGTAGCGGGTATTGCAGCGCTTGCTATCGGTGTCGCTATTGTCTGGTTTGTCCGGGGGTAATGCGTTTATCCGCTCTATTCGGTTTAAAAATGCTCTATTTCTTTTGGCCGGACTAGGCGAGGCCGCAAACAGGCCTTATTTTGCGACGATCTAATCAGACGAGCGTGGCGGATCTGAAATTCGTATCACTTTGGAGCAACACTTTGATCGAAATTCAGATTCAAACCCACCACACCCGCCTGTTCACCATGCAGGCCTAATTTGATCGCGGACACAGGAACGGAGCGGAGCTTTATGGCAAGTGCACCCAAGGCGGGATTTGCTCGCACTCTATTGGCAACCGTGGCTTTGGGGGCATTGGTCGTAACCGGAGCCATGCCAGCCGTTGCGCAACAGGCCGTAATGACGCGGGGGCCTGCTTCTGTAGCGGATATAGCCGAAGGCCTGCTTGATTCGGTGGTCAATATCTCCACATCTCAGACTGTGAAGAATGAAGGTGGCGAGGGGGATGATGGCCCTGTCCCCATGCCGAATGTGCCGGAAGGTTCTCCGTTTCAAGACTACTTCAAGGATTTCTTTGATAATAAGGGTGGCAGAAAAGGCGATGATTCGCGCAAAGTGCAATCGCTTGGGTCGGGTTTTGTGATCGATGCCGCCAAAGGCTTTATCGTTACCAACAATCACGTCATCGCCGATGCTGACGAGATTGAGGTCAATTTCACAGATGGCTCCAAGCTGAAAGCCGAACTGGTCGGCAAGGACACCAAGACCGATCTTGCCGTGCTCAAGGTTGATCCCTCCAAGCGCAAGCTTACCGCTGTGCAATTTGGCAATTCGGAAAAAGCGCGCATCGGTGACTGGGTTCTGGCAATTGGCAATCCGTTCGGTCTTGGCGGTACGGTGACAACGGGCATTATTTCTGCGCGTAAGCGCGATATTCAATCTGGCCCCTATGATGATTTCATCCAGACCGATGCCGCCATCAATCGCGGCAATTCCGGTGGTCCGCTTTTCGATATGGAAGGCAAGGTGATTGGCGTCAATACGGCCATTATTTCCCCTTCCGGCGGCTCGATCGGGATCGGGTTTGCCATTCCCTCCGAAATGGCCGTCGGCGTGATCGATCAGCTCAAGGAGTTTGGCGAGGTCAAGCGCGGCTGGCTCGGTATCCGTATTCAGCCCGTGACGCAGGATATCGCCGACAGCTTAGGCCTGAAAGCCGCCAAGGGCGCGCTGATTGGTGGGCTGATTGAAAATTCAGGCGTCGATAACAAGGCGCTGAAAGCGGGTGATGTCATCATCCGTTTTGAGGGCAAGGCGGTCGATACGGCGCGTGATTTGCCGCGTCTGGTCGCCGAAAGCCCGGTCGGCAAGGAAGTCAAGATCGTAGTCGTGCGTGATGGTGCCGAGCAGACGCTCAAGGTCAAGCTCGGGCGTCTGGTTGAAGACGATAGGAGCATGGAGACTGCAACCGAGGATCAGGCTCCGCCGCCTGATGCAGAAGAGGGTGAAGACGAAGGACAGGAACTGCCCGATGGTGTGCTGCCCGAAACACCTCAAAAAAAGACGGACAAAAATAAAGCAGATGAGGACAGCGCTAAAAGCGAGGCCGCTCTTTCGGTCCTCGGCATGAAACTGGCGGAACTCGATGACGAGGTTCGTGGTGAATTTGGCATTGCCGAAGACGTTCAGGGTGTTGCCATTCTTTATGTCGCACCCGGATCAGCAGCGGGTGAAAAGCGGGTTGAAACCGGCGATGTTATTGTCGATGTCGGGCAGGTGAATGTGAAGACGCCGCAAGATGTGAAGAAACGCATCGATGCATTGCGTCGTGAGAATCGCAAGAACGCGCTTTTGATGCTGGCTTCGCGTTCAGGTGAATTGCGCTTTGTGACTGTACGGATCGACTGATATTGGAAACCGTTGATGTTGTGGTGATCGGCGCGGGCGCTGCCGGAATGATGTGCGCGATTGAAGCAGCCAGGCGCGGACGTTCGGTGCTCCTTGTTGATCATGCTAAAACAGCCGGCGACAAAATCCGTATTTCCGGTGGAGGGCGCTGCAATTTCACCAATCTGCATGCCGGCCCTAAAAACTACCTGTCGCAAAATCCGCACTTTTGCATCTCGGCGCTCAAGCGCTATACGCAGCGCGACTTTATCGCGATGATCGAGCGCCATCGCATTGCCTATCATGAGAAGACGCTGGGGCAGCTTTTCTGCGATGGCTCTGCCACGCAGATCATCGACATGCTGCTGGGTGAAATGCGTCGCCATCGTGCGCGGCTGCAACTTGCCTGTTCGGTGAGTAAGATTGAAAAAAACGCTGATGGTTTTGATGTTCAACTGACGGATGGTTCATTTCGTTGCCGTTCGTTGGTTGTGGCCTGTGGTGGAAAATCCATTCCCAAAATGGGGGCGACTGGTTTCGGCTATGAGATTGCTGCGCAATTCGGTTTGCGGCTTGTCGAAACGCGGCCCGCATTGGTGCCGCTCACCTTTGAGCCGGTAACACTTGAGCGTCTCAAGCCGCTGGCGGGGATTGCACTTGATGCCTCGGTGTCTTGCGGTAAAACCAGTTTTGACGAGGCCATGCTGTTTACGCATCGCGGTATCAGCGGGCCCTCCATTCTGCAAATTTCGTCCTTCTGGAAAGAAGGTGATGAAATTCGCATTGATATGCTACCCGGAACCGATCTTTTTGAAGCTTTGCGAAAAGAGCGCTCGACAAACGGAAAACAGGCCTTGCAGACCGTGCTAGGCTTTCACCTGCCCAAAAAACTGGCGCAGACACTGGCCGAGGAAAACGGCACCGGCACTCATCTCGCCGATATGTCGGACAAGGTTTTGCGACGGGTTGAGGCTGCGGTGCGTGACTGGCGTATAAAGCCGGCCGGTTCGGAAGGGTACCGGACGGCGGAAGTGACCTTGGGTGGTGTCGATACGCGTGACCTTGATCAGCGCACCATGGAAGCCAAGTCCGTTCCCGGGCTTTATTTCATTGGCGAAGTGGTCGATGTCACCGGCTGGCTGGGCGGCTATAATTTCCAGTGGGCATGGTCATCAGGCTGGTGCGCCGGTCAGGTTGCGTAAGCCGATTATTTCCAGAGAACCGATCTGAATGAACCAGATCGGTTCTTTTGTTTTTTGAATTAACGCGCATTTTATCCGAAAACCGTTTCACACATTCTCAGAATGCACTCTATTCTACGAAATCAGCTTTTCGATACCCTTGAATATAGAGAAGTGCTGTCAGGTCGCCATGATCGATTCTGACTTTTGCCTGTGCTGCCACAGCGGGTTTTGCGTGTAACGCCACGCCCGTTCCTGCAAGCTGTATCATGCCCAGATCGTTGGCACCGTCACCCACTGCTATGGCGTCTTCGGGTGTAAGCCCCAGTCGGTCGGCGATGGCTTCAAGTCGCTCGACCTTGGCCTCCCGGCCGAGAATCGGTTCTGCGACTGTGCCGGAAAGGTTTGCCCCGTCATTGAGAAGCTGGTTTGCGCGATTTTCGTTAAAACCGACCATTTCTGCAATCCGCTGGGTGAAGGCGGTAAAACCGCCCGAGACGAGAGCTGTATAAGCGCCATGCTTGCGCATCGTGCGCACCAGTTCCGGTCCGCCCGGCATTAATGTGATGCGCGTCGCAATCACCTTGTCGATCACAGCAACCGGCAGGCCTTTCAAGAGCGCGACGCGTTCGCGCAGGGCTGGCTCAAATTCTATTTCACCATTCATGGCGCGCACGGTGATCTCTGCGACACGCTCGCGCAGCCCCGCTTCCTCGGCAAGCTCGTCGATACATTCCTGTTCGATCATGGTCGAATCCATATCGGCGATCAGGATTTTCTTGCGGCGGCTGTCCTGTTCCTGCACAACGATATCGATTGGCTCGCCGTTGAGCGCATGACGCAGCAAGGCGTGTGCCTCGTCCGCTTTAATGCCGTGGGTAAGCGGGATATCGCAGGCAATACCGTCAGCAAGCCAGTAAAGTCCTGTTGCATTCGTGGCCGCCGAGGCTTTAATCCCAAGCGCGGGTACGAGACTGGCTTTGGCCGGATTGGCAATCAGGGTGGCAACGAGAGAGGCGGATGCGGACATGAGGGACTATTTCCTGCGATGACAAGGGACGCGATCAACAACGCAATCCTGATAGCCGGACCGACGGCCAGCGGCAAGTCGGCTCTTGCACTTGCGTTTGCGCGGCAAACCGGCGGGTTCATCGTCAATGCCGATTCCATGCAGGTCTATGACGTGCTCGACTGTCTCACGGCACGTCCGGGAGCTTACGACCTGAAGGAAGCCGAACACTATCTCTATGGCCATATCTCGCCAAGGCTCAGCTATTCTACCGGCAAGTGGTTTGAGGATGTTGCCTCTCTTTTAATGCGCCCAGAGCTTACAGGACGAACGCCGGTTTTTGTCGGCGGTACCGGGCTTTATTTTCGCGCTCTGCTTGGCGGGTTGTCGCAAATGCCGCAAGTGCCGCAGGATGTGCGCGATCAATGGCGCGAGCGCATGCGCGACGAGGGGCCGGAAAGCCTCCATCGCATCTTGTCGGAGCGCGACCCGCAAATCGCTGCCACACTGCAACCGACCGATAGCCAGCGCATTGTGCGCGCCCTTGAAGTGCTTGAAGGCACCGGAAAGTCTTTGCTTGAATGGCATGGTGCCAAGGGTGAGGCCTTGGTGGATGCTGCCTCTGCCCGCAAGATCGTCCTTCTGCCGGAGCGTGACGTGTTGTCAGCGCGCATCGCGCAGCGCTTTGCTTCGATGTGGGACGAAGGTGCACTCAATGAGGTAAAGGCACTTCTGGCTCTGCGGCTTGATCCTGCCTTGCCCGCCATGAAGGCAATCGGTGTGCGGGAAATATCAGCATTTTTTGAAGGCGCAATGAGCGCGCAGGAAGCAATCGATCGTTCAGTGATTGCCACGCGGCAATATGCCAAACGCCAGTCGACATGGTTTCGCAACCAGCTTGATGATAGTTGGAAATTTGTGAGCGGTGCCGAACAAGCCTTGAAATAAAGTTAGTATTCAGCGGCCCATATATTAAGCAAATATTGCCACTCACATATTTATGCGTTGACGGCACCATTTTGGGCGACTACTGTCCGCGCATGAACAAATTTAGCATTCTTGTGGTACGAACGCGCATGGGCAGGGTGGTGTAACCATCCGGCGAAAGCTCCCATGCGCGAAAGACAGGCTCCCTCGGGGGCCTTTTTTATTATCAAAATTAGCCATTTTTGGTTTAAACCGACACTGAAATGCAGCCGAGACGGGAAGAGACTGATGAGCGCAGATAAACAGGACGCGGAGAAAATCGCCAGCCAGACGCAGGACGCAAGCCATCCGCGTGAGATGACGGGTGCGGAAATGGTGATCCAGGCTCTAATCGATCAGGGTGTGGAAAGCATTTTCGGCTACCCAGGCGGTGCCGTGTTGCCGATCTATGACGAACTGTTCCAGCAGGAAAAGGTCCAGCATATTCTGGTGCGTCACGAGCAGGGTGCCGGCCATGCAGCTGAAGGTTATGCACGTTCGACCGGCAAGGTTGGCGTGATGCTCGTCACCTCCGGTCCCGGTGCTACCAATGCCGTCACCCCGCTTCAGGATGCGTTGATGGATTCCATTCCACTGGTTTGCATTTCCGGTCAGGTTCCAACCTCGCTGATCGGTTCGGACGGCTTTCAGGAAGCCGATACGGTCGGCATCACGCGCCCCTGCACCAAGCATAACTGGCTGGTGAAAGACGTAAACGATCTCGCCCGCATTCTGCATGAAGCCTTTCATATCGCTTCCACCGGGCGCCCCGGTCCGGTTCTGGTCGATATTCCAAAGGATATCCAGTTTGCCACCGGCATCTATACGCCGCCGGAAACCAGTCCGCGCACCAGTTATCGCCCGATTGTCAGCGGTGACGCGCAGGCCGTAACCGAGGCGGTTCGGCTGCTGGTGAATGCCAAAAAGCCGGTCATCTATTCAGGTGGTGGTGTCATCAATTCGGGTCCCGCAGCCTCCCGTCTGCTGCGTGAACTTGTAGAATTGGGCAATTTCCCCATCACCTCGACCCTGATGGGGCTTGGCGCTTATCCGGCCTCAGGTAAGAACTGGCTGGGAATGCTTGGCATGCACGGCACCTATGAGGCCAATATGACGATGCATGACTGCGATGTCATGCTGTGCCTCGGCGCGCGTTTTGATGACCGCATCACCGGGCGTCTGAATGCATTTTCACCCTATTCAAAGAAAATCCACATCGATATCGATCCGTCCTCGATCAACAAGAACGTCCGCGTGGATGTACCGATCGTCGGTGATGTCGAGCATGTTCTTGAAGACATCATCCGTCAGTTCCGCGCCTCTGAAAAGAAGCCGGAGAAAAAGGCCATGAGCGCATGGTGGGAGCAGATCGATCGCTGGAGGGCACGTAATTCGCTGGCCTACACGCCCAACAAGGACGTGATCATGCCGCAATATGCGATCCAGCGGCTTTACGAACTGACAAAAGACCGCAAGACCTACATCACTACGGAAGTGGGTCAGCACCAGATGTGGGCGGCGCAGTTTTTTGGTTTTGAGGAGCCCAATCGCTGGCTGACTTCGGGTGGGCTCGGCACCATGGGTTATGGTCTGCCGGCAGCGCTTGGCGTGCAGATCGCGCACCCGGAGGCGCTGGTGATCGACATTGCGGGCGATGCATCTATCCAGATGTGCATTCAGGAAATGTCTGCGGCTATCCAGCATAATGCGCCGATCAAGATTTTCATCCTGAACAATCAATATATGGGCATGGTGCGCCAATGGCAGCAATTGCTGCACGGCAACCGTCTGTCGCATTCCTACACCGAAGCCATGCCCGATTTCGTCAAGCTGGCCGAAGCCTATGGTGCGCACGGTATCCGCTGTGACAAGCCGGGTAAACTCGATGCGGCCATTCAGGAAATGATCGATATCGACAAGCCGGTGATTTTTGATTGCCGTGTTGCCAATCTCGCCAATTGTTTCCCGATGATCCCGTCAGGCAAGGCGCATAATGAAATGCTGCTGCCTGATGAAGCCACCGATGAAGCTGTTGCCAATGCCATCGACGCCCAAGGCCGTGCGCTAGTCTGAGTGGAAGGAACCCAATTATGAACGCACAAAATCTCGCTTCCGGCTCGGCCTATTTTATCGCAGCCGAGACGCAAACACCGGAAACCCACACGCTTGCCGTTCTCGTCGATAATGAACCGGGCGTCCTTGCCCGGGTGATCGGTCTTTTTTCCGGTCGCGGCTATAATATCGAAAGCCTCACGGTTTCCGAAACCGAGCATGAGCAGCACCTGTCGCGCATCACCATCGTCACGCGCGGAACGCCGCATGTGCTCGACCAGATCCGCCATCAGCTGGAGCGCATCGTGCCGGTGCATCGCGTTGTGGACTTAAGCCACCGCGCGGCGGAACTTGGCCATGACCGCCCCATCGAACGTGAGTTGGCGCTGGTGAAAGTGGCGGGTTCCGGCGAGGCCCGCGCTGAGACGCTGCGTCTGGCGGATGCCTTCAAGGCCAAGGTGGTGGATGCCACGACCGAGCATTTCGTGCTCGAAATCACTGGAAAACCGGCAAAGATCGATCAGTTTATCGCGATCATGAAGCCGCTCGGGCTGGTTGAAATCTGCCGCACTGGTGTTTCGGCAATGAACCGCGGTCCGCAGGGCATGTAACGTCTTTCTATTGTTACGTAAAAGGGGAGGGTCTCTGTGGCGCTCCCTTTTTTATTAGTCATTTCAACATTGCATCGTCCGTGGTGTGGTATGGGCCAAAGCCACATTGTACGCCGACGGATGCAAAGTTGATCACACCGATTGCAACGCCATATTACAAACTTATACTCTACGGCGGGCAGATTTCCGGATGTCCGGTCAGGGATATCATCATCGGACTTGCGTCTTATGCGCGAATCCTGTCTGAAACAGTCATGCAGTTTTCACCGGAACAGGATCAGGCGCTCAAAGCAGTCGGGCAATGGCTGAAAGAGGGTCGCAGCCCACTTTTCAGGCTGTTCGGCTATGCCGGAACCGGCAAGACGACGCTTGCGCGCTATTTTGCAGAGCATGTTGATGGCGATGTGCAGTTTGCGGCCTTCACCGGCAAGGCGGCGCAGGTCTTGCGCTCCAAAGGTGCCAGCAATGCGCGCACATTGCATTCGCTGATTTATCGCCCGCGTGGCGAGGAAGCCATTGAGGACGAGACGACAGGCAAAACATCCATCGCCCCGACTTTCGCGCTCAACCGGCAAAGCCCGGTCGCAAAGGCTGCGATGATTGTCGTGGATGAATGCTCTATGGTCGATGAGGCGCTGGGCCGTGATCTGATGAGCTTTGGTACGCCAATTCTCGTTCTGGGCGATCCGGGACAGTTGCCGCCGATTTCCGGCGGTGGTTTCTTTACCGAACATGAGCCGGACTATCTCTTGACCGAAATTCATCGGCAGGCGCAGGATAATCCCATCATCCGCATGGCGCTTGATGTGCGCGAGGGCCGCGAACTTAGCTATGGTGATTACGGGCTTGCCAAGGTGATTGGCAAGAGCGAAGTTGACCGCGATATGGTGCTGGCTGCCGATCAGGTTCTGGTCGGCACCAACCGCACAAGGCGGCGCTATAATCAGCGGCTTCGCGAGTTGAAAGGCTTTACAGCCGACTATCCGCAGGCTGGCGACAAGCTTGTCTGCCTGCGCAACGATCCAGCTAAGGGTCTGCTCAACGGATCGCTGTGGAAGGTAATGACTTCATCCAAGGAAACGGTGAAGCCCGGTATCAATCTGCTGGTGTCGCCCGAAGATGATGATCGTGGCGTTTCCAAGATCAAACTTCTCAAAGCGCAGTTTGAAGACCCGGATAGCGAAATTCCGTGGCAGACCAAGAAACGCTATGACGATTTCGATTATGGCTATGCGCTGACCGTTCATAAGGCGCAGGGCTCGCAATGGGACGATGTTGTGCTGTTCGATGAAAGCTTTGCGTTCCGCGATACGCGGGAGCGCTGGCTTTATACGGCGATCACCCGTGCGGCCGAGCGTCTGACGGTGGTAAAATAGTCATTCCTCTACTGGCTCGGCATTCAGCCACTCCCATGCCTTTGCTTCGTCTTCTTGTTCGAAACAGCGTATTTCTATGGACAGAAATGGCTGCATCAGGGTGATGCTGGCCTGTATCCACAGTGGTCCGCCAACAATGGCATAGCGGCGCAGGTGCTTGAGTGACTTGGCGCGCATGGATAAGGTGCTTTCGGAGAAAGCTGCCCCCCAATCCATCCCCTCATAGCCGGTCAGGCGGATCAGAAGGTCGATCTCCTCATGCTGTTCATAGGCGCCGTCCAAAAGTCCATAGAGATTTTCCAGTGATGAATCGTCCATATGGCCTTCTATGTCGAAGGCGAAGACATCGCTTCGGTTCGTGGGAATGCGGCGGATAACCGGTATGTCTTCATTGCGCATGATCGTCTCCTGCAATCTTTGTCCGGGGTGCAAAATGATAAGGCACCTCTTTCGGCAGAAAACGCGTGAGCGCGGGCAAAGGTTGCTGAAACTTTATTCGATTTTCAAGTTGTGCGCGATAGTTTCATGCCCGAATTAGCGCGAAGAAGAGTTTGGGGATGAAGTGTAGCCTGCGACGTGAAAACGCTCACATTTTTCACTAATGCGGAGTATAAGCGCAATATCGGACGTTGGAGAATGCCTGCATGACTGCAAAATTATCTGTAAATCTCAATGCAGTGGCTATGCTGCGTAACAGGCGAGATTTGCCTTGGCCAAGCGTGACGGGCATCGGGCGCGTGGCGCTTGAGGCGGGTGCGGCAGGGCTGACGGTGCATCCGCGGCCTGATCAGCGCCATATTCGTTTTTCCGATCTTGGTGCTTTGCGCGCCTTGATCGATGATGAATTTCCGCATGCTGAATTCAATATGGAAGGCTTTCCCAGCGACGCCTTTCTCGATCTGGTCGAAAAACATGAGCCTGAACAGGTGACGCTGGTCCCCGATGATCCGATGCAGTCGACATCCGATCATGGCTGGGATTTTGTTCTCAAAGCCGATTATCTGGCGCCCATCGTCAAAAGGCTGAAGGCGCGTGGCATGCGCGTGTCACTCTTTGCTGATCCCGATCCTCTGGGCTATGAAATCGCAAAGGGCGTCGGTGCCGACCGGGTGGAACTCTATACAGGTCCCTATGGCGCAACCTACGACGACCCTGCTGCTAGCGCACGCGAACTGGAGAGGCTTGGAAAAGCAGCAGATGCAGCGCGCGCTCTTGGTCTTACGCTCAATGCCGGCCACGACCTGACGGTGAAGAATATTCCCGCTCTTGCAAAGCGCGTACCGGACTTGCAAGAAGTGTCTATCGGGCATGGATTGACTGCGGACGCCCTTGTCCATGGCATGCCCGCTACTGTAAAACGCTTTATGACCGCTTTGGCGGGCGAGGCCAATTAGGTCTCCCAGAGCGCCGTGCGTCCTTTCGGAAGCACAAAGGTCGCTCTGATTTATTGAATCTACGCATCGCGCTTTCCAAAAATCGATTCCGATTTTTGGAAAGCGCGATGCTGTAGCAATGCACAGGGTGCATGGATTTTACATGAGCCCTGTTTAATACGCATTTGTATTTTTGTTTATTAACCTATTAACGTCCGCAGCCGTTTTATCGAGAAACGGACTTTTGATTATGAGATTATTTGAACAGGACTGAACCCGGACAAAAGGAAAAACCGCTCTTATTCGCAACCTTCAGACACGATTTGAGCGGGCTCTTTAACGGAATTGATATCCAGCAAGAATGACTTCAACCAACCGCGAGGTGCCTGCAATTGAGCAGCGAACTGAATGGCGAGGGCGAACAAACGCGATCCCAGACGCAATCTATCGGGCAGGCAATTGCTCCCGATGTGGGAAACGGCGTTTTGTCAGACGAAAGCGATATTCCAAAAGACAGCATGAAAACGCTGGTTCTGGGTGCTTTGGGCGTCGTCTACGGCGATATCGGCACCAGTCCGATTTATGCCTTCCGTGAGGCGCTTCATGCGGCAACGGCCGATGGCGTCCTGTCGCGTTCCGATATTCTGGGCGTGGTGTCGCTCATTGTCTGGGCGCTGACACTGGTGGTGACGGTCAAATATGTGTTGTTCGTGCTGCGCGCCGACAATAACGGCGAGGGCGGCATTTTATCGCTGATGGCGCTGGTGCGCAGTGCACTCAAGGGAAGACCGAACCTCATTTTAGGCGTGGGTATCTGCGGGGCGGCGCTGTTTTTCGGTGATGCCGTCATCACCCCGGCGATTTCGGTTCTCTCTGCCATGGAGGGGCTGGAAATTGTCGCTCCCGACCTGACGCCCTTCGTCGTGCCGGTGACGGTAGTCATTCTGGTGACGCTGTTTTCAGTGCAGCGCTTCGGCACCGGCAAGGTTGCCATTGTTTTCGGGCCTATCATGGCGCTGTGGTTTCTGGCGCTTGGTGCCTCCGGCCTCTGGCATATTTTCGACGATCCTAGCGTTTTCGCCGCCCTCAATCCCTATTATGCGGTGCGTTTTCTTATAATAAGTCCGGGCGTTGCCTTCATTACGGTGGGAGCCGTTTTCCTTGCCATGACTGGTGCCGAGGCGCTTTATGCCGATCTTGGCCATTTTGGACGCAGGCCTATCGTGCGCGCATGGCTGTGGATCGTTTTCCCCTGCCTTGTACTCAATTATTTCGGGCAGGCGGCATTCATTCTTGCCCATGGTGAGGCCGCAGCGCTGCCTTTTTTCCAGATGATACCGAAAATTGCGTTGTGGCCGATGGTCTTGCTCGCGACTGCGGCAACCGTGATCGCCAGTCAGGCGGTTATCAGCGGTGCTTTTTCTGTGGCGCGTCAGGCGGTGCAGCTGAATATTCTACCGCGCCTTGAAATCCAGCATACATCGGAGAAGCTGCACGGGCAGATCTATATTCCGCGCGTCAATCTGCTGCTCGGCCTCGCCGTCGTCATCCTTGTGTTGGGCTTTGGGAAATCGAGCAATCTGGCCGCAGCTTACGGCATAGCGGTCACGGGAAACATGTTGGTAACGACTGTGCTTCTTTACATCGTCATGACGCATATCTGGAAGTGGCCGGTGATGCGTGCGCTCCCGCTCATGCTGGCCTTCCTTATCATCGATATCCTGTTTTTCAGCGCCAATATCATCAAAGTGCATGACGGCGGCTGGGCTTCCATCGGTATAGCGGCCATCCTCGTCGTAATCATGTGGACATGGGTGCGCGGTACGCGCCATCTCTTCATGAAAACGCGCAAGGCGGAAGTGCCTCTTGATCTTGTCGTGGAGCAGATGGGCAAACGGCCACCCACCATTGTATCGGGTACGGCGGTGTTCCTGACGGGGGACTTGAAAAGTGCGCCGACCGCGTTGATGCACAGTCTCAAGCACTACAAGGTGCTGCACGAGAACAACGTCATCCTCACCGTGGTCACGGCATCGCGGCCATGGGTGTCGAGTGAAGACCGTGCCCGCGTATCGCAATTCAACGAGCGCTTCATGCAGGTCACGCTGACTTTCGGCTATATGCAGCAGCCCAATATTCCGCGTGCGCTGGCCTTGTGTCGCAAGCTTGGCTGGAAGCTTGATATCATGACGACATCCTTCTTCCTCTCGCGTCGCTCGCTCAAGGCTTCCGCACGCTCGGGTATGCCTTTATGGCAGGACAAGCTGTTTATTCTTCTGGCGCGCACGGCCTCAGATGCAACCGAATATTTCCAGATACCGACCGGACGCGTCGTGGAGATCGGAACACAGGTCAATCTTTGAGATCGCACCTTGCAGGTAAAAACGAAACAGACGGCTCCGGCTCACTCCTTGAGTGTGCTCTGGGGGCTGTCTGTTTTTTGCGTCGATAGAGCAAAATCCGAAAAATCCTTCTTGACCGCTCATTTGCATCGCTCTATGAATTAGAACCGTACCGTACGGTACAAGGATGAGGAGGCAAGCCCTTGAGCGATAGAAGCGAGGAATTTCAGGCTGAAGACCGTCAGTCGCTTTCGCCGCGTCAGAACGAGGTTCTGAAGCAGGCGCTGCGGCTTCTGGTCGAGGGCGGAGATCGCGCTTTGACGACGGCAAGCATCGCACGCGCCGCAAACTGCTCCAAGGAAAGCCTCTATAAATGGTTCGGCGACCGCGATGGTTTGCTGACGGCGATGGTGCGCTGGCAGGCGTCGAAAGTGCGCGTTGTTCCGGTGGCGCGTGAAAAGCTTGATGCAGAATCGCTTTTCTCAAGCCTCGAACATTTTGCCCGCGACTGGCTTCTGGTGCTTTCAAGCCCGACGTCGATTGCTCTCAACCGTCTGGCGGTGAGCCATGCCGCATCAGCTAAGTCTGCGCTGGGCGAGATCGTTCTCGCCAATGGGCCGGTCGCCATGGCCAGACGTCTGAAGCCGATCCTTGAAATGGGACAGGAAGCGAAGCTTCTGGCTTTCGACGATATCGATGAAGCATTTCGTGCATTTTTCGGACTGGTGGTTCGGGACATGCAGATCCGGTTGCTGCTCGGCGACCGGCTGGAACTGACTGATGCGGAGGTCATCCGGGACGCCCGGCGGGCCACAAAGCAGTTTTTCGCTCTTTATGGGGCTTAATCTTCTGCGAGGAAGACGCAGGATAATTTGACTGAAGGGAATAGGAAATGCGTGTTTATTACGATCGGGACGCCGATGTTAACCTGATCAAGTCCAAGAACGTGGTCATTGTGGGCTATGGTAGCCAGGGCCGCGCCCATGCGCTGAACCTGAAAGATTCGGGTGCTGCCAATGTGCGCATCGCGCTTCGTGAAGGCTCGGCAACGGTCAAGAAGGCCGAAGCTGACGGCTTTCAGGTGATGAATGTTGCCGATGCCTCCAAATGGGCTGATCTTCTTATGATGGCAACGCCTGACGAGCTGCAGGCCGACATCTACAAGGATCACATTCACGACAATCTGCGTGATGGCGCTGCGATTGCTTTTGCCCATGGCCTCAATGTTCATTTTGGCCTCATTGAGCCGAAGAAGAGCGTTGACGTCGTCATGATCGCTCCGAAAGGCCCCGGTCATACGGTGCGCGGCGAATACCAGAAGGGTGGCGGCGTGCCGTGCCTGATCGCTATCGATCAGGATGCTTCCGGAAATGCTCATGATCTGGCTCTGTCCTACGCTTCAGGCGTTGGCGGCGGTCGCTCGGGCGTCATCGAAACCACTTTTAAGGAAGAATGCGAAACCGATCTGTTTGGTGAGCAGGTCGTTCTTTGCGGTGGTTTGGTGGAACTCATCCGCGCTGGCTTTGAAACGCTGGTCGAAGGCGGTTATGCACCCGAAATGGCGTATTTCGAATGCCTTCACGAAGTAAAGCTGATCGTTGATCTGATCTACGAAGGCGGCATCGCCAACATGAACTACTCGATCTCCAATACGGCCGAGTGGGGCGAATATGTCACTGGTCCGCGCATCATCACCGAAGAGACCAAGGCAGAGATGAAGCGCGTTCTCAAAGACATCCAGACCGGTAAGTTCACGTCTGATTGGATGCAGGAATGGAAGGGTGGCGCTGCGCGCTTCAAGGCCATCCGCCGAAACAATGACAGCCATCAGATTGAAGAAGTCGGTGAAAAATTGCGCGGTATGATGCCGTGGATTTCCGCCAATAAGCTGGTAGATAAGGCCCGCAACTAAAAAAATCCGAGATATTCCGGTTCTGGCCGTCTGCAAATGGCGTTTTGTTCGGCTTCTGGTGCTCGCGTACTAATGTACGCTGCGCTCCGGTCCTCGCAAAACACCATTTTCGCCGGTCCAGAACCAGAATCTCATCGGATTTTACGGTGCTTTTCGATCAAAGAAAAAGGGCGTTTGTTTCGCCCTCTTCATCCCCGATGGTCTAGGATTGCAGACAGGCATCGCTACGACTCTGTTAAATTCCTAATCCGAATATCTTTATTCCATCAAAGCATGGCATGAGCTGTTCCAGTCTGGCTGGAATTGCGCTATCGCTTCTCTTTATCCGGCGAAGTTTAGGTTGAATTTAAGGAGATTTCCCGTGTTGGACTGGGAAAATGTTTTTGCAACGCGCTCCAAACGTATGCGCGCATCAGAAATCCGTGAACTTCTAAAACTTCTGGAGCGGCCGGATATTATCTCTTTTGCCGGTGGTATTCCCGATCCGGCACTGTTCCCCAACGAAGCCTTTCAGGCAGCCTATCAGGCGTCGCTGACCGGCAGCGAAGCCAATGCGGCTCTGCAATATTCGGTCTCCGAAGGCTACAAACCGCTCCGAACATGGCTAGTTGGCGAACTGGCCAAGATCGGCATTCCCTGCACCGAAGATAATGTCTTCATCACATCGGGTTCGCAGCAGGCGCTCGACTATCTGGGTCGGCTGTTTTTGTCGCCAAACGACACCGCTCTGGTGACGGCACCGACATATCTGGGTGCGCTTCAGGCGTTCAATGCTTATGAGCCGACCTATGATGCGCTGGCGCTCCAGGGCAATCGCACGCCAGCTTCCTATGCTCATGCGGCACAGAATGCAGGCGGCAAGGCGAAGTTCCTTTATCTGTCGGCGGATTTCGCCAATCCAACCGGCGAAACGGTGGATCGCGCCACACGCGAGAAGTTGCTCGGTCAGGCAGACGAGCTCGAGGCTGCCATTATCGAAGATGCGGCTTACCAGTATCTACGTTATGACGGCGAAGCCATTCCGCCGATCCTGGCACTCGACATTGCCCGTAATGGCGGTGACATCGAAAAGACCCGCACCATCTATTGCGGATCCTTCTCCAAGACGCTCGCTCCGGGCTTGCGTGTGGGTTATGTGGTCGCCTCGCAGACGGTTATCCGCAAGCTCGTACTCATGAAACAGGCGGCGGATCTACATTCCTCGACGATCAACCAGATTGCAATTCATCACGTCGCGACCCGCAGCTTTGACGCGCAGGTTGCCAAGATCGCCAAGGTCTACAAGCAACGTCGTGACAGCATGCTGCAAGCCTTGCAAAAATACATGCCGAAGGGCACTGAGTGGACCAGACCGGAAGGCGGCATGTTCATATGGGTGACGCTACCGGAAGGCATGGACGGGGCAGAGCTGCTTGCGGCTTCCATCGAAAGCGAAAAGGTGGCCTTCGTGCCGGGCAAGGCTTTCTTTGCTGATGGTAGTGGTGCCAATACTTTGCGGCTGAGCTATTCCTGTGCCAATGACGCGATGATTGATGAAGGCATCAAGCGCCTTGGCCGGTTGATCGAGACACAGCGCAAATCAGCTGCCGCCTGATCAGCGCTGAAACGGCGAATTGCAGCTTGTACGCGGCCCGGCGAGAGGCTGATAGCTGTCGTCGGAGCTGCGGTAACTGCGATAACGGTTCGAGCACCATTGCATATGATTGATGCTTGGACCGAAGCGCCTGGGCTGGGGTCGTGTCGACGGGCGAACCTCCAGCGGTTCTCCGTTCCTGTATTTGAGAACACCGTTGCCGTTAATATAGGTGTCGCTGCTGCGGCAGGTGGTTGAGCCATAGCATCCGCGTGAAGCAGGCCCAGGTCGGTTAATGCCGGAATTGAGGCTGGGGACGGGAGAGCCAGCAGGCCGGAGAGACGGTAGATAAGGTGTCTTGCGCAACTCAACAGCCATGACGGGCACGGCGAAAAAGCCGGTCATGAGACTTGTGACAATTGCTGCGCAAAGTGTTGACTTGAACATTTCACCCGCTTTCAGATACCTGATCCGTGTATGTGACCTTGATACTATCAATCAAGTATAGTGTGAATATGGGTATTGAATGTCCGAAAAACAAAGTCGGTAACGATGCAACTGGTGAAGGAAAATACCGTCCACGTCCTTGACGCCGCTGATGTGCGGGTGGTGCCGGGACCGCTTGCCTATACGCAACAAAACAAGGCGTTGATTGCCGCCAATTGGCAACGGGAATATGCCGCAAAACCGGCTTTGTTTGACGGAGAGGTGTTTCTCGCACCAAATGCAGACTTGCAAAACGGTGTGTTGCAGGCTTCTTTCCAGCGCACGAGTTTCGCCACGCTCATGTATTGGCGGCAAGACCCTGAGACAGTACGGCCATGGCATATTTTTGCCATAGGCGTGATCGTTTCGCGGGAGGGCCATCTAATCGCGGCGCGAATGAGCAATCAGAGCGCTGTGGGCGGACGTATCTATTTTCCTGCCGGTTCGATCGATGATAATGACGTCATCGAAACCTATGCTGATTTTGAAGGCAATATGCGGCGTGAGGTGTTGGAGGA
Source organism: Brucella sp. BE17 (assembly GCF_039545455.1). Lineage (NCBI taxonomy): Bacteria > Pseudomonadati > Pseudomonadota > Alphaproteobacteria > Hyphomicrobiales > Brucellaceae > Brucella > Brucella sp. BE17. The sequence goes on along the minus strand of NZ_CP154467.1, from coordinate 1,182,648 downwards.
AACCGGACTCGACATACGTAAGGCGCGGGCAGAACCCCAATTCAATCTGGTTACCGCCAATCGCAGCATTGCGCTTTTCCGCCGTCATCGTTTTGATCTTTCCACAAAACAGATTGTAGCTGAAATCGAAAAGTTTATGGCCGCGCAGTCAGAACCGGAACTTGCAGAGATTATTCCCGTTACAGCTCACGGTGAAATGGGGGATGCCACACCGTCTTACGTTCGCGCCTTTGCCGATTGGCATTTTGGATATGTGAACAAGCCCTGCTGACCGATGGGTGACAGAGCCGGTAAAATCGTTATGCTCGGTGCTGCGGGGGCATGCTGTTTGGTATGAAGCATCATCAGGCGAGAGGAGGATGAAGCATGAGCGACACGGAATTTTCCGGCCGTTTCTATGAAGTTTTCGATATTTTCGCCGACAAGGCTCTTGCTGGAAATCCGCTGGCCGTTCTTCATGATTGTGAGGGGCTGAGTGATGCGCGCATGCAGGCGATAGCGCGGGAATTCAATCTTTCAGAAACAGTTTTTATTCTGCCGCCTGAAAATCCTGCTCATGAGGCGGCTGTGCGCATTTTCACGCCCGATTACGAACTGCCATTCGCAGGCCATCCAACGGTGGGAGCCGCTGTCTCACTGGCGCGGCGTCAGGATGTGGGCGAGGAGGCAGACCGGCTCATTACGCTGGAAGAAAAAGTCGGAATTGTGCGGTGTGGGGTCATTTTGGACGAAGGCAGCGCCTTTGCGGAATTCGATCTGCCGCGCTTGCCGGAAAAGCTAGATGTACGGGTGGAAAAGGAAGAAGCAGCGGCGGCCGTCGGACTTGGAACCCACGAAATCGGTTTTGAAAACCATGTTCCCGCCGTGTGGAGTGCCGGAACGCCTTATCTTCTGGTGCCAGTGCATAATTTGATCGCTGCGGCCAAAGTGGCAATTGATCCGGTTTATGTAGCGGAAAGCCTGCCGCATGTCGGTGATCGTCCTTTGCCGATCTACGTCTATTGCCGTGATACTATTCTGTTCGACAGCAATTTTCATGCGCGTATGTTTGTGACAGGTTCCAATATCTATGAAGATCCGGCGACGGGTTCGGCGGTCGCGGCTTTTGCAGGCTTGATCCAACAGAACGACAAGCCGTTGGACGGCAGTTCGCAATGGTGGATCGAACAGGGTATGGAAATGGGGCGCCCGTCGCGTATTCGCCTTGAAATCGATGTGGAAAAGCAGAAACTCGTCAGCGCGCGCATCGGCGGCACGGCAATCAAGATCGCCGAAGGTCGGCTCTTCGTTTGATTGATTACAGTCAAGGTTAAATTGTCCGGGTTTTTGTAGACTGGGAATGTTCAGGAGGCGTGCCATGATCATCAAGGAAATGTCGGACTACGATATCAGAAACATGATCCAGCAGACGCATGTCGGGCGTCTCGCCTATGTTCTGGATAATGCTCCGGTTATTGTTCCGATGGGGTTTCGCTTTAGCGGCGGTTCACTTTATTCCTTCACAACCGAAGGTCAGAAAATCGATGCGATGCGCCGTAATGATGCGGTGTGCATCCTGTTTGACGACATCGCATCGCGCACCCAGTGGAGTACGGTTGTCGTGCGCGGGCGTTATCGTGAGCTCGGACTGGAGGAAGAAAAGGCTGCAATCGCGAAGCTGATGTCGAAGGATGCAACATGGTGGGAGCCGGCCTATACCAAGACGGTCACCAGAGAAGGGTCAGAGCGCCCGCTTGAGCCGGTATTCTTCCGGGTGGACATCGAGAGCACGACGGGGCATCAGACGGGCTGAGCATATTTATGCAATTATCCCTAGCGTGGCTAAACTGAAATTCGTCTCACTTTGGAGCAAGGCTTTGATCGATTTTTGGATTCAAAGCCACACTAGCTTATGGAATATGAATGCCTGTTGTTTGCGATGCCTTTCATGCAAGCTGGATCGCCACGGTCCTCAATCTGGACTGGCCGTCGAAAGCGTCGGCCAATATTGCGGATGACGCAAAGCGCGTTGAGCGGCAGAAGCGCGAACTGGTGCGCCTTTTCGACGAGGCAAAAGAACACGGCATCAATGCCGTCATCTTTCAGGTGTCTCCGGCAGCCGATGCATTCTATGTTTCTTCCTATCTGCCATGGTCATCGTATCTCACCGGCAGGCTTGGCAAATATCCCGGTTTCGATCCACTGCAGTTTGCAATCGATGAGGCGCACAAGCGCGGCATCGAACTGCATGCCTGGCTCAATCCCTATCGGATATCGATGGACATCAAGCCATCGACCCGCAAGGCGCTGAAGAATGCAGCTGGCGATTCACCGCCGAGTATCTATCAGACCAGACCTGAATGGGCGGGTGTTTCGGCAGATCGCTATGTGCTCGATCCAGGTATCCCCGCTGTTCGCAAATGGGTGAGCGACATTACCGCCGAGGTAGTACAGAAATACAATGTCGACGGCATTCAGTTCGACGATTATTTCTACTATGAAACCGCCGGGTCACCGCTTGACGACAAGGCGACTTATCGCCGTTTCGGGACGTCGTTTTCTACGCGTTACGACTGGCGACGTCACAACACCTACATGCTGGTGCGCGAGGTTTCCGAACGCATCAAGTCGATCCGCCCGAATGTGCGCTTTGGCATCAGTCCGGGTGGCGTGTGGCGCAACCGTGCGGACGATCCGACCGGTTCGGCAACGCGCGCTGGCAAGACCAACTATGACGGTGATTTTGCTGACACACGGCGCTGGGTCAAAGAGGAACTGATCGACTATATCGCACCGCAGGTCTATTGGTCGTTCGCTCGCGACGATGTTCCTTATGATACAATCGTCCAATGGTGGGCCGACACGGTGCGCGACACGAAGACCGATCTCTATATCGGCATGGCTCTTTACAGGGCTGGCACCGTGACGTCCTCCGAACCGGACTGGCAAACAGGCGAGGGCGTCAGCGAGCTAAAGCGCCAGTTGGAGTTCAATGAAAAGCTACCCGGAGTGAAGGGCAGTATCCTGTTCCGTCAGGGTTTTCTTTCCGATCCAAAGCTTAAGAGTGTTTCAGATTTTTTTAAGAAAAGCTGGGGTCGGTGTAGGCCACCCCAATAAACCTGCGTTGAAAACATGTTCGGAAGAAATTCAATTTCTTTTCGTGATTTTTATCCGGTGTTTGATTGAAATCAAAGAACGTCCCGCTCCACATTGCTAGTAATGTGATTGTCGGCGGCGTCCACCAGCGCTGTCGTCCCGGGATGCCTTGGCCCTAATCGGTATCCCGGCTCCATTTATCTGTCGAGCGCACAAGCGCGATCTTTTAGTGGCGCCGTTTTTCGACAGCCAGCGGGTGCTGTCGGCGCTACCCCTCTGTTTCACCAAACCGGCACCCGCGACACTTTATTTCCCTGATGTTGATAGATTGCTTATCCCCGACACCCTTGCTATCGCTTGAGGCAGGAAACGGTTCTGCCATGATGGTGGATGAAAAGGGAACACGGTGATGCCGATCCGGCAATTCCGCGACTGCCCCCGCAACTGTAACCGGAGAGCAATCTTTCATGGTCGCGCAAGCGACAGACCACTGAGTGCTGTATGTCGCACTCGGGAAGGTGGAAGAGAGGCTAGGACCCGGGAGTCAGGAGACCTGCCGTATCCGGTCACCTATGCTTGGATACGGGGTGTGTCCGGGCGCGGCTTTCCGTAGCGGTGACATTGAAAAATGTTGCCGCCGGATGAGGACCGCTTTTGCCGTCATTTCCTTATCCTGCGGTTGTTATGCAGGGAATGCAAGATGCATAGTTTTCGCTCTACTCTCGTTGTGGCACCGCTCTTGGGCTTTGCGGTTCCTGGGTTTTTCATGTCGCTTGAAAGCCACGCCCAATCCCTGCCAGACACTGAGGATGTGGTTTCGCTCGATACGATTGTGGTGACGCCCTTGCGCCGCGCCACGTCGCTGCAACGCTCCACATCGTCGGTGACGGTCATTAATCGTGAGGCGATTAAACATTCAGCAGCTCCCGACCTGCAAACTCTGCTCAATAGCTATAGCGGCGTTTCGATCACGACCAATGGCGGACGGGGATCAAGCTCCAATCTTTATGTGCGCGGCCTGTCATCCAAGCAGGTTGTAATACTGGTCAATGGCGTGCGCTCGGCATCCGCTACTTCTGGTGCTACCGCGCTTTCAAATATTCCACTCACGTCCATCGACCGTATCGAGATCGCAAAGGGTGCCCATTCCGCGCAATACGGCGCTGATGCTATGGGGGGCGTTATCAACATCATCACCAATGAGGGCGGCGCTTGCGGCGAGCGACCATGGTGCGGTAGTCTGACAACGGGCGTTACGCATCCATGGGGTGGCTATGCATCCGGCTCGATACAGGGGCGCAGCGAAAGCGGGATCGATTATGCTTTGGGTGCTGCCGTAACCGGCACGCAGGGTTATGATTTTACCACGCCGGAAAAATCAGGCCATGAGGACGACCGCGACGGTTTTGTACAGGGGTCGTTCAATTTTGCGCTTGGGAGGGATTTCGACTGGGGCCGTATCTATACGGATGGACTTTTTAGCCGTGGCCGCAACCAGTATGATGGAGCCTATCCCTATTCCAATGAGGGCGATAGCACGGCTTTCAATGGCAAGCTCGGCGCGCGTTTCGATCATAGTGAGGACTGGTCTTCGACACTGGAATTGAGCACTGGCATCGACAAGAGCCGCGATTTTCGCAAAGGCGTTCCGGGTTCCGACCGTTTCGAGACGAAACGTTATGGCGTCTTTGCCTCGACCGAAAAACGGTTTGAGACAGGTAAGGTTTTGCACAACCTGACCGGCGGTATCGAAGCCTATCGCGAAGATGTCAATTCAACCACATCCTACGCCGTGACGAGCCGCGACCTTGCAGCCGTGTTCGCTCAATATTCGCTGGAATATGAAGCGCTGCGTTTTGATGGCGGTGTGCGTTACGATCACAACGAACAGTTCGGCGATGTGACCACCTATAATCTGGGCGCAAGCTATGAACTCGTCCCCGATCTCGTGCTGCGCTCGTCATTCGGTACAGGCTTTCGAGCGCCGACCTTCAACGAGCTATATTATCCGCCAACCCCCGGTTATCCGCCTGCCTCAAACCCTGATCTGCAGCCGGAAAAGTCACGGTCCTACGAAATAGGCCTCAACTGGAAGGCAACGGAAAAGACCAGTCTTGATCTGGCCTTTTATCAGACATGGCTTGACAATGCGATCATTGCCAGCGCGCCTAGCTTCACACCGTTCAACGTGTCAAAGGCGCGAATAACAGGTTTCGAGGCAAGCCTTTCGCATCGCTTCAGTAACCGCTGGGGCGTGAAAGGCTCCATCGATCTCAAGCGGGCCATTGATGAGGAAACCGATCATGACCTTCCTTATCGCGAACGGGTGAAGGCTACGGCAGAAGTCAATTTCCTGGCCCTCGAAAAACTCGATCTGACGGCGCGGCTGCTTTACGGCGGTTCGCGCTATAGCAACGCCGCCAATACCACCAAGCTCGGACAATATATGACGGCGGATATTGTAGCGCTCTATGCCCTTGATGATCGTTCGCAACTCAAATTATCGGTAGAGAATATTTTCGACAAGCAATATCAGACGGTAAAGGACTATGTTGCACCGGGACGCACTTTTAATATCGGGCTAACCCGGAAATTCTGATTGCGAGTATGCACACATGAAAAAACGAACAGGGACTGTCCGGAGCAGGCTTGGGCTTGCGCTCTGTTGCGTCCTGTTCACGCCCTTGGCAGCCAAGGCGCAAGCGGTGCCAAAACGCGTTGTATCGATCAATGTCTGTACCGACCAACTGGCGATGCTGCTTGCGGGTGAAGGGCAGTTGCAATCGGTCTCCTATCTTTCGCGCGATGCCATGCTCTCGGTGATGAGCGAGAAGGCGGAACGTCTGCCGATGAACCATGCGCAGGCGGAGGAAATCTTCCTGATGAAACCGGACCTGGTGCTTGCCGGGACTTTTTCGTCGCGTGCAACGGTTGGCCTGTTGCGCAGGCTTGGCATGCGTGTTGAGGAATTTGCGCCTGCACGCTCCTTTGACGATGTTTTCGCGCATTTGGAGCGCATGGGTGCATTGTTAGGACGACAAGCGCAAGCCGATGAAGCGGTAAGAGCGATGAAGGGGCGGCTGGCTGCAATCCCTAAACCGCAGCACAAGCGCAGCATCGCGCTTTATTATGCCAATAGTTATACGGCGGGGCGCGGCACGCTGATTGACGATGCGGTGCGGATCGCTGGGCTGGATAATCTTGCTGAGAGAGCAGGCGTCAAAGGGGCCGCGTTCATCCCGCTGGAAATACTGGTGATGGAAAAACCGGATATTCTGGTGCGAAGCGAGCGGGATCGTGCGCCATCTCTTGCCAAGCAGAATTTCGAACATCCGGCTTTGCGTGCGCTGGAAGCAAAGGCAAAACCCATTACGCTCCCCGATAATCTCACCGTTTGCGGTGGGCCATTCAGTGTGGATGCAGTGGCAAGGCTTGCGGAGGCGGCGCGTGACTGAAACGGAGCGTTTTTATCTTCTGTTGGCGGCGCTTACGGCTCTGGTCGTGGTACTCTTCGCGCTCTCAATACTGATTGGCCCGGCAGCGCTCAGCCCGGGGGCCAGTATCCGTGCGCTGCTCGGGGGGGAGGGCGATGCAATCGTTCTGGTCATGCGTGAAATCCGCCTGCCGCGCGCACTTCTAGCGGTGATGATTGGTGCGTCGCTCGGTCTTTCAGGTGCAGCACTTCAAGGTTATCTGCGCAATCCATTGGCTGAACCGGGGTTGCTTGGCGTCAGCGCTTCTGCTTCCTTTGGCGCGGTGATTGCCATTTATAGTGGACTTTCAGTGCTGTTTCCGCTGGCGTTGCCGTTGTTGGCCCTCTTGGGTGCCTTTGTCTCGGTCTTTCTCGTCAAGCTGCTTGCAGGCCGCGATGCCGGGACCTTGGCCGTTATTCTGGCAGGGGTTGCCGTCACCAGCCTTGCAGGCGCACTGACAGCACTTGCGCTTAACCTATCGCCCAATCCCTTTGCTGCTATGGAGATCGTGTTCTGGATGCTGGGTTCGCTTGCGGACCGCTCGATGACGCATGTGATGTTGGCTGCCCCCTTCATCCTGATCGGCTGGGCCATGCTGCTTGCTCTGGGCCGTTCGCTCGATAGTCTCACGCTTGGATCGGATGCCGCGGCCAGTATGGGTGTTAATCTCACGCAGGTGCAGCTTTTTGCGATCCTTGGGACCGCTGCTTGCGTTGGCGCGTCGACGGCGGTGGCGGGTGCCATCGGCTTTGTCGGGCTTGTGGTTCCACATCTCTTGCGCCCGCTGGTGGGTGCAAAACCCTCACGGCTTCTGCTTGCAAGCGCTCTGGGTGGCGCGGCACTGCTGCTTGCGGCAGATGTTGCCGGGCGGGTTCTGATGCCGGGGCGTGAATTGAAGCTGGGCGTGTTGACCGCGATCATTGGCGCGCCTTTCTTCCTGTGGCTGGTTTTCAAATATCGAAGGCGGCTTCTATGAGTGTGCTTTCGGTCAAAAACCTCAGCGTTTCGCTGGCACGCAAGCCTGTGCTGCACGACGTGCATTTCGAAGCGAAACCGGGGGAGCTAATCGGCCTGATCGGACCGAACGGTGCGGGCAAGACGACTCTTTTGCGCGCATTGTTGGGGCTGTTGCCTGCAAAGGGTGATATGACGCTTGATGGCTCTGACTTACGACGGATGAAAGCATCTGAACGAGCACGCGCGCTTGCCTATCTGCCGCAAGAGCGTGACGTAGCATGGCCAGTTTCGGTGCAGATGCTGGTTTCACTGGGACGCTCGGCGTTAAAGCCGGTTTTTACAGGCCTCGACAAAGAAGATGAAACGTTGATTGAGGCCGCCATGCAGCGCACGGATATTTCGCATTTTCGCGACCGACCGGTGAGCGAGCTTTCCGGCGGTGAGCGGGCACGGGTGTTGATTGCCCGCGTTCTGGCGCAGGATACGGCGTTTGTTCTGGCTGACGAGCCGGTTGCAGGGCTTGATCCGGCGCATCAGCTTGGCCTGATGAAGAGTTTCACCTGCTTGGCCACGGAGGGAAAAACTGTAATTGCATCGCTGCATGACCTTGGGCTTGCTGCGCAGTATTGTACGCGGTTGATCGTGCTGGATAAGGGCCATGTCGTTGCGGATGGCGAGCCGGAAGCTGTACTGACGCCCGCATTGCTTGAACTTGTCTATGGCATTCATGCGCATATCATCCGGCTAGATGGCGATCTTGTCGTGCAGCCGAAACAACGCATTGAATCCTGATAAAACTGGACAATAAATTGTGTTCCTGCTTGCAAGCGCAAATCGGGCTGGCTAGAGCTTTTGTGCCTGTGTTTCAGGCAATGTGATCAAGCCGTTGTTTGAGCCGTGTTCGTGCAATACTGCGACTTTCCGTCTGCGTGCGCGACGCCCTAACCCGATTGCTTGAGCACTATGTGTAATTGCGCTGAAAGGAAGAATATCGTGGAGCAGGCAAAGAATGCCCCTCGTAAGGGCGGTCGCAAGGCGCTTTGGGCAGCGGTGGCAGTCATCGCGATAGCGGCTGCCGGGGCCATCGGGTACAAACTCACACTGGAAAAGACCATTGCATCACAGCTTGATAAGCGCGGTGGCAAGGCAGATTCTATTTCGGCTGATTTTCTGGGCCGCATTCATCTCACCAATGTGGCGCTGCCGTTGAAGGATGGGTCCGATGTTCGCATCGCGTCCGTCGAGGGACGTCCGAAATTCCTGTTCCTGACGGGCATGCTCGACGCATCAGGTGTTGAAACCGGCTTTGCCAATTACCGGATCGCCATTCCAAACCTCAAGATCGACGGCGCCGATTTCGATATTTCAAAACTGCGCGAAACTTTTGGCAATAGCCACCTGACACTGGCCGAACGTGTCAGCCGTTTTTCGGCAAAAACTGTTGCCGCTCCGGAAATCAACGTGGTTCAGACGCTGGCTGGCAAGGAACAGAAGGTCGTCTATAAGGATGTGCAGCTCAATGACATCAAGCAAGGCCATGTCGCGCGGTATTCAGCCGGTAGTGCTTCGTTTGATCTAGACGTCAACACGCTCGATGCTGAAGGGAAATCTGTCAACGAACAAATGACCGGCACAGTCGGGCAGACGGAAGCGAAAGGCATTGATGGCGTCTTTTTGGCTCGCCTCTATACGGAAAAAGCCGGACCCGACGATAAGGAACCAAGGCCGGTTTACGGCCCGCTTTCAGCAAAGAATATCGTTGTCAAAAGCAATCAGGCTAATGTCAGCTACGACGAAATTCGTAGTCAGGGCTTTAGCATGCGTATGCCCGAAGAACCGTTTTCAGAGCTGGTGGAAAAGATTGCTGCGGTTGAGAACCCGGATGATCTGACGCCTGCCGAGCAGCGTGAGTTTTTTCTGCGCCTGATTGCCCTTATTGATACGATCGGCAAGGGTGATGTCGAAATCAATGGCATCAAGATCGATCCAACGGAGACCGACAAGCAGACGGGTGAAATCGCCAAGGTGACGATTGCCTTCGATAATAAGAGCATGGATGCATCTGTCAAAGGCATCTCGATCACCAAGGATGCGGATTATCTGAAAGCAGATGAAGCATCGATGCGGGGCTTTTCCTGGGCTACCACTGCCGACGCTTTGAAAAAGCTGAGCGCGCTGAGTGAGGATGAAGCCGAAAATTTCCCCTTTACAACGCTTATGCCCGAATTCGGTACCCTGCGCGTGGCGGGTATTGACGCTGATTTGCCCAACAAGCAGCTTGCGGATGCGGATGATAATGAGCAGGCAGCTGAGCAAGATAAGAGTGTTGTTCCAGAGCGGGTCCAATTTTCGCTGAAAAATTATGAAGTCGCTTTGAAAAAGCCGAAAAACGGGATCCCGACAGATATCCGTGTCAGCTATGAAGACATGTCGTTCCCGGTGCCACCTTCCAGCCAGCATGAGCTCTATGAGAAGCTGCACAAGCTCGGTTACGACAAGGTTACGCTGTCCTCTAATGTCGCTGTTACCTGGAATGAGGAAAAACAGGATCTCGTCATTGAGGATATTTCAGTTAGTGGTCAGGATATGGGACGCTTTGCCTTCTCCGGCCTACTTGGTGGTTTTACTGATCAGATGTTCTCTGGTGACAAGGTGATGACGCAGGTGGCAGCGCTTGGCATCAGGCCACGTGAAGCCAAGCTCAGGATTGAGGAAAAGGGACTGATTGGCAAGGCACTCAAGCTTTATGCAGAAGAAAACGACATGAGCGAGGAAGACGCACGCAGTGCTCTGGTAATGGGTGCAACTGTCTTTATCCAGCAAGTTGCAGCCGATCAGCCCAAGCTGGAGCAGGTTGCAACTGCCTTCTCAGCCTTCTTGGCCAAGCCGAACATTTTTGAACTGACGGTCAAATCGAAAGCCGAAAAGGGGCTTGGTATGCTGGAGATGGTGAGCGCCTCCCAAAATCCGCTTCTGCTGCTCGACAAGGTGGATATCGAAGCAAAGGCGGAATAATTACCAGCTTGATGGTAATATCACTCTCAAAAAGAGGTGTGACCCGCACCTGAAATGTGAAAGCCCGGGCGAGGGACCCGGGCTTTCGTTTGCGCTGCTCCTGAGGCTCTATCGGAGCGGTTACGGTCTATGGAAAACCACCGCTCCAAAATGCTCCAGCCGGCCCCGTGCCACCAGCTGGATAACATTCGTTATTGGGCTTTGGAAACGCCACCCTTATGCTCACCACCTTTTTGATGGCTCGCACGGTGATGATGCTTATGCCCAAAACCTTTGCCGCCGCGATACTTGTGTGCGGCGCGCATTTCTGTGCGGTCAATCTTGCCGTCTTCGTTGCGGTCAAGTGCTGCGAATTCCTTTTTACGCTGGTTTTCCACCTCGGCCAGCGTCACCTTGCCGTCGCCATTGATGTCAAGGCGGCGTTCCAAACGGTCGGCAGCACGCTGAACAATGCGCTTTTGCACCAGCGCTTCGATCTCGGCACGCGACAGCACGCCATCGCCATCAGTGTCAGCGGCTTTCAATTCATCCATACGCGAGAATTTTTCCAGATCGATGGGGCCGCGCTTACCTTTGAGGTCCTTATCCTGAACTGTTGCGGCCGGGGCTTCCTGCCCTTCGCTCTTGGCAGCTGAATTATCCTGCGCCATAGCCGATGCGCTAAGTAAAGATGTTGCGAGTGCAGCAATAATTGCGGTTTTATAGTTCATGATAACTTGGCTCCATTACTCTTTACAGGGATGCCGTCAGATGGCATGTGAGTAACTTCGTTCTTTTTAGATGAACCGGAAGTGAATATGCCAGTTAATTATCTGTAATGTTCTGGTCGAAAGCAAAAAACGTATCGAACTATGACTGGGGAAAGAATGCTTTGATCTGACCTCATGTGGTGTTTCAGCTTCCTTTTTTTTGCGAGGTGGCTATAGAAATCTCCAGAATAGGAACCCGCGCCACAGGAGAGATCATGCGCCATTTTTCAACAATGATTGCCGGTTTGATAGGTTTGATGCTTTTAAGCATCGTCCTTGGCTCATGGTACACCGTGGACGAGGGAGAGCGCGGTGTTATCCTGCGTTATGGTGCTGTTGCCGGTGTCGCGCAGCCCGGTCTCGGTTTCAAGATTCCGTTCATAGATTCGGTGGTTCGCGTATCGGTGCAATCGAAAGCTGCGATCTATAACGGCATGGAGGCCTATAGCCGTGACCAGCAACCAGCGACGATGAACCTGTCGGTCAATTACCGCATTCCACCGGACCGTGTTGAAGATGTCTACGCCAATTATGGTGGTGAAGACGGTCTCTTGTCGCGTCTGGTCGAGCGGCGGGTGTTCGAAGAAAGCAAGACCGTGTTTGGCAGGTTTGCGGCCGTCACCGCCATTCAGGAACGTGGACGTCTCAACCAGGAAATCGCTGACGCAATCCAAAAAAGCGTCAGCGGGCCGGTGATTATCGATAGCGTACAGATTGAAAACATCGATTTTTCCGATGCCTATGAGGCCAGTATCGAACAGCGCATGCTGGCGGAGGTGGAAGTCCAGCGTCTGAGGCAAAATGCGGAACGCGAAAAGGTTCAGGCCGAAATTACCGTGACGCAGGCACAGGCGCAAGCTCAGGCAGATGCCGTTCGTGTTCAGGCTCAAGCCGAATCGGAGGCCATCCGCGTGAAAGGCGAAGCCGAAGCGTTAGCCATCAAGGCGCGCGGTGACGCTCTGAAGGATAATCCCGGACTGGTCTCGCTGACGCAGGCTGAAAGATGGAATGGCCAATTGCCCACCACCATGTTGCCGAACGGCGCCATACCCATGCTGAGCTTGACCAGTCAGGAAAACTCGAACTGACAGGTTTCTACGGGCGGGGTAACTCCCGCCCATTTTTAAGGAAGAAGCCTATCTGTCAGGACGCCGCGATCGCGCCGCAATGTGGGCGCTGATTACGGGGTGGAAGTAAGAAAAATTGTTGTAGTCTAATTGTAAACTGGAAGTTCTCTGTTCAGCGGAATTAAAGCGTATCTTATTGAAAAGATTGGTGGGTGATGTAGGGATCGAACCTACGACCCGCTGATTAAGAGTCAGCTGCTCTACCAACTGAGCTAATCACCCACTCGCTTTGCCGAGGCAGCGGCCCCGGTGAAGTGAGCGGTTCTATAACGGCCTCTTTTCTTGCTGTCTAGCCTTGAAACGAATTATTTCCGAAAAATATGAAATTCAGGCAAGAAAAACCGCAATCCCGTACTGCGCGAGTGACAATCGCTGGGCTTGGCAGGCTCGGTAGTACGTGTGAAACGACACTTTTGGATATTATTTACGCCACGCGGTTCGTGATTCCAGATTGGAATCGGCGTTTTTTAATGACGGCGCGTTGTAAGTGGTGCCGGGTGATGCCATATGCGACGCGCGGCTGGGTCCAGGCGCGCCTGCACCAATTTTGGATACGGAAAATAGCCGCAAAACCGGCACTTTCTCAGAGGTCTTAAATATCGCAGCCATGTCATCAATTTTTGATGCTTATCTGGGAAGTTAGGCATATAAAGGCCGCGATTGGCGGATAGTAGATGCAGCCGGTCGGAGAGAGATTGATCACGCAAGGCGTTTCGTGCATCGGATAAACCTGGCGGAACACACAGAGGCGGTTTGGGCGGCTTCCAAATCCGGTTTGCGGCATTTGAGGATGGCATGGAAAGCATTATCAGCGATATTGGGCAGTTCCTTTCCGATCATCGGGCGTGGGCTGGTCCTATTGTCGGACTAATCGCTTTTGGGGAATCGCTCGCGATTGTTGGCATGTTCATTCCAGCAACGCCGATCATGATCGCTATTGGCGGTCTCGTCGGAGCCGGAATCGTAGAGCCGCTGCCCGTTATTATCGGTGCCATCATCGGTGCGGTGATTGGCGATATCATTTCCTATTTTCTCGGCTGGTGGCTTGGCCGCAACATCATGCATAAATGGCCGCTGAACAAACACCGTAGCGGTGTAGCGCGTGCGCGTCTTCTTTTCCGCCGTTATGGTTTTCTCGCCGTCTTCCTTGGTCGTTTTTTTGGGCCTGTCCGCTGTACAGTGCCAATGGTTGCGGGCATGATGTCGATGGACCAGACGCGCTTCCAGAGTGCGAACGTGCTTTCTGCGCTGGTCTGGGCTCCGGTGATGTTCCTGCCGGGCTGGCTTGCAGGGCGCGGCGCGGGCTGGTTCTCGCGCATGGACAGTGACCATATGTTCTGGTTCGCCATCGGCATTACCGTTCTTACGATCATTGTTACGGTGATCGGCATCAGGTTTTTCAAGGCCCGCCCGCGTCGCCAGCGCAAATCACGGGTTCAGGTAACGCCTGCAGAATAGATTTAAACTATTGCCTGCCAGCAATCTGTTTGCATAATGGAACCGCCTGTTGCAAAATACTGTTGCCAGAAGGTTACTGGCAGCTATACAAGCAGCGTCTATTGCTTATGATCATTGGCGTTGGAATGAGAGCCGAAAGCTCAACAACGCCCCGAAAAAGGTTCATCGCGCTTTATGCCCGACGACAGTTCTGACGATTCGTCATCACGAAGTTCCGGCTCCCTTATGGGAGCTCGAATCATATCTGGCCTTGGGCCAACTTTTACCGCTTGTTCTTCAATAAGGCGCGCATGCACGAGTGATTTCGGCTGCGGCTGGTTTTCTGTTTTCTTTTTTTCCGAGCTTTAAAGGAGCCGAAATATCATGGACTGGTCCATGGACTGGATTGCCGACCCCAATGCCTGGATAGGTTTGGTGACATTGGTAGTACTGGAGATCGTACTTGGCATCGACAATCTCGTCTTTATCGCCATCCTGGCTGATAAGTTGCCGCCGAATCAGCGCAACCGCGCGCGCCTTGTCGGGCTTTCGCTGGCACTTTTGATGCGTCTTGCGCTGCTTGCGTCCATTTCCTGGATTGTCACGCTGCGCGAACCGCTCATTTCCTTTATGGGGCTGTCCTTCTCCGGGCGTGACATCATCATGCTCATCGGTGGTCTTTTCCTGCTTGCCAAGGGCACGATGGAGCTGCACGAGCGCCTTGAAGGCGCACATGACACAAAAACCTCACGCGTCGTGCACGCGGTTTTCTGGCAGGTGATTGTTCAGATCGTCGTGCTCGATGCCGTATTCTCGCTCGACAGCGTAATCACTGCGGTTGGTATGGTGCAGCATCTGCCAGTCATGATGATCGCCGTCGTGATCGCAATCGGCGTCATGATGCTTGCTTCCAGACCGCTGATGGATTTTGTGAACAAACATCCGACAGTGGTAATCCTCTGTCTGGGTTTCCTGATGATGATTGGCTTCAGCTTGATTGTCGAAGGCTTTGGCTTCCATATTCCAAAGGGTTATCTCTATGCAGCCATCGGCTTTTCGGTGCTTATCGAGGCGGCAAACCAGATGTCGCGCCGCAACCGTGAAAAGCTGGTGACCACCAACGACCTGCGCGAGCGCACGGCGGGTGCCGTTTTGCGCCTGCTTGGCGGTAGTCGCGGCGAGAACCCGCTCTCCGATACGGTCGACGTGATTGCCCAGCAGACGGCGGCAAACGATGTCTTCCTGCCGGAAGAAAAGGAAATGATCCGCGGTGTTCTGGATCTCGCTGACCGTCCGGTGCGTTCCATTATGTCTCCGCGCAATGAAGTGGAATGGCTTGATCTCGATGAAGAAGAGGCAGACCTTCACGAGGCAATTCGCAAGCTGTCGCATTCACGTGTCGTGGTCGCCCGCGATCAGGTCGATGAGTTCGTCGGCGTGGCTTCGGTGCGCGAACTTCTGCTCGACATGACGGATAAGAAGGTCATTGACTGGGACACGGTCGTCAAACAACCACTTGTCGTGCATGAAAATGCCAATGTGCTGCGAGTAATGGAGCAATTGCGCGTTTCTCAGGTGCAACTCGCCGTGGTGGTTGATGAGCACGGCTCATTTGAGGGGGTCGTCACGCCGACCGATGTGCTGGAAGCAATTGCCGGTGAATTTCCTGATGAGGACGAGGAGGCATCTGTCGCCCAGTCTGACGGGAAGGGCGGCTATATTGTTGATGGTTTCACCGATATTCGCCGTCTCAGCGGCATTCTGGAGCGTGATCTGGTCGATGACAGCGATCGTTATACGACGCTGGCCGGCTACGTGCTTTGGCATCTCGGACATCTGCCGCTGGGTGGGGAAAGCTTCGTTTCCGACGGCTTCGCGTTCAGGATCGAATCCATGAAAGGGCGGCATGTCGACAAGGTCGGTATAATGCCGGTTCAGGACTATGAAGTCTAACGGACATGATTTTGCGGGCGAAGCGTTGCCGCTCGCAAAATATTTCACACTGTTAACCTCGATAAAAAAAGTAGGTTATTGACATTATCGCCCAAGCCTTCAAAATTAACGCATCGTTCATTGTTGTGGCGAGAGTGGATTAGATTAAGCAAAAACGCCTTAATCGCTCTCGTTGTGTTTTACGCATTTTCCGATGCAGGGCTGCTTCGCACTTTTGCTGGAAATGTTTGACAGCACGGCAATTATGGATGCCATGAATGGATGGAGGCTTGGCTTAATGCAGAAATTGCAGTTGCTTTTGAGGAAATGGCAGGGCGTTGCGCTGCGTATTCCGGCGATGCTGGCGCAGCCCTGGCGTGATATGCGGCTTAATGCCGAGGAAGTTGCAGCGCGGCGACGCAGCCGTCTGGAGCACAGCGAGCAGAACTTTCTTTGGTGTTGGCAGCATCGCGGTTTTTGGTAGGAATATCTGTCACAAATTTGAGGCCGGTGATGAACTCACCGGCCTTTGTTTATTTCAACGAATCGCGAGATTTGGGAATAATTTTCTGGATAGTGCAGAAAGCTTAGTTCCTGATTTTAAGTTGCTCTAAAAAAGTAGTTTATATATTTAAATCAATGATTTAAGTTGATTTTGTGAGTTGTTCCGTTAGATTTTCGTTCCAATATCAACTGTAAATCTATGCGCTTGGCGACAGCAAAGTTGCGGGGAAGGCGAATATGCGGAAAATTATTCTCTATGCGGCAGTGGCCATCGGCTTGGGGGCGGCACCCGCCAAGGCTGAAGGCCCGACCGAAATTCTCAATGTTTCCTACGATATTGCGCGCGAACTTTATGAGCAGGTAAACAAGGCCTTTATTGCGGACTGGAAAGAAAAGACAGGTGATGATCTCACCGTCAACCAGTCGCATGCAGGTTCCTCCAAACAGGCACGCTCCATTCTTGAAGGGCTTGAAGCGGATGTCGTGACTTTTAATCAGGTCACAGATGTTCAGGTTCTGCATGACAGGGGCAATCTGATCCCTGAGGACTGGCAAGCGCGTTTGCCCAACAATTCCTCGCCCTATTATTCGCTGCCGGCTTTCCTCGTGCGTGCTGGTAATCCCAAGGACATCAAGAACTGGGATGATCTCGCCCGCGATGATGTGAAGGTTATTTTCCCCAATCCCAAAACGTCTGGTAATGCGCGATATACCTATTTGGCGGCAACTGCATATGCGCGAGAAGCCTTCAACGGCGATGACGCGAAGGTACGTGAATTTATCGGTAAGATTTTCAAGAATGTGCCGGTTTTTGACACAGGTGGGCGAGGTGCCACAACGACATTTGCCGAGCGGGGCATCGGCGATGTGTTGATCACTTTTGAGGCAGAAACACGCGGTACGCAAAAACAGCTAGGTGCCGACAAATATGATGTCGTGGTGCCGGAAGTGAGCTTGCTTGCGGAGTTTCCGGTGACGGTGGTGGACAAGGTCGTCGACAAGCGCGGCTCGCGCAAAATCGCTGAAAGCTATCTTAACTATCTCTACACACCCGAGGGACAAGAAATTCTGGCACAGAACTTTAATCGCGTGCACGACAAAACCGTCATCGAAAAGCACAAGGATATTTATCCCGATGTGCGGCTTGTGACTGTCGAAGATACGTTCGGCGGATGGGACAAGGTGCAAAAAGAGCATTTTGCCGAAGGCGGTGTGCTTGATCAGCTCTTTACGGGCAAGTAAACAGAAGAGACAGGCGAACAGGTTTGTATCGCCATCTCTCTTTCGGATTTTCCCAGTGCCAGCTCTTAGCCTGAAAAATAAATCGGTGTTGCCGGGGTTCGGTCTGACCCTCGGTTGCACTTTGCTGTATCTGAGCGTGATTGTCGCTTTGCCGCTGCTTGCGATGATTTTGAAAACGGCAAGCCTCGGTTTTGGTGATTTCTGGTCGATCGTCACTTCCGACCGGGCGCTCGCCACCTATCGCATTACGTTGAGTGCTGCGGCTTTCGCGACCCTGCTTAACGGACTGTTCGGTCTGTTGCTCGCATGGGTGTTGACGCGCTATGAATTCCCTGGCAAGCGGCTGATTGATGCGGCTGTCGATCTGCCCTTTGCGCTTCCTACAGCGATTGCTGGTCTGGCGCTGGTGACATTGTTTGCGCCCAATGGCTGGATCGGGCAGTTTATCGAGCCACTGGGAATCAAGGTCGCTTATGCGCCGCTGGGCATTGCTATTGCGATGTTTTTCACCAGCATTCCCTTTGTTATCCGCAGTGTGCAGCCAGTGCTGGAAGATATGAGCGCCGATGTGGAAGAAGCCGCCCGCAGTCTCGGTGCAAGCTCATGGCAGATTTTCGCGCATATCATCTGGCCCACTATCTTTCCCGCCTTTCTCGCCGGTGCATCGCTGTCCTTTGCCCGCAGCCTTGGCGAATTTGGCTCCATTGTCTTCATTTCCGGCAATCTACCGTTCGAGACGGAAGTGACATCACTTCTCGTCTTCATCCGACTTGACGAATATGACTATCCGGCAGCGGCAGCGCTCGCCTTCGTTATGCTGGTAGCGGCTTTTCTGATGCTTTTTGTGACCAATCTCATTCAGGCAAGGCAGCTTCGATATGCCGACCGCTAAAGCATGTCTCCCAAAAGTGGGAACCGGTTTTGGGGAAAGACATGCGTGAAAAAAAACACAATGCGCGTAATGCGCCGGGTGGCGTCCGCAGCCTGCTGATCGGTTTGGCGGCGGTTTTGTCCGTGCTTTGTCTCGGTGTGCCGCTGGCCTTTATCTTCTCCTATGCGTTCAGCAAGGGTGTGGGCGTTTTCTTTAGCGAAATCCTGAAACCCGACACGCTGCACGCGATCTGGCTTACGGTGCTGACCGCGATTGTGGTCGTGCCGATCAATATGGCGTTCGGGGCCTGCGTCGCGTGGCTTGTGACAAAATTCCGTTTTCCGGGCCGCAGGCTTCTGATCACATTCGTGGAAATTCCTTTTTCCGTCTCACCCATTGTGGCGGGTGTGACCTATCTCTTTCTTTACGGCTCGCAAGGTCTGCTGGGTCCGCTTCTGGAAAGCTATGATATCAAGATCATGTTTACGGTTCCGGCGATCTTTCTGGTCAGTCTGTTTGTGACCTCGCCTTTTGTGGCGCGTGAACTGATCCCGCTGATGGAAGTACAGGGCAGTGATGAGGAAGAGGCTGCGTTGACGCTTGGGGCCAATGGTTGGCAAACCTTCTTTTATGTCACGCTACCCAATATAAAATGGGCGCTGCTTTATGGTGCTGTTCTTTGCAATGCGCGCGTAATGGGAGAGTTCGGCGCCACATCGGTGGTTGCAGGCGCCATTCGCGGCAAGACCAACACATTGCCATTGCAGGTCGAGCTTTTGTTCAATGATTATAATGTCGCTGGTGCCTTTGCTGCTGCCTCGACGCTGGCATTGATTGCACTTTTGACTCTGGTTTTGAAGTTTTTGCTGGAACGTAAGTCGCACGCATAAAACCGCCCGTGTTTGCACACGAGCGGTTTACAATCACGCTGCTTGGGCCAAATTTATGCTGCTTGAGAAAGCGTTTGGGGCAGGGGCTCGCGTTTTAGCGATGAGGCGAGGATCACGCCTTCCGGCCAACGGCTGAAACCGCTTGCCACATTGATGTGACCGGCGTGTCCCAGATCGACAAAGCCGGAGCCCCAGACATGTGAGAGCGCTTCCGCTTTTGCAAAGCGCATATAGTCGTCATTGCGGCTGGCCACGACGATAGACGGAAAGCCCAACTCGTGACGGGGAAGCGGTGCGAAGCTTGCAAAGCGGCTGTCGCGTGCTGCCATGGTTTCGGTATCCGCAGGGGCAACGAGGAGCGCACCCGCTACGTGGGACGCAGCCGGGCGGCTTGCAAGATGCGCGACCAGCACACAACCGAGGCTGTGAGCGACCAGAACCGCGCCGGGATTTTCGGCAAGTTTGGCTTCGAGTGCGTGCATCCAGTCGGAAAGTACCGGATATTCCCAGTCGTCCTGTTCGACCAGTAATGCTGACGGATCGTCATGCAACCATTGGCGCTGCCAGTGGCCTGCTTCCGATCCCTTGTAGCCGGGGATGAGTAGTGTCGCAGGCATGTGTTGGTTCCTCTCGGAAATTAAGCCTTGGGAGGGCAATTCAATTCCAAGGACATCTTTTCAAGATGGTCCGTGAAATCTATTCCAAGATAGGCGGTTAAATCGGTATTCTTAAGGAATAAAAATTCATAATGAGGTTTTCATCAGGAAATTTAAACCTGCGGCGGGCGCTGCATCACTCTTTTCGTTTTTCATTCCACCGCAGCAGGAACTGCGATTTTTCGAAAACCAGCACCACCACCAGCGATATGGCGAAGGGAATAAGCAGGTACAGCAGGCGGAAAACAATCAGCGCTGCCAGCACGTCGGCTTGATTCATATCCGGCAGGCCGGTCAGGAAAACCAGTTCGAGCACACCAAGTCCGCCCGGCGCATGCGAGATGAGCGCTGCCGAAAAAGACACCAGAAAAATGCCGAGCACGATCATAAATCCGGGGTTGCCCGCTTCCGGGAGCGCAAAATAAATGATGCCCGCAGCACCGATCAGTTCTACAGGCGCGACGATCAACTGCTGGATAACAACGGTAAGGCGCGGATATTCAAGGCGGAACTTGCCGATCTGGAGCGGTCGCAACTGCAGCCAGCTACCGAAAATGTAAAGGAGCACTGCCGAAAGCATGATCAGCGCGATGATGATCGCAACTGTTGGCGTAAGCTCTTCATTGAAGCGCATCAGGATGGTCGGTTCCAGAAGCAGGACCGCGCTGGAGGTGATGATAACGCCGAGAATGAATGTAAACGAGCAAAAGGCAATCAGCACCGCGATTTCACTGCCGGGCATGCCCTGCGAGGAATAGGCGCGATAGCGAACCACCGCACCTGATACGACCGATGCACCGATATTGTGCGACAGGGCATAAGTAGTGAAAGAGCACAGCGCTATGAACAGCCAGGAAATCTTGCGCCGAAGGTGCACGAGCGCAATGCGATCATAACCGGCCAGCGAACTGTAAGCTACGAGAGCGGCGGCACTCGACAGAACCCAGTGATGCGCACGAATGGCATAAAGACTGTCCAGCACGTCATCGAGCGATATGCTGCGCAATTCACGATAAAGAAGCCAGACCGAAACGCCAACTGCGCAGATACCGATAATTGGCCAGATATAGTCTTTCGCTTTCATTAGCCCGCCGCTGCCCCCTGTGTTGTCATGTCATCGTGCCCCTTGTCATTTGTTTTGTCTTCACTTTGTGCTTCGCCCAGAAGCGGAGGTTCCGGCTCGACTTCTATCGTGCCGTGCTGTTCTGCGCCGATTGCCTTTGCCATGGCGCTGGCAATTTCCTCTTCACCGAGAATGACAGATGTCGCGCCAAGTTCAGAGAGGTATTGCGCCTCGGCCTGAGAGCCTGCCTGTGCAACGATATGAATGGTCGGGTTGGCAGCATGCGCCAGTGCCGTCGCACGTCCGGCCTCGAAAGTGTTGGAAATGGTGATCACCATGTTTTTTGCCAGCGCCGGATTGGCTGCGTTCAATATTTCGGTATCTGAAGCATTGCCTGCAATGGCTTCAATGCCTTTTTCGCGCAAGGTGGTGCAGACTTTCGTTGAATCATCGATAACAAGGAAGGGCTTGCGCAGTGCCTGCAACTCCTCAACCAACCTTTTGCCGATCGGGCTGTAGCCCAGAATGATGGTATGGCTGCTCAATAATGTGGTTGGCAGCGGCTCCGGTTCGGATACATCGATATCGGTTATAGTATTGCTGTCGACATTGCTTTCAGCTTTTCCGAATTTCTCGATCCATGGCCGGATGTGCTCGGCGGCGATAAATATGAGCGGATTGAGGAAAATCGACAAAATGGCGCCAGCCAGAATGAGATCGCGACCGGCGGGCGGCAACAGATTGAGGCTGACACCAAGGCCAGCCAGAATAAACGAGAATTCGCCGATCTGCGCCAGACTGGCCGAGATGGTCAATGCCGTGCTGACCGGACGGCGAAAGGCGCGCACGATGAAGAAGGCGGCTGCCGATTTACCGATCAGGATGATGGCAAGCGTTGCCAGCAGAGGCAGCGGATCTTTCAACAGGCTCATCGGGTCAAACAACATGCCGACCGATATGAAGAACAGGACCGCGAAAGCATCGCGCAGCGGAAGCGACTCTTCGGCTGCGCGATGGCTGAGTTCCGATTCGCTCATCACCATCCCGGCAAAGAACGCCCCAAGCGCAAAGGAAACGCCAAAAAGATGCGCTGCGCCAAAGGCAACCCCCAGCGCAATCGCCAGAACACCAAGACGAAACAATTCGCGCGAGCCGGTCAGGACCACAACATTCAGCAGCCATGGAATGAATTTTCGGCCCACAACCAGCATCAGCGTGACAAACAGCGCCACCTTGGCGATTGTCAGCAATATGATGCCGCCGATGCCAAGTCCGAGCCATGCCGCTATTGGATCGCTTGCAGCTACCGCATCGGCGCGCCCGGTAACACTTGCCACGGCAGGAAGCAGAACCAGCGCCATGACCATGGCAAGATCTTCGACGATCAGCCAGCCGACGGCTATACGCCCGCGCTCGGTGTCAATCAGGCGGCGCTCCTGCATGGCACGCAGCAGCACGACGGTACTCGCCGTGGAAAGAGCAAGGCCGAAGACAAGTCCTGCTTCAATGTCCCAGCCCAGAAGAAGCCCAAGCCCTGTGCCAAGGGCTGCGGCTGTCGCAATCTGCGCCAGTGCGCCGGGTACGGCGATAGCTTTGACGGAGAGCAGGTCTTTTAAGGAAAAATGCAGGCCGACGCCGAACATCAGAAGAATGACGCCGATTTCGGCAAGCTGAAGAATGAGTTCCTGATCGGCGACGAAGCCGGGTGTGTGCGGGCCAGCAATGACGCCTGCAAGAAGATAGCCGACCAGCGGCGAAATTTTCAGACGGGTGGCGATTGCGCCAAAAATGAAAGCAAGACATAGCCCAATGACAATTGTCGCAATCAAAGGCGTGTCATGGGGCATGGGCTGGCGTCCCGTCTGTCAGTCTGTCGTTGTTGTCGATTGGGGCCGGGCAAGAAGAAATCCTTGCCCGGCGATGGGATCATTTCGGTGCAGCTGTATTGCCTTCGAGAAGCGCTGCATGAGCCTCCTGACGATGCTGCCACCAGTTGCCGAGCAGCAGAAGAATTGGTGCTGCGATAAAGATGGACGAGGTCGTCGCAATGAAAATACCGAACAGCATCGGCACGGCGAAATTATGAACCGCGCTACCGCCCCAGATCGCCATGGGAAGCATACACATGAAAGTCGTCACCGAGGTGTAGATACAGCGTATGAGCACCTGATTGATACTCATATCGATGATTTCACGCAGCGGTTTGGATTTATAAAGACGCATGTTTTCACGCATGCGATCATAAACCACGACCTTGTCGTTCACCGAATAACCAATGGCCGTCAAGAGTGCGGCGATGGCTGTCAGGTTGAAGTCGAGCTGCAACAGTGCAAAGAAGCCGACCATTTTGGTGGTGTCCAGAATGAGCGTTATGATCGCGCCTATTGCGAAGAACCACTCAAACCGCCACCAAAGATAGATGAGCATGCCGAGCGCTGAAAGCAAGACCGCTATGAAGCCGGAACGCGCCAGCTCACCCGAAACTTTCGGACCGACGACTTCTGTGCGTTCGATCTTAACACCCGGATCAAGCTGCGTGATCGCTTCGCGCACCTTGTTGATGGCAACCGTTTGCGCTTCCTCGCCGCCGTCCTGACGCTGGACGCGGATCAGCACATTGTTGGGACCGCCGGCAGATTGGAGTGCCACTTCACCAAGTTGCAGATCCCCAAGCGTCTGGCGCAATTGCGCGAGATCCGCAGGTTGGGAGGTGGTGATTTCAGCTTGAATACCGCCCTTGAAGTCGATGCCGTAATTCAGCCCCGGCTTGAAGAACAGGAAGATGGAAGCGATCGACAGCACAATGGACACGCCAATACCGAAAAAACGCGCATTCATGAAGCTGATATTGGTCTTGTCTGGCGCGAATTTGAGGAATGGTTCAATGTGCAGGAACTTGAGCTTGCGTTTGCGCACATACCAGGCCATCGCCATGCGAACCAGCGTCACATCCGTGAACATGGAAATCGCAATGCCGAGCATCATGGCAACAGCGAAGCCACGAACGGGACCTGTGCCGAACATGAACAACAGCATTGTCGAGATCAGCGATGTAACGTTTGCGTCAACGATGGTGGCAAATGCAGCATGAAAGCCCTTGTCAAGCGCTGCCATAGCGCCAAGGCCTTTTCGTGTTTCTTCGCGGATACGTTCATTGATCAGAATATTCGCGTCAACGGCGATGCCGATCCCCAGAATAATACCTGCGATGCCCGGCAATGTCAGCGTGGCGCCGATGAGGCTTAATGCTGCAAATGTCAGAACGGTGTGGAGCAGAAGCGCCACATTGGCGATTGTTCCCCAGACACCGTAAAGAAGCTGGATAAATACGGCCACAAGCACAAAGCCGATGATGCCCGTGACGAGCCCCATCTTGATGGCGTCGCCGCCCAGATCAGGGCCGACCGTACGTTCTTCGATTACAGTCAGAGGTGCGGGAAGGGCACCGGCGCGCAGCAGCGCCGAGAGAACGACAGTATCTTCCACGGAGAAGTTACCGGAAATCTGTCCCGAGCCACCTGTGATCGGTTCATTGATGCGTGGTGCGGTCAGTACCTTGCCGTCGAGAACGATGGCGAAGGGACGCCCGACATTCTTGGTGGTGATGTCGGCAAACTGGCGTGCTCCAAGGCTGTCGAAACGGAATGATACGATCGGCTGATTGCTGCGCTGATCGAAACCGGCGCGCGCATCGGTCAGACGTTCGCCCGAAAGTGCGACCTGATCTTCAATCGGATAACGCACACCCGGCTCTTTTGAATCCGCCATGATAGAGACACCGGGTGGCGGCGGTGCATTCGGGTCGGCATCGGCCACCATATGGAAGCTCATCTTCGCGGTCGAGCCGAGAAGCTGACGAAGCTGGGCTGGGTCCTGAAGGCCGGGAAGCTGAACCACGATACGATCTGAACCAACACGCTGGATAGATGGTTCTGCGACCCCCACCTGATCGACGCGCTGGCGGATGATTTCAAGGCTCTGCTGCAGCGCTGCGTCGAGGCGGTAATTAAACCCCGCTTCGGTCAGTGTCATGCGCACCTGATTGCCGTTGGATGTGACGTCGATATCGTTGATTGCTGCACCAAAGCCGCTGGTGTTGACCTGCGAGATCAGCGTGCGCAACGCTGTCTGCGCTTTGTTACGCTGGTCGTCATCTGGGACTGTCACGAGGATGGAATCGCCAACCGCACGGATGGACTGCGGCTGAATGCGCTCGGCGCGCAGCTTGCTGCGTGCGTCATCGAGAAGGGCGCGCAGGCGGTCTTTTTTAAGACCGGCTGAGTCCACTTCCAGCACAAGGTAGGAGCCGCCACGCAGATCAAGGCCGAGCGTCACCTGACGCTTTGGAAACCATGATGGCATCGCATCGAGTTGTTGCTGGGTGAAAAAGTTGGGCAGGGCGATGATGACGCCGATCACGACGATCACGCTGTAAAGCACCGCGACCCATTTAGAAGTCCGCATGGATTGATGTTCCAGTTCTGCACGCCAGCCAAATCAGACTGAAAACCACGGTTAAAGTGGGATTGGATGGCGTAATGTTCGTGACATGTACGGGAGGAGAAGAACTCTCCGGGGGAAAGCTTATGCGCTTACGGGCGGAGCACGGGCAGAGCGGAAAGAGCGTTGCTCTGTCTTGATGAGTTGCAAACGTGACTGCATTTGCGCAGGCTTGCCAATAAGCAAAATATAAGAGCCGCTAGTCGTTGCAAGGCCGACATTACCGCCGATCAGATGGGAGGCCTTGGCCTTGGCGACAATCGCTTCAATGAGAATGGCCCGCATCGGTTGCGGTGTGAGCGTCGATTGCTGGCGAACCGGTGTTCCGGGAGAAGTTTCGGCTTGTCTGTTGCCAAGAACCTTGCTGTGAGTGCGGGACATATCAGCGTCGGGGAAGGAAAATTCGACAGCAAATAAAACTGCCATAAAGGACAGAACACAGGCGGTCATCAGCATGAACCCATGCTGTTTCCATTGTCCTGTGCGGTAAATGCCCTTCATAAAACTGTCCAGACTTTCCTCAAACTTATTGCCGGATATGCTGTTGCGCCTCACTTTTCCACGAATCCTCATTAACGATTTGTGCGGTTACGAACAAGGAAATACTGGTAACCGTACGTCAATTCAGTCAATGGAAAAGCTTTTCGGCTGACGTGAAATCTCACTCAAGCCATATTGCTTCCGTTTTACCGCGCTTTATGTTGAAACCGTGTTCCTGTTTATGGCAGTTCAGAATTGGCTTATTTATCCGCGTTACGCATTCTCGCCTTTTCGTTTTTAATCGGTGTGTTTTCGATTGGCGGTCCGCTTGTGGCCGCCTCGCAGGACATGCCTCAAAGCCTTGCGCAGCAGGCAGCGCCTCAAAGCCAGCCGCAAGCCGCAACTGACAGTGATCAGTCGCACGAGTCCGCTTCAAGCGTGCTGCGCCAGCAAGGCCCGGTCGTCGAAGAGCTGAAAAAGCAGACCAGAAAAATTGGTGATCAACTTGGTAAGCCGCAGGGCAGTGACGAAGCGCTTGCCAATCTTAAGCTGCAATTGGGCGCACTTTCCAAAAAGCTGCTCGATACAGGTGTTGCCTTTCGGCCCCGGCTTAACGAGATCAACACGCGTCTGGAACAGCTTGGCCCAGCACCCGGAGGCGACCAGCCAACTGAGCCTGCAATTGTCGCCCAAGAGCGCAAGCGGCTTGTGGCGGAAAAGGCAGAGATTAACGCAATCATCGGCGAGACGGAAGAGACGTCGCTGACCGTCAATCGCATGTCGGCAGAGATCAGCGATATCAGGCGTGATCTTTTCGCCAAAACACTCTCGCAGCGTATCGATCTCAACGCAGCCCTTGGATCAGAAGTGGTATCGGCTGCCAATGATCAGGTCGTTTCGCTGGGGCGCATCGTTCGATCCTGGTGGCGTTTTGTCGTTACCTTCAAACTCAAGTCGTTTCTTGCCGCTGCATTCTTTGCCTCTGTCGCGGCACTGGTGATACAGATTGGGGCGCGGCGTATTCTAGGCACGCTCTATGATCGCGACCCGACAAATGAAGCGCCATCCTATCTTAGCCGTCTTCTTGTCGCCTTCTGGTCCACGGTGATCCCATCGGCCGCTGTCGGTGCTTTCCTGGCCACGACTTATTTTTTCCTGAGTTATTTCAATGTTCTGAGAACGGACATTGGAGCGATACTCGTATCGCTCTTCATGGTGCTCGGCATTGTTTTTTTCATTCATCGTCTCAGTTTTGCCTGCATCAGCCCGGACATGCCGCAGTGGCGGCTTCTGCCCGTTGCACCCAGACCAGGGCGCATTCTTGCATGGCTGATTACGGCAACTGCGCTGACCAGCGGACTTGATTCTTTTACGAGTACGATCAACCGGATTCTGTCCTCGCCGCTGCCCATGACGATGGCTAAGAGCCTGCTTGCCGCCGTCATGGTAGGAATTCTCATTCTGGCTATTGCTTTCCTAAAACCTATCGAACGCGAGCTGGATGGCACAGTGCGTCCATGGCCGCGCGCCTTCAAGATATTTCTGGTGCTTCTGGGCCTTCTGCCGATCCTGACGGCCTGCTTTGGCTATATCGGTCTGGCGCGGTTTATTTCGCAACAGATCGTCGTAACCGGTGCGTTTCTCGTCACGATGTATCTCGGTTTCCTGACGGGGCGCGCGATTACCGAAGAAAAGGCTTTCGCGTCAAGCAAGCTCGGCAAGGTCATGCGGGACCGGTTTCATTTTGATGATGCGACCCTCGATCAGCTTGGTCTTGCAGCTGGTATTTTGATTACGGTTGTTGTGGCGCTGGTCGGTATTCCGCTGGTCCTGATGCAGTTCGGCTTTCAGTGGGCGGAGCTGAAAAGCCTGTTCTACAATCTGATGACCGGCATCCAGCTTGGTGAGATTTCAATCTCGCTGATGGGGCTTTTGACCGGCGTTCTGTTATTCGTGCTCGGTTATCTCCTGACGCGCTGGTTCCAGAACTGGATCGACAACTCTGTCATGGCGCGCGGGCGGGTTGATTCGGGTGTGCGCAATTCAATCCGAACGGTAATCGGTTATGTTGGTCTTTGCCTTGCGGCGCTGGTTGGTATTTCGGCGGCGGGCTTCAATCTCGCCAATCTGGCGCTGATTGCCGGTGGTTTGTCGCTCGGTATTGGTTTTGGTTTGCAGAATATTGTCCAGAACTTTGTCTCGGGACTTATTCTTCTGGCGGAACGCCCATTCAAGGCCGGTGACTGGGTGGAAGCGGGTCCTGTCAGCGGTATTGTCAAGAAGATTAGCGTGCGCGCCACGGAAGTGGAAACCTTTGCGAAACAGTCGATCATTGTGCCTAATTCCACCTTGATAAATGGCAATGTTGGCAACTGGACGCATCGCAACAAGCTGGGTCGCATCGACATCAATATTCGCGCCGCCCATACAAACGAGCCGCGCCGCGTGCACGACCTGCTCTACGCAATCGTGCGCGGACATCCGTCCATTCTCAAGAATCCTGAACCGTTCGTGGCTTTCCAAAGCATGGACGACTCAAGCCTGGTCTTTGATATCTATGCCCATGTGGCGGATATTACCTCGACTGGGGGCATCAAAAACGAGTTGCGTTTTCAGATTGTCGAGCGTTTCCATGGCGAAGGGCTGCATTTTGCTTCATCTTCAACCGATCTGGTGTTGAGCGTGCCTGAAATCGAAAAACTGTCTGAAATCGTGCAGAAGGACAAGAAGCCGCCGCTTCGTGAAAAACCGAAAGTGGCAAGCGATGATAAGGGTAAGCCCACAACTTGATGAACACGTCATTCAGTTGTCGTTCAGTATTGTTTCTCTATAAGAACAGTAAGAAAATATGGTGTCATCGGGAGCGACGGAAACGTCGAAAGGCTATGAATAAAGCGCGGGTCACTTATAAGAGCCAGATTGTACTAGCTGCGGTCGCTATTTTTGGCCTCCCGGTGGCTGGTGCCTATGCTGCAGACGTGACCAATCAGGACAGTGTCGCGCAGACGATCGTGGTCACGGAAGGCGCCTCCAAGCGTGAGATGATCGTAGCACCCAATGAAACCGTGGATTTCTGCTCTTCGGGTTGTTTCGTCACCTTTCCCAATGGCGACCGACAGGCATTGACCGGCGAGGAGACAATTACGATCAGCGGTGGTAAGGCCTCGATTAAATAAGCATCTGTAAATGGCCGGGCAATTGCCCGGCTTTAAACTTTCATTTTACGCATGTCTCCCAAAACCGGTTCCCACTTTTGGGAGACATGCGGTATCAACTGCGCGGTTTGAGATTTTCGGGGTCATAGAGCGGCTTGTATCCGATGGCCACGACTTCAACCGGATAGGTTTCGCCGAAATATTCGACGCTAAGCTCTCGCCCTTCCTGACAATAACTCCATGGCAGATAAGCCAGCGCAATATTTTTTCCGACCGTTGGACCGTAGGCGACGGATGAGGTGTAGGAACGCCGACCGAGTTCATCGACCAGTGTTTCGCCGGTTTCGGGATCGATGACCGGCATGATTCCGACCGGATATCGGGCGGTTCCGTTTTGATCGAGATTATCGGTCATGATCAGCGTGCAGAGCATGGCGGGCTGATGGGCGCGCGCTTTGTATTCAAGGTGTTTTGCCTTGCCGCAAAAATCGGCTTCCTTGACTTTTGGCCGCGCCAGATCGGCTTCGAGCAGGTTATATTCGGTGCGCAGATCGGCATTTTGCAGCCGCAGGCTTTTTTCCATGCGGCGCGTATTGGCATAGGTTTCAACACCTACCGCGATAACCCCTGTCGAGCGCAATGCATCCCATACGGCAAGCCCGTCTTCATAGCGCATATGCAATTCCCAGCCCTGCTCACCGACATAGGAAATGCGGAAAGCTGTCACGTCCTTGCCTGCGATCCTGAGCGGCCTGATGGCGGCAAAGGGAAAATTTTCGAGGCTTAGATCAGCGGGATTTTCGACGATTTTCTGAAGGTTCTCCCGGGCATTGGGTCCCCATATGCCAACAGTGACATATTGTTCTGTGACATCTGTGATGGTGACATCAAAACCCTTATCTTCGGCCACGCGGCGCATGTAATGAAAATCACGCGGTCCCGCATCGGCTCCATTGATCATGCGGATGTGGTTTTCCAAACGGATAATGGTGAAATCGGCGCGCACCATGCCTTCGTCGTCAAGAAAATGCGTATAGATGCCCTTGCCGATATTGGCGTCACCGCCGATTTTTGCAGCACAGAGCCACTCCATCAGTGCGACATGATCAGGGCCTTGGATGTCGTAAAGTGCAAAGTGCGAGAGATTGATGATGCCGCAATTTTCCGTCAGTTCCAGATGCTCTGCATTGGAGACGCGCCAGAAATGGCGGTTGTCCCATTCGTGTTCGCGCACCGGCACGCGATCGCCATATTTTTCAAGCAGGTGCTCATTGGCGGCATAGCCATGCGCGCGCTCCCAGCCACCCAGTTCCATGAAATAGCCGCCCAGTTCCTTTTCGCGCTCATAAAACGGCGAGCGGCGGATATTGCGCCCCTTGGAGAAGGGCTCGCGCGGATGCACAGCCGGATTATAAACCTTCAACGCCGATTCTGTGCAGCGATCCCAGATATATTGCTCATCAAGCTGATACGGATAAAATCGCGAATAATCGACTGCATTGTGATCGATGGATGTGCGACCGTCAGTCATCCAGTCGGCAATGAGCTTGCCCATGCCGGGGCCGTCTTTGACCCATATCGCCACCGCGTACCACAGACCGCGCACCTTCTGACTTTCGCCCATCGAAGGACCGCCATCGGTCGTGACTTGCAGGAGGCCATTGAAGGAATGGCTTTCATTATAGCCGAGTTCTCCGAGGATCGGCGTCAGTTCAATGGCGCGCTCCAGTGGCTCAAGCACCTCTTCCATGTCGAGATCGCGCTGAGAAGGCGAAAGGCGTGCCTCGTGCTTTTCCAAAAGATCACGTGGATGGCATAGGCGCGGATTGGTTTCCTCGTAATAGCCCCATTCGATCTGGCCACCTTCAGCAGTCTTCGGGTCGCCGGTATCGCGCATATAGGCCGAATTGCCCTGATCGCGCATCAGCGGCCAGCCGATTTCCTTACCCGTTCCGGCAAATTCGTCATAAGGGCCGAAGAAGGTGAGCGGATGATCGATTGGCATGACGGGAAGATCTTCGCCAACCATTTCGGCAATAAGACGTCCCCATAGGCCGGCGCAGACGATAACGTGATCGGCTTCAATCGTGCCACGATGGGTCACAACGCCTTTGATGCGTCCATTTTTGACAATCAGTGATTGCGCGGGTGTGTTGGCAAAGCTTGTGAGCTTGCCTGCAGCTTCCGCCTGATCGACCAGCTTTCCGGCGACCGTCTGCGAGCGGGGAATGACAAGTCCTGCATCGGGATCCCACAGCCCGCCCTGAACCATGCTCTCTTCAATAAGCGGGAACTTTTGCTTGATCTCAGATGGTTCGATCAGGTGTGCACGAGTGCCGAATGCCCTTCCGGATGTGACCTTGCGCCGGATTTCATCCATACGCGCATCGTCGCCGACACGCGCCACTTCAATGCCGCCAACACGAGCATAGTGGCCCATCTTCTCAAAAAAATCGATGGAATAGAGCGTGGTCCAGCAGGTCAGGAAATCGTGGCTCGTCGCATAGCAGAAATCGGAGGCGTGTGCCGTCGAGCCGATATCGGTCGGAATGCCCGATTTGTCGATGCCGACGATATCGTCCCAGCCGCGCTCAATCAGGTGATGGGCGATGGAAGCCCCGACGATGCCGCCGAGCCCGACGATGATTACTTTCGCTTTTTTGGGAAACTCTGCCATTTGATATAACCCCGATATTCGTTGGTAAAACCATAGTCGCAGCCGGGGTGATGGATTGGCCTTTATACGACATATTCGCGGCGTTGGGCGACGACTTGCAATCGAGATGGAATAATAAAGAGGCGTTGTGAAACCGATTCCGCAACGCCTCATACATCATTGAAAATGTTTTGTTTTATGTGGTCGGTTCAGGCCGCGATCAGCATTTTGCGCTCTGCGCGTTCCTGTTGCGGTGAGCGCCCGTAAAGCTCGCGGTAGCATTTGGAAAAATGCGAAGCGGATACAAAACCGCAGGCAACAGCCACCTCTACCACCGGCATGGAGGATTGCAACAGAAGGTGCCGCGCCCGGTCAAGCCGCACTTCCAGATAATAGCGCGCCGGCGAGCGTCCCATTTCCTGCCGGAACAGCCGCTCTACCTGACGGCGCGACAGGCCGATCGTATGGGCGACATTTATCAGCGCCTGCGGCTCGGATAGGTTGGCTTCCATCATTTCGATGATCGTCAAAACCTTGGAATTCTGGCTGCCGAGGCGCGCGCGCAGCGGCAGGCGCTGCCGGTCCTGCGGATTGCGCACGCGGTCAGTCAACGCCTGTTCACAGATCTTGTTGACCAGATCTGCGTCGAAATCATCACCGATCAGTTTGAGCATCATGTCGAGCGAGGCGGTTCCGCCAGCGCAGGTGTAGATATTGCCGTCGATCTCGAAAAGATCGGCATAAACGTCCGCCTTGGGGAAAGCTTCGGCAAAGCCCGGCAGGTTTTCCCAGTGAATGGCGCAGCGCTTGCCGGAAAGAAGACCGGCAGCCGCCAGAATATGGGAGCCGGTGCATAAACCTCCCACGGCCACGCCGCGGTTATATTCCTCGCGCAACCAGGCAAAGACCGATTTGTTGCGAAATGCCTCGACATGCATGCCGGAGCAGACGAAGACCATCGAAGGGCGCTGTTCACGTTGCAGGAAACGCCGCTCGTCTTCAAGTGAGGCATCGACTGCACAGGATACACCGTTGGAGGCTGTCACGGGATTGCCATCAACCGAGGTTAGCCGCCAGCGATAGGCCTCATAGCCAAGCATGCGATTGGCTATGCGCAGTGGTTCTATCGCCGTTGCAAAGGCAATCAGCGAAAAATTCGGAACGAGAAAAAATACGATTGATCTTTTTACCAATGAAGCCTGTTGCATTGCCTGATCGTTCCCATATTTCTGAAACATCATCGCGGTTCCCGACGTGATGATGCTCGCGTGTCCGTCAATACTATTCCGGTTTTCCCGGTTTTAGCGGCCATTTTCTGGCCTTCTATCCTGTCTGTTTTGTCCGTAATTGCACTAGGGGAGGGCAATCCAGAAAATGGGACGCAAACAGGATAGTGCGCTTTATTGAGACACAGAAAGTTGGGGTTGCACAGTGCGGCTAAATGCCTGCCGCCAAAGTGTAATTGTGTGGCGTGAAATTGCTAGAAGGTCCGATTTTTATCACACCGATCCGCAAAGTAATGTCGATTTCGGACTAGCGAATTCGCAAGCTCAGGAATTAGAGAGTTGTGTGTCCATACAGATGTACAAAGGCCCAGTCTTAACTATTTAATCTACGCATTAGCTTTCCAAAAATCGATGCCGATTTTTGCGCCGATGCTCTAGGTTTCAGCGTTTGAGTTATCTTTGTCTTTTCGCGAACCGATCATTGATGTTTGGCCAGCCAATATCCTGCTGAATGTTCTCAGGCAGGGAATTGAGAATGCGTCGGCTGCGATACAAGCTCTGTTGGCTAACATAGGCGCGATAAAGCCTTATTGTTGTTCCATAAAGCGCGCGGAAGCGAGCGATGATAGGGCGTGCAACGGATACGTTTCCCGCTGATATTGTATCTATGCGCTGAAATGCCATGTCAGTCTCCCATTAGGCTTTTATCAAGGTGATGTCCGGTTTTTCGAACCAAGGTTGAACGTAAGGGAAGGGTGCGGCACACTTGACGTTCAATCAAACGAAATATAAAAAGGTTAAAGATCAGAAATATTGAACTAAGCCTCGGAGCAATCATGACCGCGCCCGTTCAACACCCTCTCCCTCTGCTCGATATTGATGTGCTGCGCACTTTCGTGGCGATCGCGGATACCGGCAGTTTTTCGTCTGCTGCCAATGCCGTGTTCCGCACGCCTTCAGCTGTTTCCATGCAGATTAAGAAACTCGAAGAGCAGATTGGCGTCAGCGTGTTCGAACGTGATGCGCGGTCCGTTACACTGACGAGCGATGGAGAAGTTCTTCTGGGGTTTGCGCGCCGTCTGCTGGCGCTCAACCGCGAGGCGGTCTCCAAATTCGTGGCACCCACCGTGACTGGCGTGGTGAGGCTCGGTTCGCCGGATGATATTGGCGAATGCGTCCTGCCCCTCGTTCTCAAGCGTTTCGCTGAAACGCATCCAGGCGTCACGGTTGACGTCGTGATCGACCAGAGCGTCAACCTGCGCAAGCGCTTTGCTGAAGGGAGGCTTGATCTGACACTGGTCAATCTCTCCTACGCCATGCCGGGGAAGTCGGATATAGAGATATTGCTCGATGAGGAACTCGTCTGGGCTGGCGCGAAATGCGGAAATGCCTATCGGCTCGATCCGTTGCCACTTTCCATCTGGGAAGAGGGCTGCGCCTGGCGCGGTAATGCGTTGCAGGCACTCGACAATGCCGGTCGCCCCTATCGCATCGCCTATATGAGTTCTCATTCTACCGGCCAGCGTGCGGCGATCATGGCGGATTTGGCCATCGCGCCCTTTGGTAAGACGCTGCTGGGCGATGGCATTGTCGCGCTCGGGCCGGAACATGGTCTGCCGCCGCTGAAGAACTATCAGCTTGGTATGATCATAAAACCCGATGGAGGCGCGCATATTCAGGCCGTCGCCAAAAATCTGCGTCAGGTTTTTGAAACCTACCGCCGCAGTGGCCGTTTTGAAACTATTCGGGCCTGTTGATTGGTAGTGCGACTTTTTTCAAAAGAAATTCATGTATTGTCAATGCATTTACTTGCCAGCGTAAAACCATGCGCTAGATTTACAATGTGACAGTCGGGTGAACCGGCTTCACCGCCAGTCTGGGGAAACCTCGGATAAGTGAAGATACTGCTGGCGTGGTCTATGTAATGCGTTGCCCGCATAGGCGGGTGCCTTCCACATCCTATCGGAGAGACTGCCATGAAATTGTCCCGAATTGTCCCGGTTGCTATCATTCTTTGTGCATTCACTCTGGCTTCTTGTGCCAATACCGTCCGTGGCGTCGGGCGAGACGTCAAGGGAACGGCCAATGCCGTTGAAGAGAGCGTTCAGTAAATCTTTTCTTTCAAAAGGCTCGGATCATATCCGGGCCTTTTTTTAAATATTGCATTCGCTTGAAGTGCCGACCCGATTGAAACCGATCGGTATATCCTGCCCTTTTATTTCGAGAAAAATATATCGCCCTCATTCCACTCCAGTCGGATTATGCTTTAATTCACAAAGAAATAGCTAACC
The DNA here is from genome assembly GCF_039545455.1 of Brucella sp. BE17. Taxonomy (NCBI): domain Bacteria; kingdom Pseudomonadati; phylum Pseudomonadota; class Alphaproteobacteria; order Hyphomicrobiales; family Brucellaceae; genus Brucella; species Brucella sp. BE17. The sequence goes on along the minus strand of NZ_CP154467.1, from coordinate 1,147,349 downwards.
GCTATGTGCCTGTCTGGCCATGTCCGATAGGCTATGTCTGCTGTTTTAATGCCATTTGCCGGTACGCCTATATGCGTACGCTCTAGAAGCGCGGCGATCTCTTCATTCGGCGTCTGCTCGCCAAACCACATGACCAGCACCGGCAGTGTGACATGGTCTGCAGCGTCGGGCGTTTCTGAATGAACGACACGAATCGATGGATCGAACAGGCGGAAATTGCCGGGAATTTGCGGCTTGTCGGTCAGGATTGTCCGGAAGGAACCCTGCGCTTCGATTTCCGTATAAAGCTGGCGATAATCGAGCTGACCATAAGGCGGCGCACTGGATCCATAGACGAGATAATAGCTAAGAACCGGTGGTACGAGAAGCGCGGTCACTGCGCCGACGACCGCAAAATCGATCAAGGCACGTTCACCTGTCCTATAACGCGCCAACCCACAGGCAAGGGCGGCAGGGGCAAGAAACAATACCGGTTGCAGCCAGCGATCTTTGACGTCATTGGCACCGCTTATGATCACTCCGAGACAGACCATTGCCAGACCGATGATCATCAGTCGGCGCATGAAGGTTTCGCCGGTCGTAAAGGCCGTGACTGGAACGGTGCTCTTGCGCAAATGGATGAGCGCAATGACCGCGGTCACAACAAGGACCAGGATCGAGAAAAGGAAGGCGGCCTGAATAAACCCTCCGACGCCATTGAGGCGGTCGAAAAGCAGGTTTCCGGTCGCTCCCATCTGAAGCTTGCCAGAGCGGGCGATGACGCTTGAACTGTGATCGAGCATCCACAACGCTGTTGGTGTTGTGCAAAGCGCGAAGGCAATGACGGTTACGCCCGACAGTTTTGAGAGCAGTACCGCCCGGTATTGTGCAACCGATAGACCAGTCACCACGATCATGATCAGGAAGAAGGATGCGTTCAGCTTGCCGAGCAGCGCTGCGGCCATTGCCACGCCAAGGGCTGCGGCGGAAACGGTTCCGCGTTTGCGCATATGCCAGGCGAAAGCCAGAAAGGTCCATCCGCAACCGGCCGTTCCTGCGACCGAATGGGTGAGTGCGCGCTGGGATTCCCAGCCGATCTGTGGAATGAGGAACAGACCCAGCATACCCGCAGAGGCAACGGCTCTTGAAAATCCCAGCAGCCGCATGCCGCCATAGACGCTCAGGAAAAGGCTTGCCAGCATGCCGAACTTGACGATCTGAAGCGTCAGCATGGAGGTGCCGAGCACGGATGCCGCAAAATTGCTTATCCATGTATAGAGCGGAGGTTGCGAGCCGCCATAGCCCCAGTCGAGATAACCAATATTTGCCAATTGTTCCGCATCATCAAGCCCCGCGCCATTGGACACGAAAGTGACCAGAAGCGTCTGAAAGATAAAATAGGCGAGAACGAAAAGGACTGCCCAAGGCAGACCGAAATATTGCTTGTCAGCGGCGTCGCGGCTGGGTTCGATAGCAGTCAAGCGTGATTGTCCCGGGCAATGGAAGAAATAAAAATACATGTGGCACTACTTTTCATAAGCGCACTGAACTTTCAATTGAACTTGCAGCAATTCACGCAAATAAACTGGGATTCCTGTAAACTTATGGTGACGGTTAAAACCGCGCGGCCTTTCGGTGCACGGTTTTACCAGATTACGCATGGTGTTCCTGCCGAAAGATACGCGGGCAGGAGATACATAAGCTCCGGTACGCAGTACCAGATCCGGAGCAACGAGAAGGTGTAAAGCCGTCTCGTGCTTCTTTCTAGCCCAACATCGTTACCGTAGAGTTAGCGAAGGATTAAGCAAATCTAAACAAGCGGGATTTTTTGACGATTACTGCAATTATTTGTTTTTTGATTTTGCCCTCAGATGGTCTCTGATGCCAGAGAAGTCTTCTTCGCCATGGCCTTGTGCTTGGAACAGCGAATATATTTCTTCCGCATGGGCGCCGAGGGGTGTTCGTGTCTCCGTACTTCTGGCTGCCTCCTGCGAAAGCCGGAGGTCTTTCAACATCAGCGCTGCTGCAAAGCCTGGTTTGTAGTCACGATTAGCGGGAGACGATGGAACAGGCCCAGGCACGGGGCAATATGTCGTCAGCGACCAGCATTGGCCTGATGAGGTGGACGCCACGTCGAACAGCGCCTGATGCGACAAGCCAAGCTTTTCGGCCAGCACGAAAGCCTCGCTCACGCCGATCATCGATATACCCAAGATCATATTGTTGCAGATTTTTGCCGCTTGTCCCGCACCGTCAGCACCGCAATGCACGATCTTTCCGGCCATGGGCCTGAGAAGCGGTTCGGCGCGCGCGAAGGCTTTTTCGCTGCCGCCCGCCATGAAAGTCAGTGTGCCCGCCACAGCCCCGCCTGTTCCACCCGATACGGGCGCATCAATGGATAGATGCCCTTGGCTTTTAGCCAGTTCATGCGCCTCACGAGCCGATGCGACGTCTATGGTGGAGCAATCGATAAAAAGCGTATCTTTTCGGGCTTTGGGTACAGTGTCTTCGTAAACCGACAGAACATGCTTGCCCGCAGGCAGCATGGTGATAATTGCTTCGACATCGGCGACTGCATCCGCAGCACTATCGGCGATTTCCAGCCCGTTGGCTCTGGCTTCCTCCAGATGTTGCGGTAAGAGATCGAAGCCGCGCACAATATGACCACTCTTCACCAGATTGGCGGCCATCGGACCACCCATATTGCCGAGGCCAATGAATGCAAGTGTCGCCATGACACAGTCCTTCCTTTTGCTTTCAGCGTCCGATCATGTGCCTTGCGATGATCACCCGCATGATCTCATTGGTGCCTTCCAGAATCTGGTGCACCCGCAGATCGCGAACCAGCTTTTCCACGCCGTAGTCGTGCAAATAGCCGTAACCGCCCAATAGCTGGAGCGCCTCGTTTGCGACATGAAATCCGGTATCAGTAACGAAACGTTTGGCCATGGCCGACCATTTTCCCGCGTCATGCGCCTTGCGGGTCAACTTATTTGCTGCCGTATAAAGAAGCAGTCGTGCTGCGCAGAGTTCGGTCTCCATGTCAGCGAGACGGAATTGTAAGGCCTGAAACTGGTCAAGTGTCTGTCCGAACGCCTTGCGCTCGCTGCAATATTGGAGCGCCTTATCAAGGGATGATTGTGCGCCGCCCAGAGAACAGGCGGCAATATTGAGGCGACCACCGTCAAGACCTGCCATGGCGATTTTAAAGCCATCGCCTTCATCACCAAGAAGGTTTTCGACGCTCACGCGGCAATTCTCGAACGTGACGCTGCGCGTTGGCTGCATATTCCAGCCCATCTTGTGCTCGTTGACACCAAACGACAGGCCTGGTGCGTCCTTTGGCACAAGAAGGGTCGAAATGCCTTTGGGGCCGTCCTCGCCGGTACGAACCATTGTGACATACACATCGGTTGCACCCGCACCCGAAATAAACTGTTTGATGCCGTTGATGATGTAATGATCGCCGTCCCTCTCTGCGTGGGTTCTGAGCGCGGCTGCATCAGAACCTGAACCGGGCTCTGTCAGACAATAGCTTGCAAGCCATTCCATAGAGCTCAGCCTGGGCAGAAATGTCTGGCGCTGGTTTTCGGTGCCAAAATGATCGATCATCGATGCTGTCATATTATGAATGGAGATGAAGGCCGAAAAAGCCGGGCACGCGTAAGCGAGCGCTTCAAAAATCAAGACGGCATCAAAACGCGTCAGTGCACAGCCACCGACATCGTCGCGCACGTAAATGCCGCCCATGCCAAGCGGGCCGGTTTCGCGGATGGCATCGAGCGGAAAATACTTATCGCGATCCCATTGAAGCGCGTGCGGCGCAATGCGATCTTCGGCAAATTCCCGTGCCATGTCCTGAATGGCCCGCTGATCCTCGTTTAACTCAAATTGGTTGTGGTGGGCCTCATCCATGGTTTCCTCCCTATGAACATCGCGCCTCCATATACAAATAGATCACAGCCGCGCCCAACTGCCAACGCGGCAGTGAAATAATGTTGCTCAATTCTGCAACAATCTGTTGTGCGTTTTTACATATAAGATTTCGCAAGGTGCTGTCATTGCAAGCGGCCAAGACTTCCGCTAGGCACAACGCATGGCACGCGCGATCATGTTTCAGGGGACGGGTTCGGATGTCGGCAAGAGTGTTCTTGTCGCGGGGCTTTGCCGTGCGGCGCGCAATCGCGGATTGAAGGTGCGCCCTTTCAAGCCGCAGAACATGTCGAACAATGCTGCTGTCAGTGATGACGGCGGAGAGATTGGTCGTGCGCAATGGCTGCAAGCCTTGGCATGTGGTGTGCCCTCGTCGGTGCATATGAACCCGGTTCTGCTTAAACCCCAAACCGACATGGGCAGTCAGATTGTCGTGCATGGAAAAGTGTATGGCGAGGCACGTGGACGCTATTACCAGCAATTAAAGCCGCAATTGATGCAAGCGGTCTTGCAATCCTTCGCACATGTCAGTCAGCACGCCGATCTGGTGCTGGTGGAAGGGGCTGGTTCTCCTGCCGAGATCAATCTGCGTGCAGGCGACATTGCCAATATGGGATTTGCAACGCGCGCGAATGTGCCGGTTGTCCTTATCGGCGATATCGACAGAGGCGGGGTCATTGCCTCGCTGGTCGGTACGCATACAATCCTTACGCAGGAAGACCGTGCCATGGTGCGCGGCTTTCTCATCAATAAGTTTCGCGGCGACATTTCGCTGTTTGATGACGGGCTTGCAGCAATCACGGATTTTACCGGTTGGCGCTCTTTCGGGGTGGTGCCTTGGCTGAAGGCCGTATCACGGCTTCCGGCGGAAGATTCGGTTGTGCTGGAACGAGCTGTGCGCGGTGAAGGGAAAAGTTTCAAGGTGGCCGTGCCCATGCTGCCGAGGATCGCCAATTTCGACGATCTGGATCCGCTGAAAGCCGAACCACAGGTCGAGGTGGTCATGGTGCCGCCGGGGCAGGCTTTGCCGCAGGATGCAGGTCTTGTTATCCTGCCGGGAACAAAATCCACGATTGCCGATCTTTGTGCCTTTCGAGAGAACGGCTGGGACCGTGATCTGGAAATGCATGTACGGCGGGGCGGCCATGTGCTGGGTATTTGCGGCGGGTTTCAGATGCTGGGCAATCGGATCAGCGATCCAGATGGCATCGAGGGACAAACATGCGAGGTCAATGGATTGGGGCTGCTTGACGTGGAAACAGTCATGGAGCCGGAAAAGATCGTGCGCAACGTCACGGCGACCTCGCTTTTCCTTAATGCACCGATCGAGGGGTATGAAATCCACATTGGTCGTAGCACCGGCCCTGATGCAGCGCGCCCCTTTTCTCGCATTGGCAATCATGACGATGGCGCAGTTGCTGCGGATGGCCGGATTATGGGAACTTATCTGCACGGCGTGTTCGGTTCTGATCAATTCCGGCAAAAGTTTCTGGCAAGGCTGGGCCTGCGCGGCTCAGGCGAGAACTACCGCGCCAGTGTTGAAACGGCGCTTGATGAGCTGGCTCAAGAACTGGAAGCCTGTCTTGATATCGATGCCTTATTTTCGCTTCCATAGTCACTTTCTGGCTCGCGCTCAGGTCTTTGCCCAGGCGTGCTTGGTCAGGGCTGACAATGTGCAGTGGGCGCGCCCCGCACGCGCCAACTGATAGAGTTTGGCGAAACGCGGGGACGCTGGTGGTTGGTGTGATGCTCTATCGTCAGGCCAATTGACGCCGCTCTGGCAGAAGCCTAATGTTTGATCATGCGACAGGTTTTGCCGGGATGAGAGTCCCGGCAATGCGAAAAGGGAATGCGACGGACGGACCCAAGCCGGGCGTCTTTATCGCAGCCGACCCCGCGACTGTAGAGCGGAGAGGGATGAAACAGGCCGGGCAACCGGCAGCCACTGGAAACCATAATTTCCGGGAAGGTGTTTTACTCCTTACGACCCGTGAGCCAGGAGACCTGCCTGTTGCGTGAAGGACATCATGTCCGCACCCGATGGGAGGTTTTCCCTGCTGCCTGCACGGAGGTTGTCATGGCTGCGCGTAACGAAAATTCACTCAGTACTACACTCCCTTTGCCCCTTGCCACCCGTCTTGTGACGGCCTCGTTGTCGCTTCTGCTCGGAGCCTTCCTGATCTACGGTGTTGGACTGGCGCATTCCGACACGCTGCACGATTCGGCACATGACACGCGTCATGCCTATGGGTTTCCCTGCCACTGATCTGGGCCATAAGGCTCTGCTGTTTTCACAAACTGGGAATTGAAAAACGCTCAATGGTGGACGGCCATTGGAGCGGGTTTTCTGTTGAGGGACAAAAATGTTGATTCGTTATTTATTGGCCACGCTTGCCGCAGGCCTGCTGGCAGGGGTTCTGGTGACGCCTGTCATGTATCTCAAAACCGTGCCGCTGATTCTTGAGGCAGAAACTTACGAAGATGCTGGGGGCGGGCATAGTCATACAGAAGCAGACGCTGCGCCGCACGACCATGATGAGGTGGCAGCAAATGAGGAAGAGGGGGCCGAGCTGCCTTTTGGACGCCTCGGAAATACCTTGCTCGCCAATCTCGTTGCAGGCGCGGGCTTTGCCCTGTTGCTCGGAGGTACAGCACTTCTGGCTGGTCGCCGCATCACGGTGCGAAACGGCATTTACTGGGGTGTTGCCGGTTTTTTTGCTGTGGCGTTCCTGCCGGCGCTCGGCCTTTCGCCGGAACTGCCAGCAATGCCTGCCGCAGAGCTTGCGACGCGGCAGCTCTGGTGGCTGGTGACGGTGCTGTTCAGCGGAATCGGTCTTTACCTTATCGTATTGCGATCCGAAATCTGGGCAAGAATCGCGGGTCTAGCGCTCATTATTGCGCCGCATCTTTATGGTGCGCCGCACCCGCATGACATTGCATCGCCCGTTCCCGCCTTGCTTGCGTCGCAATATGCGGTTTCCTCGCTTGCAACCAACCTGTTTCTGTGGGCAGTGATTGGTCTGGCACTGGGCTGGTTCATCCAGACCTACGCATCAACGGAAATCGAAGGCTGAAACCATGGCTCCGCCGCGAACTGAATTTGCAAAAATCACTTTCGTTCTTGGCGGAGCGCGTTCGGGGAAATCGTCTTTTGCCGAGAAGAAGGTTGAAGCCTCCGGGCTTCAGCCCGTTTATCTCGCAACCGGACGCGCATTTGATGGCGAAATGGAAAACCGTATTGCCATTCATCGCGACCGTCGCGGGTCCCAATGGCAGACGGTAGAAGAGCCGCTTGATCTTGTCGGTGCGCTGGAAAAAAACATGGGTCACGACCGCTTTGTGCTGGTCGATTGCCTTACACTGTGGATCACCAATCTGATGATGGCCGAGCTTGATATTGCGGCTGAAACGCACAAACTGGCGGCAAGCTTGCGCAAGCTTGTCAGTCCCGTGATTCTGGTTTCCAACGAAGTCGGGCTTGGCATCGTGCCGGAAAACCGCATGGCGCGAGAATTTCGAGATTTCGCGGGTTTTGCGCATCAGGCGGTAGCATCGGTTGCGGATGAAGTTTATTTCATGGCGGCAGGTCTGCCGCTCAAAATGAAGGGTTAGTTTTATGCAGGGTCAAAAAATTCCGGCAACGGTCATCACGGGCTTCCTGGGTTCCGGCAAGACGACGATGATCCGCAATTTGCTGGAAAACGCCAATGGCAAGCGCATTGCGCTGATCATCAACGAGTTCGGCGATCTGGGTGTCGATGGCGGTATCTTGAAAGGCTGTGGCATTGAGGCCTGCCGCGAGGAAGATGTGATCGAACTCAACAATGGCTGCATCTGCTGCACTGTGGCTGACGATTTCATTCCGACCATGACAAAACTTCTCGATCGCGCGGATCGTCCCGATCATATCGTGATCGAAACCTCGGGTCTGGCGCTGCCGCAGCCCCTCGTTGCCGCCTTCAACTGGCCGGAGATCAACACACAGGTGACGGTTGATGGCGTCGTCACGGTGATTGATGCAGCCGCCGTCGCCGAAGGGCGTTTTGCCGATGACCACGACAAGGTCGATGCGCAACGTGCAGCGGACGAAAGTCTTGATCATGAAAGCCCTTTAGAGGAACTTTTTGAGGATCAGATTCATGCAGCCGATCTGATCGTACTCAATAAAGCTGATCTAATCGATGCAGATCGGCTCGAACATGTGAAATCTGATGTGGCAGAGCGGTCGACACGACGTATCAACATGGTGCCTGCAAGTTTTGGTAAGCTTGGTGCTGAGGTGCTGCTCGGGCTTGGTGTCGGCACACAAGACGATATCGCCAACCGAAAGTCGCATCATGAAATCCATCACGCCGATGGCCATGAACATGACCATGACGAATTTGAAAGCTTTGTCGTTGAAGCCGGCTCTGTCAATGATCCCAAGGCTTTTACCGACAAGCTGAAAACAGTGATCGCGGATCACGATATTCTGCGGCTCAAGGGTTTTGTGGATGTGCCGGGCAAGCCGATGCGGCTTGTGGTGCAGGCAGTGGGCCAGCGCGTCGAGCATTATTTCGACCGCCCATGGGGCAAGGACGAGACACGGGCCACGCGGCTTGTGGTGATCGGCCTGCATGATATCGATCAGGATGCAATTACGACGGCTGTTAGAGCTTCTGTTTTGTAATGCATCTTCTGCTTGCCCAAAAAGGAACAATCAGCGACGGCAATGAGGCCGTCGATCTCGGTCAGACGCCGGGCGATATTTTGTTCCTTTCCGCTGCCGACACCGAACTGGGGTCAGTGGCTGAAGCGCATCGTCAGGCACCGGGAACGGTGAAGCTCAGGCTTGCCAATTTTCTAAGCCTCATGCACCCGATGTCGGTCGATGCCTATGTCGAGCGCACAGCGCGTCACGCAAAACTCATCGTGGTGCGTATTATCGGCGGCGAAACCTACTGGCCCTATGGATTGCAAGCGCTGCACTCTGCGGCCCTTGCGCAAGATATCAAGCTAGTCGTGCTGCCGGGCGATGACAAACCGGATATGGCGCTTGCGCGTTATTGCACGGTGGCGGCGCAAGAGCGCGATGCTCTCTGGCACTATCTGATCGAGGGCGGGGCGATCAATGTGCGTCACTTCCTTGATTATTGCGTAGCTCTGATCGCGCGCGGTGAAAAACCGGCGGAGGCAGCACCACTGCTTAAAGCGGGGCTTTGGTGGCCGGGCATGTCTGCGCCTTCGCTCGACCGTATCCGAACCGCGTGGCAGCAAGCGGACGGGCCTGTTGCGGCTATCGTCTTCTACCGTGCGCTTGTGCAAAGCGGGCAGATGCAGCCGGTGGAGGCGCTGATCAAGGCCTTGCAGTCACAAGGCCTGAACCCGCTGCCAATCTTTGTCTCAAGCCTCAAGGACCGCTTGTCTGCGGCGGTGGTAGATGGCCTTTTTGACGATTGCACGCCTGATATTGTGCTCAACGCCACCGGCTTTGCGATTTCATCGCCGGGTGCCGAACGTAAGCCGACCGTGCTCGACCAGCGCGGCAACATGGTGTTGCAGGTGATTTTTTCCGGTACGCCGAAAGAGACATGGCAAGCTTCACAGCAGGGTTTGCTGGCGCGCGACCTTGCCATGAATGTCGCATTGCCTGAAGTCGATGGACGCGTGCTTTCAAGAGCCGTGTCATTCAAGTCCGCGCAGCAATATGACGCCGCGGTCGAAGCGGATATCGTCACCCACGAGCCGGAGGAAAGCCGCGTCGCTTTCGTGGCGCAACTTGCGGCAAACTGGGTGCGGTTGCGACGCAAGAAACCATTTGATCGCCGTGTTGCGCTGATCCTTGCCAATTACCCCAATCGCGACGGGCGGCTTGGTAATGGCGTCGGTCTCGATACACCTGCTGGAACGGTGGAAGTGTTGCGTGCCATGGCGGGCGCGGGCTATGCGGTCGGCGAGGTTCCCACCGATGGCGATGCGCTGATGCAGCTTTTGATAGCCGGTCCAACCAATGCAGCGCGTGATGGGCGCGAAATCCGCGAAACCATTTCCTTCAATCAATACAAGGCTTTCTTTGAAAAGCTTCCCGACGCGATTCAGGATGAGATTTCCGGGCGTTGGGGCGAGCCGCAAAATGATCCGTTTTTTGATGCAGGTCTGAATGGCTTTGCGCTGCCCTTGATGAAGACGGGCGAAACATGGATCGGAATCCAGCCCGCACGCGGCTATAATATCGATCCCAAGGAAAGCTATCATTCGCCCGATCTGGTGCCGCCGCACGGCTATCTGGCATTCTATGCCTGTTTGCGCGACGTGGCCAAGGTTGATGCTATCGCCCATATGGGCAAGCACGGTAATCTGGAATGGCTGCCGGGCAAGGCTTTGGCACTTTCGGAAAACTGTTACCCGGAAGCGGTCTTTGGTCCGACACCGCATATCTATCCCTTCATCGTCAATGATCCTGGTGAAGGCACACAGGCCAAGCGTCGCGCGGCCGCCGTCATCATCGATCATCTGACGCCACCTTTGACGCGAGCCGAAAGCTATGGGCCGCTCAAAGATCTCGAAGCGCTGGTCGATGAATATTACGAAGCATCGGGCGTCGATCCGCGCCGTCTGGTGCGGTTGAAAGCGCAGATTCTCGATCTGGTGCGCGATATCGGTCTTGACCGCGATGCGGGCATTCAGGATCAGGACGACGAGGACATGGCGCTGCAAAAGCTCGACGCCTTTCTTTGCGATCTGAAAGAAATGCAAATCCGCGATGGTTTGCATATTTTCGGCCTTGCACCCGAAGGGCGGCTTTTGACCGATCTTCTGGTCGCACTTGCCCGTGTGCCGCGCGGCATTCCGCTCTCGCTCGGCGGTGATCCCGGCGAGCAGAGTTTACAGCGTGCGATCGCTACCGATTGTGAACTAGAATTCGATCCGCTCGATTGCACAATGGCGGAACCCTGGACAGGGCCGAAGCCGTTGGAACTCATATCTGTGAGTGCCGACCCGTGGCGCACTACCGGTGATACGGTCGAGCGCATCGAATTGTTTGCGGCACAACTGGTTAATGGTCATGCGGAATGCCCGGAAAGCTGGACGCAGACAAAAGCGGTTCTGCAATCCATCAATGAGCATTTGCGACCCATGGTGACAGCCTGCGGACCTGCGGAGATCGAAGGCTTTCTTTCAGCCCTTGGCGGGCGTTTTGTGCCGCCCGGCCCATCGGGTGCGCCGACGCGCGGACGCCCGGACGTTTTACCTACGGGGCGCAATTTCTTTTCCACCGATAGCCGCGCGGTACCCACACCCGCCGCATGGGAACTGGGGCGCAAATCAGCGGAACTCTTGATCACGCGCTTCACACAGGATCACGGCGAATGGCCAACTTCGTTCGGCCTGTCGGCATGGGGCACATCAAACATGCGAACGGGGGGCGATGACATCGCACAGGCGCTGGCGCTGATCGGTGTGAAGCCGGTCTGGGACATGGCCTCGCGCCGCGTTACGGGCTATGAAATCGTGCCGGTTGCAAAACTTGGGCGTCCGCGTGTGGATGTGACATTGCGCATTTCCGGCTTTTTCCGAGATGCTTTCCCGGAACAGATTGCTTTGTTCGACAAGGCCGTGCGGGCGGTGGGCGCGCTTGATGAACAGGCAGACGATAATCCCATCTCAACACGCATGAAGGCCGAATGTGCCCGGCTCGTCACCGAGGGCATGGATGGTGTGGCCGCGCAGCGCCGGGCAGGTTTTCGCGTCTTTGGCGCAAAGCCGGGTGCCTATGGCGCAGGTCTTCAGGCGCTAATGGACGAGAAAGGCTGGCGGGACCGTGACGATCTGGCTGAAGCCTGGCTCGTCTGGGGCGGCTATGCCTATGGCGCAGGCGAGGAAGGGCAAGCCGAGCGCGGACTTCTGGAAGAACGGCTGCGTTCGGTGCAGGCGGTGGTGCAAAATCAGGATAATCGCGAGCATGACCTGCTCGATAGCGACGATTATTACCAGTTTGAAGGCGGTATGGCGGCAAGCATCGAAAAGCTTTCGGGAGCGATGCCTGCTCTTTACCACAACGATCATTCGCGCCCTGAAAAGCCGATTATCCGCACACTGGAAGAAGAGCTGTCGCGGGTTGTGCGCGGGCGCGCCGCCAACCCCAAATGGATCGCCGGCGTGATGCGCCACGGCTATAAGGGTGCTGCAGAAATCGCTGCTACCGTTGATTATCTTTTTGCCTTTGCGGCGACCACCGGCAAAGTTGGAAATCATCATTTCGAGGCGGTTTATCAAGCCTATCTTGCCGATAAAGCCGTGCATGACTTTCTAGCTGCAAAGAACCCGGCGGCGCTTCGCGAGATTGCACAAAAATTCGATGAGGCGATTGAGCGGGGCCTTTGGGTGCCACGTTCCAATTCGGCGCGTTTTGAACTTGAAAAGCTTATGAATATGAATCCGGGAGTGGATATAAATGGCTGAAAAATCAGAAAAACTTCTCTCTATGACGGAAGAGGAGCTGAATGCCCGGCACGCGGACAAGATGCGCAAGAAAAAAGCCGCACGCGATAAAATTCAGGCCACCAAAACCGACGAAAAAGGTCTCGTCATCGTCCATACAGGCAAGGGGAAAGGCAAATCAACTGCCGGTTTCGGCATGGTGTTTCGCGCGCTCGGCCATGGTATGAAAATCGGCGTGGTTCAATTTGTCAAAGGCTCATGGGATACAGGTGAACGCTGGGTGCTGGAAAAGTTTCCAGAACAGGTGACGATCTCGGCTCTGGGCGAGGGCTTCACTTGGGAAACGCAAGATCGTACGCGTGACATCGCCATGGCGCGTGACGCGTGGGAGCAGGCCAAAGCCATGATTCTCGACGAGAGCTATGACATGGTTCTCTGCGATGAACTCAATATCGTGCTGCGCTATGATTATCTCCCCGTTGCTGAAATCATCGAGGTGCTCGCGGCCAAGCCGGAAATGAAGCATGTCATCATCACGGGCCGAAACGCCAAGGATGAACTGATCGAGGCCGCAGATCTTGTGACCGAAATGGAAATGATCAAGCATCCGTTCCGTTCCGGCGTGAAAGCGCAGAAGGGTATCGAGTTTTGATCAAAATCCGAGCCATTGCCGGATCGGGTTAGCTGGTTCCATTAAAAGACGCACGGCCAGGGCGAGACTGACAACGATCAGCAGCGGCTTGATGATGCGCGAGCCGATCTTCATGGCGAGGCTTGCGCCGATCTGTGCGCCGATAAATTGCGCGATACCCATGCAGATGCCAAGCTTCCAGTTGATGACGCCGACGGCGGCAAAGGTTGCAAGGCCACCGACATTGGACGCGCAGTTTAAAAGCTTGGTGTGTGCGGTGGCTTTCAAGACGCCGTAGCCTGCAAGTGCTACAAAGGCCAGCATGAAAAACGATCCCGTGCCGGGGCCGAACAGTCCGTCATAAAAACCGATCAGCGGAACCATCGTGACACCGAACAAAAACGGGCCGATGCGGCGTGCGCGGTCCAGATCGCCAAGGCTTGGCTTGAGCGCAAAGTAAAGTGCGATCGCAATCAGCAGCAAGGGCAATGCCGCACGCATGATGTCGACCGGCAGCACGGTTGCCAGAAGCGCACCGAATACCGATCCAATGGCGGAGGCGATGGCTTCGGGCCATTGCGTGGCGATATTTACATAGCCTTTGCGGGCATAGGCGATGGTTGCCGAAGACGAGCCGAACAGGCCTTGCAGCTTGTTTGTGCCGAGTGCTTCGACCGGCGGAACGCCTGCAAGCAACAGGGCAGGAATGGTGATCATGCCACCGCCACCGGCAATCGAATCGATGATTCCAGCGATAAAGGCAGCAACTGTGAGAAGCAGCGTAATCGTATCGAAAAATTCAAGCATGGGAAGCGTCCGGAAACAGTTGGCGCAACATAACGTTGTTTTCCGTTTCCGCCAGCATTATTGATGCAATATGCATTATCAACGCAAAGGGCCGCACATGAGCGAGAATATCTTTGACCGCATCACAAGTTTTTTGAGCAAGAAAAGCGCTGTACAGCGTGTGGCCGACGATCCCGCCCTTGCATCGGAACTGTTGCTTCTGCTGCACGTGATCTTTGCCGATGGACATCAGCACCCGGCAGAGATGGTGGTTTTCAAGGAAATCGCTTTTAAGAATTTCGGTATTCCACCGGAGGAAATCCCGGAAGTCGCAGAATATCTCAAGGATTTTGCCTATGAAACGACGACCAAGCAGGCCGCAAATATGCTGGCCGTAATGGCGCCAGAGCGTCGTGTTTCGCTGTTGCGTGACCTGATGCAGGTCGCATGCGCCGACAAGCGCCTGCATGAAGCGGAGACCTCGATGATACAGCGTGTGGCGCAACTGCTCGGTATTACGCCAGAAGAGTTGCAAGAGGCCCGTAAGTCTATCCCCAGTGCGTGAGACGTTTTGTTGTGTTCTCGGCATGGGGAGTTCCTCCAGCACGACGCTTTTGGAACTGATCGTGGTTGCCGATCACGTGCTATCATCTGCTGATATCCGTAGACCGGATGCTATTGCCACGCTTGGCCGCAAGCGTGGCGATCCTCTCTGGGAAAAGCTCGCGACCCATTATCGATGCAGGCTTTTGTTTTTCGATGCGGCGCGTCTGGAGATGGAAACGCCCCGGATCAGCCATTCCTCCGAGGCGGTTTTCAAAATGGTCGGTTGTCATAGTGTGGCGGAAGCCGCAGCCCTTGCAGGAGCCGGTCCCGATTCCATTCTTCGCGTTGAAAAAACCACCCATGCGCATGTGACCGCTGCATTGGCGGTGCACAAGGGCGAGAATTTTTAAACCAATCTTTCTTTGCGTGTTTGCCGTTTCTGAATGCTATGGATGAAAAGGACTGCGGCAAGCAATATTGCGGCAGTACTGATCACCACGATAACATAGGCACCTTCAAAAGCCTGCGATGCCATGGCAATCAGATTTGTCGCATCTTGCGATGACAGGTTTTGCGCCGCAAGCAAGGCCTCGTCGAGACTGTCACGAGCCGATGCTGGAACATGGGCTGGTAGCGACATGTGAGCCGTATAGAAAACTGACAAAATGCTCCCGAAGATGGTAACGCCAAGTGCATTGCCGAGTTCATAGGAGACTTCCTCGACAGATGCCGCCATACCGGATTTTTCCGCTGGTGCATTGGTCATGATTGCGGATGAGGCACCGGTCATGGATGCGCCCAAACCAAAGCCCATGATGGCCAGTCCCGCTAGATAATAGAGGCCGGAATAGCGGTACGTTAGAATATAGAGCGTGATACCGACCGCCGTGATGATGAGCGAACCCGATAATAGCCGTTTCGTGCCGATGCGCGGCAGATAAAGGCCAGCAAGCGGTCCGGCTATGAAGGCTGCAATCGGAATAGGCAGGATAACCAGACCGGCATGAAGTGGAGTAAAACCTTCAATCAGTTGCATCCGCTGGCTGAAGACGAGTTCCATACCGGTCATCGATGCCGAGGCGATCAAGGCTGCGAGAACACCCATGGAAAACAAGGGCGCGCGGAACAGAGAAAAATCGATCAGCGGTTCAGCGCTTTTGTTCTGGCGGCGTACGAACAGGAAGGATGCTACAAGCCCGATTACAAGTGCTGCGGCAAAGATCGGCATGGATGCATCGCGCTTTGCAAGCTCCTTGACAGCGTAGGTCAGTGCGATCAGGCCGATCATAATCTGGACCGAGCCGACCAGATCCCATTTACGCGACGATGCCAAAGCACGATTTTCAAGATTGCCGTATGACAGCAGAAGTGCCACCAGCACCACCGGCACATTGATGAGAAACACGGATCCCCACCAGAAATATTCAAGCAGAACACCGCCCGCAACGGGACCGATGGCTGCACCACCCGAGGCAATCGATGCCCATATGCCGATGGCAAGCGAGCGTTCCTTCTCATCGGTGAATGTCAGGCGGATAATTGATAGCGTTGCCGGCATCATCATGGCCGCACCTACGGCTAAAAGTGCACGTGCGGCAATCAGCACTTCCGGGGTGGGGGAATAGGCTGCACAGAGGGAGGCAATGCCGAAAACCACAAGCCCGCCCATGAAAATGCGCTTGTGTCCAAACTTGTCACCAAGCGTGCCAAGTCCCGGCAAAAGGCCTGCCACGATCAGCGGATAGATATTCATAATCCAGAGCTTTTCCGAAGCGTTTGCCTGAAGATCATGAGTGAGCCGCGGCAATACTGTATAAAGCACCGTCATATCGACGACGATGAGAAACAGCGCGCTGGAAACAATGGTCAGAACCAGCCAGCGGTTTTTCGGCAACATGGAATTCACCTTTTCAATACGGTCGTATTCAAACTTGTCAGGGTGGCTCTCTTAATATAAATCCATCCGTATGGAAAGTAGTAAATCACTAAAAACAGGCCGACCGCGCAGCATCGACCGCGATCACGTGCTCGACATGGCTGAAAAAATCGTCTCAGAGGGCGGTATCGTTGCTCTCACCATGGATGCCGTGGCTATTGCGGCAGGGGTGACCAAGGGCGGAGTTCAGTATTGTTTTGGCAACAAGGATGGTCTGCTCAAGGCGATGATTGCACGCTGGGGCGATGATTTTGACCGGCAAGTCGCGCGGGAGCAGAACGGAAGCAGCGGGGCCATCGCCCATATTGCCGCGCATATACGCGTTTCACGCAACAGCGACGCTGATGATGACGCGCGTTTTGCTGCGATGATGTCGAGCCTCATTCCCAATTCTGACTATATGAAGGACACGCAGCGCTGGTATCGCAAGCAATGGGAGGGGCTTGACGTATCAACAGCGGAGGGGCGAAAAGCCCGGCTCGCCTTCATTGCCAATGAAGGGGCTTTCCTGCTGCGCAGTTTCAATTTTTTTGAACTGACGCAGGACGAGTGGCAAGCGATTTTTGACGATATTGAAAGCCTGATCGCAGGCGAAGAAGGAAATGCGGAATGACGGTTCATTTTATCGGCGCGGGGCCGGGGGCGGCGGATCTCATCACCGTGCGCGGGCTACGGCTGATTGAAAAATGTGCCGTTTGCATTTATGCCGGATCGCTGGTGCCCAAAGACCTGGTCGCCTCTGCGCCCAGGCACGCGCGTGTGATCGATAGTTCCGCACTGACGCTCGATGACATCATGACCGAGATGAAGCGCGCCCATGATGAGGGCCACGATGTGGCGCGGGTACATTCCGGCGATCCATCGATCTATGGCGCGGTTGCTGAGCAGATGCGCAGGCTTGATGCGCTCGGCATCGCGTATGATGTGACGCCGGGTGTTCCGGCCTTTGCCGCTGCTGCTGCCGCGATGAAACAGGAATTGACGATCCCTGAAGTCAACCAGACCATCATCCTGACGCGCACATCCATGCGCTCATCCGCCATGCCGCAAGGGGAAGACCTCGCAACGCTCGGCCAATCGCGGGCGACGCTGGTGATCCACCTTTCCATTCGAAATCTGGCAAAGATCGAACGCGATCTGACGCCGCTTTATGGCGCGGATTGTCCGGTGGTGGTGGCCTATCGTGTCGGCTGGCCGGATGAGGCAATCTTGCGCGGAACGCTTAGCGATATTGCAATGAAGATAGAAGCCGCCAATCTCACGCGAACGGCAATGATCTTCGTTGGCCGCGGCCTTGACCCAGCAGGTTTTCGCAATTCCGCACTCTATGATGAAAGCCACAGCCATGTGGCTCGTTCAAAGCATGAAGTGTGATTTTATAAATAGCACCGCTTCATCCACGCTGCTCACCATCTCCGCCCCTTGATAGAGAGGGCGGGCGATCATGATGACCCGTAGTGCAAGATCGCGCGCGGCTCTGATTTTTTGATACGATAGAGCGCCGCCGGAATTGCGGCAGATAATCAGCCCGATGCGCTTGTCTATGAGAAAGTGCTTTTCCGTGTCAAAATCGCCGGGTTTTGCCAGAATGATTTCGCGGTTCGCTGGTAGCGATACCTCCGGCGGATCGATCATGCGCATGATGAAATGCACATCATTCCGTTTTGCGAATGGCGCGATATGCTGTCGCCCCAAGGCAAGCAAAACCCGCTCCCCTAATGGAATGCGCAAAGCGGCATCTGTTTCGTCTGGCACGTTGATCCAGTTGTCACCTGGCTTGCGCAACCATTGCGGGCGCTCAAGACGAAGATGCGCAATGCCAGCGGCCTTGGCCGCTGCAATAGCGTTTTGCGAAATGGTGAGTGCATAGGGGTGGGTGGCATCGATCACGAGATCTATATTTTTGCGATCAAGATAGGCAATCAACCCATCTATCCCGCCAAAGCCACCGATTCGCACTTTTCCCGAGGGAAGATCAGGGTTTGCCGTGCGTCCTGCAAGCGAACTGATGCTTGTGACAGGCAGGCGGGATAAGGCATCGGCAAGGCTTGACGCTTCAGCTGTGCCTCCCAGAATAAGGATTCTGGGTTCAGACACGGGCAAGGATCGTCCCCTTGCGGTCGGTGATGATGATTTCAACCTCGACCGGCGCACCGCGCAGGGTTACAAGCGCCACATTTTTGGCTTTCAAGGCGATTGGTGTGGCAAGGTCAAGGTTTAAAGATTGTGTTAATTCAAGCACTTCAAGTGCCGTATTGGCAGATAGAATCGGCTCTTTCAGAGTGTCTGTAGCGCCCGCCTTTTTTGCGATCTCCCAAAGAAAATTCTTATCGACCTGAGAGCGCGATGAATGCAGATCGAGTGCGCCCTGCGCAAGTTTTGTGAGCTTTGCAAAACCGCCTGCAATCGTCAGCCTGTCGATGGGATGGTGGCGCAGATATTTGAGCACGCCGCCCGCAAAATCCCCCATATCAAGAATGGCATAATCCGGCAGATTATAGATTGCTTGTGCGGCATCCTCCGAAGTCGAGCCGGTCGCGCCCAGCACATGTTTCTGGGCTTCCGCGCGCGCTACATCAATCCCGCGATGAATGGAATGTATCCATGCCGAGCACGAGAATGGATGCACCACGCCGGTGGTGCCGAGAATAGAAATGCCGCCCATGATGCCAAGCCGTGGGTTCCATGTCTTTTCAGCGATTTCTTCGCCGCCCGGGACAGAAATGGTGATGACGAGATCAGCGGGCAAACCATATTTTGCGCAGATTTCCTCGCAGATTTCGCGCATCAAGCGGCGCGGCACCGGATTGATCGCGGGCTCTCCCGGCGGAATGGTGAGGCCCGCACGGGTGACAGTGCCGACTCCTTCGCCAGCCTGAAAGACAATACCGGTTCCCGGCGGTGCCGGAAACACGGTGGAGATGATGGTGGCACCATGCGTGACGTCTGGATCGTCGCCGCCATCCTTGACGATACCCGCCATGGCATAGCCTTCGCCCAAGCCCTCATAGGCAAGCTGGAAATAAGGCACATCGCCCTTGGGCAAGATGATTCCAACCGGATCGGGAAACTCACCAGTGATAAGCGCCGTCAATGCAGCCTTGGTTGCGGCGCTCGCGCAGGCACCCGTGGTCCAGCCACGGCGCAATTCTGGCTTCTCATGGCTTTTATCGGTTGTGTCGCTTTCGTCATTCATGGACGCCTTATAATGTATCTGATAGCTGTGCCGCCAGATTAAATAAATGGTTTGACCAAATGAGCGGATTTAAAACGGACAACCTTTCCGTAAACGCAGTGGCCTTGGCCAAAATGGAACCCGGCCATGTCTGGCTGGTTGGTGCCGGCCCCGGGGATCCGGGTCTGCTCACCCTTCATGCCGTCAATGCGTTGCGTGAGGCGGACGTGATCGTCTATGATGCGCTGGTCGATGAAACCTGCCTGTCATTAAAAAAGCCCACGGCAATTCTTGAATATGCGGGAAAACGCGGCGGCAAGCCGTCACCGAAACAGCGCGATATTTCATTGCGTCTGGTGGAATTGGCTCGGCAGGGCAAAAGGGTGTTGCGGCTCAAAGGCGGCGATCCATTCGTTTTCGGGCGCGGGGCCGAGGAGGCGCTGACACTGGTCGAGCATCATGTGCCGTTCCGCATTGTTCCCGGCATCACAGCAGGCATTGGCGGACTTGCCTATGCGGGCATCCCCGTAACGCATCGCGATATCAACCAGTCCGTGACTTTTTTGACAGGTCATGACGCAACGGGGCTTGTGCCGGACGGCGTTGATTGGGAAGGTATCGCAAGATCATCGGCTGTCATCATCATGTATATGGCGATGAAGCATATAGAGCTGATCACGGGGCGGCTTATGGCAGCAGGGCGTTCGGGTGAGGAACTGGTAGCCTTTGTCTCCAATGCCAGCCTGCCGAGCCAAAGGGTTCTGGAAACGACACTGGCGCGTGCGGCAGATGACGTGGCAGCCTCGGGCATGGAGCCGCCAGCCATCGTTGTGGTGGGTGATGTGGTGAAATTGCGGGCCGGTCTTGACTGGCTTGGTGCGAAACAGGGCAAACAACTGGTCGGCGATCCGCTGGCAACGCGGCAGAAAGGGCAGAGCGCATGAAGGGGTTTATGATCGCGGCACCGCAATCGGGTTCGGGAAAGACCACGGTGACGCTCGGCCTACTGCGCGCTTTGGCGCGCAAGGGCGTAGCACTTGCACCCGCCAAGGCCGGTCCCGATTATATCGACCCCGCTTATCACAAGGCGGCAAGCGGTGCGGATTGTTTCAACCTTGATCCATGGGCAATGCGTCCGGAGTTGATCAGTGCCTTGTCGTCGCGCATGACGGAAGGCGGGAAGCTGTTGATCGCAGAGGCCATGATGGGGCTTTTCGACGGTGCGCAGGATGGCAAGGGATCGTCTGCGGACCTTGCGCATATGCTCGATCTCGCCGTGGTGCTGGTGATTGATTGCGCAAAACAATCGCATTCCATCGCCGCACTCGTGCAAGGCTTCAGCCGTTTTCGCAAGGATATCATGGTGTCCGGCGTCATCCTCAATCGTGTCGGCAGCCCGCGTCATGAAACCATGTTGCGCGATGCATTGAGGCCGCTTGGTGTGAGCGTTCTGGGTGCAGTGCCCAATGATTTGCAGCTTGCTTTGCCCGAGCGACATCTGGGCCTCGTTCAGGCGCGTGAACATCCCGATCTTGAACGCTTTCTCGATCATGCAGCCGACGTCATGCAGACACAGATCGACTGGTCTGCGCTGGAGCGGTTGTGGTCCGCGCCCACGCGCTATGAGCCGATGGCCAATGTGCCGCGTCTCGCACCGCTCGGCAGTCACATTGCTGTTGCGCGTGACGATGCCTTCGCCTTTGCCTATGCGCATCTTTTCGAGGGCTGGCTGAGACGCGGCACCGAGATCAGCTTCTTTTCGCCACTGGCCGATGAGGCACCGTCAACCGACGCCGATGCGATTTATCTGCCGGGCGGCTATCCCGAACTTTATGCCGGTCAACTGGCTGCGGCAGCTAATTTCCGTGCGGCCATGACGGCAGCGGCCGCACGAAATGTCGCTATTTATGGCGAATGCGGCGGCTATATGGTGCTGGGCGAGACGCTGGAAGACGCGGGGGGTATAAGCCACGCCATGTTGGGGCTTTTGCCGCTTGCAACCAGCTTTGCCAATCGCAAGCGCCAGCTTGGCTATCGTGTGATGGAGCCGCTGGCCGGTTCGCCATGGCAGATGCCGCTTAAAGGTCACGAGTTTCATTATGCCAGCATCGTGCGCGAAGGTGCGGGCGAGCGGCTGTTTCGGGTGCGCGATGCGCTGGGCGAAGATCGTGGCGAGGCGGGTCTGCGTGTGGGGTCTGTCGCAGGCTCCTTCCTGCATGTCATCGACTTTGCCGGAGACGATGCGTGAGTCATATCGAGCATGGCGGGGCGCTCGACGGGGCCATCGCCGTATATGGCGGCGCAGCAGAAGACTGGCTTGATCTCTCCACGGGTATCAACCCGGAGCATTTTCTGTTGCCGCCTTTGCCAGCCGCACTCTGGAACCGTCTGCCCGATGAAAGCCTGTCAGAGAAAACGATCTATCATGCGCGTCGATATTATGGTGTTGCGGAGGGTGCCGCTATTGTTGCAGCACCCGGCACGCAGGCGCTTATTCAACTTATCCCGACATTGACAAAGCCTGCAACAGTGGCCGTGCTGACGCCGACCTATCAGGAACATGCGCGGTGTTTCGAAGCATCGGGTTGGTCGGTGGTGAAATGTGCAAGCCTTGACGCAATTCCTGAAAGTGCCAGTGTTGCGGTGATCGTCAATCCCAACAATCCCGACGGACGGGTGATTGCGCGGGAGGATTTGGTAGCCCTTGCAAAAAAGCTTGGGTCAAGGGGTGGCTTTCTGATCGTGGACGAGGCTTTTGCCGATCCGCACCCGGCGGTCAGCATTGTGCCGCACATGGCCGATGCGCCGCTGATCGTTTTGAAATCCTTTGGCAAGTTTTTCGGCCTTGCAGGGATTAGGCTGGGTTTTGCCATTGGCCCGGAAAATTTCGCGTCCCGGATCGCGCAGCGTCTGGGACCGTGGGCTGTGCCCGGTCCCACCCTTGCCATTGCCGCGCATGCTTTTTCAGAAGAGCAGGAATTGCAGCGGTTTCGTGCGCGATTGAATGCGCGCCGTAAAGCTTTGACGTCTGTGCTTGAGCGCACGCAATTAACAGAAATCGGTGGAACCGAACTCTTTGCGCTGGTGGAAACGCCTCAGGCAGAGGCCTTGTATGAACGCCTGTGCCAAAGGCATATTCTGGTCAGAAAATTCTCCTATGCGCCGCATTGGTTACGCATCGGGCTGGCACTGGATGAGGTCGCTCTGCTGCGCCTGGAACAGGCTTTGACACATTGAGCGTCTTGAAAAAATGATTCAGGAATTCTGGTCAAGCTTATGGAAATAAAGCTGATAATCCTGTCGCTAGCGCTCATTTTGGATCGCGTGATCGGTGATCCGCCAAAACTATGGCAAAGATTACCGCATCCGGTGGTGGCGTTCGGCAGAGCGATTTCATGGGGCGAAAGGCGCTTCAATGATGCCGCACTTTCCGCCGAGGTTTTGCGGCGTAACGGCATGGCATTGACCGTGGTACTGGTTGCCGTCTGCATTGCTTTGGGCTTGATCGTCGAGGCGGTTTTGCCCTTCATGGGTACAGCAGGGGCACTGGTGGAAATCCTGATCGTGGCGGTGTTTCTTGCGCAAAAAAGTCTAGCTGATCATGTGCGCGCCGTCCTCACTGGCTTGCGGGACGAGGGGATTGAAGGGGGGCGCAAAGCAGTTTCGATGATCGTGGGGCGCAATCCCGATCAACTGGACGAAGGCGGTGTCAGTCGTGCGGCGATCGAAAGCCTGGCTGAAAATGCCTCCGATGGTATTGTCGCGCCCGCCTTCTGGTTTCTGATTGGCGGTCTGCCGGGATTGTTTGCCTATAAGCTGATCAATACGGCGGATTCGATGATCGGCCATCTTAATGATCGTTATCGCCATTTCGGACGCTTTGCCGCCCGGCTGGACGATGTCGTCAATTATCTGCCTGCCCGTCTGACTGGATTGCTGAGCGTTATGGCTGCAGCGTTTACCGACGGCAGAAGTGTTGGTAAGAGGGCTTTCAACGCTATGCGCCGCGATGCGCGATTGCATCGTTCGCCCAATGCGGGCTGGCCCGAATCAGCTTTTGCCGGTGCGCTTGATCTGGCGTTGGCCGGGCCGCGTCAATATGGGGCGGAAAAAGTCGAAGGTCCGATGCTTAATGCATCCGGCAAGCGCGATGCGGATGTGGGCGACATCGCGGCGGCACTCAAACTGTTCTGGAGGACCATGAGTCTGATGACGGGCTTGGTGATGAGTACCAGCCTGATCGGGCTTATCTGTCGGCTGGTATAAACCTCTTGCCGTCATAGCGCTGCAAACGGTTGGGATTGTCTGTGCGTAAGCCGTTTGGGTCGAACTTGATGGTGCCGAGCGCAGTCTCGAACGAAACATTGCGCAACACATCCGGCAACGGTTGCTTGCGTTCTTGCGCCTGGGCAAGTGCTGAAACTGTGATTTCAACGCTCGCATATCCGGTGATGGCAAAGCCATCGACCAGATCGCCGGACGCCTTCAGGGCGTCGATGGCGGGCTTTGCTGTCGGCAGGTTTTGCGGTTTTAGCGGGGCTGTCATCAACGTGCCTTCAGCAAGCGGCACCGCGCCGGGGACCGCATCGAGCAGACTGCCGCCTGCGATCACCAGTGGATAGTTCATTCTTTCCGCGCTGGCTGCGATTGCCGAAATGTCGTCGCGCTCCCCGCCGACATAGACATGGCTGGCCCCGGCGCGTTTTAGCCTTGCGATAAGCGCATTCTGGTTTTCAAGGCCGGGGCGGTAGGTGTCGGTGAAGACAGGTTGCAACTGTTGCGCCTTGAGACTGGCCAGTACGTGGCCTGCACGTTCACGGCCCTCGATGGTGCCATCTTCGATAATGGCAAAGGGCTGGGCGCGCCAAAGACTTCCAAGAAAACTGGCTGTCGCCTGCGTTTCCTTATTCAGCCCTGTCGTCAGCCGGAATGTCGGCATCGCAGGTGACGTCCGCTTTTCGGTGAGTGTCGGTTCGCTGATGCCGGAAATAATGATCGGAATATTGCGTTTTCCTAGCACCCGAAGGGCTGCCTCAAGCGCCTCCGAGCAAAGAAATCCAGCTGCGATCTGCACATTTTGCTGCACAAAGCGTTCCGCAGCATCTTTGCCGCCCTCCGCCGTGCAATGATCGTCGGAGACAACCAGTTCCGCGCCTTTCGCCAAAGCGGCGATACGCGCACCTTGCGCAAGCTGGTTGCCGAGCGGCGCGAAAGTGCCGGATAGCGGTGCTGCAAATCCGATACGCATGTTTTCGGCATAAACAGGGAGGCTTCCTGCCATCAAAAGAATGGCAAGGCTCGTCAGGGCAGTGGCGGGATTCTTTCCCGAAACAATCACGTTAATGGTCTTCTTTAACAAATCGTGGCAATGTGAACGGAATGTGGGTAGCGGTTTCCGTGTCTTTGTGCAATGCCCGTGATATATGTGACGTTGGTTGCTTGAGGAACGGATCATTTCGAACGTGCAGACGATAAACAACATCATTTCCAGTGCGGTATCGGTCGAATCTGCGGCTTACCGCGATGCGATGAGCCATTATGCCGGTGCAGTGCAGATCGTAACGACCGATGGCAACGCGGGACGGCGCGGACTGACTTTGACGGCATCCTGTTCGGTGTCCGATAATCCGGCGAGTGTTCTCATTTGTCTTCAGAAGTCCCATGAGGCAAATCGTCTGTTTCTTGAGAATGGCGTGTTTGCCGTCAATACGCTTTCGGGAACGCACCAGCAGCTTGCCGATGCTTTTTCTGGCAGGATAGGGCTCACACAGGACGAACGTTTTGAACTGGCAAAGTGGGAGCGACTAGCCACAGGAGCGCCCGTTCTGGTCGATGCGCTCGCGGCATTTGATTGCCGGGTAACGAGCGTTGAGGATCATCAGACCCATTTTGTGATCTTTGGTGAAGTGATGGCGCTACAGGCCAATAAATCAGCCTCGGCGCTTATCTATCTCAACCGGCGCTATCACGTTCTGGAAATTTGACGGTTTTATTGAGAGTATGATCCGATCAGAATGAAATGAGGATTGAGGATTATGCTGGGTTTGGAATGGATTAGAGCGTCGATCTGATAAAATTGGATCGAAAAACGCGCTTGGGAGACGAGATGAAAAGCTGCATGCGTGCGATCATCTGGGCAACAGCCCTGTTGTTTTCGGTTCAAGCCTCGCTTTCTCAGGCCCCGTCGGCCCAAGGTTCGTTGCCAGCGTTCAAGGATGATTATTTCAAGTATCCCGGTGTCGTGAAAGAAGCCGATGGTGGCGACTACAAGGTCATCGACTATAACGAGATGCGCGATATCAATGGGCGTGATGCCGTGCCGGAAAAGCGCGTCAAGGATGCCTATGTCTCGTTGCGCGCGCGCGCTTATCAAAGAGATGTCACGTTTCAGACTGCGGCTGGCCCCGTAAAGGCCATGGTGGCAGGAAAGCGTGAGGGAGCATCCTTCATCGTCATCTATTTGCATGGGCGCGGTGGCAACCGCCATCAGGGCATGAATGACTTCACCTTTGGCGGCAATTTCAATCGCGTTAAAAACCTTGCCACCCGCAATAACGGTCTTTACGTCACTCCAGACTTTCGAAACTTCGAGGCGAGCGGTGAGGCGCAGATTGCCGGGCTGATTGATGCATTGAAGGCCTCCTCGCCGTCGGCTCCATTGATCCTGTCCTGCGGATCGCAGGGTGGTGCTCTGTGCTGGCGTGTCGCCTCCAATGCAAAAGCAGGGTCCCAGCTCTCTGGACTTATTCTTCTTGGGTCGTTGTGGGATGACAGTTTTTTCGCGTCTCCTGCCTTCAAGCGGCGCGTGCCCGTGTTCTTTGCACATGGCAGCCGCGATCCGGTTTTTGCCGTCGATCGGCAAGAAGCTTTCTATCGCGAAATCCGCAAGCGTGCGCCCGGCTATCCAACGCAGTTCCGCCGGTTCGAGAGCGGCAATCATGGCACGCCGATCCGCATGGCTGATTGGCGCGAAATGCTCAACTGGGTTTTGGCAAGGCGAAGTTAGCAGTTTACAGATACGAAATTCTGGCTCTGTGGCCTTCCTGCCACTCGACAATTGCCAAAAAGCGAATAGTTATCTGGATAAAATTTTGCCATCCCGCAGATCTTATGAGGTAGATCATCATGTACGGACGTGTCCGCGCTGGAGCCCGCTTTTTCGCAATTGTCCTATTGGCCCCGCTTGCTGCCGCCTGTACGACGACAGCACCTGTCGCAACCCCACCAGGCCTCACCGATTCTCCCGTGTCCGGTGCAGGTTCTTCGTTTTCAAAATTCATCCCGTCACCGGTCAGAAGCGTCGACTATGCTCTGGCGCAGCCTTGCATCACCGCTGCCGCCAACAAGTACTTCCTGCCTGAGCGCGCCATCAGCGCCACTGGTACGCGTCCGGGTGCCAACGGCGGCACAGATGTCGATCTGAAGGTCGATCTTCGCACAGCTGTCTGCTCGCTGACGGCCAATGGCGGCGTTCGTTCGGTCATCGATACATCGCCCAAGAGCGCGGATCAGGTTGCAGCCGAGGCTGCTGCTGCGAGAGCCACGCCCGTTGCTACATCGGCACCCAAGAAAGCGCGTGCCAAAAAGAACTAATTCTAAACAATTCGATAAGCTGTTCAAAAGGCGGGGTAATCCCGCCTTTTTATTTGTCAGGCTTTTCGCCGTACCAGCGCGGTGTATAGACCCATTCGCCACCGTCAGAACGCTCAAAACGTTGCGTGTGGGACGAGCCGATAATGACGACGGTGCGCATGTCGACATCATCCGGCGTCAAGGCTCCGAGCGTCATGACGCGTGAACTTTCGCCGGGCCTGCCGATGTCGCGCCCAAGCACAACCGGCGTCTCTTCTGTGCGATGTTGGCGCAGTATTTCCAGTGCGCGGGCAAGCTGATGCGGGCGAGCTTTGGAAATGGGGTTATAGAAGGCCATGGCGAAATCGGCTTTAGCTCCAAGCATCAGCCGTTTTTCGATTGTTTCCCATGGTTTCAGATTGTCGGATAAGGAAATCACGCAGAAATCGTGACCAAGCGGCGCGCCGCTGCGCGATGCAGCCGCCATGGCAGCTGAAATGCCGGGTTCTATTGTCAACTCCACGCCCTGCCAGGCCGGATTATCGCTCTCATGTAGCGCTTCAACGACTGCCGCAGCCATGGCAAAAACGCCCGGATCGCCGGAGGATACCATCGCCACCGAGTGCCCTTCGGCTGCGAGTGCAAAAGCATGGCGCGCACGCTGCATTTCCTCGCGATTATCGGTCATATGGAGGCTTTGTCCGGCATGGAACGGACCCGCCATGCGGACATAGGTTTCATAGCCCAGAATATCGTCGGCCTGCTCGATTGCCCGTTGCACGGCGGGCGTCATCAGATCACGCGACCCGGGGCCAAGGCCGATGACGGTCAGTCGCCCACGCTTGCGCCCGACAAGGAGCACATCCGCGGGAGTGACGGCAACAGCCAGTGTAAGATTTTCTGTTTCGATCACTCGAACCGGACTTTCAACAGAAAGGCGGGCGAGGACGGTGGCATCCTCTGCATTGTTCACAAAGCGCAAATCTACGGCTAGAGCCTTGGACGCTTCATGGATTTGCGGGGCGGCGCAATGGCGCTCATGCGCAAGCAGCAAAGCAAGAGAACTCTGTGCCAATCCGGCATCATCCAATGCGCGTGTGATCGCAGCGGCCAGATTGTCGACGGGCTTGTTCACAGCCACGGCCACCGTTTTTGGGTGATAGATCAGTTCATTCGGGGACGCGGGGCGATTGTCCGGCGTGATGGTGATCGCAAGCCTGCCATCATCGGCAAAGGATAATTTGGAATGTTGCAACCAGCGTGACTGGCCGTTGAGACGAACCGCACTTCCAGCCAGAAGATCGGAAGTGAAGGTCTTCGCGTCTTCCGGGTTGGCAAGGATCAATTGGGCAGGCGGGTTGAGCAGATTGATACCGAAACGCAACTCACCGGAGGTGGTGATTGCGGGCGTAACCTCCAGGGTTTTGGCAATCAGCCGCGCCATGTCGTTGACGCCGGATAACCCGCCCAGAAGCGGCACCACAGCAGTTCCATCCTCGGCTACGGCCAGAACTGGCGGTTCAATACGCTTGTTTTGCAAAAGCGGCGCCAGAGCGCGGATGATAATTCCGGCCGCGCATAGAGCGATGATCGGTCGACCTTCCTCATAGGCTGCGCGTATGGTATCGCCGAATTTGACAAAGCTTTTATCAGCGCTCTGCACTCGGTTATGCAGACCTAGAATGTCAGCGCCATCGAGTGTGGCTGCGATGCGCCGTGCCGTCGGCAGTGACGATTGCGCGAGCGTGAGGATAACGGGCTTCATGCGCCATTCCACTTAGCGCCCGGAACGAGGATCAGCGAGAAATAGGGGCAATCCTCACTATCCACATCGCCAAGCGGCAGGATGCGTTGGTTGGCCATGGTGGCGCGTTCGATATAAAGCGCACGTTCGATCAGGCCCAGTTCTGCAAGGGCGGCGCGTACCTTGTCAAGATTTTTACCAAGCTTCATGATGGCTGCGGCTTCACAACCGCCAAGCCTTTGCGTGAGTTCTTCTTTTTCCATAACGCCTGAAAGAACCGACAGCGTCTGGTTGCGATAGACAAGCGGCGCACCAAGCACTGCTGCCGCCCCAAGAATCGAGCAGATGCCCGGCACGACAGTCGTTTCATAAGTCTGTGCCAGCCGGTCATGAATATACATGAAGGAGCCGTAAAAGAACGGATCGCCTTCGGCAATCACCGCAACATCCTGTCCCCGGTCGAGATGCTCGGCGATGGTTGCGGTGATTTCGCCGTAAAAATCGCAGACGATTGCCTCATAATCCATATGTGATGGCAGTTTTTCAGTGGTCACCGGATAGATGAGCGGCAGCAATGTTTGCTCGGGCTTGAGATAGTTTTCGACGATTGTGAGCGCATTTCCTTTCTTGCCCTTGGCGGCATGATAGGCGACGACCGGAGCTGCCTGCAAAAGCCGCAATGCCTTCATGGTGATGAGCTCGGGATCACCTGGACCGACGCCCAGCCCGAAAAGCCTGCCTTTAGAGGCCATTATTCGCGCTCCGAGGCAAGGGCGTTGACGGCTGCTGCCGTCATGGCGCTGCCGCCGCGCCGCCCGCGCACCACCACATAAGGCACGCCACGACTGTTTGCGATGAGTTCGTCCTTTGATTCCGCAGCGCCGACAAAGCCGACCGGCATGCCGATGATGAGCGCGGGTTTTGGCGCACCTTGATCGAGCAGCTCAAACAGGCGGAACAGCGCAGTTGGTGCGTTGCCAATTGCGACTACGCTGCCTTCCAGATGCGGAAGCCAAAAGTCGAGGGCCGCCGCCGAACGGGTATTGCCGATGTTTTTCGCCAGTTGCGGTACGGACGGTTCATTAAGGGTGCAGATAACCGTATTGTTGGCGGGTAGACGCGCACGAGTGATGCCTTCGGCGACCATACGCGCATCGCAGAGGATCGGCGCACCTCTGGCAAGCGCCAGCCGTCCGGCGTCACCGGCATTTTTCGAGAAAGCAAGGTCATCGACCACATTCACCATGCCACAGGCATGGATGACGCGAACGGCCAGCTTTTCAAGATCGCCGGGAATGCGCGATAGGTCCGCTTCCGCGCGGATGATGGCGAAGGACCGGTCATAAATGGCCTGTCCGTCGCGGATGTAGTCGATCATGGTTTCCGCTCATGTGAATTGAGAAGGCGCACGGCTTTATCTATAGCCATATCGGACGCCAATAGCTGCCCGAAGCGGGATGGTCCAGCCTTGTCAGCAAAAAAGACATCGTAGCGCCCAGGTGCGGTGGCCAAAAGCGTATAGGGCAGGGGTGCAAGAGCCGCGCAGGATTTAGCGCAGCCGGTCAGGTGAACGGCGCCCGTGTCGTCATAGAGCTGTGCTGCCATATGCTGCGCATCACTGCGCGTGTCAGCCCGTGCCGACGCGCAGCCAGAGGTCCCGGTGCAGGCCCGAAGCCGCGCTTGCGGGCTATTGACGGCGGTGGCGAGGCCCATATCATGCAATTGTTGGATAAGCGCATCGCATTGATCGCCCCCGATATGGGGCAGCAGGAGGCTTTGCCAGGGCGTGAGCCGGATTTCGCCACCATTTGCGTCTCTGGCGATTGTTGCGATGCTTTTCAATTGAGTGGCGTTAAGTCTGCCCAACAGTGGCGTCGCGCCGACGTAGTATTTTCCATCCACTTGGCGATGCTTGCCCAAATGCGCAAACGCGTCTGGCGTGGATCGTTTCCAATCTTCTAGCGGTTCGATGGCAAAGCGTGCTGCAAGTTCGCGCATGAATTTTGCAACGGGCATGGTCTGGAACAGATATTTCATACGCGCAGGCGAACCCTGTGCGATGGAAAGCTGCAACAGCGTCTTCACGAAGGGAAGAAGGGTTTGTGCTTCGATTTTGCCGAGCGTTGCCTCGTCTGGTGCGGAAGCAAGCCCGAAGACGAAATGCTTGCCGTCCTTCATCGCAGAGAACCAGATATCGCCGGGATGCGAAATCATCGCGCAATTTTCGCCGCCGTCGATCTGAAACGAAAATTTGGGCGAAAGACTATGAAAAGAAACCTCATCTTCCAGCATGGCGAGCAATGAACGTGCCAGAGGCGATACATCCAGAAGCTGACCTGCGTCGATGCCCGCGGTGGGGCTTACCATGACATTTCGAATATCGTCAGCGGAAGGAACATTTGCGCCAAGCCCGGCCTCATGCAGCGCGCCGACGGCCTGATCCCAGTGTTCTGGCGCAATGCCGCGTAGCTGGAGATTGCTGCGGATGGAAAGCTCGACTGCGCCGCCTGCAAAATCCGCTGCAATGTCGGCCAACCGCAATGCCTGATCGGCTGTAAGCCGCCCCAGTGGCAATTTTATGCGCGCAATCGCGCCGTCCCGCGCCATGACCATGCGCGATAATCCTGGACAGGCATTGCGCCGGTCGTTGATATTTTCCGCGCTTGTTCGCACTGGCTGACGATTCAACATGACTGTCTTATACGCCTTGAAATTGCGTGCGCAAAGTGGGTGCACTTGCGCTTCGTGCTGCCGCACTCTACCACCGCAGCAAAGGAGCAAAGGCATGACATGCTGGCTTAAGGTCATCGGTATCGGCGAAGACGGATTGGACGGATTGGGTGTGATGGCGCGGGACGCTATCAACGCAGCCGATGTTGTGTTTGGCGGTGCACGACATCTCGCGCTTGTAGGCGCGACACCCAATGCACGACGCATTTCATGGCCTTCGCCCTTCGATAAGGCTTTTGCTATGATCTCTGCCGAGCGGGGCAAGCGGGTCGTTGTACTGGCCAGCGGTGATCCGATGTTTTACGGAATGGGCGCATCTTTGAGCCGTCATTTTTCGTCCAAAGAAATGCAGATCATTCCGCATCCTTCTTCGTTCTCGCTGGCAGCCGCCCGTATGGGCTGGTCCTTGCAGAATGTGCGTTCGTTGAGTGTACATGGACGTCCATTCGAGCTGCTTGTCCCGCATATATTGCCTGGAGAACGGATGCTGGTTCTAAGCCATGATGGCACGACGCCGCGAACAATTGCCGATACGCTTAAAGCGCGTGGCTTCGAACACAGCCGTATCGATGTTTTGGAACATCTTGGCGGACCGCAAGAGCGGCATCTTCATGCCATTGCCTGTGATTGGACGGAGAATTGCTGTGCGGCGCTGAATATCGTAGCCGTCGAATGTATCGCTGGCCCGGATGCAATGGTCCTTTCGCCAGTGGTGGGATTGCCGGATGAAGCCTTTGAAAATGACGGGCAACTGACCAAGCGCGACATACGTGCGGTGACGCTGTCGCGGCTCGCCCCCTTGCCGGGAGAACTGCTCTGGGATGTGGGCGCGGGCTGCGGCTCGATTGGTATTGAGTGGATGCGCATGCATCCATCCTGCCGCGCCATTGCCATTGAGGCACATGAAGGGCGACAGGGCTTGATTGCAAACAATCGTGCGGCTCTGGGTGTTCCGGGGCTGGAACTGGTCATGGGGCAAGCGCCGGATGCTTTTGAAGGTCTTCATCAACCGGATGCGATTTTCATCGGTGGTGGCGTCACGGATTCGGGTGTCTTGGAAGCGTGCTGGGACGCGCTGAAGCCCGGTGGGCGGCTTGTCGCCAATGCGGTGACGCTGCAAAGCGAGATGCGGCTTTTCGACTGGAAGCAACGTTTTGGCGGTGAGCTTTTGCGGCTTTCGCTGGCGCAGGCCGGGCCGCTTGGTTCGTTCGATGCCTGGCGGCAGGCCCTGCCTGTCACGCTTTATTGTGGTCGCAAATTGAAAAGATGACTTGAATCCTCATCTTATAATCGGGTAAGGCTTGCTGACAATTTGTCTGAACGGAGGACGGCCATGCCCGCACTCAACGCAAATACTCGTTTTGAACTGAACAATGCCGGTCACGTCGTCAATCAGCTGCTCGATCATTTTGTCGAACATGCCGACGTGCGTCGTGCAGAGGATAATGCGCAGCTCGTTTTGAGCTTCGGTCAGGCCGAGGTCAAATGGGATGACGGCAATGTCAGTGTCGATGTCGGCAGCGAGGACGAGGTAGGCCTCGCCTATATGAAATATTCCATTGCCGAACATGTGCTGGAATTTCTCGACAAGGGCAGTGTCAAGCCGAAGATCGTCTGGAACGGCGATGGTGCATCGGGTGGACCGCTTCCCTATTTCCGCGAAATGCAGGTTGTATCCGTCTCGAACGTCACGCCGCATATGCGTCGCGTAAGGCTCAAGGGCGATAATCTCCTGCGCTTTTCACAGGGCGGATTGCATATCCGCCTTCTGTTTCCGCCCAAGGGACTGGCAAAGCCGGAATGGCCGCTCATGGGTGAGGATGGACGCCCCGTCTGGCCGGAAGGAGACGCAAAACTTTCGACGCGCGTCTATACGATCCGCAATATTGATCCTGAAGCCGGCTTCGTGGACATCGACATGGTCGTTCACGGTGACGATAGCGATGCGCCGGGTTCAGGCTGGGCATTGAGCACAAAGCCGGGTGATATTGTCGGCATGACCGGTCCGGGCGGCGGAGGCAACGCCATCACGGCAAAATGGTGCCTGCTGGCGGGCGACGAAACAGCGCTTCCGGCAATTGGCCGTATTCTGGCAAATCTTGCCCAAGGGGTAAAGGCGGTGGTGCGGATTGAGATCGGTGATGCGTCGGAAGAGCAGGAGCTCGTTTCACGCGCCGATGTTGATCTGAAATGGCTGCATCGCAACGGTGCGGAAGCGGGGACGACCACGCTTTTGCAGGATGCGGTTTGCACTGTGGAACTGCCTGAGGGCGAAGAGGATATTTACGTCTGGGCGGCTTGTGAATTCAAAGCCTTCCGCACTATCCGCACCTATATGCGAAAGGAACGTAATATCCCCAAGGAGCAACAGCTCGTCGTTGCTTACTGGCGGCACGGTTTTGATGGCGACAATGCGCGACGTGCGTCAAAAGACTGATAAAAATGGGGACCAACAGGTCCCCATTTCTTTGTCAGATCGGGTTTTTCAGAACTTGTAGTTCACGCCTGCCTTGATAGCATGGTTCTTGAGGTCATTGCGTTGCGATATGCCATTGACCTCGGACTTCACATCGTTAAAGCGCTGGAAATCATATTCTGCCTTCAACGAAACTGGACCGGAGATTGCCTGTTCGACGCCTGCGCCGATCAGGAAGCCGCCTTCCCATCCGGGAGCGGAGGTGGTGTTGTCCTTGGCTTTAAAGCGTGTCACGCCATAACCAGCCGTTCCGTAAACGAGCGTTTTGTCGAAAGCGTAGCCAGCCTTGGCCTTGGCATTGGTGTTCCATGACTGCTGCAGACTGCCGCCGCGACCGATGCGGTGTTCTGCTTCGGCGAAATTGGCTTCCGCTTCCACACCCATGACGAAATTGCCGCTTTGCAGGTTCTTGCCTGCCACAACGCCGCCGAGCACGCCAGCGCGGTTCGTGAAAGGTCCTGGCACCTTGGACGAGGATGCACCGATCTGCGCGCCGACATAATTACCGGACCAGTCATGGGGGCCTGAAGCGACAGGTTCATTATAAGAATAATCGCCTCCATTATCCATTATATCGGCGGCGAATGTCGGGGCAGCCAGGCCCGCGATCGCGACTGTCAGCGTCGCTGAAAGATAAGAACGCTTCAACATCATTTACTCAACTCCTGAGCATTTCCAGCAAAAGTATTTTGCGTTCGATACTGCTTGATTCATACATCGCGCCTTGGGTGCAGGCTGCGTTGCGTGCTTGTGATGATGTGTGAATGTGTCCAAAACCGGAAAATTTGAAGCAAATTCGCCCGGTTTCCTGCGCTGTGTGGTTTTAGCGTTAACAGGCGGTAAATAAATGGCTTTGACTCAAATGCAATGCATTCAAATCAGCTTCAGCCCGCGAAAGCTGGTGCACCCGTCTCGCCCGACGATGACATGGTCGTGTACCGCGATATTAAGCGCCTTTGCAGCCTCCACCAGCATGCGTGTCATCTCGATATCGGCGCGCGATGGCGTCGGGTCGCCGGAAGGGTGATTGTGGACGAGAATGATTGCAGTGGCAGAGAGCTCCAGAGCACGTCGCACCACTTCGCGCGGATAGACCGGGGTGTGATCGACCGTGCCTTGCTGCTGCACCTCGTCAGCTATCAGGCGGTTCTTCTTGTCGAGAAAAAGGATGCGGAACTGTTCGCGTGTCTCATAGGCCATTGCCGCGGTGCAATATTCTATCACCTTGTTCCACGACCCCAGAACCTCGCGCTGCATCACCTGACTACGGGCGCTTCGCTTGGCAACTGCTTCAGCAATTTTCAGATCCATCGCCACTGAAGGGCCAGCGCCCGGCAATTCCGCGATCAGCTTTTCCGGTGCGCCCAGGACTTCGGCAAATGATCCGAACCGGGTGAGCAGCGATTTTGCAAGTGGCTTGGTATCGGCGCGCGGTATAACGCGGAAAAGCAGGAGTTCGAGCAATTCATAATCGGCAAGCGTATCGGGCGCGGCCCGGAAGCGTTGCTTCAGACGGTCGCGGTGGCCCAGATGGTGCGGCTTTTCCAGCTTCGGCGTAAGCTGCATCGTATCGTTGAAACCGGGAGCTTGAAGGTCTCCCGGTTGGCGCGGTTTCTTCGTCATTCTGTTCACACCCCGCAAAACAGATCAGACAGATATAAGTTTATCAGCGCATCGACACAGGACCGAAGGCATTGGCGGGCGAAAGCGTGAAAATCTCGCAGCCATCTTTGGTAACGCCAACCGTATGTTCGTATTGCGCCGTCAGCGAACGATCACGGGTGACCGCCGTCCAGCCATCGGACAAAACCTTTACCTGCGGCTTGCCCAGATTGATCATCGGCTCGATGGTGAAGATCATGCCTTCCTTTATTTCCACGCCGTCATTGGGCGACCCATAATGGAGAATATTGGGCGTATCGTGAAAAAGCTGACCGACGCCATGGCCGCAGAAATCACGCACCACGGAGCAACGCTCGCCCTCGGCAAAGGTCTGGATGGCCGCGCCAATGGCACCGGTCTTGACCCCCGGCTTCACTGCGGCGATGCCCAGCAACAGGCTTTCATAGGTTACTTCCAGCAGGCGTTCGGCAGCTCGCTTGATTTCACCGACCGCATACATGCGGCTCGAATCGCCATGCCAGCCGTCCAATAGATAGGTTACGTCCACATTGACGATATCGCCTTCGCGCAGCGGCTTGTCATTGGGGATCCCATGGCAGACGACATGATTTATCGATGTGCAGGACGATTTGGTATAGCCACGATAGTTTAGCGTCGCTGCAAAAGCGCCGTTATCCATGCCGAATTCAAAAACGAAACGATCGATTTCATTGGTGGTGACGCCCGGTTTGATAATATCGTTGAGGGCGTCGAGGCAACGTGCGGTGAGGTTGCACACTTTGCGCATGGCTTCAAAGCCTTCAGGGCCGTAAAGCTTGATCTGGCCGGTGTATTTCACGGGCGCGCTTGTGGCTTCGATATAGGTTACCATTACTCGATCCGTCTCTGTCTATCCAATAGGCACCAGTTGCGTGGCGTCGATGCTGTTATGCGTTATTTGGCATCGAATGGCCCAAGCCTCAACCCCCGCTGTGAGCGCGCGTTCGAATGCGCGTGCATAGGTTGGGTCGAGATCGCCGCAGATGCTGAATTTACTGCAATCGTTTCTCTGGATAATAAACAGCATCACGCCGCGATAGCCAGCGCTAACCACATCAATGAGTTCATTGAGATGTTTTGTGCCGCGTGCAGTGACCGTATCGGGAAACTCGGCCAAGCCCTTCGTGCGGGTGAAATGCACATTTTTCACTTCGACATAGGCACGTGGAAGCGGGCCATCGTCGAGCAGGATATCTATCCGTGAGTTGACGCCGTATTTCTGCTCGCGCCGCAGGCTGGCATAGCCATCAAGGCTAGGAATGAGACCTTTTAGAATGGCCTCCTCAGCGATACGGTTGGGCAGGCCCGTGTTGACACCCACGAGCGTTCCGTCGGCTTCAACAATCTGCAATGTATGGATATATTTGCGGTGGGGAGCATCGGACTTGCTCAGCCAGACACGGGCACCGGGTGTGCTCAAGCCCAACATCGAACCGGTATTGGGTACGGAAGCGGTAATGAAGTGACCGTCATCGAGTGTGACATCGGCCAGAAAGCGCTTGTAACGGCGTTCCAGCCGGCCGGAAATGAGGGGCGTTTGAAAAAACATGCGTCTTTAGAGCATTTCCAGCAAAAGGGTGAAATAGTTTTGCGTCAGATAACGCAAAAAGAAAAAGCAGATTCGGACAGATAGAGGAAATGGCTGTTCGTCCAATATATGGACGCAAGTCAAAATCTTTGAGCTTAGAAAAATGCTTTGACGAGGTCGGTCCAGTTCAGATCGGCACCGAGCACCATGGCGGTTGCAACAAGCCCGGCGCTGAGGAAGGTGAGGGTCGTTCTGGTTTCGCTGGTCATTATCGTATCCATCTTGGGCATGTAAAAATCTCGATGGAAATTTCGGGGTCGAATGAGCCGGGATTATGATGCGATAATGGCTATTCAGCGAAGTTTACCGGTAAGGGCGCAAAAGGGTAAATGATTGGCTAAGGTTGTTGCAAAATAGGACGCTAGTGAGAAGGAATGAGAATGTCGATGAAGACCGGCCCAAAGGCCTGAGTGATATTACTTTAAGAAAAATGAAAAACCAGCAAGTGGTACGCCCAAGGGGAATCGAACCCCTGTCTGCGCCGTGAAAGGGCGCTGTCCTAACCGCTAGACGATGGGCGCCTGTTGCTGGTGTGAGTGGGCTTATATTCAGGAAGGTTCGGGTACGCAACCCCCTAAAATCACTTTTCTGAAAAAAAACACAGCATTCGCAACAATTGCCTGAAAAACAACACGAAGCACAAACTATGCCTTTGATTAAAATAACAAAAAAAGCCGGATCAATTCGGTCCGGCTTTTTTCATCTGTTGATAAAGCGGTACCGCTCAGCGCTTGCAGCGCCAGTTCCAGTCGCGATCCGGGCCGACATCCACATGCACGGATTTCGTATGACAATAGGTGCCCACACCACCACGTCCCCGCATGGAGCGTGCATAGCGAGCCAGTTCCCATTTGGAGACGCCTTCGACTTGAATATCGGCGGCGGCACAGATCATATGCAGCGATTTGCGTGCGCCGTTGACCTTGCGGTTGTAGTTCGGGCTGCGATAGCCGGAGGTTACAACGACCGGACGGCGGAAGTGGCGCTCAATGGTTCGAAGCATCGTGACGAGCTGTGGCTTGAGGCAGGCGACATCGACCGTTTCGCGTTGCACCTTGAGACCATTTGGTGCCAATCTGGCAAGGCCGGGAGCAGAAGCCAACGTTACTCCGGGAAATTCGTCGTACTCATTCGCATCAACGTCACTGTCATCGGCAAGGCTGTTTCGATGCTTGATCTCAAAGCCGGCATTCGCGCGGACACCGGGAAGCGCATAACTGTAATTGTGCTTGGCGGCAGGGGAGACTGCTTTGACAACGGCAAGTTTCTTGTTTTCGGCCCGGTCGGAACGGCCATTGCCTGAATCTTCAGAAAAGAGGCGGGCAATACTGCCCTGCGAGGCGGTTGGTCGCTGCGGTGTGGCAAAAGCACTTGCGGTCTTCGGCGTGCCGAAAAGAGAGGTTGCCTGTGCCGGTTTTTCCGGCTGTTCTGTCTGAGTGACGGCCTCATTCTGCGCGGTCTGTGTTGTTCCGGCCTCGGTCTTGATTGGCGTGGCTGACGTCTGGCTGGGTTCAGCTTGCGTTGTTTTCGCAGGGCCGGAACCTCCCAGAAAACCCAACAGCGATGTTGACTTCTTTTCTGGGGGCGATGCCGCAGCGACCTGCGTCGCTTCTGCGCCAGGCTGGGTCTCGTCGGCACTGGCAACGCTGTTTGAGGCGGTGTTGGCTTCGACTGGTGCCTGCTGCGCGTTGCCATTCTTGGCTTCACTCGCCGTGCCGTCAGTTAAATTGTCTTCGGCCTTGGCCGTTTGTCCGGCTTCCGCTGCAACCGCCTGGTCGGCAGCGCTTTGTAGCGTATCCGCCAGCAGCGATCCATTATTATTCGCCGACAACTGCACACTCTGGCCATTGCTCGCGGTACCTGTGGAATTACAGGATGCCAGCACCAACGCCATTAGGGCGACGCTGCCTGAAAGAAATCTGCCGGCTGACCGGTGTGTAGAAGATATTAATTTCAATAGTTCGCTCCGACTCGATTTCCCTGGCCAATGGCGCAAACAGGACCCGTCCTGTCCGCATGGTTTCGGGAGATCGATTCTCCCCCATGAGATCAAACCACTCATAAATCTGGTTTTTCTCACAGATCCCGATGTCGATATCGGGAAATATATTGTATAATATCAATGCTTTGCGGAGTGATTGCCCATGTTCGTCAAGCAATCTCGGCATTGCCCCAGATTACCCGGGTGGTAACTGGTAGGCAATTTTTAGGTTTTTTATGCGCGTGGTGCAACTATTGAAGTGCATTTTCATGCTTTATTATCAAATAACGTACCATTTGCTTATTGATTGTTTCCGAGTAACGAAATGTTACTTGTTGCAATTTTCATTTATATTGCATTCCGAAAAGAGCGGCAACGCGTCGAAATGCGCTGGTTGGAGCATTCGCTTGTTGACATGCAGGCTCCAGTTGATGCTATCCCTTCACAATTGAACTTTGTCGCGGTTTGCGCGGCGTTAAAGCATAATCCGATTGCGGTGAAACGAGGACCGACAAGATTTTGCTTAAAACAAAAGAAATTAGGGCGCAGGTCTGATGCAATTGGACCGAAACACGCTCTAGTGGCAGAAACCGGGATCAAGACAATGAACAATCGTGCGCGGCAGATCGCTCATCTCATGCTGGCAGTTGCGGCCGCGGCGATGCTTACCGCGTGCGCCGGTGGCAGTGAATTTCAGGGCGCGCCTCAGGAAGGTGCTTTGCGCACGGATACATATCCGACCTTTGGACGCATGCCTAAGGCTGCAACTGTTCAGATTTCTCCGGAAGAAAAAGAGAGCCTGACCCAACGGCTTGATTCGGATCGCACACGTCTTGCCGCCACACGAAGCTCCGGCGGGGGTGTCACGCCCGCACAGGCGGCTGCCTTGCGCAAGCAGGCGCAGGATGAGGCGGACGCGACGCTGCGCCAGATTGAAGCTGGCGAAGATTGAACCGGTTTTCCAACTCTTTACTATAAAATTACCCTTAAAACGAAAAAGCCGGTCTTTTGCACGGTTCAGAAGTCTCGACCCGATTCGATAACAGGTGTATAGCTCCTCAACACGGCGCAGATGCGCCATTATGTTCAACCCTCCACTGGAACAGGATCATGTCGGAAGAATTCCATAAAGTCCGTCGTTTGCCCCCTTATGTCTTTGAACAGGTTAATCGCTTGAAGGCATCGGCGCGAGCGGCGGGAGCCGACATCATCGACCTTGGCATGGGTAACCCCGATCTGCCGACATCGCAGAACATTGTCGACAAGCTCTGCGAAGCCGTTCAGGACCCGCGTGCGCATCGCTATTCAGCGTCGAAAGGTATTCCGGGTTTGAGGCGCGCGCAGGCGCAATATTATGCGCGCCGGTTCGGTGTAAAACTCAATCCCGATACCCAGGTTGTGGCAACGCTCGGCTCCAAGGAAGGCTTTGCGAACATGGCGCAGGCCATCACTGCGCCCGGTGACGTGGTACTGTGCCCCGATCCGACCTATCCGATCCACTCCTTCGGCTTCATCATGTCGGGGGGCGTGATCCGCTCCATTCCTGCAAAGCCCGACGAGAACTTCATCCGCGCGCTGGAACGGGCGGTCAGGCATTCTATCCCTAATCCGATAGCCTTGATCCTTAATTTCCCGTCCAATCCGACGGCCTATGTGGCGAGCCTCGATTTCTACAAGGACGTGGTGGCGTTTGCGCGCAAGAACGATCTGATTATCCTGTCAGATCTGGCTTATTCGGAGATTTATTTCGACGGAAACCCACCGCCATCGGTACTGGAAGTACCCGGTGCCATGGACGTTACGGTGGAATTCACCTCCATGTCCAAGACCTTCTCGATGCCGGGTTGGCGCATGGGCTTTGCTGTCGGCAATGAACGGCTGATCGCTGCCTTGACACGCGTAAAATCCTATCTCGATTATGGCGCATTCACGCCCATTCAGGTGGCGGCGACCGCAGCACTCAATGGCGATGGGTCAGACATCACCTATGTGCGCAATGTCTATAAGCAGCGCCGCGACGTTCTGGTCGAAAGCTTTGGTCGTGCGGGCTGGGAAGTGCCTGCGCCTGCCGCAACCATGTTCGCATGGGTTCCGATTCCCGAACGCTTTAAAACGCTCGGATCGCTGGAATTCTCCAAGCTGCTGGTTGAAATGGCCGATGTGGCAGTCGCTCCCGGTGTCGGCTTTGGCGAGCACGGCGACGACTATGTGCGTATCGCGCTGGTCGAAAACGAGCATCGCATTCGTCAGGCCGCGCGCAATATCAAGCGCTTTCTCGCCACCAAGGACGAGAATCTGCATAATGTGATTCCTCTGGAAACCCGTCGCTGAGGCGACTCTCCCGTTTTGTGCCGGGCGTGTCCGCGCCCGGTTTTTTCTCGAAATCAATCCATCGGAAGGTCTAAAGGTATGAGTGATGCATTGCGGATCGGCGTCGCGGGGCTTGGCACCGTCGGCGCTTCAGTGTTGCGTATCCTGCGTGACAAGTCCGAAATGCTCACCCGTCAGTGCGGTAAACAGGTGACCGTTACTGCTGTCAGCGCCCGTGATCGTGAGCGTGATCGTGGCGTTGACCTTGGCGATATTGCCTGGTTCGATGATCCGGTCGAACTCGCGAAATCTGCCGATATCGACGTGTTTGTGGAACTGATTGGCGGTGACAATGGTCCGGCTAAATCAGCCGTTGAAGCAGCCCTTCGCGCCAGTCATCATGTGGTGACGGCCAATAAGGCGCTGCTGGCCCGCCACGGCGTGGCTCTGGCAAAAATCGCCGAGGACAAAGGCGTGCTTCTCAATTTTGAAGCGGCTGTCGCGGGTGGCATTCCGGTCATCAAGGCGATGCGAGAATCGCTCTCCGGCAATACCGTCTCGCGCATCTATGGTATCATGAACGGCACCTGCAATTATATTCTGACACGGATGTGGGAAGAGGGGATTTCATTCAAGAAATGCCTGAAGGAGGCGCAGCGTCTGGGTTATGCCGAAGCCGATCCGACCTTTGACATCGAAGGCAACGATACCGCGCACAAGCTGGCACTTCTGACCAGCCTTGCCTTTGGCACACAGATTGCGGCCGATGATATTTACCTTGAAGGTATCAGCAATATTTCGCTGGCCGATATCCGGGCAGCAGACGAATTGGGCTATCGCATCAAGCTTCTGGGCGTAGCACAGAAAACCGACACCGGCATTGAACAGCGCGTGCATCCGACCATGGTGCCGACCTCATCGGTCATTGCGCAGGTGCATGGCGTGACGAACGCCGTGGCAATCGAGACCGATCTTCTGGGCGAGTTGCTGCTGTCGGGTCCCGGCGCTGGTGGCAATGCGACCGCATCCGCCGTCATCGGGGACATTGCCGATATTGCGAAAAGCCGCCCCGGATTCCAGCATGGACCGGTGTTCGGCACGCCTGCAAAAGCCTTGCAGCCCTATACCCGTGCCAAGATGCGCAAACATGCCGGTGGCTATTTCATTCGGCTGACCGTGCATGACAGGATCGGTGCGTTTGCCGGTATCGCCAAGCGCATGGCGGACAACGATATTTCGCTGGAATCCATCGTGCAGCGCCCCCCGATGGGGGACATGCAGCCCGTTGGTGTCAAAACAGTCATTCTCGTGACCCACGAAACTACTGAAGCGGCCGTCAAAAAGGCGTTGGACGCGATACTCAAGGATGATCATCTGGTCGACAAGCCGCAGATGATCCGCATTGAGCGTGCTGGCTGAGAAGTGCTCCTAATCACGGCAATTCAGGCCATGCAACGAAGCGTGTAAGTCTTAAATCGATTAAGTATTTGAGACTACATGGTTTTTGGATTTATGCCCTTGCGGGCTGCAATAGACTTTGACAAAAGGTCTACACACTATCGCTATAGATATTGTGCGCATATCAGTCAGGCGCGTCTGCGCCGCATCAACGCAATTCGAATTCAGGACTTGTTTCAATGGCCAAGACCGCAGAGCAGCAACCCCACGGACTGGATCGTATTCTCACACTGGAACTGGTGCGTGTGGCCGAGCGTGCGGCGGTGGCCGCAGCGCGTTTGCGCGGACGCGGTGATGAAATGGCGGCCGATCAGGCCGCTGTCGACGCAATGCGTCAGGAATTGAACCGCCTGCCGATTTCAGGCACGGTTGTGATCGGCGAAGGTGAACGTGACGAAGCGCCGATGCTTTATATTGGCGAGGAAGTCGGCACCAAGCAGGGACCGGATGTCGATATCGCGCTCGATCCGCTGGAAGGCACGACGATCTGCGCAAAAAATCTGCCGAATTCGCTGGCCGTGATCGCCATTGCCGAGAAGGGCAATCTGCTTTACGCGCCTGATGTCTACATGGAAAAGATCGCAGTCGGGCCGGGATATCCCAAGGGTGTTGTCGATATTGATGCCACGCCGACCGACAATATCATGTCGATTGCCAAGGCCAAGGGCGTGAAGATCAACGAAATAACCGCTTGCATCATGGATCGCCCGCGCCATGCACGCCTGATTGAAGAAGTGCGCGCCACGGGTGCCGCAATTCGCCTGATTGGCGATGGCGATGTGGCTGGCGTCATGCACACGACCGACCCGGACGAAACCGGTATCGACATCTATATCGGTATCGGCGGCGCGCCGGAGGGTGTTCTGGCAGCAGCAGCCTTGCGCTGCATTGGTGGCCAGATGCAGGGCCGTTTGCAGCTCAACACAGACGAGAAGATCGCGCGTGCCGCCAAGATGGGCATTTCGGATCCCAAAAAGGTCTACACAATGGAAGAAATGGCCAAGGGCGACGTGCTTTTTGCTGCCACGGGCGTAACGGACGGCAATATGCTCTCGGGTGTGAAATTCGCCCGTGATTATATCCAGACGCATACAATCGTCATGCGCGCCAGCTCGCAGACGGTACGCGAGATCAAGGCACGACATCAGGATATGTCGAAGTTTCTTTAAAAATATCGAGAGACATTGGCAAAAGGCGGCATTGCAAAAATGCCGCCTTTTGTGTCTTTAAGGGATATGAGTACAGACCGCCTTTTCCTTGGAATAAAAAATTCGGCAACCGGCCAGAAATGGATCGACCGGCTTGGGCCTCGTGAGGCTAATACGGCGTTGGCGATTGCGCAGCATCACGGCATTTCCGATCTGGTGGCGCGGGTGCTGGCCGGACGCGGTGTGACGCTGGAAGCGGCACAACAATTCATTGACCCGACCTTGCGCAATCTCATGCCCGATCCAGCCTCGCTCACCGACATGGAGAAGGCGGCCAACCGTATTGCCGATGCAGTTCAGCGGCGCGAAACGGTGGCGATCTTTGGGGATTACGATGTGGATGGTGCTTGTTCCTCCGCGCTGATGGCTCGGTTTTTCAAGCATTACGGCATTCAATATTCAATCTATATCCCGGACCGGATTTTCGAAGGA
This sequence comes from Brucella sp. BE17, assembly GCF_039545455.1. Classification (NCBI taxonomy): domain Bacteria; kingdom Pseudomonadati; phylum Pseudomonadota; class Alphaproteobacteria; order Hyphomicrobiales; family Brucellaceae; genus Brucella; species Brucella sp. BE17. The sequence continues at coordinate 1,102,781 of NZ_CP154467.1, read as the reverse complement.
TATGGCCCCAATCCCGATGCGATGCGTGAACTGGTCGCCAAGGGCGCTCATCTCATCGTGACGGTCGATTGCGGCACCAACAGTGCGCCATCGATTTCAGCTGCAAAAGAAGCGGGAGCCGATGTCGTGGTGCTTGATCACCATCAGGTCGGTGGCGATCTGCCTGCGGATGCGGTTGCAATCGTCAACCCGAACCGGGAGGACGATATTTCGGGGCAGGGGCATCTCTGTGCTGCCGGTGTGGTGTTTCTCACGCTGGTTCAGGTAGCCAAAACTTTGCGCGCAAGGGGGAAAGGTCCTGCGCCCGATTTGTTGACGCTACTCGATCTGGTGGCGCTTGCGACCGTCTGCGATGTCGTGCCCTTGATCGGTGTCAATCGCGCTTTCGTGGTCAAGGGGCTGATGGTGGCGCGCGCGCAAAGCAATGTCGGTCTTGCCGCCTTGGCCCGTGTTTCGCGCATTGGCGAGCCGCTCAATGTATTTCATCTTGGCTATCTCATCGGTCCGCGCATTAATGCGGGCGGGCGCATTGGCGACGCGGGGCTTGGCGCGCGGTTGCTGACGCTTGACGACCCAAGCATGGCTGACCCAATCGCAATAGAACTCGACCGACTCAATCAGGAACGACAGGCCATGGAGGCTGAAATGCTGATGGAGGCGGAAGCCGAGGCATCGCTTGAAATATCAGGCGGGGCGGGGGCCTCGGTGATCGTAACGGCGAGCGAGCGCTGGCATCCGGGCATTGTTGGGCTTTTGGCTTCTCGTCTCAAAGACAAGGCGCGGCGTCCGGCTTTCGCCATTGCGTTCAAGGCCAATGGCATTGGTTCCGGCTCTGGGCGTTCGATTTCGGGGCTTGATCTTGGAAAACTTGTGCGCGGTGCCGTCGATAAGGGGTTGCTCGTGAAGGGCGGCGGGCACGCCATGGCCGCAGGCATCACCATTGAGCAGACAAAACTGGGCGCGTTTCGCGCTTATCTGGAAGAGGAATCGGCGCATATCGTGGCGCGGCTCAATGAAAACCGCAGCCTGTCGGTCGATGGCGCGCTGGCCGCATCGGGCGCGACCGTGCCGCTTTATGAAACCTTGCAGAAGGCAGGGCCTTATGGCTCAGGCCACCCGCAGCCGACACTCGTTCTGCCGCATCATGTGCTGGCGGATGTGCGAACCGTCGGGCGTGATCATGTGCGCGTCGCGTTACGCGGTGCTGACGGTAAACGCGTCAATGCCATTGCTTTTCGGGTTGCGGAAGGTGATCTGGGGCGTTTTCTGTTCAACAATATCGGTCAAAGCGTGCATATAGCCGGAAATCTTTCGCTCAATCACTGGAACGGATCGGTATCGACACAGATCCAGATTTTGGATGCAGCGCTTCCGGCCTGAAAAACATTCAAAAAACCAAGGTTTTTTGCCTTCACGCTCTTGTGAAGAATGGGAACGAATGCCCATATGCGCACGGGTTCAAACATAGACTGATCAATATAATCGGGAGTATCGAATGACGGGTTCTGCAAACCGCCTGACCAAACTGACAGCCGCCTTGGTGTTGGGGCTTATTGCCTCCTTTGCCGCTGTCGATTTCGCCGAGGCTCGCCGTGCGGGCGGTGGCGGTTTCGGTAGCCGTGGTGCTCGCACCCATCAGGCGCCTGCGCCGACGCGCACCGCCCCCAACAATGCAGCACCCATCGAGCGCTCGATGACGCCCAATACCGGCACCAATCAGGCAAATCGTCCTGCAGCCGGTGCGCAGACGGCGGCGCAGGGCCAGCGTGCGGGTGGCATGTTCGGTAACTTCGGTCGTTCCATGCTCGGTGGTCTGCTGGTTGGCGGCCTGATCGGCATGCTGCTGGGTAACGGTCTTGGTGGTTTGGCGGGCATGTTCGGCCTGCTGCTTCAAGTGGCCGTAATTGCATTGATTGCCATGTTCGTCATGCGCATGTTTGCCAATCGTCGCCAGACTGCACCAGCAGGTGCAGGCCATTCAGCTGCCACACCGTTTGGTGCAGCCCAGCCGTTCGGTTCGGCAAAGCAGGCCGCCCCGCAGGGCAATTTCGGTGGCCGCACGCCTTCCGTCAATCCATTTGGCACCCAGCAGTCAGCGCCGAGCTCAACTGTCGAAGAAGAGCCGATGGATGTCGGGCAGGAAGAGCTTGACCGTTTCGAGACCATGCTGTCGGACATCCAGAGCGCCTATGGCCGTGAGGATTATGCAGCACTTCGCAAGCTCACCACACCGGAAGCCATGTCTTATCTCGCGGAAGAGCTTGGGGAAATCGCCTCCAGCGGTATGCGCAACGAGGTGAAGGACGTAAAACTCTTGCAGGGTGACGTTTCCGAAGCCTGGCGCGAAGGCAATGTCGAATATGCAACGGTTGCGATCCGCTATTCGGCCATCGACGTCATGCGCGACCGCACCAGTGGTGCGGTGGTTGAAGGCGACCCGGACAAGCCGGTGGAAAGCACTGAACTCTGGACCTTTACCCGCACCGATGGCGGTGAATGGTTGCTGGCAGCAATTCAGGGCACCGAATAAATTGTATGAAATGAAAAAGCCCCGCAGCGATGCGGGGCTTTTTTGTGCTTACCAGCTGCCGATGTTTTCAGCCGAAGCCCATGGCTCCTGTGGTTCGAGCCGCTCGCCCTTCTGGATCAGTTCGATGGAAATGCCGTCCGGTGACTTGATGAAAGCCATACGACCATCGCGAGGCGGGCGGTTGATTGTGACGCCTTTATCTTGCAGCTTCTGGCATTCGGCATAGATATCATCGACCTCATAGGCGAGATGGCCGAAATTGCGTCCGCCGGAATAGGTTTCAGGATCCCAGTTATAGGTCAGTTCGAGTTCAGGTGCGCGATCTGCCTTGGCCGTATCCTTGTCGGAGGGAGCCGCCAGAAAAATCAAAGTGAAGCGGCCCTTTTCATTTTCAGTGCGGCGGATTTCTTCAAGACCGAATTTGTTCACATAGAAATCCAGCGATTCGTCGATGTCGCGAATACGAACCATGGTGTGTAGATAACGCATATTATTCTCCTCAAACCTTGCCTGGAAATTGCATGGTGATTTGCAGCTCCAAACTCATATAGCAAAGGGCAGGGCTTTTTCCACGCTCCGGCTTTGCTTAGGCACAAGTGAGGGCCAAAAATAACCATGAAATCAAATTCCATGCATTCTTCATGGGGACGAATAAAAGTTAGGGCTTGCCGGTTGTGGTTAAGGAAGTGTTATTCTCTTCCCAAGAATCAAAGTCTGGATCGCAACGCAAAAACAGAGGAGGGGCGAACGCATGGCGGACAAGTCTGTGTCAAATGACCAGTTTCACAGCCAGCACGCCTCGGAAGAGCTGGGCGATATTATTGAAATTTCCGGCCATATCAAATGGTTTGACGTGGCCAAGGGCTACGGCTTCATTGTGCCGGATCAGCCGGGCCTGAACGATATTCTGCTTCATGTCACTTCGTTGCGCCGCGACGGTTTCCAGACAGCACTCGAAGGCGCACGCATCGTCTGCGAGGTCCGACAGGGTGAGCGCGGTCTGCAATGTTTCCGTGTTCTTTCCATGGATACATCAACAGCCGTCCATCCGGCACAAATGTCACCACAACGCACCCATGTGACGGTTACGCCATCAAGCGGACTGGAGCGCGTGATCGTCAAGTGGTTCAACCGTACCAAGGGCTTTGGCTTCTTGACGCGGGGCGAGGGCACCGAGGATATTTTTATCCATATGGAGACGCTGCGTCGTTTTGGCATGATGGAACTGCGCCCCGGCCAAGTCGTACTCATCCGTTTCGGCACCGGCGACAAAGGTCTAATGGCCGCTGAAATTCATCCGGATATAGGCACCGCCATTCCCGTCTCCCATTAAATCGGGTATATTCGGGCTATGACGGTCTGCAAATGGCGCTCTTTTGCGCTTCCGGTGCTCATGTAGACTTTGATTTTCACATAGTCCCGAAAAGTCTGCAACTTTTGGGGACTATGTGCGAAGTACGCTGCGCTCCGGTTCTCAAAGATCACCATTTTTGCCACGTCATAACCCAAATCTTTCCCGATTTCCGGTGCCCTACGATCACTGAATTCTGACGCCGTAGCATCTTGATTTGACGTGCATCTTGTTCCAAACCCTTTGCATGGGATGCCCCTCAATCCGACTGGAAATTCTATGCGCGGTTTTTTTGTTGCTCTGATGTTTATGTTTTTCACGGCTGCCGCTCAGACGCAAGCGGCAGAGCCCATGCTTCTGCCGGTCGACAAGGAGCCGCTCACAATTGTCACCGCCAATGGCAACAAACTCTCATTCGCACTTGAAGTGGCAAGCTCGGATGAGGCGCGTGTGCGCGGACTGATGTGGCGCAAGGATTTTCCCAAGGGTAGGGCGATGATTTTTGTTTTTGGCGAAATGCGCCGCATCATGATGTGGATGCAGAACACGCCGTCGCCGCTCGACATGGTTTTTCTTGACGACAGGGGCAAGGTGACGGCAATCCATGAAAATGCCGTGCCGTTTTCGGAAAACATCATTTCTTCCGAGACGCCAGCGGCCTTTGTTGTCGAACTTCTGGCCGGAACCGTGAAGAGCAGCGGTATCAAGCGCGGCGACCGTGCCTTTCATCGGGTGATTTGCGGCGACTGCGGCCCCTGATCATGCGTGAGCAATCAAAAGGAATATCAAGTGAGTGCCCTCGATATTGACTATTTCGACCATGACGGCCTGCGTCTTGCCTATCGTCAGGATGGAGAAGGTGACCCGATCCTGCTGATCCACGGTTTTGCATCATCGAGTGTGGTCAACTGGGTTTCTCCGGGCTGGTTTCGCACTTTAACCGAGGCGGGCTATCGGGTCATTGCGATTGATAATCGCGGCCATGGATTATCTGCAAAGCCGCATGAGGCGGAAGCCTATACGCCTACCAAAATGGCGGGTGATGCAGCAGCCCTGCTCGATCATCTGGGGATCGAAAAAGCTCATGTCATGGGATATTCGATGGGCGCTCGCATTTCGGCCTTTTTGGCCATCGAGCATCCCGAGCGGGTGCATAGTGCCATTTTTGGCGGGCTTGGCATCGGCATGGTCACAGGCGCGGGTGATTGGGAGCCGATCGGTGAGGCTCTTCTGGCGGAAGATCCGAGCACCATTACCAATCCGCGTGGGCAGATGTTCCGCAAATTTGCCGAGCAGACCAAGAGTGACCGGATCGCGCTGGCGGCCTGTGTGATCACGTCCAAGGAACTGGTTCCTGCCGCGGGGATAGCCCGTATCATGCAGCCGGCTCTGGTGGCCGTTGGCACCACGGATGACATTGCAGGCAATCCGCAGGAATTGGCGGATCTGATGCCAAACGCCCAAGCCCTTGATATTCCTGACCGCGATCACATGCTCGCTGTGGGTGATAAAGTCTATAAAAAGGCGGTTCTTGAATTTCTGCGCGACAATCCGATTTAGATATCGAGAGTAACATCTTCGTTTTTGGAGCGGGTGTGTCAAATTCCACGGTGTAAAGGCAGGGTGTTTTAAGCTATGCTCTGTCCTGAAATCGTGTTGCGGTGTGGAACCAGAGTAGAGATATCTACTTTTCTCCGGTGCACAGCATGCAAACCTCGGACAGTCAAAAACCTGTCAGGGAAAATCTGGAGTAATGCATATGTCAGTTCGTGCGTCTGCGAAGGAAAAAGCCGCTCTGGATCAGGTTGATCCGATCTGGCATTCCATTCGTGCTGAGGCAGAAGAAGCAGCCAAGTCCGATCCGGTTCTGGGTGCGTTTCTTTACACGACGATACTCAACCAGCCCAGCCTGGAAGCAGCCGTAATGCATCGCATTGCGGAGCGTCTAGGACATGCCGATCTGAGTGCTGACGTTCTGCGCCACGCTTTTGATTCCATGCTGGAGGCAACACCCGAATGGTCACAGATCGTGCGTGTCGACATTCAGGCCGTCTATGACCGCGATCCCGCCTATAATCGCTTCATGGATCCGATCCTTTACCTCAAGGGTTTTCATGCCATCCAGACCCATCGTCTCGCGCATTGGCTCTACCATCAGGGGCGCAGGGATTTCGCCTATTATCTGCAAAGTCGCTCATCGTCGATTTTCCAGACCGATATTCATCCGGCGGCAAAGCTTGGAAGCGGGCTGTTTCTCGATCACGCCACCGGTGTGGTTATTGGCGAGACGGCTGTTGTGGAGGATAATGTTTCGATCCTGCATGCCGTCACGCTGGGCGGCACCGGCAAGGCGAGCGGCGACCGCCACCCCAAAATCCGCCATGGTGTGCTGATCGGTGCGGGCGCAAAGATACTTGGCAATATCGAGATTGGACATTGTTCCAAAATCGCTGCGGGCTCCGTTGTGGTTAAACCGGTTCCACACAATGTAACGGTTGCAGGTGTTCCTGCGCGGGTCATTGGCAATACCGGATGCACCGAGCCATCGCGTGTCATGGACCAGCTTCTGGGCGACGGCCTGATTGGTGCCATGGGCGACGGAATTTAATTTAACAGGCTTTGAAAACTCAACGGACGGCAGCGTGCTGGTCTTTTCCAGCAGGCCGCCTATATGCTGCCATAAGCAGAACCAGAAAATCATTGCCTATGCATGTCCCCGGACACTTATCGCTCGGGGCTTTACATCACAGGGAGCCGGATGCAATAAACCGGCCTCATTTCAAATCAGGAGAATCCGGTTGAATCCCGAAGAACTCAAGAAACTGGACGCATATTTCAAGAAGACCTTCAATAATCCGGGTCTTCAGGTCAAGGCACGTCCGCGCAAGAACGATTCTGCCGAGCTTTATCTCAATGACGAGTTTCTAGGCCTTGTTTACAAAGATGAGGACGAAGGCGAATTGTCTTATAATTTCTCGATGGCCATTCTGGACGTCGATCTTTAAGTTCTGTTTTCAAGAACGTCAGCACGATAAGCGCCGCGTTTGCTATTGCAGATGCGGCGTTTTGATTTGAGGAGAAGCCTATGACGATTTATGCCTATAATGGCAACAAACCGGAATTTTCCGACCGTAGCAGCAACTGGATCGCACCGGATGCGACTTTGATCGGCAAGGTCAGGGTGGGTGAAAATGCAGGCTTCTGGTTTGGCTGCGTGCTGCGTGGCGATAATGAGCCGATCATCATCGGGGCCAACACCAATGTGCAGGAACAGTGCATCATGCATACCGATATCGGATTTCCGCTCACTATCGGGCAAGGGTGCACGGTGGGGCATCGCGCAATTTTGCATGGCTGCACGATTGGCGATAATTCTCTGATCGGCATGGGTGCGATTGTGCTCAATGGTGCGAAAATCGGCAATAATTGTCTGGTCGGGGCTGGCGCCATTGTGACGGAAGGCAAGGAATTCCCCGACAATTCGCTGATCGTCGGCTCGCCAGCACGCCTGGTACGCGCACTGGATGCGGCAGCAATCGAAAAGCTAAAGAGCTCTGCACAACACTATGTCGAGAGGGGACAGTCTTTTATGCGTGGTCTGGAGCCGGCGTAAATCAAGCCTTCCCGCCTTTGATCAATTGCAGGCGCGGCTTGCTCGCGATCGCATGATCGAGCGCCTGCGGTTCAGTCCATATGCGCTGATAAGGTCGGGCATTGACGACCTGACTGGTTTCGACCGGATTTTCTTGCGCAAGTTCAGTATCCGGGGCAATCGGTTCAATCGTGCCAAGATGCCCCAATACCAGTGGATCAGCTCCGATCCATGACACGGTGTCCAGAACGGCGAGTGCACCAAGAAGGTTCATCTGCCCATTGCGGTCTCTCAGCGGTGCCAGCAGCATTTCAAAATGGAGATTGCGACCTGATAGGCTGATGCCCTTGTGATAGCTCAAGGCCGGGATATGCATGGAGGTGATATTTTGACCAAGTTCCATCAGGGCTGGGCGGTCGTGTTCAGGCCAGAGCGAATGAAACCGCTGGCCTTTCAGTTCCCGTCCGAACAGGGTGCAGATATCGGTGCCGCCCAAACGAAACACAAGCTCGTTGCTGCTGTCATATTCCGCAAAAAATAGATTGGACAAATGCCGCCCGAGCCTGCGTGGCTTGATATTCTCGCGCTGCGGGACGCCGAAGCTGCGATCATTCTCAAAAGCCAGACGCTGCCATTCGCCAAAAATCGCGATCGTGCTGCGGTGTTTCATTATACGCCGTTCTTTGAATGCCGGAATAAGCAGGCGACCTGCTGTGTCGAACCATTAAAATAGAATGAAGAGCCACGATGCCAGTTTAACCGCGTGCTCGTCCACCAAGCTTGCTTGTTAAGGTTAACGAGAAGTCAGCCTTGTAAAATTCACAGGACGTGATTTGGATAGAATTGTCAGGGAGAGCGCGAGTTTTTTCTGGTCTCCAGCACTTCGATTACGAAAACTATATGAAGCTCGGCATGGTAACGTGCCGAGCTTTATTTTTAACACATTGTCTTCTATCAAGAGAGCCGCCAACTCTAATATCGAAAGCCAAGTTCATGCCTCAGCCCGACATCCAAAATCGTCAGGACCGATCCGGCAGGGGCGAGCCGATTTTCAACATTCCTGGTGTGGTGGTGGCCCTGATTGGGCTTTGTGTCGCCGTCTATGTCCATCAGAACTATCTGATCAGCGAAGAGCAGAATTACGCTTTCATTCGTGACTATGCACTTATTCCGGCGCGGTTTATGCTGCCGGACGGTTTCTCCGATCCGGCCGCCCTGTTCACGCTTGTGAGCTATTCGTTCATGCATGGCGGTATCGAGCATATCGTCGTCAATATGATCTGGCTTACCGCTTTCGGCTCACCGCTTGCCGGTCGTATCGGGACTGGGCGTATGCTGCTTTTCTGGGTCGTGACATCGGTGCTGGCTGGATTGACGCATTACGCGCTTTATCCAGAGAGCGTGTCGCCGCTTGTTGGCGCATCAGGTGCCATTTCCGGCATGATGGGCGCGTCCGCCCGCTATGGTTTCAGGCGTGTGAATTTCGGACGACGGGCTGAATTTGCGGGGCCGCTTCTACCCATCGGCCTCACGCTGACCTTGAAGCCGGTGTTGACCTTTGTAGGCGTGTGGTTTGCGATCAATATCGTGACCGGCCTTTATACGACCGGCGGTGCTGGTCTTTCGGGGATTGCATGGGAAGCGCATATTGGCGGCTTTATCGCTGGTTTCTTCGGGATTGCGCTTTTGGATCAGCCGCGCAGTTATGACGCAGTCCTAAGACGTTAAGACCAATTTAGTCGCACTTGCCAATTGTGTCTGTGGAGCGCACCATGATGAAATGCGGTGGGAGGGGCTGCGTTTGACATTCGGATGTTCTGCGTCTGGATGAACGCTGACTGAGGAGGAGCCAGATATGACCGTAAAATCGATTTTGGAAGCGAAAGGGCGCGATGTGGTCGTCATAGCGCCTGCTGACACGCTGTCCCACGCCGTTGAGATTTTGGCAAAATATAAGATTGGTGCCGTGGTGGTCTGCGATGAAACCCGCCATATCAAAGGCATTCTATCGGAACGCGATGTCGTGCGCGCGCTCTCAATCCGGCAGGCCGCGGCACTCGATATGCCGGTTTCCGAAGTCATGACGGCAAAGGTGCAGATGTGTCGTGAACACTATACGGTCACGCAAGTCATGGAAAGCATGACCCAGAGCCGGTTCCGTCACATGCCTGTGGAGGAACACGGCAAACTGGTCGGCATTATTTCCATCGGTGACGTTGTGAAACGGCGGATAGGCGATGTCGAGCGCGAGGCCGAGGAGATTCTCACCTATATCGCCACGGCCTGATGATCATTTGCTTCGCAAATAACGCTCCGCTGCATAAAGCGAAATCGCCGCCGCATTGGACACATTGAGCGACTTGATTGCGCCCGGCATGTCGAGCCGGGCCAATGCATTGACTGTTTCGCGCGTTTTCTGGCGCAGACCTTTGCCTTCCGCGCCCAGAACCAAAGCGATTCGTCCGCCCGAAAGCGTTGCCTCCATCTCAGTCTCGCCTTCTGAATCGAGCCCGATGGTCTGAAAGCCAACTTCATGCAGCTCTTCAATTGTCTCAGCGAGATTTCTGACCTCAATGTGCGGGATGAGTTCGAGCGCGCCGGAGGCAGCTTTTGCCAAAACGCCGCTTTCCTGTGGACTGTGACGGCTGGTGGTGATCAGTGCACCTGCACCGAATGCCACGGCTGAGCGCATGATGGCCCCGACATTATGCGGGTCTGTCACTTGATCGAGCACCAGAATGAGTGCGCTATCCTTTAATTCGGAGAGTTTTTTTGCTTTGAGCGGTTCTGCTTCGATCATCACGCCCTGATGCACCGCATCCGTTCCGGTTTCCTTGTCGATGTCTTTTGGCTCGACGATTTCAATCGCAAAGGGGAGTGAATCAGGCTCACCGATCTCCAGTCGCGCAAAACCATTGCGCGTGGCGCGCATGCGCAAGATTTTGCGCGCCGGATTTTCCACTGCCGCTCGCACCGTATGCAGGCCATAAAGGCGCACGGTGCCGTCCGCAACTGTGCTAGCGGGAAGGGTGGGGCGCTGCGGCTTGCGCACCGGTTTTCCTTCGGCAAGTGCCTTCTGGTCGCGATGCTGGCGGCGCAACGTTGCATAATGCTTGTCTTTTGCGCTGCGGTCCGGGGTTTCGTCGTTCATGGTCTTTTCGCTTTTCACAAAAGAATTGGTTGCCGGTGCTGTAAAGCATATCTGCGTTTCGACAAGAGGGGGAGGCGGAAAGCGGAGTTTTTTAATAAAGGTGTTTGCATCAAAACCCCTATTTTCGGGAAGCTGTGGAAATTGATCCATTCTTTTCGCTTTTACCCTGTTGACAGGGAATACGCTTATCGTCATAAGGCCCCTCGCGGAACGGTGGACAACCCGCTGCTTCGCAAAAATGCCTAGTCGCTCGACTCTGCTGATAGTGATATTAGGAGGGATGCCCGAGTGGTTAAAGGGGACGGACTGTAAATCCGTTGGCTATGCCTACGTTGGTTCAAATCCAACTCCCTCCACCACTGTCGGATCAGAGTATGAGTGCGCGGGTATAGCTCAATGGTAGAGCAGCAGCCTTCCAAGCTGAATACGCGGGTTCGATTCCCGCTACCCGCTCCAGATTTTTCAGGGCGGTTTGGCGTGTAAGGAATCATCGACGGGCGGTTCGCCGTTCCGTTTTGGCATAAATGCTGGTCCGAAAGTCCAAGGGCTTTTGTGCTGGCGCTCAAGCGGTTCTAGAACAAAGAGAACAACGGCGATGGCAAAGAGCAAGTTTGAACGTAACAAACCCCACGTAAACATTGGCACGATTGGTCACGTTGACCATGGCAAGACGTCGCTGACTGCGGCGATCACGAAGTTCTTCGGCGACTTCAAGGCCTATGACCAGATTGACGCAGCGCCTGAAGAAAAGGCTCGCGGCATCACGATCTCGACCTCGCACGTCGAATACGAAACGGCAAACCGCCACTACGCACACGTCGACTGCCCCGGCCACGCTGACTATGTCAAGAACATGATCACCGGTGCTGCACAGATGGACGGCGCGATCCTGGTTGTGTCTGCTGCTGACGGCCCGATGCCGCAGACCCGCGAGCACATCCTGCTTGCCCGTCAGGTTGGCGTTCCGGCAATCGTCGTATTCTTGAACAAGTGCGATCAGGTTGACGATGCAGAATTGCTCGAACTGGTTGAACTGGAAGTTCGCGAGCTTCTGTCCAAGTACGACTTCCCCGGTGATGACACACCGATCATCAAGGGTTCGGCTCTTGCTGCTTTGGAAGACTCTTCCAAGGAATTGGGTGAAGACGCCATTCGTTCGCTGATGGAAGCTGTCGACAGCTACATCCCGACCCCTGAGCGTCCTGTTGATCAGCCGTTCCTGATGCCGATCGAAGACGTGTTCTCGATCTCTGGCCGTGGTACGGTTGTGACGGGTCGCGTTGAGCGCGGTATCGTCAAGGTTGGTGAAGAAGTTGAAATCGTTGGTATCAAGGATACGACGAAGACGACTGTTACCGGCGTTGAAATGTTCCGCAAGCTGCTCGATCAGGGTCAGGCTGGCGACAACATCGGTGCGCTGATCCGCGGCGTTGGCCGTGAAGACGTTGAGCGCGGTCAGGTTCTTTGCAAGCCGGGTTCGGTTAAGCCGCACACCAAGTTCAAGGCAGAAGCTTACATTCTGACCAAGGACGAAGGTGGCCGTCATACGCCGTTCTTCACGAACTACCGTCCGCAGTTCTACTTCCGTACAACGGATGTGACGGGCGTTGTGACGCTGCCGGAAGGCACGGAAATGGTTATGCCCGGCGATAACGTCACTGTTGACGTAACGCTGATCGTGCCGATCGCCATGGAAGAGAAGCTTCGCTTCGCTATCCGTGAAGGTGGCCGCACCGTCGGTGCAGGCATCGTCGCTTCGATCGTCGAGTAGTGAATTTTGACTGGCGGTTCTGCCGCCAGTCATGCATTCTAAGACAGGCATTTTAAGTAATGCCATACAGGGGTATAGCTCAGTTGGTAGAGCGACGGTCTCCAAAACCGTAGGTCGCGGGTTCGAACCCTGCTGCCCCTGCCAGATTGAAACGGGTGTCTGCGGCTTGACTGCGGGCACCCGTTTTCTATAGAATGATTGAAGCGCGTTGAGCGTTGCCCGCTTTTCGTCCGTGCGCTGGTGGTTGGTTGACGATCCTGCGATGGACGAGGGGAGGGCGTATTCTTGCCAAGGTTGACTGGGTAGGGGTGATTTGCCGCCGAACGATTGAATGGTTCTGGCAGGGCAGTGGTGCAAGGGTCGGATTTCCGATAAGCCTGTATGGTATTCTTTTACCTTTGGGCTTGTGTTTTGTGAGAATCGATTCTATGTAAAGTCAACAGACACGCGGTGCGTGGGGCTGAAAATTCAGCTTTACGTGCCGTATACGCGTGGGTTCTGGGTTCTGATTCGCTGATCACTGTGGTTAACACTTTGGTTTTCGAGGAGTTTCTGGAAAGCGCGCTGGAGCAATGACAGAGCGGCAGATGGCATCCAAGACGAATCCGATCACCTTTTTTCAGCAGGTTCGCGCTGAGACAGCGAAAGTAACCTGGCCGACCCGGCGTGAAACGATCATCTCCACCATCATGGTGGTGGTTATGGCGTTTCTGGCTGCTGCGTTCTTTTTTCTTGCCGACCAGCTTATGGCCTATGGCGTGGAATTTATTCTCGGCCTTGGTCGATAAGTAGGATTGGGGAGTTTTGAGATGACGGCGCGCTGGTACATCGTTCACGCCTATTCCAATTTCGAAAAGAAAGTGGCCGAAGATATTCAGGCTAAGGCGGCCCAGAAGGGTTTGTCTGAACTGATCGAGCAGATCGTCGTTCCGACCGAAAAGGTTGTTGAAGTGCGTCGCGGTCGCAAGGTGGATGCAGAGCGCAAGTTCTTCCCCGGTTATGTGCTGGTTCAGGCCACGCTGACTGATGCGGTCTTCTCGCTGATCAAGAATACGCCGCGCGTCACCGGTTTTCTTGGTGATTCAAAGCCGGTTCCGGTTTCGCAGAAGGAAGTCGACCAGATTTTGAGTCAGGTTCAGGATGGTGTCGAACGTCCAAAAGCGTCGGTATCGTTCGAAATTGGCGAAAATGTTCGCGTTTCCGATGGTCCGTTTGCTTCGTTCAGCGGTATTGTTCAGGAAGTCGACGAAGAGCGTGCGCGCTTGAAGGTTGAAGTTTCCATCTTTGGGCGTGCGACGCCTGTGGATCTTGAATACGGTCAGGTCGACAAGGTCTGATTGTTGCCCGCAAGGGTGTTCATTTCGGGCGAGAGTGTTCTCGTGTAATCGAAATGAGCAGGTGGAAGGGAAGGCGGCTTAGCCGGTTGCTCAACTCGCACCACCAAACTGCCCGCCGGTTGTCCGGCGTCAGTCGAGGCCGGGTTTTCCGGCATTAATCGAAAAGCCGGTTCGTCCGGCCAAGTTAAAAGGCAGAAAGCAATGGCTAAGAAAGTTGCAGGCCAGCTGAAGCTCCAGGTAGCGGCAGGTGCGGCCAATCCGTCGCCCCCGATCGGTCCGGCTCTGGGTCAGCGCGGCATTAACATCATGGAATTCTGCAAGGCGTTCAACGCTGCCTCGCAGGAAATGGAAAAAGGGTCTCCGATTCCGGTCGTGATCACCTATTATCAGGACAAGTCTTTCACATTTGTGATGAAGACGCCTCCGGTGACCTATTTCCTCAAGAAGGCTGCAAACCTCAAGTCCGGTTCCAAAACCCCGGGCAAGGCGAGCGCCGGTACGATTGCGCGTGACAAGGTTCGCGAAATCGCCGAAGCCAAAATGAAGGATCTGAACGCAGCTGATATTGAAGCAGCCATGCGCATGATCGAAGGTTCTGCCCGTTCGATGGGCCTGGAAGTGGTGGGCTGAGACGATGGCGAAGATTTCCAAGCGCATTAACAAGATCCGCGAAGGTCTCGACCGTAACAAGCTTTACGACCTGTCGGCAGCCATCGGCCTCGTCAAGGAACGTGCTGTTGCCAAGTTCGACGAGACCATCGAAATCGCGATGAACCTCGGCGTTGATCCGCGTCATGCCGACCAGATGGTCCGTGGCGTCGTCAACCTGCCAAATGGCACCGGCCGTACCGTTCGCGTTGCAGTTTTCGCACGCGGCGATAAGGCTGAAGAAGCCAAGAAGGCTGGCGCCGACATCGTTGGTGCGGAAGATCTGTTTGAGACCGTAAATAGCGGCAAGATCGAATTCGATCGCTGCATTGCAACGCCCGACATGATGCCGCTCGTCGGTCGTCTGGGTAAGGTTCTCGGCCCCCGCGGCATGATGCCGAACCCCAAGGTCGGAACCGTGACCGTTGATGTTACAGCAGCCGTTGCAGCGTCCAAGGGCGGTGCCGTCGAATTCCGCGTCGAGAAGGCTGGTATCATCCATGCCGGTATCGGCAAGGTATCTTTTGACGACAAGAAGCTTGAAGAAAACATCAAGGCTTTTGCTGACGCGGTCCTCAAGGCCAAGCCGTCTGCAGCCAAGGGTGAATACCTCAAGCGCGTTTCGCTGTCTTCGACGATGGGCGTTGGCGTCAAGGTCGATCCGGCAACCGTCAAGGAAGTCGCATAATTAATTGAAGGCTCCGGTTTTCCGGGGCCTGATGCTTTCGTTGAGAAAGCATCAAGGGTGGCACACCCGCTTTGCCGAAGGTGACTGAGGCGAGGCAAAGTGCAAGAATTCCGGGTCGTATGACCCGGATAGCCGGATGAAAATCCGGTTATCCTGTCCGAGACTGCAGGCGGCAATCATCCACGGATGTGCGTCTTAAACCCAAAGCCTGCATGAGACGTGGAATAACCTGGTTTCGCGTGAAAGCGCATGCGAGGTTTGAACCGTAGTTGCCTTGGGCGAGGACTTTCGGGTTCGCGCTGAAGGGGACAGGATCCTCGAACGTCGATCAGGTCGCAAGATGTGATCGGCAAAGGCAACCCGGCAGGGCCACGTTGGTCCTGTCAACTGGAGAGACACAGTGGATAGAGCGGAAAAACGCGAATTTGTCGCGTGGCTGAACGGCGCTTTCAAAGAGTCCGGTTCGGTCGTCGTGGCCCACTATACCGGTCTCACCGTTGCGCAGATGAGCGATCTTCGTTCCAAGATGCGTGATGCTGGTGGGTCCGTTAAAGTCGCGAAAAACCGCCTTGCCAAAATCGCTCTTCAAGGCACGGAAGCGGAAGAAATTGGTGGCCTGTTTACGGGTCAGACAGTCGTTGCTTATGCAAACGATCCGATCACCGCTCCGAAAATAGCAGTCGAATTCGCCAAGACGAACGAAAAGCTCGTTGTTCTTGGTGGTGCGATGGGTGCAACGATTCTGGATGCCGATGGCATCAAGTCGCTTGCTTCGCTCCCGTCGCTCGACGAACTGCGCGCAAAGCTGGTTGGTATGATCCAGACCCCGGCTCAGCGTCTTGCAGTGCTTACAAGCGCTCCGGCGGGCCAGATCGCCCGCGTTATCGGCGCGCATGCCCGGAAGAACGAGGCGGCTTAAGGCCGTTTCTCACAAACAACAGTTCAAACCTTAACTATAGGAATTACAAAAATGGCTGATCTCGCAAAGATCGTTGAAGACCTTTCGGCCCTGACCGTTCTGGAAGCTGCTGAGCTTTCCAAGCTTCTCGAAGAGAAGTGGGGCGTTTCGGCTGCAGCTCCTGTTGCTGTCGCTGCTGCTGGTGGTGGCGCTGCTGCTGCCGCCGCTGAAGAAAAGACCGAATTTGACGTAATTCTGGCTGATGGCGGTCCTAACAAGATCAACGTGATCAAGGAAGTTCGCGCAATCACCGGTCTTGGCCTGAAAGAAGCCAAGGATCTCGTTGAAGCAGCTCCTAAGGCTGTCAAGGAAGCCGCGACCAAGGACGAAGCTGAGAAGCTCAAGGCACAGCTGGAAGCTGCTGGCGCCAAGGTTGAACTTAAGTAAGTTCGGATTTTTCTGGCGGATGGGTTTCCATCCGCCAGTTTCCACCCTTGGGTGGATTAATCGACTGAAACCCTTTTTCTGAGGGTCGCAAAGCGGCTTTCAGAAAACGGGTTTTAGACCGTTAAGAACATTGCACATGTTGGTTTTCCGAATTCGGACCGATTTTTGGAAAAAAGCATGGGCTGGAATGACCGCAGTAATGCGGGGCATGATAAAGGCCGCAAGGCGTGAGCAAGCCGCAAGGCTATAGAACGAGGAGCGACGATGGCTCAGACCCATTCTTTCAATGGTCGTAAGCGCGTACGCAAATTTTTCGGAAAGATCCCAGAGGTCGCCGAGATGCCGAACCTTATCGAGGTTCAAAAGGCATCTTACGACCAGTTCCTCATGGTTGAGGAACCAGCGGGTGGGCGTTCTGATGAAGGTTTGCAGGCGGTTTTCAAGTCTGTTTTCCCGATCCAGGATTTCTCCGGCGCTTCCATGCTCGAATTCGTGCGTTACGAATTCGAACTCCCGAAATTCGACGTTGACGAATGCCGTCAGCGCGATCTGACCTATTCGGCACCGCTCAAGGTGACGCTGCGTCTGATCGTGTTCGATATCGATGAAGATACCGGTGCGAAGTCCATCAAGGACATCAAGGAGCAGGACGTCTACATGGGCGATATGCCGCTCATGACTGACAACGGCACCTTCATCGTCAATGGCACCGAGCGCGTGATTGTTTCGCAGATGCACCGTTCGCCGGGCGTCTTCTTCGATCACGACAAGGGCAAGACGCACTCCTCGGGCAAACTCCTGTTCGCAGCCCGCGTCATTCCTTATCGCGGTTCGTGGCTTGACATCGAATTCGATGCCAAGGACGTGGTCTATGCACGTATCGATCGTCGCCGTAAGCTTCCAGCGACAACGCTGCTGATGGCGCTTGGCATGGATGGCGAGGAAATTCTCTCGACCTTCTATAACACTGTCACATTCAGCCGTGACGGTGAAAACTGGCGCATCCCTTATTCCGCTGACCGTTTCAAAGGCATGAAGATCATTTCCGATCTCGTGGATGCGGATACGGGCGAAGTCGTGCTCGAAGCTGGCAAGAAGCTGACGGCACGTTCGGCGCGTCAGCTTGCCGAAAAGGGTCTGAAGGCCATCAAGGCAACGGAAGACGACCTGTTCGGAAATTACCTTTCCGAGGATATCGTCAATTACCAGACCGGTGAGATTTATCTCGAAGCCGGTGATGAAATTGACGAAAAGGTGCTGAAATCCCTGCTCGATACCGGCGTTGAAGAAATCAACGTTCTCGATATCGATCATGTGAACATCGGTGCCTATATCCGCAACACGCTGGCCGTCGACAAGAACGAAAGCCGTCAGGATGCATTGTTTGACATTTACCGTGTCATGCGTCCCGGTGAGCCGCCGACAATTGATTCAGCGGAGAACATGTTCAACTCGCTGTTCTTTGATGCAGAACGCTACGACCTTTCGGCCGTGGGTCGCGTCAAGATGAACATGCGTCTCGATCTCGATGCCGAAGATACCGTGCGCGTACTGCGCAAGGAAGACATTCTGGCCGTGGTCAAGATGCTGGTTGAACTGCGTGACGGTCGCGGTGAAATCGACGACATCGACAATCTCGGCAACCGCCGTGTGCGTTCTGTCGGCGAATTGATGGAGAACCAGTACCGCGTCGGTCTTCTGCGTATGGAGCGCGCGATCAAGGAACGTATGTCCTCGATCGAAATCGATACGGTGATGCCGCAGGATCTGATCAACGCGAAGCCTGCAGCTGCTGCGGTACGCGAGTTCTTCGGTTCCTCGCAGCTGTCGCAGTTCATGGATCAGACCAACCCGCTTTCGGAAATCACCCACAAGCGCCGTCTTTCGGCTCTTGGACCGGGCGGTTTGACCCGCGAGCGTGCCGGCTTTGAAGTCCGCGACGTTCATCCGACCCATTATGGACGTATCTGCCCGATTGAAACGCCGGAAGGCCCGAATATCGGTCTGATCAACTCGCTTGCAACCTTTGCCCGCGTCAACAAGTACGGCTTTATCGAAAGCCCGTATCGCAAGGTTGTCGATGGCAAGGTGACAAACGATGTCGTCTATCTGTCGGCCATGGAAGAAGCCAAGCATTCGGTCGCTCAGGCCAATGTCGAGCTCGACGCCGGTGGTGGTTTCGTTGACGAATTCGTCATTTGCCGTCATGCCGGTGAAGTGATGATGGCGCCGCGTGAAAACGTGGACCTGATGGACGTGTCGCCCAAGCAGCTGGTTTCGGTTGCAGCGGCGCTCATTCCGTTCCTTGAAAATGACGATGCTAACCGCGCTCTGATGGGCTCGAACATGCAGCGTCAGGCGGTTCCGCTCGTACGTGCTGAAGCACCGTTCGTTGGCACTGGCATGGAAGCGGTTGTGGCACGTGACTCAGGCGCTGCCATTGGTGCGCGTCGTGCCGGTATCGTCGATCAGGTCGATGCGACCCGTATCGTGATCCGTGCAACGGAAGAACTCGATGCCTCGAAATCCGGCGTCGATATCTACCGCCTGCAGAAGTACCAGCGTTCCAACCAGTCGACCTGCATCAATCAGCGTCCGCTCGTTCGCGTGGGTGATCGCATCGGCAAGGGTGATATCATTGCTGACGGTCCGTCGACCGATCTCGGTGATCTGGCGCTTGGCCGTAACGTGCTCGTCGCGTTCATGCCGTGGAATGGCTACAACTACGAAGATTCGATCCTTCTTTCCGAAAAAATAGTTTCGGATGACGTGTTCACCTCGATCCATATCGAGGAATTCGAAGTTGCCGCCCGTGACACCAAGCTTGGACCAGAGGAAATCACACGCGATATTCCGAATGTTTCGGAAGAAGCGCTGAAAAACCTCGACGAAGCCGGTATCGTCTATATCGGTGCCGAAGTGCATCCTGGCGACATTCTCGTCGGCAAGATCACGCCAAAGGGTGAAAGCCCGATGACGCCGGAAGAAAAGCTTCTTCGCGCCATTTTTGGTGAAAAGGCATCGGATGTGCGTGACACCTCCATGCGCATGCCGCCCGGAACCTACGGCACGATCGTGGAAGTTCGCGTTTTCAACCGCCACGGCGTTGAAAAGGACGAACGCGCCATGGCGATCGAGCGCGAGGAAATCGAGCGTCTCGCCAAGGACCGTGACGACGAACAGTCGATCCTCGACCGCAACACGTATGGCCGTCTTGCAGATATGCTTGATGGTAAGGCGGCTGTTGCAGGACCGAAGGGCTTTAAGAAGGGCACCACGGTCAGCGAGGAAATCCGCGCTGAGTATCCACGTTCGCAATGGTGGCAGTTCGCGCTTGACGACGAAAAGCTGCAAAGCGAACTCGAAGCTCTGCGTAGCCAGTACGATGATTCCAAGAAGCTGCTCGAAGCCCGCTTCATGGACAAGGTCGAAAAGGTGCAGCGCGGCGACGAGATGCCTCCAGGCGTCATGAAGATGGTCAAGGTCTTTGTCGCTGTGAAGCGCAAGATCCAGCCGGGCGACAAGATGGCTGGCCGTCACGGCAACAAGGGTGTGGTTTCGCGCATCCTGCCAGTCGAGGATATGCCATTCCTCGAAGACGGTACGCATGCCGATATTGTGCTCAACCCGCTTGGCGTGCCAAGCCGAATGAATGTGGGCCAGATTCTGGAAACCCATCTCGGCTGGGCCTGTGCAGGTATGGGCAGGAAGATCGGGCAGCTGATCGATGCCTATCGTGAGACGGCGAATATTCAGCCGTTGCGTGATACGCTTGAGCACATCTACCCGGACAATGACCGTAACGAGCCGATCCGCTCTTATGACGACGATAGCGTTGTCATGCTGGCTAACCAGGTCAAGCGCGGCGTGTCGATTGCAACGCCGGTCTTTGACGGTGCGGTGGAAGCCGATATCAACGCGATGCTCGAAAGTGCTGGTCTGGCAACCTCTGGTCAGTCGACGCTTTATGATGGCCGTACGGGTGAGCCGTTCGACCGTCAGGTGACTATGGGCTACATCTATATGTTGAAGCTCCACCACCTGGTCGACGACAAGATCCATGCGCGTTCGATCGGACCTTACAGCCTCGTCACGCAGCAGCCACTGGGCGGTAAGGCCCAGTTCGGCGGACAGCGTTTCGGCGAAATGGAGGTCTGGGCGCTGGAAGCATATGGTGCAGCATACACGCTGCAGGAAATGCTGACGGTAAAGTCTGACGACGTGGCAGGCCGTACCAAGGTCTACGAAGCGATTGTTCGCGGCGACGACACGTTCGAGGCAGGCATTCCGGAGAGCTTCAACGTTCTCGTCAAGGAAATGCGCTCGCTTGGCCTCAATGTCGAGCTCGACGATACGCGTGACGCCGAACAGCCGGCCCTGCCGGACGCGGCGGAATAAAACATCAAAGGCGCGCCATGGTCTTGCCGTGGTGCGCCTCTATATTCATTTCCACTAAGCCGAGCATTTCGCCTTACGTCAGGAAATGAGTGAAGGCAGACCAGTTTTAAGACTGTTTAATACAGCGATTTCTTTTCTGGATGGCAGAATACCTGTCACCGACGACACACAGGGCGACGGATCGCCCTTAAGGAGAACGGCATGAACCAAGAGGTCATGAATCTTTTCAATCCTCAGGCTCCGGCGCAAACGTTCGATTCCATCAGAATCTCGATCGCCAGCCCTGAGAAGATTCTGTCCTGGTCATACGGCGAGATCAAGAAGCCGGAGACGATCAACTACCGCACGTTCAAGCCAGAACGCGATGGTCTCTTCTGCGCGCGCATCTTCGGCCCGATCAAGGATTATGAATGCTTGTGCGGTAAGTACAAGCGTATGAAATACAAGGGCATCATCTGTGAAAAGTGTGGCGTTGAAGTCACGCTGTCGCGCGTTCGCCGCGAGCGCATGGGCCATATCGAACTGGCCGCACCCGTTGCCCATATCTGGTTTTTGAAGTCGCTGCCATCGCGCATCGGCACGCTTCTCGACATGACGCTCAAGGATATTGAGCGCGTTCTTTATTTCGAGAACTACATCGTCACCGAACCGGGTCTGACTTCCTTGAAAGAGCACCAGCTTCTTTCGGAAGAAGAATACATGATTGCAGTCGACGAATTCGGCGAAGATCAGTTCACGGCGTTGATCGGTGCGGAAGCAATTTTTGAGCTTCTGGCTTCGATGGAGCTGGAAAAAATTGCAGCAGACCTGCGCGTCGATCTGGCTGAAACGTCTTCCGAATTGAAGACGAAGAAGCTGATGAAGCGTCTGAAGATCGTCGAAAACTTCATCGAATCCGGCAACCGCCCGGAATGGATGATCATGAAGATCGTGCCGGTCATTCCGCCGGATCTGCGTCCGCTCGTCCCACTCGATGGTGGTCGTTTTGCGACGTCTGATCTCAACGATCTTTATCGTCGCGTCATCAACCGTAACAACCGTCTGAAGCGCCTCATTGAACTGCGTGCACCGGGCATCATCATTCGCAACGAAAAGCGTATGTTGCAGGAAGCCGTGGACGCGCTGTTCGACAATGGCCGTCGCGGTCGCACGATCACGGGTGCAAACAAGCGTCCGCTGAAGTCGCTCTCCGACATGCTTAAAGGCAAGCAGGGCCGCTTCCGTCAGAACCTGCTCGGCAAGCGCGTCGACTATTCGGGCCGCTCGGTCATCGTGACCGGACCGGAACTCAAGCTGCACCAGTGCGGCCTGCCGAAGAAGATGGCGCTCGAACTCTTCAAGCCGTTCATCTATGCCCGCCTCGACGCCAAGGGTTACTCCTCGACTGTGAAGCAGGCCAAGAAGCTGGTTGAAAAGGAACGTCCGGAAGTCTGGGATATCCTTGACGAAGTGATCCGTGAGCATCCGGTTCTTCTGAACCGCGCACCGACGCTGCACCGTCTTGGCATTCAGGCTTTTGAACCCACGCTGATCGAAGGCAAAGCCATTCAGCTGCATCCGCTTGTCTGTACGGCTTTCAACGCCGACTTCGACGGTGACCAGATGGCTGTCCATGTGCCGCTATCGCTTGAAGCGCAGCTTGAAGCCCGCGTGCTGATGATGTCGACCAACAACATTCTGCATCCGGCCAACGGCGCACCGATCATCGTTCCGTCGCAGGACATGGTTCTCGGTCTCTATTATCTGTCGATCGTGGCAGACAAGGAGCCGGGCGAGGGTATGATGTTCGCCGATATGGGCGAATTGCAGCATGCGCTTGAAAACAAGGTCGTGACACTGCACACCAAGATCAAGGGTCGCTTCAAGACCATTGATGAAGAAGGCAAGCCCGTATCGAAGGTCTTCGACACGACGCCGGGCCGTCTGATCCTTGGCGAACTGCTGCCGAAAAGCGCAAAAGTGTCGTTCGACATCTGCAATCAGGAGATGACCAAGAAGAACATCTCCAAGATGATCGATCATGTCTATCGTCACTGCGGCCAGAAAGAGACGGTCATTTTCTGTGACCGCATCATGCAGTTGGGCTTTGCCCATGCCTGCCGCGCCGGCATTTCGTTCGGCAAGGACGACATGGTCATTCCGGATAGCAAGGCAAAGATCGTTGCCGATACCGAAGCGCTGACGACCGAATACGAACAGCAGTACAATGACGGCCTGATCACACAGGGCGAGAAGTACAACAAGGTCGTTGATGCCTGGGGTAAGGCTACCGACAAGATCACCGAAGAAATGATGGCCCGCATCAAGGCCGTTGAATTCGATCCGGTGACCGGTCGCCAGAAGCAGATGAACTCGGTCTACATGATGTCGCATTCGGGTGCCCGTGGCTCCGTCAACCAGATGCGCCAGCTTGGCGGCATGCGCGGCCTTATGGCCAAGCCGTCGGGCGAAATCATCGAAACCCCGATCATCTCGAACTTCAAGGAAGGCCTGACGGTTAACGAGTACTTCAACTCGACCCACGGTGCCCGTAAGGGTCTGGCCGACACAGCCTTGAAGACCGCCAACTCGGGTTACCTGACGCGTCGTCTCGTGGACGTTGCACAGGATGCGATCATTTCGGAAGTCGATTGCGGTGCTGAAATCGGTCTCACCATGCAGCCCATCGTCGATGCCGGTCAGATCGTGGCACCGATTGGCCAGCGCGTTCTGGGACGTACAGCACTTGACCCGGTCATCAATCCGGCAACCGGCGAGACCATCGTCGAAGCTGGTCGCTTGATTGATGAAAAGGACGTCGAGATCATCGAGAAGGCTGGTATCCAGTCGATCCGTATCCGTTCGGCGCTGACCTGTCAGACCCGTAACGGCGTCTGTGCCACCTGCTATGGTCGTGACCTTGCACGCGGTACTCCGGTCAACCAGGGTGAAGCTGTTGGCGTCATCGCTGCCCAGTCGATCGGTGAGCCGGGCACACAGCTGACCATGCGTACCTTCCACCTGGGTGGTACTGCACAGGTGGTGGATAGCTCCTATCTCGAAGCGTCTTACGAAGGCACCGTCAAGCTGCGTAACCGCAACGTGGTTCGCAACGCCGATGGCAATCTCGTTGTGATGGGCCGTAACATGGCGGTTCTCATCGTCGATGAAACTGGCAAGGAACGTGCGGTTCACCGCGTTACCTATGGTTCGCGTCTGTTCGTGGACGAGGGCGATGCGGTCAAGCGCGGTCAGCGCGTGGCGGAATGGGATCCATATACCCGTCCGATCTTGACCGAAGTCGAAGGCACGATCGAGTTTGAAGATCTTGTCGACGGTCTTTCGGTGCAGGAAACGGCGGACGAATCCACCGGTATCACCAAGCGCGTGGTCATCGACTGGCGCTCGACCCCGCGTGGCGCAGATCTCAAGCCTGCCCTTGTCATCAAGGACAAGAGCGGCAAGATCGCAAAGCTCTCTAAGGGTGGCGAAGCGCGCTTCCTGCTTTCGGTCGAAACGATCCTGTCGTTCGAGCCGGGCGCCCAGGTCAAGGCTGGCGATGTTATCGCGCGTCTGCCGATGGAAAGTGCGAAGACCAAGGACATCACCGGTGGTCTGCCGCGTGTTGCCGAACTCTTTGAAGCACGTCGTCCCAAGGACCATGCCGTCATCGCAGAGATCGATGGTACCATCCGCTTCGGTCGCGACTATAAAAACAAGCGCCGCATCGTGATTGAACCCAATGACGATACGGTCGAGCCAGTTGAATATCTGATCCCCAAGGGCAAGCCGTTCCATCTTCAGGATGGCGACGCCATTGAAAAGGGTGATTATATTCTCGACGGCAACCCGGCACCGCATGACATTCTGGCTATTAAGGGCGTGGAAGCTCTCGCTTCCTACCTCGTCAATGAAATCCAGGAAGTCTACCGTCTTCAGGGCGTTCTGATCAACGACAAGCACATCGAAGTGATTGTCCGTCAGATGCTTCAGAAGATCGAGATCGTTGAATCAGGCGATACCGGCTACATTCCGGGTGATCATGTTGACCGCATCGAACTTGATGAGATCAATGATCGTCTGATCGAGGAAGGCAAGAAGCCGGGTTCCGGCAATCCTGTCCTGCTCGGCATCACCAAGGCCTCGCTGCAGACGCCTTCGTTCATCTCGGCCGCATCCTTCCAGGAAACGACCCGCGTACTGACCGAAGCCGCCGTTGCAGGCAAGATGGATACGTTGCAGGGTCTGAAGGAAAACGTCATCGTCGGTCGTCTGATCCCGGCGGGTACGGGTGGCATGACCAACCAGATCCGTCGTATCGCAACCGCACGCGACGATCTGATCATCGACGAGCGCCGCAAGTCTTCCGGTTCAAAGGAAGCCAATGCGATGCTGACCGATATGACCAACAACGCTGCCGAGTGATCGGCAGTCAGGACATGAAAAAGGCCGCCTTTCGGGGCGGCCTTTTTGTTTGTGTTTTGCTAAAAATTGTAAGAAGCGTCTTTATTCGCCAAGCTGGTTTGTGCGCCAACGCATGAGATCAATGTCACAGCCACGTGCGAAATCGCCTGCACCGCTTCCGCCCATGGCGGCGTCGCTCACGCGCTGGCATTCAGCACGCTTGAAAGCTTCGAAGGCTTCCTGTGAAGCTTCGAGCGATTTGACGGCCGCCTCACTTGCAGACGAACCAGTGTCCTCGATTTCTTTCTTCACTGCCGTGAATTTCGCTTTGAGTGCGTTCTTGGCTTCTTCGGCGTGATTGTTGAGGCAGGACTCCAGCTCGGTGCGCGGCTTGACACCAATTTCCGCGTAGCATTGCGAGAGGGCATCGCCTTTTTCCACCGGCAGCTCGTCGGCGAAAGCCGTATTGGCAAGACACGTTGTAAGAAGGGCAGTTGCTAAAATATATCTAATTTTATGCATTTGGTTCCTCACACAATAGAGTGCCTCACATAAACTGGAAATAACTATTCGTCCTCTTCATCATCCCCGTCGAATTCAATCAATGCGACCTGACCGGTGATGGCAGTTTCCCAGGCGCTTTTATGCGGCTCTTCATCCGGCTGCTCGGTGATGGTGCCCATCTCCAGAAGTTCGGCTTCCTGATAGCCTTCATCGGCGAGGATGCTCAAAACCGTCTGCACGAGATCGTCGTTCTCACTTTCTTTAAGCAGCAGATGGACTTCGAGGGGCGATTCCTCACCTTCGTTCCAGACATTTGCGATGATCAGATGAATGGTGGGCGAATCGTTGTCTGTGGATGGAGTGGTGGACGACATGGGAAACCCTTAAAGATTGGTTGATATTCGACTCGGATATGCTTCATTAGCCCCTGAGCCGGGCTCACGCCATGCTGTCATAGAAAAATGACGATTTCGATGGCGAAATAAGTGCCAATATGAATATCCTGCTCTGAAATATACGGTCTCGAGGCCGTAGCGTCGCTGGAATTGCGCGTTCTGATAAAGAAACTTCAGCGCATACCCTTGACGAAACCACCCGAAACACGTATCAGCAGCCCATCTGAGCCGATGTGAGACTGGCCTTTTCGGGACGACGCGTCCTGGAGTTCGTCTCAAACAGGGTTCGTTTTACGATCGAAATGGAACTTGCCGTTCGCACGAAGCCTATGCTTCCTCTGCTTTTGTTCGGAGTAGCCACCGCTTGACGTTGGCTGTCTCCGAATTCGCGCATGATCGTTTTGGTGAAACGGCCCTTATCGGGCGTTGATGCGAGATTTTTTATAGGGGAAGGTTCAATGCCTACCGTAAATCAGTTGATCCGCAAGCCGCGCACTGCGCCGGTGAAGCGTAATAAGGTTCCTGCTCTGCAGGCAAACCCACAGAAGCGCGGCGTTTGCACCCGCGTTTATACCACGACCCCGAAGAAGCCGAACTCGGCTCTGCGTAAGGTTGCCAAGATCCGTCTGACCAATGGCTTTGAAGTCATCGGTTACATCCCGGGTGAAGGTCACAACCTTCAGGAGCACTCCGTGGTTATGATCCGCGGCGGACGTGTCAAGGATTTGCCGGGTGTGCGTTACCACATCATCCGTGGCGTTCTCGATACGCAGGGTGTCAAGAACCGTAAGCAGCGTCGTTCGCTGTACGGTGCGAAGCGTCCGAAGTAAGAATTTTCCGGGGATACCAGGCACTCAAATGTGTGCTGGCCCGATGTAATTGAAAGAAGAGACGAAATGTCCAGACGCCATAAGGCAGAAAAGCGTGAGATCAATCCGGATCCGAAATTCGGCGATCTCGTTATCACCAAGTTCATGAATGCAGTCATGCTTCATGGCAAGAAGTCGGTTGCTGAAAGCATCGTATACGGTGCGCTCGATTCAATCGAAGCCAAGGCGAAGTCAGAGCCAGTCGCGATGTTCCATCAGGCGCTCGACAACGTTGCTCCGCATGTTGAAGTCCGTTCGCGCCGCGTTGGTGGTGCAACCTATCAGGTTCCGGTCGATGTGCGTCCTGAGCGCCGCCAGGCACTTGCCATTCGCTGGCTCATCAATGCTGCTCGTGGTCGTAACGAGACGACGATGATCGATCGTCTTTCCGGCGAGTTGCTTGATGCTGCTAACAACCGTGGTTCTGCTGTGAAGAAGCGTGAAGACACGCACCGCATGGCTGAAGCCAACCGCGCCTTCTCGCATTACCGCTGGTAATCGTCGAAACCTATTCAAAGAGCAAAAACATGGCCCGCGAATATAAAATCGAAGACTACCGCAATTTCGGTATCATGGCTCACATCGACGCCGGTAAAACGACGACGACTGAGCGCATTCTGTTCTATACCGGTAAGAACCACAAGATCGGCGAGACCCATGATGGTGCGTCGACCATGGACTGGATGGAGCAGGAACAGGAGCGCGGTATTACGATCACTTCCGCTGCTACGACCACGTTCTGGCAGGGTCGCGATGGTAAGAAGCGTCGTTTCAACATCATCGACACGCCCGGTCACGTGGACTTCACGATTGAAGTTGAGCGTAGCTTGCGTGTTCTCGATGGCGCTATTGCTTTGCTCGATGCCAATGCCGGTGTAGAGCCGCAGACGGAAACCGTTTGGCGTCAGGCTGAAAAGTATCATGTCCCGCGCATGGTGTTCGTCAACAAGATGGACAAGATCGGTGCAGACTTCTATCGCTGCGTCGAGATGATCAAGACCCGTCTTGGCGCGACTGCTCTCGTCGTTCAGCTGCCAATTGGTGCTGAAACTGAATTTCACGGCGTTATCGACCTGATCGAGATGAAGTCCTACACTTGGGATGGCTCGATCGGTGGCGATACAATCGTTGGCGATATTCCTGCAGACTTGCAGGACAAAGCTGAGGAATACCGTGAAAAGCTGATTGAAACAGCTGTTGAAGTCGAAGAATCGGCTATGGAAGCCTATCTTGAAGGTAATATGCCTTCGAATGATGAACTGCGCGCTTTGATCCGCAAGGGCACGATTGCTGTTCAGTTCCATCCGGTTCTGTGTGGTACAGCGTTCAAGAACCGTGGCGTTCAGCCTCTTCTCGACGCTGTCGTTGATTTTCTGCCGGCCCCGAACGAAGTTCCGGCCATCAAGGGTATCGACGTCAAGACTGAAGCGGAAACGACGCGTGAATCTTCGGATGAAGCACCGCTGTCGCTGCTCGCGTTCAAGATCATGAACGATCCGTTCGTGGGTTCCTTGACCTTCGCCCGTATCTATTCTGGCAAGATCACCAAGGGCATCTCGCTGGAAAACACGGTTAAGGGCAAGCGTGAGCGTATCGGCCGTATGTTGCAGATGCACTCCAACAGCCGTGAAGACATTGATGAAGCCTTTGCAGGCGACATCGTTGCTCTGGCTGGCCTTAAGGAAACCACCACTGGCGATACGCTCTGCGACCCGCTGAAGCCGGTTATCCTTGAGCGCATGGAATTCCCTGATCCGGTTATTGAGATTGCGATTGAACCGAAGACCAAGGCTGACCAGGAAAAGATGGGCATTGCTCTCAACCGTCTGGCTGCCGAAGATCCTTCGTTCCGCGTGAAGTCTGATGAAGAATCCGGTCAGACGATCATCGCCGGCATGGGCGAGCTTCATCTCGACATTCTCGTCGACCGCATGAAGCGCGAATTCAAGGTCGAAGCAAATGTCGGCGCGCCGCAGGTTGCTTACCGTGAATCGATCACCCGTCAGGCTGAAATCGATTACACCCACAAGAAGCAGTCGGGTGGTTCGGGTCAGTTCGCTCGCGTCAAGATCATCTTCGAGCCGCATGAAGGCGACGATTTCATCTTCGAATCGAAGATCGTCGGCGGTTCTGTTCCGAAGGAATACATTCCGGGCGTTCAGAAGGGTATCGAAAGCGTCATGGGCGCGGGTCCGCTTGCTGGCTTCCCGATGCTCGGTGTTAAGGCAACGCTTATCGATGGTGCATACCACGATGTTGATTCTTCGGTTCTCGCCTTCGAAATCGCAGCGCGTGCTGCGTTCCGCGAAGGTGCACAGAAGGCTGGCGCTCAGCTTCTCGAGCCGATCATGAAGGTCGAGGTTGTGACCCCTGAAGACTACGTTGGTGACGTTATCGGCGATCTGAACTCGCGTCGCGGTCAGATTTCCGGCACCGAAGCCCGCGGCATTGCCACGGTCGTCAATGCAAACGTTCCGCTGGCCAACATGTTTGGCTACGTGAACAACCTGCGTTCGATGTCTCAGGGTCGTGCACAGTATACGATGCAGTTTGACCATTATGAGCCGGTCCCGACTGCGGTCGCACAGGAAATCCAGAAGAAGTTCGCGTAACCCCAGCGGGTTACGCTCCCAATTAAAGAATGCCTGAGCAGGCTAAAAATACGGAGAAGCTCAAATGGCAAAGAGCAAGTTTGAACGTAACAAACCCCACGTAAACATTGGCACGATTGGTCACGTTGACCATGGCAAGACGTCGCTGACTGCGGCGATCACGAAGTTCTTCGGCGACTTCAAGGCCTATGACCAGATTGACGCAGCGCCTGAAGAAAAGGCTCGCGGCATCACGATCTCGACGTCGCACGTCGAATATGAAACGGCAAACCGCCACTACGCACACGTCGACTGCCCCGGCCACGCTGACTATGTCAAGAACATGATCACCGGTGCCGCACAGATGGACGGCGCGATCCTGGTTGTGTCTGCTGCTGACGGCCCGATGCCGCAGACCCGCGAGCACATCCTGCTTGCTCGTCAGGTGGGCGTTCCGGCAATCGTCGTATTCTTGAACAAGTGCGATCAGGTTGACGATGCAGAATTGCTCGAACTGGTTGAACTGGAAGTTCGCGAGCTTCTGTCCAAGTACGACTTCCCCGGTGATGACACACCGATCATCAAGGGTTCGGCTCTTGCTGCTTTGGAAGATTCTTCCAAGGAACTGGGCGAAGACGCCATCCGTTCGCTGATGGAAGCTGTCGACAGCTACATCCCGACCCCTGAGCGTCCTGTTGACCAGCCGTTCCTGATGCCGATCGAAGACGTGTTCTCGATCTCGGGCCGTGGTACGGTTGTGACGGGTCGCGTTGAGCGCGGTATCGTCAAGGTTGGTGAAGAAGTTGAAATCGTTGGTATCAAGGATACGACGAAGACGACTGTTACCGGCGTTGAAATGTTCCGCAAGCTGCTCGATCAGGGCCAGGCTGGCGACAACATCGGTGCGCTGATCCGCGGCGTTGGCCGTGAAGACGTTGAGCGCGGTCAGGTTCTTTGCAAGCCGGGTTCGGTTAAGCCGCACACCAAGTTCAAGGCAGAAGCTTACATTCTGACCAAGGACGAAGGTGGTCGTCATACGCCGTTCTTCACGAACTACCGTCCGCAGTTCTACTTCCGTACGACGGATGTGACGGGCGTTGTGACGCTGCCGGAAGGCACGGAAATGGTTATGCCCGGCGATAACGTCACTGTTGACGTAACGCTGATCGTGCCGATCGCCATGGAAGAGAAGCTTCGCTTCGCTATCCGTGAAGGTGGCCGCACCGTCGGTGCAGGCATCGTCGCTTCGATCGTCGAGTAATTAAGGTTAGTGCGGGGACGTCTGCCTGTCAGGCGTCCCGCGTAACAAGGAACAGATGAAATGAACGGTCAAAACATCCGCATTCGCCTTAAGGCGTTTGATCATCGGATCCTTGACGCTTCGACGCGGGAAATCGTGTCGACTGCCAAGCGTACCGGTGCCAACGTGCGCGGACCGATCCCGCTTCCTACGCGGATCGAGAAGTTCACAGTTAACCGGTCGCCGCACATCGACAAGAAGAGCCGCGAGCAGTTCGAGATGCGCACACATAAGCGTCTTCTCGATATCGTTGACCCGACTCCGCAAACGGTGGACGCGCTGATGAAGCTCGACCTTTCCGCCGGTGTCGATGTCGAGATCAAGCTTTAATCGGCTTGAGGACGGAAGGAACGAACCCGATGCGTTCAGGTGTTATTGCACAGAAGCTGGGCATGACCCGCGTCTATAACGACGCCGGCGAGCATGTGCCGGTGACGGTTCTCCGCATGGAGAGCTGCCACGTGGTTGCTCAGCGTACAGTTGAAAAGAACGGTTACACGGCTGTTCAGCTTGGCGTAGGTATTGCCAAGGTAAAGAACACGACCAAGGCACTGCGCGGTCATTTCGCGAAGGCCGAGGTCGAGCCGAAGGCGAAACTTGCGGAATTCCGCGTTTCTCCGGACAACCTCCTCGAAGTCGGCGTGGAAATCATTGCCGAACATTTCGTCGCCGGCCAGAAGGTCGATGTGACGGGTACTTCGATCGGTAAAGGTTTTGCCGGTGTTATGAAGCGCCATAATTTTGCTGGTCATCGTGCTTCGCATGGTAACTCCATTACCCACCGCGCTCACGGCTCGACCGGTCAGCGTCAGGATCCAGGTAAGGTGTTCAAGGGCAAGAAGATGGCAGGTCATATGGGTCAGACCCGCGTGACCACGCAGAACATCGAAGTTGTCTCCACGGATAGCGATCGCGGCCTTATTCTGGTTCGCGGTGCGGTTCCCGGCTCCAAGGGTGCCTGGATCCTCGTTCGCGATGCCGTGAAGAACGCGCTGCCTGAGAATGCACCGAAGCCGGCTGCCCTGCGCCAGTCTGCTGTTGCGGGCGCAAACAATGCAGCTGCGGATGCAGTCGCGACTGAGGGAGCCGAATAATGGATCTCACGATTACAACTCTTGAAGGCAAGGATGCGGGCAAGGTCAAGCTCAACGAAGATATCTTCGGTCTTGATCCACGTGACGACATCCTTCAGCGCGTCATTCGCTGGCAGCTTGCACGCCGCCAGCAGGGCACGCACCAGAGCCTGACGCGTGGCGAAATCGCCCGCACGGGTTCCAAGATGTACAAGCAGAAGGGTACGGGCCGTGCTCGTCACCATTCGGCTCGTGCTCCGCAGTTCCGCGGCGGTGGTAAGGCTCATGGTCCGGTTAGCCGCAGCCATGAACACGATCTGCCGAAGAAGGTTCGCGCTCTCGGCCTGCGTCATGCGCTTTCGGCCAAGGCCAAGGCTTCCGACATCATCATTATCGATGATCTGGTCGCTTCGGAAGCAAAGACGAAGAACCTTGTTTCACAGTTTGCGAAGCTCGGTCTTGATAATGCGCTGCTCATCGGTGGTGCAGAGATTGACACGAACTTCCAGCGCGCCGCTTCGAACATTCCGCACATCGATGTTCTGCCAGTGCAGGGCATCAATGTTTACGACATCCTGCGTCGCGGCAAGCTCGTGCTTTCCAAGTCGGCTGTCGAGGCACTTGAGGAGCGTTTCAAATGACTGATCTTCGCCACTACGACGTGATCGTCAGCCCGGTTATCACCGAGAAGTCGACGATGGTTTCGGAAAACAACCAGGTCGTCTTCAATGTTGCTCCCAAGGCAACGAAGCCGGAAATCAAGGCTGCAGTCGAAGCGCTTTTTGGCGTCAAGGTTACCGCAGTCAACACTGCAGTGCGCAAGGGTAAGGTCAAGCGGTTCCGCGGCATTACCGGGCGCCAGAGCGACGTCAAGAAAGCGATCGTAACTTTGGCCGAAGGCCAGAGCATCGACGTTTCGACCGGTCTCTGAGAGGCCATGGAGTAAGAGACAATGGCACTCAAGCATTATAACCCGATCACCCCGAGCCAGCGTCAGCTGGTTATCGTGGACCGCTCGGAACTCTACAAGGGCAAGCCGGTCAAAGCATTGACCGAAGGTCTGTCCAAGAAGGGTGGCCGTAACAACACTGGTCGTATCACCGTCCGTTTTCAGGGTGGTGGTCACAAGCGTTCGTACCGCTTCATTGATTTCAAGCGTCGCAAGCTTGATGTGGTGGGCACGGTCGAGCGTCTGGAATACGATCCGAACCGCACCGCATTCATCGCGCTGATCCGTTATGAAGACGGCGAGCTGGCCTATATCATCGCTCCGCAGCGTCTGGCTGTTGGCGATAAGGTCGTTGCTTCGCAGTCGGCTGACGTAAAGCCGGGCAATGCAATGCCGCTTGCCTCCATGCCGGTTGGCACCATCATCCACAACGTGGAGATGAAGCCGGGCAAGGGTGGTCAGATTGCGCGCTCAGCCGGTGCATACGCACAGCTGGTTGGTCGCGATCAGGGCATGGCGATCCTTCGTCTGAACTCGGGCGAACAGCGTCTGGTTCCCGGTGCCTGCTTTGCAACGGTTGGAGCTGTCTCCAATCCCGAGCACAGCAACATCAACGACGGCAAGGCCGGTCGTTCGGTGTGGCGCGGCAAGCGTCCACATGTTCGCGGCGTCGTCATGAACCCGGTCGATCACCCGCATGGTGGTGGTGAAGGTCGTACCTCCGGTGGCCGTCATCCGGTTACCCCTTGGGGTAAGCCTACGAAGGGCAAGAAGACCCGTTCGAACAAGGCGACCGACAAGTTCATCATGCGCTCGCGTCATCAGCGCAAGAAATAAGAGAGGGTAGTCTGAAA
This sequence comes from Brucella sp. BE17, assembly GCF_039545455.1. Taxonomy (NCBI): domain Bacteria; kingdom Pseudomonadati; phylum Pseudomonadota; class Alphaproteobacteria; order Hyphomicrobiales; family Brucellaceae; genus Brucella; species Brucella sp. BE17. The sequence goes on along the minus strand of NZ_CP154467.1, from coordinate 1,069,052 downwards.
TGGCTCGTTCAGTATGGAAAGGTCCGTTCATCGATGGCTATCTTCTCAAAAAAGCTGAGAAGGTACGCGAGGGCGGTCGTAATGAAGTCATCAAGATGTGGAGCCGCCGCTCCACTATTCTGCCGCAGTTTGTCGGCCTGACATTCGGCGTCTATAACGGCAACAAGCATGTGCCGGTATCGATTTCGGAAGAAATGGTCGGACACAAGTTCGGTGAATTCGCGCCGACCCGTACCTATTACGGTCACGGTGCGGACAAGAAGTCAAAGAGGAAGTAACGATGGGCAAGGCCAAGGCTCCCCGCCAGCTTAAGGATAACGAGGCGCAAGCCGTCGCCCGTACGCTTCGCGTCAGCCCGCAGAAGCTGAACCTTGTAGCGAGCATGATTCGCGGCAAGAAGGTGAACGCGGCGCTTGCCGATCTGACGTTTTCGCGCAAGCGGATCGCAGAGACGGTCAAGAAGACGCTCCAATCGGCGATCGCCAACGCAGAGAACAACCATGATCTGGATGTCGATGCGCTGATCGTGGCCGAAGCATACGTTGGCAAATCGATTGTCATGAAGCGTTTCCACGTTCGTGGCCGCGGCAAGGCAAGCCGTATTGAAAAGCCGTTTTCGCATCTCACCATCGTCGTCCGCGAAGTTGCGGAAAAAGGGGAGGCCGCATAATGGGTCAGAAGATTAATCCAATCGGTCTTCGTCTTGGCATCAACCGTACCTGGGATTCGCGTTGGTACGCGAACACCGGCGAATACGGCAAGCTTCTGCACGAGGACGTCAAAATTCGTGAATACCTCACGAAAGAACTCAAGCAGGCAGCGATCTCCAAGATCGTTATCGAGCGTCCGCACAAGAAGTGCCGCGTGACGATCCACTCGGCACGTCCGGGTATCATCATCGGCAAGAAGGGTGCAGACATCGAGAAGCTGCGCAAGAAGCTTTCCGAGATGACGAAAGCCGATACGTCGCTCAACATTGTTGAAGTTCGTAAGCCTGAAATCGATGCAACGCTTGTTGCTCAGTCGATCACGCAGCAGCTTGAACGTCGTGTGGCATTCCGTCGCGCTATGAAACGTGCCGTTCAGTCGGCCATGCGTCTGGGCGCCGAAGGTATCCGTATCAACTGTGCCGGTCGTCTGGGCGGTGCTGAGATCGCACGTATGGAATGGTACCGCGAAGGTCGCGTTCCGCTTCACACGCTGCGCGCCGATATCGATTACGGTACGGCAGAAGCACAGACCGCATACGGCATCTGCGGCGTAAAAGTCTGGGTCTTCAAGGGCGAGATCCTTGAGCATGACCCGTTGGCTTCCGAACGTCGTGCGGTTGAGGGTGACAATCAGGGTTCCCATCAGAACCGCCGCCGCGAAAACGCTTGATAAAGCGGGTCGCGGGCGAGAAAATTGGAGTAGAGAACAATGATGCAGCCAAAGCGCACCAAGTTCCGCAAGCAGTTCAAGGGCCGTATTCACGGCAACTCGAAAGGCGGCACGGATCTTAATTTCGGTGCATTCGGTCTGAAGGCAACGGAGCCTGAGCGCGTCACCGCACGTCAGATCGAAGCGGCCCGCCGTGCGATCACCCGTCATATGAAACGTGCCGGTCGCGTGTGGATCCGTATCTTCCCAGACCTGCCGGTCACGTCGAAGCCGACTGAAGTCCGTATGGGTAAAGGTAAGGGTTCGGTTGACTACTGGGCATGCCGTGTGGCACCGGGTCGTGTGATGTTTGAGCTTGACGGCGTACCAGAAGATGTGGCACGCGAAGCCCTTCGACTGGGCGCTGCGAAGTTGCCGGTCAAAACGCGCTTTATCCAGCGCATTGCTGAATAAGGAGAGGCAACGATGAAAGCCGCAGACGTTCGGGCGAAAAGCCCCGACCAACTGAATGAAGAGCTGGGCAGCCTGAAGAAAGAGCAGTTCAACCTGCGCTTCCAGAAGGCTACCGGCCAGCTCGAAAAGACCGCGCGCGTGAAAGAGGTTCGCCGTGACATCGCGCGTATTAAGACCATTGCCCGCCAGAAGGCGGCCGAAAGCAAGGCATAAGGAAAAAGTATCATGCCTAAACGCGTTCTGCAGGGCGTTGTCGTCAGCGACAAAAACGATAAGACGATTGTGGTAAAGGTTGAGCGTCGCTACGCGCATCCACTTCTTCAGAAGACCATTCGTCAATCGAAGAAGTACAAGGCGCATGACGAGAACAATCAGTTCAAGACCGGCGACCGGGTTTCCATTCAGGAATCTGCTCCGATCTCGAAAGACAAATGCTGGGTCGTTTTGACGAACGAAGCAGCGAGCTGAGCATTTTGTAGCCGAATGCTTCATTCGGCGTTCATATAGATGCTTAAAGCTCTAGCATTTTGCAGCCAAATGCTTTATTTGGCGTCGCATAATGCGGTGAACCAATGTGTTTTACGGCCAAGTGCTTCACTCGGCTTTGCTGAAATACGGTAAACCAGAGCATTTTTGCAGCCAAGTGGTTCATTTGGCCTTGCATTCATGTACTAAAACGAACAGATAGGGCAGTTCCCGCATCAATGTGGATGGGGGAGCTGTTCTAGGTGGCTAACACGCAGCTTAGGTAGGGCAGGAGCCCTTAACCAGCTGAGAGGAAAGAAGGCGGCCAGTCATGATTCAGATGCAAACAAACCTCGACGTGGCGGATAATTCCGGCGCACGTCGTGTCATGTGCATCAAGGTGCTGGGCGGTTCCAAGCGGCGTTACGCTTCCGTGGGCGACATCATTGTGGTGTCGGTCAAGGAAGCCATTCCGCGTGGCCGCGTCAAAAAAGGTGACGTGATGAAGGCGGTCGTTGTACGCACCGCCAAGGACATCCGTCGTGCGGACGGCAGTGTTATTCGTTTCGATAACAATGCAGCCGTTCTTATCGATAACAAGAAAGAGCCAATCGGCACGCGTATCTTCGGACCGGTTCCGCGCGAGCTTCGCGCCAAGAGCCATATGAAGATTATTTCGCTGGCTCCGGAAGTTCTGTAAGGAAAGCAAGACGATGCAAAAGATTCGCAAAGGCGACAGCGTTGTCGTGCTGTCCGGTAAGGACAAGGGCCGTAAGGGCGAAGTTCTTAAGGTCATGCCGAAGGATGAGCAGGCGCTCGTTCGCGGCATCAATATTGTGAAGCGTCATCAGCGCCAGACCCAGACCCAGGAAGCCGGCATCATTTCGAAAGAAGCGCCGATTCACCTGTCCAACCTGGCAATTGTTGATCCCAAAGATGGCAAGCCGACCCGTGTCGGTTTCCGCGTCGAGGACGGCAAGAAGGTTCGTGTCGCAAAACGTTCTGGAGCGCTGATCGATGGCTGAAGCAAAAGCACTTCCACGCTTCAAGCAGCTTTATCGGGATAATATCCGTAAGGCGCTGCTTGAAGAGTTCAAATACGACAACGAGATGCAGATCCCACGCATCACCAAGGTTGTCCTTAATATGGGCGTGGGCGAAGCGACCGCTGATTCCAAGAAGCCGACAAGGGCTGCTGAGGATCTCGGCCAGATTGCCGGCCAGAAGGCTGTCATCACCCGTGCCCGTAATTCAATTGCAACCTTCAAGTTGCGTGAAGACATGCCGATCGGCACGAAGGTCACCCTTCGTTCGGATCGTATGTATGAATTCCTTGATCGTCTGATCACCATTGCTCTTCCCCGCGTCCGCGATTTTCGTGGTCTCAATCCGAAGAGCTTTGACGGTCGTGGCAACTTTGCCATGGGTATCAAGGAGCACATCGTGTTTCCGGAGATCAATTACGATAAAGTTGATCAGATCTGGGGCATGGACATCATCGTTTGCACGACCGCCCAGACGGATGATGAAGCACGCTCACTTCTGCGTGCATTCAACTTCCCATTTCGGCAGTAACGGCAAGCGTAGCGAGGTATATCAATATGGCCAAGACTAGCGCAGTCGAAAAAAACAAGCGCCGCGAAAAGTTGGTTAAGCGTCATGCTGAAAAGCGTGCACGTCTGAAGGCGATCGTCATGGATCAGAGCCTTCCGCTGGATGAGCGTTTCCGCGCCACGATCCGGCTTGCCGAACTGCCGCGCAACTCTTCAAAGGTTCGTATTCGCAATCGTTGCGAAATATCGGGCCGTCCGCGTGGTTATTACCGTAAACTGAAGATGTCGCGTATTGCGCTTCGTCAGTTGGGTTCGTTCGGGCAGGTCCCGGGCATCGTCAAGTCGAGCTGGTAAGGAGTAGCATATGTCTGTGTCAGATCCTATCGGCGACATGCTGACCCGTATTCGTAACGCAGTCGGCCGCAAGAAGACCAAGGTTTCAACGCCTGCTTCCAAATTGCGCGCCCGCGTTCTGGATGTCCTTCAGTCTGAAGGTTACATCCGCGGTTATACGCAGAGTGAATTCGTGAACGGCAAGGCCGAGATCGAAATCGAGCTGAAATATTATGAAGGTGTTCCGGTCATCCGTGAGCTTACCCGCGTATCCAAGCCTGGTCGTCGCGTTTACGTGTCGGTCAAGTCGATCCCGCAGGTCGCAAACGGTCTTGGCATCTCGATCCTGTCGACGCCTAAGGGTGTTATGGCGGATCATGAAGCCCGTGAACAAAACGTTGGTGGTGAGCTGCTCTGCCGCATCTTCTGATGCGGTTGACAGCGAACAGATAAAAGACAGGTATCAAAATGTCTCGTATCGGTAAAAAACCCGTGCCGGTCCCGGCAGGTGTGACCGCCAGTGTTGAAGGTCAGACCGTCAAGGCCAAAGGCGCGAAGGGCGAATTGTCTTTCGTGGTGCACGATGAAGTTCTGGTCAAGATGGAAGACGGCGCCATTGCTGTCGATCCGCGCGACCAGTCGAAGAATGCGCGTTCAAAGTGGGGCATGTCCCGCACGATGATTTCGAACATCTTTGAGGGTGTTAAGGACGGCTTCGAAAAGAAGCTCGAGATCAGCGGTGTCGGTTATCGTGCCGCTATGCAGGGCAAGAACCTGCAGCTCTCGCTCGGTTTCTCTCACGAAGTGATCTACGATGTGCCTGCGGGCATCACCGTAGCCGTGCCGAAGCCCACGGAAATTGTTGTAACGGGTATCGACAAGCAGATTGTCGGCCAGGTTGCAGCTGAGATCCGTGAATATCGCGGCCCCGAGCCTTACAAGGGCAAGGGCGTCAAATATGCTGGCGAGAAAATCGTCCGCAAAGAAGGCAAGAAGAAGTAAGGGAAGCGCGTCATGGCATCGCCAAAAGAAACTTTGCAGCGTCGCGCTGCTCGTGTACGCCGTCAGGTCAAGAAGGTCGCAAACGGCCGTCCGCGCCTCAGCGTGCACCGTTCTTCCAAGAACATTTACGCCCAGGTCATCGACGACGTGCGCGGCATCACTGTTGCCGCCGCTTCGACGCTCGATGGCGACCTCAAGGGTTCGCTCAAGACCGGTGCCGATTCAGCAGCAGCTGCTGCTGTCGGCAAGCTGCTTGCAGAGCGTGCCGTGAAGGCCGGTATCAAGGACGTTGTGTTCGATCGTGGTGCATTCATCTACCACGGTCGTGTGAAGGCTCTCGCCGAAGCTGCCCGCGAAAGCGGCCTTAGCTTCTAATCAGCATTTGTGCTTCCGGAAAAGAATAAGGAATCAAGGATATGGCACAGAGAGAACGTAAGCGCGAAGATCGCGGTCGTGACGAACACGACAGCGAATTCGTCGACAAGCTCGTTCACATCAACCGCGTTGCCAAGGTCGTCAAGGGCGGCCGTCGCTTCGGTTTTGCAGCGCTCGTCGTTGTCGGCGATCAGAAGGGCCGCGTTGGTTTTGGTCATGGCAAGGCACGTGAAGTCCCGGAAGCCATCCGCAAGGCAACCGAATCGGCCAAGCGCGACATGATTTTCGTGCCGCTGCGCTCAGGTCGTACTCTGCACCACGACGTCGAAGGCCGTCATGGCGCTGGTAAGGTTCTGCTTCGCGCAGCCCCCGCTGGTAAGGGTATCATCGCGGGTGGTCCGATGCGTGCGGTTTTTGAGACGCTCGGTGTACAGGACGTTGTTGCCAAATCGCTCGGCTCGTCGAACCCTTACAACATGGTTCGTGCAACCTTTGACGCTCTGAAGCATCAGATGCATCCAAAGGACATCGCAGCACAGCGCGGCATCAAGTACTCGACCCTCCAGGCGCGTCGCCAGGATGTGGTTGGTTCTGAAGAATAGCCGATAGTTTGTGTTAGTCCGGTAGAGGATCATTGATCAGAACCGGATACGCCATAGACAAGGATTTGAGTGATGGCTGAGAAGAAGGGCAAGACGGTTACGGTCGAGCAGATCGGAAGCCCAATCCGTCGTCCAGCCGAGCAGCGTGCAACGCTGGTTGGTCTGGGTCTAAATAAAATGCACCGCCGTCGCACGCTGGAGGATACTCCTTCTGTGCGTGGCATGATCGCCAAGGTTCAGCATCTCGTCCGCATCGTGGACGAGGCCTGATAACGCAGGGAGATAGAGATATGAAACTCAACGATCTGCGTGACAAGCCCGGTGCTGTAAAGGCACGCAAACGCGTTGCCCGCGGCATTGGCTCGGGTACCGGCAAAACCGGTGGCCGCGGCGTCAAGGGTCAGAAGTCGCGTTCGGGCGTGGCAATCAACGGTTTTGAAGGCGGTCAGATGCCAATCTACCGTCGTCTGCCGAAGCGTGGCTTTACGAACATTTTTGCAAAGAGCTTCAATGCAGTGTCGCTTGGTCGTATTCAGACCGCGATCGACGCAGGCAAGCTTGATGCAAAGGCTGTCGTGAACATTGAAACGCTTAAGGCTGCCGGCGTGATTCGTCGTGCAAAAGACGGTGTTCGCATCCTTTCCGATGGCGAATTGACGGCAAAGGTATCCTTCGAGGTTGCCGGTGCTTCCAAGTCGGCTGTTGAAAAGATCGAAAAGGCTGGCGGCAGCATCAAGCTTCCCGAAGCCAAAGCCGAATAAGCTTTTGAGCTGAAAATTTGAGCGGCGGCCCGGAGCGGTTTTTCGATAATCCCGAAAGGTTTATCAAGAAGCTGCGAAAAAACCGGGCCGCCGCTTGCACCTTTATGCCAATGCGCATATCTGGGTAAGGTCTTCTTTATCTGGAGGCACGTCTTGAATTCGGACGTGTCATACGGGGGGAGGGCCGGAGACTTTTCACCGGAGAAATTTAATGGCATCGGCTGCTGAACAGCTAGTTTCCAATCTTAATTTTTCGGCCTTCTCGAAGGCGGAAGAACTTAAAAAACGCATCTGGTTCACACTGGGCGCCTTGCTCGTGTACCGGTTCGGCACCTATATTCCGCTTCCCGGTATCAATCTTGATGCGTTTGCGCAGGCTTTCCAGTCGCACAGTCAAGGTGTTCTGGGGCTTTTCAATATGTTTGCCGGCGGTGCGGTTGAGCGCATGGCCATCCTTTCGCTCGGCATCATGCCCTATATTTCGGCTTCCATTATCGTGCAGCTCATGACGTCGGTCGTTCCGACGCTTGAAGCGCTGAAGAAGGAAGGCGAAGCGGGCCGCAAGATCATCAATCAGTATACGCGCTACGGAACGGTGCTTCTGGCGCTTGTTCAGGCTTATGCCATTGCTGCTGGACTGCAGAGCGGCGCGGGGATCGTGCTTAACCCTGGCCCGTTCTTCATGGTTTCAGCGGTGATCACGCTTGTTGGCGGCACGATGTTCCTGATGTGGCTCGGTGAGCAGATCACGGCACGCGGTATCGGCAACGGCATTTCGCTGATCATTTTCTCCGGTATTGTCGCCAACTTGCCGCACGCCATTTCCAGTACGCTTGAATTTGGCCGTACAGGCGCTCTGTCCACGGGGCTTATCCTCGGCATCATCATTCTTGCCGTGGCGCTGATTGCGATCATTGTTTTTGTTGAGCGCGCACAGCGCCGCCTGCTGATCCAGTATCCGAAGCGCCAGGTCGGCAACCGCATGTTCCAGGGCGACACATCGCATCTGCCGCTCAAGCTGAATACGGCGGGCGTTATCCCACCGATCTTCGCATCGTCGCTGCTTTTGTTGCCAGCTACTGTCGCAGGCTTTGCCGATACGACGGAAATGCCAGCCTGGGCGACCACTATCCTCAACGCGCTTGGTCATGGTCAGCCGCTCTATATGCTGTTCTATGCTTCATTGATGGCGTTCTTCTGCTTCTTTTATACGGCCATTGTGTTCAATCCCAAGGATACGGCTGACCAGCTCAAGAAGCATTCCGGCTTCATACCGGGCATTCGTCCGGGCGAACGGACAGCCGAATATATAGACTATGTGTTGACACGCATCACAGTTGTCGGTGCCATCTATATCGTGCTTGTCTGTCTTTTGCCGGAATTCCTGATTTCCGCAACCGGCGTGCCATTCTATCTTGGCGGTACGTCGTTGCTTATCGTTGTCAGCGTGACACTCGATACGGTTGCGCAAGTTCAGGGGCATCTTGTCGCCCATCAGTATGAAGGGTTGATCAAGAAGTCCAAACTCAGAGGTGGGAAACGTAGTAAATGAGATTGATACTTCTTGGGCCGCCCGGAGCAGGTAAGGGGACGCAGGCTGGACTTCTTACCAAGAAGCATGGAATACCGCAGCTTTCGACAGGGGATATGCTGCGTTCTGCAGTTGCTCAGCAAAGCGAAATCGGCAAGCGTGCGAAAGCCGTGATGGATGCAGGCCAGCTGGTTTCTGATGAAATCGTCAACCAGATTGTGTCTGAACGCATCGATGCGCCGGATTGCGCCAACGGGTTTATTCTCGATGGCTATCCGCGCACGGTCCCGCAGGCGGAAGCCTTGGCCGCGATGCTTACGACCAAGGGCAAAAAGCTCGATGCCGTCATCGAGCTGAAGGTTGATGAGAATGCGCTCGTCAAGCGCATGGAAGGTCGCGTCGCCGAGACGATCGCCAAAGGCGGTCAGGTTCGGTCCGACGACAACCCTGAAGCGTTTCGCAAGCGTCTGATCGAATACCGCGAGAAGACTGCGCCGCTTTCCACGCACTATGCGGGAACCGGTGAATTGCGCGTCATCAACGGCATGTCGCCGGTTGAAGAGGTTACGGCCGAGATCGAAAGAATTCTCGTTCCGGCTTGAAGACGCAGTTTGGTCGGGCAGGGACGTTTAATGCTTTTATGCCCGTTTCTGCTTTCAGAAGTTGCTTTAGATATCCGAAAGGCCGGTTTGATGGCTTTACGGATGTTTAAGAGTTGACTTTTTGTGATGATTCCGTCAAAGACTGCGCCACTTCATTTGGTTTTGAATGGCGGGTAGCGGCGGAAATCGTAAAGAGGCCGGTACCGGTCATATTATGCTGCCTGAAGGTCTTGCCCTAAAGGACTTACCTTGAGGCAGAATTGATTAACATTAAGGAGAACAGACGTGGCACGTATCGCTGGCGTCAATATCCCGACGAACAAGCGCGTTGTTATTGCGCTTCAGTACATCCACGGGATTGGACCGAAATTTGCTCGTGAGATCGTGACGAAGGTTGGCATTGCCGATGAGCGTCGCGTAAATCAGCTCACCGACGCTGAAGTACTTCAGATTCGTGAAGCCATTGACGCAGAGTATCGCGTTGAAGGTGATCTGCGTCGTGAAGTATCGATGAACATCAAGCGTTTGATGGATCTGGGCTGCTACCGCGGTCTGCGTCATCGTCGTTCGCTACCGGTTCGCGGTCAGCGCACGCACACCAATGCACGTACTCGCAAGGGTCCTGCAAAGGCTATCGCAGGCAAGAAGAAGTAATTTTCGCGAAACTTTATTGTTTCGTTTTTCTTCTTGTCTGGCCTTTCCGGTGCGCCGGCGAGGTTTGTTACTGGTCCTTTCGTGAGGACCGGTGGAGCCGCTGGAATTACGGCGGTGTAGAGATCGATTGAAAGGACTACCATGGCCAAGGAAGCCACACGCGTTCGCCGTCGCGAGCGTAAAAACATTTCGTCGGGCGTTGCCCACGTTAATTCGACGTTCAACAACACCATGATCACCATCACGGATGCTCAGGGCAATGCAATTGCCTGGTCGTCTGCTGGTGCTCAGGGTTTCAAGGGTTCCCGTAAATCGACCCCGTTCGCCGCACAGATCGCTGCCGAAGATTGCGCCAAGAAGGCACAGGAACATGGCATGCGCTCCCTCGAAGTCGAGGTTTGCGGACCGGGTTCTGGTCGTGAATCCGCGCTGCGCGCCTTGCAGGCTGCCGGCTTTGTGATCACGTCGATTCGCGATGTTACACCGATCCCGCACAACGGTTGCCGTCCGCGCAAGAAGCGCCGGGTCTAATTTCTTTTATACGCTGCATGAACCCCAAGGTCCGCTTTGGGGTTCCTCTGTGGTTCTTCACATGATCGCTACGATTGGATAGTGGCGACAGTTGATAGAGGAAAAATACATGATCCAGAAAAACTGGCAGGAACTGATCAAGCCGAACAAGGTGGAATTCATCACCAAGGGTTCGCGCACGCATGCAACTGTGGTTGCAGAGCCGCTGGAACGCGGTTTTGGCCTGACTCTCGGTAATGCCCTGCGTCGCGTGCTCTTGTCGTCTCTGCGCGGCGCTGCCGTGACCGCTATTCAGATCGATGGCGTTCTGCATGAGTTCTCGTCCATTCCCGGCGTGCGCGAAGATGTGACGGACATCGTCCTTAACGTCAAGGAAATCGCCATCCGTATGGAAGGCGAAGGCCCGAAGCGCATGGTCGTTCGTAAGGAAGGTCCAGGCGTTGTGACGGCTGGCGATATCCAGACCGTTGGCGATGTCGAGGTTCTCAACCCCGATCACGTCATCTGCACACTGGACGAAGGCGCTGAAATCCGCATGGAATTCACCGTCAATACTGGCAAGGGCTATGTGCCTGCCGACCGCAACCGTGCGGAAGATGCGCCCATCGGCCTTATCCCGGTCGACAGCCTCTATTCCCCGGTGCGCAAGGTATCGTACAAGATCGAGAACACCCGTGAAGGTCAGGTTCTCGACTATGACAAGCTGACGCTGAACATCGAAACCAATGGTTCGGTCAGCGGTGAAGATGCGGTTGCCTATGCAGCGCGTATTCTTCAGGACCAGCTGGCAGTATTCGTCAACTTTGAAGAGCCGCAGAAGGAAGCCCCGCAGGAACAGGTTGCGGAACTGGCTTTCAATCCGGCGCTGCTCAAGAAGGTGGACGAGCTGGAACTGTCGGTACGTTCGGCAAACTGCCTGAAGAACGACAATATCGTTTATATCGGCGACCTGATCCAGAAGACGGAAGCCGAGATGTTGCGGACTCCGAATTTCGGCCGCAAGTCGCTCAACGAGATCAAGGAAGTTCTGGCATCCATGGGCCTCCATCTTGGTATGGAAATCCCTGCCTGGCCACCGGAAAATATCGAAGATCTCGCAAAGCGCTACGAAGACCAATACTGAGCATTTCCAGCGAAAGTGCGAAGCGGTTTCGCGCAGGATAATGCGTAAAAAAGACAGCATTTCCAGCGAAAGTGCGAAGCGGTTTCGCGCAGGATAATGCGTAAGATGTAATTAGGACCGGCAACAGTCCGGCTAGAACGAACCAAGGAGAAGGCTCATGCGTCACGGTAATGGATACCGTAAGCTGAACCGCACTGCCTCGCACCGCAAGGCGATGTTTGCCAACATGGCTGCTTCGCTGATCGAACACGAGCAGATTGTGACGACGCTTCCGAAAGCAAAAGAAATTCGTCCGATCGTTGAAAAGCTTGTCACACTCGGCAAGCGTGGCGATCTGCATGCACGTCGCCAGGCAATTTCTGCCATTCGCGATGTCACGCTTGTTGCAAAGCTGTTTGATACGCTTGCAACCCGCTATGCAACGCGTAACGGCGGCTACATCCGCATCATGAAGGCAGGCTTCCGCACCGGTGACAATGCACCGCTCGCAGTTGTCGAATTCGTGGAACGCGATGTCGATGCCAAGGGCAAGGCTGACCGCGCCCGCGTCGAAGCCGAACAGGCCGCTGAAGCAGACGCCGCGTAAGCAGCGTTTGAAAGTTTTGAAAAAGGCCGCCTCGTGCGGCCTTTTTTATTGCCATAAAACATGTCTTCCAAAAACGGGAACCTGTTTTGGGATAAAGACAGGCGTTGATATCGAAATTTAACGCGTGAATCATGAATACGACAAATAGCGCGTTCATCCATGTTTTCGTGACGGCCATTATGCTGGCCCTTTAGCCTTTGCCTCATTAAACTACATACAAGGCTTGAGTCTGAAAGAATAAAATGCGGAGTTTTTGCATGAAGTGGCAACGGTTGGGGATTGTGAGTATCCTTGTGGCAGTGATCGGCATGGCGGCTACGCTTTCGCAGGCAAAGAATACGCCAGCGGCAAAAGAGATACCGCTCAGCCGTTCCGATATGCAGCTTTCCTTCGCACCACTTGTCAAGGAAACCACGCCTGCTGTCGTCAATGTCTATGCGGCAAGACAGGTGCAGGCGCGTTCGCCCTTTGCAGGCGATCCGTTTTTCGAGCAGTTCTTCGGCCAGCGCTTCCAAAACAGCAAGCCGCGCATCCAGCAATCGCTTGGTTCCGGCGTTATAGTCGACAGTTCCGGCATCGTCGTCACCAATAATCATGTGATCAAGGATGCCGATGAGATCAAGATCGCGCTTGCCGATGGGCGCGAGTTTGAAAGCAAGCTGTTGCTGCGCGATGAAACCACCGACCTTGCCGTGCTCAAGATTTCGTCGAATGAAAAATTCCCGGTACTGGGGCTTGGTGATTCCGATGCGGTCGAGGTCGGAGATCTGGTTCTTGCCATCGGCAATCCTTTCGGCGTTGGCCAGACGGTGACGAGCGGCATTGTCTCGGCCCAATCGCGCACTCAAGTCGGCATTTCCGATTTCGACTTTTTCATCCAGACCGATGCGGCGATCAATCCCGGAAACTCCGGCGGGGCATTGATCGATATGCGTGGACGCTTGATCGGCATTAATACCGCGATCTATTCGCGCTCTGGCGGCTCGGTTGGTATCGGCTTTGCTATTCCCTCAAACATGGTGCGTGCGGTGGTCGAGGCTGCGCAAAGCGGCAGCAAGAGTTTCGAACGCCCCTATATTGGCGCAACCTTTCAGGGTGTGACGGCGGAGCTTGCCGAAAGTCTTGGCATGGACCGACCCTATGGCGCTTTCATTACTGCGCTTGCCAAGGATGGGCCTGCGGAAAAGTCCGGCTTGAAGGTCGGTGATGTCGTTTTGGGCATTCAGGGCGTGCGTGTCGATAATCAGGATGTGCTGGGGTATCGGTTGTCCACAGCAGGCATCGACAACACTGTTTCGGTCGAGGTTTTGCGCAATGGCAAGAATGAGACCATTCCGGTCATGCTGACCAAAGCACCGGAAGTCAGGCAGAGAGAACCGCAGATCATCAAGGGCGATAGCCCGTTTTCAGGCGCTGCCGTGCAGGAACTGACGCCCGAAACGGCAAAGAAGCTGCGTTTGCGCGGCGATGCGCAGGGGGTTGTCATTATCGAGGTCTACGCCAATTCGCCTGCCGCGCGGCTGGGCCTTCGGAAGGGCGATATTATCCGAAATCTCAATGGCAATGCGATCCGTAGCATCAATGATCTGTTGGCGGTTCTCGATGCCGGGCGCGGGCTTGCATGGCGCATGGAGATCGAGCGCAATGGCGCGCTGTTGCGCCAGTTTATCCGCTAACTGCGAGCGTTTTAATATGATCGGCGAGGGATATGAGCGATCTGTTTTCTGCATCTGTTGATCCCAATGCGGACCGTAACCGGCCGTTGGCAGATCGTCTTCGCCCCAAAACCCTTGGCGATGTTACGGGTCAGGAGCACCTGACCGGCCCAGAAGGCGTGTTGACGCGCATGATCGCGTCGGGTTCGCTTGGATCGATGGTTTTCTGGGGACCACCTGGCACCGGCAAGACTACAGTGGCCCGGCTTTTGGCAGGCGAGACGGAGCTTGCTTTCGAGCAGATTTCAGCGATCTTTTCTGGTGTGGCCGATCTTAAAAAAGTGTTTGAAATGGCCCGCTCCCGGCGCATGTCTGGACGCCAGACGCTGCTTTTTGTGGACGAAATTCATCGCTTCAATCGTGCCCAGCAGGACAGTTTTTTACCTGTGATGGAGGATGGTACCGTCATCCTCATCGGGGCCACCACAGAAAACCCGTCCTTTGAGCTCAATGCCGCTTTGTTGTCGCGGGCGCGGGTGCTGACTTTTCACCCGCATGATGCGGCAAGCATCGCAACGCTTTTAACACGCGCCGAAGAGCAGGAAGAGCGTCCTTTGCCGCTTGATGAAGAGGCGCGAGCAAGCCTCATCCGCATGGCCGATGGCGATGGCCGTGCAGCGCTGACGCTTGCCGAGGAGATCTGGCGGGCGGCGCGTACCGACGAAGTATTCGATGCCGAGAAATTGCAGGACGTGGTGCAGCGCCGTGCGCCCGTTTACGACAAAAGTCAGGACGGCCACTACAATCTGATTTCGGCGCTGCATAAATCAGTGCGTGGCTCCGATCCCGATGCAGCGCTTTATTATCTTTGCCGCATGTTCGATGCGGGTGAAGATCCGCTTTATCTGGGACGACGACTGGTGCGCATGGCGGTTGAGGATATCGGCCTTGCCGATCCGCAGGCGCTCGTCATCTGCAACGCTGCAAAAGACGCCTATGATTATCTGGGATCGCCCGAAGGCGAACTGGCATTGGCGCAGGCCTGTGTTTATCTGGCAACCGCGCCAAAATCCAACGCTGTCTATATGGCCTACAAGGCTTCGATGCGGGCAGCCAAGGAACACGGCTCTCTTGTGCCACCGCGCCATATCCTGAATGCGCCGACCAAACTGATGAAAACCGAAGGTTATGGGGTGGGCTATGCCTATGACCATGATCAGCCTGATGCTTTTTCGGGGCAGGATTATTTCCCCGAAGCCATGGGACGGCAGAAATTCTACGACCCGCCCGAACGCGGTTTCGAGCGCGATATCCGCAAGCGGCTTGATTACTGGACACGGCTCAGGCAGGAGCGCACGCGCTGAAAAAAATCTCAACCCTTTGTAAACCATAATGGATTCAAAAGAATAAGTTAATTTCGCCTTTACTTTTACCTTTTAAAAAAGAGTAAAAGACGAGGTTTCCCATGATGCGTGTTTTGTGTCTCGTCGCGCTCATGATCCTTGGAGGTTGTGCGACTGCCCCGCGGCAAGTGAACAATGTCTGCGCAGTCTTCGATCAGCGCGATGGTTGGATCAATAATTGGCAGAGTGCGGCTAAGCGTGTTTCACGCGAGTTCGGCGTGCCTGTCCCTGTGCTGATGGCAACGATCTATACGGAATCGGGCTTCCAGCCCTATGCGCGACCGCCGCGCAAGAAAATCCTCTGGATCATTCCGTGGAAGCGGGCCTCCAGTGCCTATGGTTATTCGCAGGCGCTGAGCGGCACATGGGATCGTTACAAGCGCGAAACAGGCCGCTGGACGGCATCGCGTAGTAATTTTAGCGATGCCATCCATTTCATTGGCTGGTATCACTATCAGAGCTATCGGAAAAATGGCATCAGCCGTTCGGATGCCTATAGTCTCTATCTGGCTTATTACAGCGGGCATGGGGGATATTCGCGCGGTGTGTGGCGTGGCAATGCCACAGCTTTGAATGGCGCGAAACGGACACAGGCGATGGCCAATCGTTATGCGGCGCAGTTGCGCTCTTGCGGCGGCATTCGCTAAAACAAACACCGGGGCGATTCTAGTCTTTGAACAATATCCGGCCTTGAAGCGCCATTATAAGCGGCGCGAATCGCAAATTGAGGATGACTATTCCATGTTGAAGAAAATCACTATCGCGCTGATCGGCGTTACTTTTCTTGCGGGCTGCACGACCGATCCCTATACGGGCGAGCAAAAAATGTCGAACACGGCGGGCGGCGCGGGCATTGGTGCGGCTGTCGGTGCGCTCGGTGGCCTTATGGTCGGCGGTTCCAGCCGCGCACAGCGCAATGCCGTGCTGATCGGTGCCGGTATCGGTGCGCTGGGCGGCGGAGCCATCGGCAATTACATGGATCGTCAGGAAAATGAGCTGCGTTCGCAATTGCAGGGAACCGGCGTTTCGGTGACGCGTAATGGCGACCAGATTATCCTCAACATGCCATCCAGCATTACCTTCGATACAGATCAGGACCAGGTGAAGAGCCAGTTCTATGCGACGCTGAATTCTGTTGCCATCGTGCTGCGCAAGTTCAATCAGACGCTGGTGGATGTACACGGCCACACCGATTCGACCGGCAGCGCCAGCCACAATCAAGCCCTGTCGCAGCGCCGCGCCGCGTCTGTGGCCCAATATCTTGGTTCACAGGGTATCGATCCGCGTCGCTTTGCCATTATCGGTTATGGCGCAACCCAGCCAGTGGCCAGCAATGCGAGCCCGGATGGACGTGCACAAAACCGCCGCGTCGAAATTCAGATTTCGCCACTGCGCGCAGCAAGCTAAGCCGGTCAGCTTTCCATCTAAAATGCGGTGCAGCCTTTCATCTGAAAGGCTGCACTTTTTGCGTCTGGCCGAATCGTCTTTTGATAAAACGCTCGGATTAGGCTGTATCATCGAATAGTTTTTATATTCTCTTCAAAATCAAAATTTCGGAACAATAAAAGAACAAAATTTAATTAGTCAAATAAATCAATATGTTGTGCATATTGCAAAACAAGAACAAAACAGATACAAATAGTTCTTGTCGATGAGCCTGCCGGGCTTCAAGCGAGACAAGAGGATGGTGTAAGATGTCTCAGAAATCATTGCGACTTGTTGAGGATAATTCAGTGGACAAGACTAAGGCTCTGGATGCGGCGTTGTCGCAAATTGAAAGGGCGTTCGGCAAAGGCTCGATCATGCGGCTTGGCCAGAACGAAGTGGTTGATATCGAGACTGTGCCAACCGGCTCGCTCTCGCTCGATATCGCGTTGGGCGTCGGCGGCTTGCCCAAGGGGCGTATCGTTGAGATTTATGGACCCGAAAGCTCGGGTAAGACCACGCTTGCGCTGCATACAATTGCTGAAGCGCAGAAAAAGGGCGGTATCTGCGCCTTTGTCGATGCGGAACATGCGCTTGATCCCGTTTATGCCCGCAAGCTTGGTGTGGATCTTGAGAACCTGTTGATATCACAGCCCGATACCGGTGAGCAGGCGCTTGAGATTACCGATACGCTGGTGCGCTCAGGCGCAATCGACGTTCTGGTGGTGGACTCTGTTGCCGCTTTGACACCGCGCGCAGAAATTGAAGGCGAAATGGGCGATTCGTTGCCTGGTCTTCAGGCTCGTCTGATGAGCCAGGCCTTGCGCAAGCTCACGGCGTCGATTTCGCGTTCCAACTGTATGGTCATCTTCATCAACCAGATTCGTATGAAGATCGGCGTGATGTTTGGTTCGCCTGAAACCACAACGGGCGGCAATGCGCTTAAATTCTATGCCTCGGTTCGTCTCGACATCCGCCGTATCGGCGCCATCAAGGAACGTGATGAAGTGGTGGGCAATCAGACCCGCGTCAAGGTGGTCAAGAACAAGTTGGCACCACCCTTCAAGCAGGTCGAATTCGACATCATGTATGGTGCCGGTGTTTCCAAGACGGGCGAGCTGGTCGATCTTGGCGTGAAGGCCGGTATCGTTGAGAAATCCGGCGCATGGTTCTCCTATAATTCACAGCGTCTGGGGCAGGGGCGTGAAAACGCCAAGAACTATCTGAAAGAGAACCCGGAAGTGGCGCTGGAAATCGAGACGACACTACGCCAGAACGCAGGCTTGATTGCCGAGCAACTGCTTGATGATGCCGGGCCTGAGGAAGACGGCGGTGCAGAGGCTGCGGAAGCGTGATCTTCTGTATTTGAAACTGACAACAAAACCCCGCGCTATCAGCGCGGGGTTTTGTTTTTGTACGCGGCATAATCGTATAATTGCTTTTATAGCGCACATTGCTTGTCTGGACAGGAAAGCAGCGCATCGTTAAAAGCGGTCAACCGGAAAATCCATTCGGCCTTTCAAGGTGATCGGATGGATAAGTCTCGCAATTATCGGCTTTTTGCCGGTGTTGTGAGGCTCAAACAAGACAATCGATGCGGCTTCGGGCTCGCATCCATTCAGGGCGGGGAAGCCCAAAGGTGAATTATGGCTGGCGTCAACGAGATCCGATCGACATTTCTCGATTATTTCCGCAAGAACGGGCATGAGGTTGTCTCATCAAGCCCGCTGGTTCCACGCAATGATCCCACGCTCATGTTCACCAATGCGGGAATGGTGCAGTTCAAAAATGTTTTTACAGGACTGGAGCATCGCCCCTATAGCCGTGCGACGACTTCGCAGAAATGCGTTCGGGCCGGCGGCAAGCACAATGATCTCGATAATGTCGGATATACGGCTCGCCACCACACCTTCTTTGAAATGCTGGGGAATTTTTCCTTTGGTGATTATTTCAAGGAAGAGGCGATCCACCATGCCTGGAACCTGATCACCAAGGAATTTGGCCTTCCCAAGGACAAGCTGCTCGTCACCGTCTATCACACCGACGACGATGCCGCGAATTTCTGGAAAAAGATCGCAGGCTTGAGCGATGATCGCATCATTCGCATTGCGACGAGTGACAATTTCTGGGCCATGGGTGACACCGGCCCGTGCGGACCTTGTTCGGAAATTTTCTTTGATCACGGCGATCATATCTGGGGCGGACCTCCCGGATCTCCCGATGAGGACGGCGACCGTTTTATCGAGATATGGAATCTCGTCTTTATGCAGTTCGAGCAGCTGAGCAAGGATGAACGGGTCGATCTGCCGCGCCCTTCCATCGATACCGGAATGGGGCTGGAGCGCGTTGCTGCCGTTCTTCAAGGCGTGCATGACAATTACGATATCGACTTGTTCACGGCGTTGATCCGCGCTTCGGAAGAAGCAACCGGCATCAAGGCTGAGGGCGATTTCCGCGCCAGCCACCGTGTGATTGCCGATCACTTGCGCGCATCGAGCTTCCTGATTGCCGATGGCGTGCTGCCATCCAATGAAGGCCGCGGCTATGTGCTGCGCCGCATCATGCGTCGCGCCATGCGTCACGCACAGTTGCTTGGTGCCAAAGAGCCGCTGATGTGGCGTCTGCTGCCGGCCCTTATCCGCGAGATGGGACAGGCTTATCCGGAACTTATTCGTGCTGAAGCGCTCATTTCCGAAACGCTCAAGCTTGAGGAAACCCGTTTCCGTAAGACATTGGAGCGCGGCCTTGGCCTTTTGTCGGATGCGTCAAGTACGCTTGGTGAGGGGGATCGCCTTGACGGTGAAACCGCTTTCAAGCTTTACGACACTTATGGCTTTCCACTCGATCTCACGCAGGATGCGTTGCGCCAGCGTGGTGTAAGTGTCGATACCGATGCTTTCAACGCCGCCATGGAACGCCAGAAAGCCGAAGCCCGCGCCAACTGGTCGGGATCGGGAGAAGCTGCAACCGAAACTATCTGGTTCGGCATCAAGGATAAGGTCGGAGCGACAGAGTTTCTGGGATACGAGACCGAGAGCGCTGAAGGCGTGATTACGGCTCTGGTGCATGATGGCGCGGAAGTGCAATCAGTTAAAGAAGGTGAGGCTGTCCTGGTTGTGGTCAATCAGACGCCGTTTTATGGCGAATCCGGTGGCCAGCAGGGCGATACCGGTGTCATTTTGGGCGAAGGTTTTGCCATCACTATCAAGGATACGCACAAGAAGGGCGAAGGCGTCTTCATCCATATCGGGGAAGTCACCAAGGGGACTGCAAAAACCGGTGATACGGTTGAATTGAAAGTCGATAGCGACCGCCGCACGCGCATCCGCTCCAATCATTCCGCAACCCACCTGCTACATGAAGCGCTGCGCGAAACGCTTGGCACGCATGTGGCGCAGAAGGGATCGCTGGTGGCACCTGATCGCCTGCGCTTCGATTTTTCGCATCCCAAGCCCATTTCGGCAGAAGAACTGACAAAGATCGAAAACATTGCCAATGAGATCATCTTGCAGAATGCGCCGGTCAGCACGCGACTGATGGCTGTTGATGACGCCATTGCCGAAGGCGCGATGGCGCTATTCGGTGAAAAATATGGTGACGAGGTTCGTGTCGTCTCGATGGGAACGGCAAAGCATGGCGAGAAGGCAAACCGGCCTTATTCGGTCGAACTTTGCGGTGGCACGCATGTGCGCCAGACCGGCGATATTGGTCTGGTCCGTGTTGTCTCGGAAGGCGCAGTCGCTGCCGGTGTGCGTCGCATGGAAGCGTTGACGGGAGAGGCCGCACGCCTTTATCTCGAAGAGCAGGATGAGCGCGTGAAGGCGATTGCTTCTGCCCTCAAAACCACACCTGCCGAGACTTTGGAGCGTGTCAATGCGCTGATTGATGAGCGCCGCAAGCTCGAACGTGAGTTGACGGAAGCCCGCAGGCACTTGGCGCTTGGTGGCGGTTCCACTGAGGGCGGCAGCGCGGTGGAGAGTATCAACGGCATCAATTTCCTCGGCAGAACCGTCACTGGCGTATCGCCGCGTGATTTGAAGCCGCTGGCTGATGAAGGCAAGAAGCAGGTTGGCTCGGGCGTGGTGTTGTTCATTGGGGTGAGCGAAGACGGCAAGGCGAGTGCGGTTGCAGCCGTTACCGAAGATTTGACGACGCGTTTCAGTGCTGTCGATTTGGTGCGTGCGGCGTCAAGTGCGCTTGGTGGTGCCGGTGGCGGCGGACGCCCCGACATGGCGCAGGCCGGTGGCCCCGATGGCGAAAAAGCCGATGCGGCGATTGCTGCGGTCAAGGCTCTTCTGGCGGGGTAGGGAATGCGCTTGAGGTCGGTCGGTGTTTTGGTCTTGTGGGTGGCGCTGATGATGTTTGGTTCGGCCCACGCACAAGATGCTGGCAGGGCTCTGAAACAGTTGCAGGAGATCCATGCCATCGTCATGGATCCCGGACAGACATTCAGCATTAGTGGGCTTCTTTCCGAACTGGATAATCTGGAACCGGCGGTCAAAAAAACGCCGGAGAATTCGCGCGAGCGTGGCGAATTGGCGTATCTGCGCGGCTTTATTGAATATCGCGCTGGACGTCCCAAAGACAGCATCGGTCCGATGCAGGACGCGAGCCGGATCGATGAAGCAGCACCCTTTCTCAAGCCCAAAGAGCGCTGGCGCAATTATTACAATATCGCCACGCAGGCGCAGGATTTGCAGGACTGGTCGCTGGCCATTCAAAACTATGAAAAAGCGATCCCGCTTCTGGATGCCGATCCTGAAATGACGTCCGATCAGAAGCTTGGTGCGCGTCAGGATTGGGCTTATGTTCTGCATGAAGCGCAACGATATCAAGATGCACGCAAACTCAACGAATATCTGCTGGCGGAAGGCGAAAAACTTCACGGAACCGACAGCTATAAGCTGATTACTGTGGTGATCAATCTGGCGCAGAACAGCTACGATCTCAAGGATTTTACGGCGGCTCGCTCCTATCTTGACAAATATCTGCGTATTGCCACCGCCAATGATGATGCGGAAAACACGGAGAACGCGCTTTTCCAACTTGGGGTGCTGGCCTTTGAGATGGGCAATAAAGTTGAAGCCGAAGGCTTCATGAAGAGGCGACTGGAGCTGGCCACGGCGTCCGGCGATTCCTTCCGCATTTCCGAGGCACAAGATGCGCTTGATGCTCTCTACGTGAAAGCCGGAAAACAGCCGAATTAAACTACGAAATAAAAACAGAAAACGGCGGGAAATTTCCCGCCGTTTTCTGTTTCGATAAAGGTGAGGCTGCTCAGGCGGCCATAGCCTTTTGCAGGTTTTCATCGATCTTGTCGAGGAAGCCAGTGGTGGAGAGCCAAGGCTGATCCGGACCGATCAGAAGCGCAAGATCCTTGGTCATGAAGCCGCTTTCAACGGTATCGACGCAGACTTTTTCCAGTGTCTGCGCGAATTTCGCAAGTTCCGCGTTGTCGTCGAGCTTGGCACGATGGGCAAGGCCGCGCGTCCATGCAAAAATCGAAGCAATCGAGTTGGTCGAGGTTTCTTCGCCCTTCTGGTGCTGGCGATAGTGACGCGTCACGGTGCCGTGCGCTGCTTCCGCTTCAACCGTTTTGCCATCTGGCGTCATCAGCACGGAAGTCATCAGACCAAGCGAACCAAAGCCCTGCGCCACGATATCGGACTGCACGTCGCCATCATAGTTCTTGCAGGCCCAGACATAACCACCCGACCACTTGAGCGCCGAAGCGACCATGTCATCTATCAGGCGATGTTCGTACCAGATCTTGGCTTCCTTGAACTTTTCGGCAAATTCAGCGTCGAACACTTCCTGGAAGATATCCTTGAAACGACCGTCATAGGCTTTCAGGATCGTGTTCTTGGTCGAGAGGTATACCGGATAGCCGCGCTGCAGGCCGTAATTCAACGAAGCACGCGCGAACTCGCGAATGGATTCGTCAAGATTGTACATGGCCATGGCAATACCCGAACCGGGAGCCTGATAGACTTCGTGCTCGATGGTCTGGCCGTCTTCACCGACAAACTTGATAGTCAGCGTGCCCTTACCTGGGAATTTGAAATCGGTCGCGCGATACTGATCGCCAAAGGCATGGCGGCCAACAATGATCGGCTGCGTCCAGCCTGGCACGAGGCGCGGTACGTTCTTGGCGATGATTGGCTCGCGGAAGATCACGCCGCCCAGAATGTTGCGGATGGTGCCGTTTGGCGACTTCCACATTTTCTTGAGCTTGAATTCCTCAACGCGGGCTTCATCGGGTGTGATGGTTGCGCATTTGACGCCGACGCCGTGTTCCTTGATGGCATTTGCGGCATCGATTGTGACCTGGTCATCGGTCGCATCGCGGTGTTCAACCGACAGATCATAATATTTCAAATCGATATCGAGATAGGGATGGATCAGCTTGTCCTTGATGAACTGCCAGATGATCCGGGTCATCTCGTCGCCATCGAGTTCAACAACCGGGTTCGCGACCTTGATTTTTGCCATAGATGAAGCCTCTCTTTGAATGCGTCGCGACCCTATAGCATCCATGGCGAATAAGGCAAAGCATTCGCCGCTCATTCTTTGTCCTGAAAAACGCATTAACCGATAAAAATATCGAGACGTGTTCAGGCAGCGTGATGCGATGCAGCCCATGGACTTGGCTGCTTGCGGTCATTTTTCCTTTCCCGGGCAAGAATGGCGTCGGCGTCGAGTGTGGAAATAGCACAAGCTTCACCCACAGGCACAAGGCCGCTTAGTTGCAGCGCGAGATAACGCCCGCAACAGACCCTGAGGAAGGACGTGAAATTATCAAGATCGTGTCCTTCATCACGCGATTCACCAAAGAGTTTTCCAATGAGACGGCTGACGGTGAGGCCATCACGTGCCGCAATATCTTCAAGCGTTACCCAGAAGAAGTTTTCCAGACGAACGCTGGTCACCACGCCATCGATACGCAATGAGCGCGTCACGCTTTGCCAGAGATCAGGATCGGCACCGATGAACAGTCTGCACATGATTTCCTCCTCAAAATTCTCCCCACATTCTCCTTTGCCAATTTTGCGCAATTCAGCCCCGCCCGCAACATGTACATGCAGGGCGAGGCTGATCAGTTTCAATCATGCGTGATTTTGGTGCCAAGAACGGAGAGAAACTGCTTGAGCCAGGCCGGATGAGCAGGCCAAGCCGGTGCGGTGACGAGATTGCCCTCGGTGACGGCCTGATCCACGGCAATATCGGCGTAGGTGCCGCCTGCCAGTTCGACTTCCGGGCGGCATGCCGGATAGGCTGAGGCAGTGCGCCCTTCAAGCACACGGGCCGCGGCGAGCAATTGTGCGCCATGGCAAACGGCAGCGACAGGCTTGCCCGATTCAAAAAAGTGTCTGACGATGGCCAGTACTTTTTCATCGAGGCGTAGATATTCGGGTGCGCGGCCGCCAGGAATGACCAGTGCATCATAGTTTTCGGCTTTGACCTCATCGAAACTGGCGTTGAGCGCGAAATTATGGCCGGGCTTTTCGGAATAGGTCTGGTGGCCCTCGAAATCATGAATAGCCGTTGCAATATGATCGCCTGACTTCTTGCCGGGGCAGACTGCATGAACCGTGTGACCGACGGCAAGCAGGGTCTGGAACGGGACCATAGTTTCATAGTCCTCGCCGAAATCGCCGCAGAGCATGAGAATTTTCTTGGACATCGTTTCCTCCCGTGTTGATGACTAAGCTGTCGTCAGTCTGGCACGAATGCAGGAGGGGCAGGTGTTATTCCGCTACTACACGCCGACATTCCGAGCTCATGTGAACGCTGGATGGAAACAGGTAATCGTTGGCAAGGTTTTGGGATACTGGCTGATGACGGAGTATGATCTATTGGGACAGTAGATTAATAGGAGGTTTTCATGAAAAAGCTTATTCTTACTTTTTCTGTTGTCTGCGCTTTGGGTTGTGGATTGGCAGGCCCGGTTTTAGCGGGTTCAACGAAAGGCTTGTCCAATCAAGCAACGGACTTTCCGTGGATACCATATTGCGATCCCGGTCTTCTGTGCATCGGAAAATGACCTGACTTTCATCAAAGTTGCCATCAGAAGGCCTCGCTGTGCGGGGCCTTTTCTTATGCCGAAGCAGGCGATGCGCGCAACTTACGGGTTCCAATATTAACTTTGAGATTTACGCGCATTTGTGCCAGTGAAACGCAATGATTTGATTTAAAGATATTTGCGGTAAAACAGCACCCCGGGATGCCGCAATAACGGACACAAGCGGAAGACATCATGGCAGGAACCGATAAACAGCGCCCCATACTTGCGGAAGGACCGGCAATCATTCTAGTCAACCCGCAATTGCCCGAAAATATAGGCATGGTTGCGCGCGCGATGGCAAACTTTGGTCTGGCCGAGCTGCGCCTTGTCAATCCGCGTGAGGAGTTTCCCAGCGATAAGGCGAGGGCAGCCGCGAGCAAGGCTGATCATGTCATCGACAATGCGGTTGTTTATGACGATCTTCCCGCAGCAATAGCCGATCTTAATTTTGTGTATGCGACCACGGCGCGTGAACGAGATGGTTTCAAGCAGGTGCGCAGTGCTGTTGAAGCCAACACGCAATTGCGCAGCCGTTTTCGTGCAGGAGAAAAAACCGGGATTCTGTTTGGCCGTGAACGTTTCGGGCTTTCCAATGAGGAAGTGGCGCTCGCCGACGAGATGGTGACTTTTCCTGTCAATCCGGCCTTCGCTTCGCTCAATATTGCTCAAGCCGTGCTGCTTATGTCCTATGAGTGGATGAAGTCGGGGCTGGAAAGCGAAACAGAAACGGTCTTCCGGGGACCTGCACTGGAAGCCGCACCCAAGAACGAATTGCAGGGATTGTTTGATCACATTGAAGAAGCTCTTGATGTAAGAGGGTATTTTCGGCCAGAAGCGCGCAAGGGCACAATGGTGAATAATCTGCGCGCTGTCCTCACACGCGCGGGTTTTGCGTCGGCTGAAATCAAGCTTCTGCGTGGCGTCATAACTTCGCTCGATCTCTTCAGTCCGAAAAAACCACGCGGCTCCGGTGCGCCGGAGGGACGAGCCCGCAAGCCCGCCGACGCGGAACCGGCCAAAGAGGACAAGACGATATGAAGGACGCACCCGCTTCACGCTTAGCTGGCGGCCTTTCCGCTCATAGTGAACGCCCTGTTCTGGTGTTTGACAGTGGGATTGGCGGATTGACGGTTTTGCGCGAAGCGCGGGTGCTGATGCCTGATCGGCGTTTTGTCTATGTCGCGGATGATGCCGGTTTCCCCTATGGCGGTTGGGAAGAGGAAGCGTTGCGGGATCGTATCGTTACCTTGTTTGGCACATTGATCGCTGCTCACGATCCCGGAATAGCGGTGATTGCCTGCAATACCGCGTCGACGCTGGTTCTGGACGATCTGCGCCGTGTCTATCCTGCGGTTCCGTTCGTCGGCACGGTTCCGGCAATCAAGCCGGCGGCTGAGCGAACTTCTTCTGGACTTGTTTCTGTTCTGGCAACGCCGGGTACGGTCAAGCGCGCTTATACGCGCGATCTGATCCAGTCATTTGCTACACAATGCCATGTCCGTCTGGTGGGTGCCGACAGGCTGGCGGCGATTGCCGAAGCACATATTCGTGGTGAGACGATTGATGAAGCGCTGGTAGCGGAACAGATTGCTCCTTGTTTTGTGGAAAAAGACGGCAGGCGTACCGATATCGTGGTGCTCGCCTGCACGCATTATCCCTTTCTGGCCAATGTTTTTCGGCGGTTGGCGCCGTGGCCGGTTGATTGGCTCGACCCGGCTGAAGCCATTGCGCGGCGTACCATCTCGCTTCTTTCTTCGCAGACAGTTGACGAAGAAATCCATGCCAATGAAGACGTTGCTATCTTTACCTCGCAAAATCCCGATTATGCCATTCGCCGCCTGATGCAGGGTTTTGGGTTGCATTTTTCCTGAGCCATTTTGGGTGTTGGGAAGGGGAACTTTTCAGCGGTCAGAGCCGTTGTTCTCTCAACATGCAACGTGGAGGACCAGCAATGGCTATTGTCGAAACACGCATCAGCTCAATCGGCGGTTTTAAACTTTATAGCGTTGAATTCGTTACAGAAAGCAAGGAGCGGATTACCGTTAAAATCGAAAATGATACGGATAATGAGCTGAAACGCGACGAAGTTGTCAAAAAAGCAGCCCTCAAATTGGGCGAAGCGCTGTCTATTGCATGTCAGGAATGTGATCTTGATCCAGAATCGGTTCTCTCAAGACCGAGCGCAAGGCGTGCTGGCAACAGAACGGAGCTTGAGAGCCAGCTCGATACTGGTCTTGAAGACAGTTTTCCCGCGAGCGACCCAATCGCGGTTACACACTCCACCATCCCAGCGTCCGCCGATCCCAAATCATAAATATACATTATATTTTTCAAAGCCTTATCGTGACAGGATAAGGCTTTGATTCATTTGGGCTACAGGTTGCGGCGTTTGCCTTCGAGAAGATCGAGTACGGCCTGGGCGCAGTCGAGCACATTGGTGCCGGGGCCAAAGACGGCCGCAACGCCATGATCGAATAAAAATTGGTAATCCTGTCGTGGCACCACGCCGCCACAGACGACGATGATGTTCTCGCCCCCTTTTTTCTTCAATATTTCAATCAGTTGTGGTAGCAGCGTCTTGTGACCGGCCGCCAGTGATGAAACGCCGAGCACCTTAACATCGGCCTTGATCGCCATGTCGGCTGCCTCATCCGGCGTCTGGAAGAGGGGACCTGCCAGTACTTCGAAACCGATGTCGCCGAAGGCGGATGCGATGATTTTTGCGCCGCGATCGTGCCCGTCCTGTCCGAGTTTGGCGACCATGATCTTTGGTTTCTGTCCGGCTTTGTTGCTGAACTTCTCCAGCCTTGAAACCAAATTCTGATATTCCGGTTCGTTTTTATAGGCGTCGCCATAAACCTTTTTGACTACCTTTGGCGTGGCAGCGTGATCACCGAAGATTTTGCGTAAAGCATCGGAAATTTCGCCCACAGTGGCGCGTGCTCGCGCGGCTTCAACGGCTGCGGCGAGAATGTTTCCTTCTGCACTCTCTGCCACCTGTTCCAGCTCTGAAAGGGCGTTTTTCACTTTCGCTTCGTCGCGAAAGCCTTTGATTTGATTGAGGCGCGCGATCTGCGACTGGCGCACAGCGCTGTTGTCGATTTCCAGAATATCAATGGCGTCTTCTTCATCAAGCCGGAATTTATTGACCCCGACGATCACTTCCTCGCCCTTGTCTACCGCTGCCTGTCGCCGTGTCGCGGCTTCCTCGATGAGCCGCTTTGGCAGACCGCTTTCAACCGCCTTGGTCATGCCGCCCAGCGCTTCCACCTCCTCGATCAGCGCCCATGCCTTGTCTGCGAGTTCCTTGGTCAGGCTTTCGATATAATAGGAGCCAGCCAATGGATCGACGATTTTCGTCACGCCGGTTTCGTTTTGCAGGATCAGCTGCGTGTTGCGCGCAATGCGGGCTGAAAATTCCGTTGGCAAAGCAATGGCTTCGTCAAAGGCGTTGGTGTGTAGTGATTGCGTGCCGCCAAGCGCTGCCGACATGGCCTCGAACGCGGTGCGAACGATATTGTTGTAAGGGTCCTGTTCCTGCAGCGACACGCCGGAAGTCTGGCAATGGGTGCGCAGCATCAGCGAGGCGGACTTTTTCGGCTCGAACTCCTGCATGATGCGCGACCATAAGAGGCGTGCGGCCCGCAGTTTGGCAATTTCCATAAAGAAATTCATGCCGATGGCAAAGAAGAACGACAGTCGGCCTGCGAAATCATCGACATTGAGGCCCTTTTTGAGGGCGGCACGCACATATTCACGACCATCAGCCAATGTGAATGCCAGTTCCTGCACCAGCGTCGCGCCGGCTTCCTGCATGTGATAGCCGGAAATGGATATCGAGTTGAATTTCGGCATTTCCGCTGCCGTATAGGCGATGATATCGGCAATGATCCGCATTGATGGTTCGGGCGGGTAGATATAGGTGTTGCGAACCATGAACTCTTTCAGAATATCGTTCTGAATGGTGCCGGACAGCAGTGCGTGCGGCACGCCCTGTTCCTCGCCCACCACGATGAAACTGGCGAGGATCGGGATGACCGCGCCATTCATGGTCATGGAAACGGAGATTTTATCAAGCGGGATGCCGTCGAAAAGGATTTTCATGTCTTCGACGCTGTCGATTGCCACGCCTGCCTTGCCGACATCGCCCTCGACGCGGGGATGGTCACTGTCATAACCGCGGTGGGTGGCAAGATCGAAAGCCACGGAAACACCCTGCTGTCCGCCAGCCAGCGCCTTGCGATAAAAGGCGTTGGAAGCTTCAGCGGTTGAAAAACCCGCATATTGTCGAATCGTCCATGGACGTCCCGCATACATGGTGGCGCGGGGGCCGCGCAAAAAAGGCTCCAAGCCCGGGAGGGTGTCGAGATGGTCAACCCCGGCAAGATCGTCAGCCGTATAAAGCGGCTTTATATCGATGCCTTCGGGCGTATGCCAGAGGAGGCTGTCGGCCGGGCGCTTCAGTTCCTTTTCGGCCAGTTTTGACCAGTCATCACGGGTGGGACGCTTGCTCATATCACCCTCACTCAAATTCCATGATCAGTTCATCAACGGCAAGGCTCGCACCTTCCTGTGCCGCGATGCGTTTGACTGTGGCGCGACGCTCGGAGCGTAGCACGTTTTCCATCTTCATGGCTTCGACGGTTGCGAGTGGCTGGCCCGCTTCTACGATATCACCATCCTGAACAAGGATCGATGTTATGACGCCGGGCATGGGGCAGAGCAGCAATTTCGAGGTGTCGGGCGGAAGCTTCACCAACATGAGTTTTGCCAGTTCCGCCACATGTGGACGGCGCACATGCGCCACCACATCCATTCCGCGCCAGCGCAGACGCCAGCCGGTGCCCGCACGCGAAATCCTAACGATTACGGGCCTGCCATCCAGCGTGAACGATCCAAGCTGGCTGCCCGGATGCCAGTCGTTGGCAACGGGCAGGTTTTCCCCATCGTCAAACCCGATGCTGGTTCCGCCTTCGTCTTCTCTGACTGTGAGAGGCAGGGTGTGGCTACCCAGCGTCACCACCCATTCATTTGCAGGCGCTGGTTCGCGCGACGACAGTTTTCCGGAGATCTGCTTATCGCGGCGTGTCGTAATGAGATGAAGCTGCGCTGCAATCGCCGCCAGCATGCGTGCATCTTTATCTGAAACCGCAGCGCCAGCAAAACCGTCGAGATATTCCTCGGCAATAAAGGCTGTGGTGAGTGCGCCTTTGCGAAAGCGCGGATTGTCCATGACGGCTGAGAGAAATGGCAGATTGTGGGCGATGCCTTCAACCTCGAAAGCATCGAGCGCATCGCCCATGGCAGTGATTGCGCTGGTGCGATCTTTTCCCCACGCGCAGAGTTTTGCGATCATCGGGTCGTAATACATCGAGATTTCACCGCCCTCACAAACGCCGGTATCGTTGCGAATGACCGTTCCGTTCGCGCGTTTGCCCTCTATCGGCGGGCGATAGCGCGTCAGCCTGCCGATGGAAGGCAGAAAGTTGCGATAGGGGTCTTCGGCATAGAGACGGCTTTCCATGGCCCAGCCATTGAGTTTCACATCGTCCTGGCTGAAGCGCAGTTTTTCACCCGCAGCAACGCGGATCATCTCTTCGACGATGTCAATGCCAGTGACGAGCTCGGTCACCGGATGCTCGACCTGCAAACGCGTGTTCATTTCAAGAAAATAGAAATTGCGGCTCCCATCAACAATGAATTCGACCGTGCCTGCAGAATAATAGCCGACGGCCTTGGCTAGTGCCACCGCCTCAGCGCCCATGGCTTTACGGGTCGCTTCATCGAGAAAAGGCGAGGGCGCTTCCTCGATCACCTTCTGATTGCGGCGCTGGATCGAGCATTCGCGCTCGCCCAGATAAAGCACATTGCCGTGTTGATCGCCCAGAACCTGAATTTCGATGTGGCGCGGCTGCGTCACGAATTTTTCAATGAAGATGCGGTCGTCGCCAAATGAGGATCTCGCCTCGTTGCGAGAGAGCTGGAAGCCCTCACGTGCCTCTGCATCATTCCATGCAATGCGCATACCCTTGCCGCCACCGCCAGCCGACGCCTTGATCATCACGGGATAGCCGATAGAGGTCGAGATACGCACTGCCTCGTCCGCATCCCCGATCAGTCCCATATGACCGGGAACGGTGGAAACACCTGCCTCGGCTGCAAGTTTTTTGGAGGTAATCTTGTCACCCATGGCTTGAATGGCATTGACCGGCGGGCCGATGAAGGTGATGTTCTCGGCTTTCAGCCTTTCAGCAAAGTGCGGGTTTTCCGACAAGAACCCATAGCCGGGATGCACGGCATCTGCGCCGGTTTGGTGGAGAGCATCAAGAATTTTATCGATGACGATATAGGACTGGTTTGAGGGAGCCGGGCCTATATGCACCGCTTCGTCAGCCAGTTGGACATGCAGCGAATTGCGGTCGGCGTCTGAGTAAACTGCCACCGTGGCGATGCCCATTTTCTTAGCCGTTTTGATGACCCTGCAGGCGATTTCACCGCGATTGGCAATAAGGATTTTCTTGATCATCTGTTCCTATCCGCCGTCTTACAGAGGTATTGTGTCGTGTTTTTTCCACGGCGTGTTCTGGCTCTTGTTACGAAGGCTGGCGAAGGCGCGCGTGATGCGCTTGCGAGAGGAATGCGGCATGATCACCTCGTCAATAAAACCGCGTTCGGCAGCGACAAAAGGATTGGCGAAACGCTCCTCATATTCCTTTGTGCGCGCCGCGATTTTTTCGGGGTCGCCCAGTTCCGAACGATAGAGGATTTCGGTTGCCCCCTTTGCTCCCATCACGGCGATTTCCGCCGTTGGCCAGGCATAGTTGATATCTGCGCCAATGTGCTTGGATGCCATCACGTCATAAGCGCCGCCATAGGCCTTACGGGTAATCAGCGTGATCATGGGGACGGTGGCCTGTGAATAGGCAAACAGAAGCTTTGCGCCGTGCTTGATGACGCCACCATATTCCTGCGCGGTTCCCGGTAAAAATCCTGGCACATCGACAAGGGTGAGGATCGGAATGTTGAAAGCATCGCAAAAGCGAACGAAGCGTGCGGCCTTGCGCGAAGCGTCAATATCCAGACAGCCCGCCAGCACCATGGGCTGATTGGCGACCACGCCCACGCTTTGGCCGTCCATGCGAATGAAGCCGGTGATGATGTTTCCGGCAAAAGCCTGCTGAATTTCGAAAAAATCCTCCTCATCGGCGAGTGCGAGGATAAGTTCTTTCATGTCATAGGGCTTGTTGGCGCTGTCGGGTATCAATGTGTCGAGCCGTAATTCCATCCGCGCCGGGTCGTCGAAAACAGGCCGTGTAGGCGGTTTTTCGCGATTGCTGAGCGGCAGGAAGTCGAACAGGATGCGCACCTGCTCCAGCGCCTCGATATCGTTTTCATAAGCGCCATCGGCGACCGAGGATTTTTTGGTGTGGGTTGAGGCGCCGCCCAGTTCTTCAGCAGTGACGATCTCATTGGTGACGGTTTTCACCACGTCGGGACCGGTCACGAACATATAGGATGAATCGCGCACCATGAAGATGAAATCCGTCATGGCGGGCGAATAGACAGCGCCACCCGCGCAAGGCCCCATGATGACGGAAATCTGCGGCACCACGCCCGATGCATCGACATTGCGCTTGAACACATCCGCATAGCCGCCAAGTGATGCAACACCTTCCTGAATACGTGCACCACCGGAATCGTTGAGGCCGATGACGGGCGCGCCATTCTTCACGGCCATATCCATGATCTTGCAGATTTTTTGCGCGTGGGTTTCCGAAAGCGAGCCGCCGAGCACGGTAAAATCCTGACTGAACACATAGACCTGCCGACCGTTGATCGTGCCCCAGCCAGTCACAACGCCATCGCCCGGCACCTTCTGGTTCGCCATGCCGAAATCAGTGCAACGATGGGTGACATACATGTCGAATTCCTCAAACGAACACTCATCGAGCAGCACGTCCAGCCTTTCGCGGGCGGTGAGCTTGCCCTTGGCATGTTGTGCATCGATGCGGCGTTGCCCGCCACCAAGCCGCGCCTCGTTGCGGCGTGCTTCAAGCTGTTCGAGGAGTTCCTGCATTCATCCGGCCTTTAAAAGCTGTAAACCTGGGATACGACTTCCTGCATAGGTTCTAACCCTAGAGCCAGTATGCCGCATTCTGAAAGCTTGAAAAGGTGCTGATGTGTAATTTATAAATTTGCGAATAGCGAAATGCAAATTTGCAAACCCGACACTTCCAAACAGGCACCCAACGTGGCACCCAAAAAACTCTATGTCGGTAGAAAAATCCGCGAAATCCGCGAAGAGCACAAAGCAACCCAGTCGGGATTTGCCGAACGCCTTGGTATTTCAACGAGTTATTTAAACCAGATTGAGAATAACCAGCGACCAGTTTCCGCTGCCGTTCTGCTGGCACTGGCCGAAAATTTCCAGATCGACATTGGTGCCATTTCTCTTGGGGATAATGACCGGTTGCTATCAGCGGTTTCGGAAGCTCTGGCCGATCCGGTGTTTGATAATTACAAGCCGAACTTGCAGGAACTGAAACTCATCACGCAAAACGCTCCCGGATTGGCGCATGCGCTGGTCGCCTGCCATCAGGCTTACCGGCGCAACAGTGAGCAGCTTGCAAGCCTCGACAACCAGCTTGGGCGTGCGCCGTCGATGGCCGAACTTGCTCCTTATGAGGAAGTGCGGGACTTCTTTCATTTTATCGATAATTACGTGCATGAGATTGATGTAGAAGCAGAAAATCTTGCAAAAAAGCTTGATATTCCCACGCGTGATACCGGTCTTGCCCTGAGCCAATATATGGAAGAAAAGCACCGGGTACGCATTGCCCGTGCCGATCCTGATGAGGCGATCCTGCGCCGGTTCGATCGGCACGCGCGGGTACTTTATCTCAACCCCTATTCAGCGTCTTCGACGCGGCATTTCCAGATCGCCTTCCAGATTGCTGAACTCGAAATGGAAAAGCTCGTCTCGGCCATTGCCAAGCGTACCGATTTCCGCTCGCTGGAAGCGGTCGAGATTGCCAAGATCGGATTGCGCAATTATTTCGCCGGGGCCTTGATGCTGCCCTATCAAAACTTTCTCGACGCAGCCAAAGAACTTCGTCATGATCTCGAACTTCTGGCGGCGCGCTTCGGGGCCAGTCTCGAACAGGTCGCGCACCGGTTGAGCACCTTGCAGCGCTCTGGCCTGCGCGGTGTACCGGTGTTTTTTGCCCGCATCGACCGTGCCGGCAACATCACCAAACGCCACAGCGCCGCAAAACTGCAATTTGCGCGTTATGGCGCAGCGTGTCCGCTCTGGAATGTGCATCAGGCTTTCGAGACGCCGGGGCAGATCATCCGCCAGCTGGCTGAAACACCCGATGGTGCGCGTTATCTGTGTGTCGCAACCGAACTCAGCAAGCGCGACGGCGGTTTTCACGCGCCGCAGCGTCGTTATGCCATTGCGCTGGGCTGTGAAATTACCCACGCGGCCGATTTCGTCTATGCGGACGGTCTCGATATCGCCGCCCGGTCCGCTTTCGATGCGATCGGGGTTTCATGCCGGATTTGTGAGCGCGCCGAATGCGTACAGCGCGCTGTGCCGCCGTTGAAAAGCCGTTTGTCGGTCAATCACAACCGGCGCG
Source organism: Brucella sp. BE17 (assembly GCF_039545455.1). Taxonomy (NCBI): domain Bacteria; kingdom Pseudomonadati; phylum Pseudomonadota; class Alphaproteobacteria; order Hyphomicrobiales; family Brucellaceae; genus Brucella; species Brucella sp. BE17. Next base: position 1,034,915 of record NZ_CP154467.1, on the reverse strand, counting down.
GGATATTGCCCTATCAGTTGCTGTAATCAAAACCCTGAATGGGTTTTTAGAAACTCGGCTTCTTCGTGTGTTGTGTCGCGTCCGAGCACCGCGTTGCGATGCGGAAATCGGCCGAACTGTGCGATGATGTCATGATGTTGATGCGCAAAATCAAGAGCATTTGTATCGCCGAGCTTTTCATAAAGGTCCAGCGCACGCTTTTGATCATTGAGGCTTTCACTGTGCATGAACGGCAGATACAAAAACTGCCGCTGGTCTGGTGCCAGCTCTCGGTCGAAGTCATGATCAAGCGCCTGAATCGCCACATCGCGCGCCAGCCCGTCGCTCTCGAAGGAGCGCGGCGAGCCGCGAAACAGATTGCGTGGAAACTGGTCGAAAACAATGGTCAGAGCAAGCGCGCTGTTTGCCTGCTGTTTCCACTCTTCGAGCTTGTCCAGGCGGGCGTCTTCATAAAGCGGCAGGAATTTTTCACGGATTTCCGAGTCTATTGCGTCGCTTTTTTCAAACCATTTTCCACGCATTTTTGGAGAAAACCAGAAATCGAGAATGGTGTTGGGCTGGATTGTCATGGTCTTAGCTTTCGCGTCACGGGGTTGGCCTATCCGGTTGCGGGCAGGGCGTCTCGCCTTTGAAATTGCGCGATGCGCAAGCAAAACGATCAAAACCCTTGCCTGCATTCATCGCCGCTTTGCCCGCGCCGCCACAACCGGCGACAACACAAAGTGTGAGCAGCAACACAAGGGTCTTGATCATGATGGGTCTTCTTTTCGCTTCATGGGGCCAAGATAGGGGCGAACCCATCCAGCGGCAAGAGCGTATCTAGCCGCGTCCGCGATAATTGGGAACATCCTGTGCCGGAATCCAGACGTCCTGCGGTGCGTCGCCGGTCTGGTAGAAGACGTCGATCGGAATGCCGCCGCGCGGGTACCAGTAGCCGCCGATCCGCAGCCATTCAGGATCAAGCAGTTCGACCAGCCGCTTGCCTATTGTCACCGTGCAATCTTCATGGAACGCACCGTGATTGCGGAAAGAAAACAGGAAAAGCTTGAGCGATTTGCTTTCCACCAGCCATTCGCCGGGAACGTAGTCGATCACCAGATGCGCGAAATCCGGCTGGCCGGTCATCGGGCAAAGTGAAGTGAATTCGGGCGCGGTAAAACGCACACAATAGGGCGTTCCGGCTTGCGGGTTCTGGACCTTTTCCAGAACTGCGTCCTCGGGAGACTGGGGAATGCGGCTCTCCGAGCCAAGCTGTTTCAGATCGGAATAAATCGTCTTTTCTGACATTTAAGCGCCTTTTTGAACGTCATGGCGCAGCCAGTGCAAAGCACAAGTATTGTGTGCTTGTCCTTGTTTTATCCGGGTAGGCTGCGACCGGTGGCATAATTGCCGTAACCTCGATCTAACAGCCCTGAGACAAGGCGTAAAGACATAAAAGAAAGCCCGCGCAGGGGGCTTTGCGCGAGCTTTCTCTGGGCGACCGTGAGATCGGTTAACGACGATCCGAAATCGCGCAGCCGATGGCCACCCCGATAAGAACACCAAGAATACCAGCCGTGCCGAACAGCGTCGTAGCGGTTCCGGGATTTTCACGAATGGTTTCTGCTACCACCTGTCCATGGTCGCGTACAGCCTGTGCTGTATGTCGTAGACGGCCCTGCGCATCCTCGTAAGCGTCTTCGGTACGATTGCGCAAATCACTTGCCAAATCACCGGATTGGGAGGAGAGAGATTTGGTGATACGCTTTAATTCGCCGCGTAGATCTGCGACTTGCTGCTCAAGAGCTTTCTGAATGTCATTGTCGGCCATGTGTCGTCTCCGTTAACTAACACCATTATAATGCCGCAAGAATTATTTGGTTCCATTTCAGTGCGAAAATATATGTTGCCGCCCCTTCGCAGTAATGGGGCAAACAGATTTATCTGAATGCTCATACGTGGTTTGATCAATAGCTTGGATCACCGCGGCAACAATGCGCAAGAAACACTTGATGGTGCCGGCCGCTTTATTCGCCCATACTATCTTGCGTATCATCCTGCCGGACGTCACCGCAACGGGCGTACATGCGCTCTGTGATGGTATTCTTCAGATCATTTGCAAACGGCAATTCATAATGCGCGATGACATCCACGCCCATGCACCACTTAATATCTTTCGGTGAAAGTCCGTAATTGGTTTCCAGAAAAGCCAAAGCGTAATCATAGCCTTCCTCGCAGTTTTCAGTCGTGCAGAAATTGCCATCGTGGGCGAGTTGGCGAACAGAGCTTTCTCCGATTTTGATCACAATCGGTTCGATAGCAAAGGGGGCAGCGCCACAAATGGCAATAATACCCAGTCCTATCAAAGTGTATTTAATCGATCGCCGCATGAGCATCCGTCATTCTTCATTTTGATGCGGCTATAACGCATGATTGGCGGTGGGATGGCAAGGCTGGCTGGTCCAGTTGATTGTGTGAAATAAGCGGTTCTATATTGACTTTTACGTAAAAGCGGTTGCAAAACAATCAACAACTTGTAGCAAGGTGATATCCGGGAATAGATGGTGACGCGCGAATATTATACGATTACCGAATTAACACGCGAATTCGGGATCTCCACCCGTACTTTACGGTTTTATGAAGATGAAGGCCTGATCGCGCCTGTGCGCAGAGGGCGGACGCGTCTTTTCCGGCCTTCGGACCGTCAGCTTCTCAAGCAGATTCTGCGTGGCAAGCGGCTCGGATTCTCGATCGCCGAAATACATGAGATCATTCAGATGTATCGTGAGCCGCCCGGTGAAACCGGTCAGTTGACGCTGCTCATGAAACGCGTGGAAGAAAAGCGCGCTGACCTGCGTCAGAAACGCCGCGACATCGACGAGACGGTCGGTGAACTCGACCAGATCGAAGAGGCTTGCATCGAGCGCCTGGCGGAGCTCGGTGTTACTACCTGATTGATTACGGCAGCGAGTCCGGCACGGGCGAACATATTTGCGTTATAGCCTGCACGGTCGTGTTGTTGTCCTGATCGGCTTTGCCGTGCAAGACATCATCAAACAGATCGGCTTTATTAAGCTCATTAACCACGCAGCCGCAGAACTGGCGGCAGAGCGGCTCGCTTCCGGTCGGCAGGCAACTGGCAACACAGGACTCTATAAAAGGTCCGCGCTGGTCTGGCGGTGACACAAGCGAAAAGACATAGACCAGAGAGATGAGCACCGGCTGGTGGATCAGGTAGAAGGCCAGACTGTGACGGCCAATGAAGCTGAGCGGCTTTTGCAGAAAAACGGGTTTGATGCCGCCTGAAAGCAGGTTGAGCCAGCCATAGCGCTCTGCAAAACGAGCGACCGCGATACCTGTGAGTACCGCCCCGAACCATGGAAATAGTGGCACATAATCGTTTGAGCGGAAAGTTAGCGTCGAGAGGCCGACGAAGCGCAAAGCCGGATAATTGAAAATATCTGCGCGCGCATAGAGTGGCGCTGAAATGACGAGAGCCGCTATAATCAGTGTTAGAAGTGGCGGCAGGCGCAGGAATAAAAGCCCCAGCACGCTTGCCAGCGCGATTTGATGCAGGATGCCGAAGAAGATGAAACTTTCCTGCGACATGTAATAAGTAATGGCGGAGATGGCCGTAGCCGCCACGCCGATCTGCAACAAGCGTTTGCCCATCGGTTGCCATCTAATGCCACGGCCATGCGCCAAAACCAGACTGAAACCGACCAGAAACAGGAAACTTGACGCGATGCAGCGGGCAAACAGTTTCCAGCCGCCTTGTGCCGTCGTTGCAGGGGCCATATAGCCGAAATATTCAAGATCCCAGCCAAAATGATAAACCGCCATGGCAACAAGTGCCACACCGCGTGCGATATCCAGACGCCCAAGACGCGAGCGTTTTGGCATTTCCCCACGAAGATGGGCTTCTGTCTGGGCCATTGTGTTTCCTGTTCTCGAATCGTCGGGTTCGAGCTGACGTTTCTAACACAGGCGTTTGAAAGGCTGTAGTATCGTGAAAGCACGGCGTTTGAGCCATCTTGGCGTAACGTTCGCCTCGTGGCGGGAAGCCAACAGGGATATGCGCCTGCTGCAACCCAGATGCCACATTTTTGCCAACCCTATAAAGCCATCGTTAAGGATGTCTAATTTCAACCCATTGAAAAATAATGCATAATATAAGCTACCCATTTAGTGAGCATCAGACCTGCCGCATTTTGGCCTTTTTTCGACGTTGCACTCGGTGGACCCGGCGGTTATATGAGGGCAACGGCGATAGGATAAAAAACGGTGTCGCTGAACAGATACAATAAGGTTGTCAAAAATATCCATGGATGAAACTGTTGAAAAATCCTGCTGGGGTGTGACGCTCCGGGCAGTTATCGGTCTCTTTGCTGTTATTTTGCTCGCTTATCTTTTTCTCATTTAATCAGTAATTTCTTTATTGGATGCCGGATCAACTGGCTTGATCCGGCGCTTCAGCGCAATTTAGCGTATTCCGGTGATTTGATGCCGCTTTTCGGCAATCGCTTGGTGTTGGTCGTTCCTTACACTATCTGATATAAAGCTGCTTGTTATAGCTGAATGCTTGACGCTGGTGGTTTTCCCTGTTTTGGAAAACGGGCAGGCTGGTGATGGTGTAAAATGTTTCTTTCGGTTTTCGATCTCTTCAAGATTGGTATCGGGCCTTCCAGTTCGCACACGATGGGCCCGATGACGGCTGCGCATATGTTTCTGGATGAGATTGCAGGTGGCAACTGGCCGCGTCCTGCTCACTCCAGGATCGTTCGTTTGAAAGCCAGCCTGCATGGATCACTCGCCTATACGGGCGTGGGCCATGCGACCGACCGTGCGGTCATTCTCGGTCTTTGCGGCTATCTGCCCGATACGATCGATCCCGACATCATGGATGCAGAGGTCGAAAAGGTTGTTGCAACCCGAAGAATAGCGCCACAGGGTCATCCAACCTATCAGTTCGACCCCAAAACCGATCTCGTGCTTGATCGCAAGACCCCTTTGCCGGGCCATGCCAATGGTATGGCTTTTTGCGCTTATGACCGCGATGATAATCTGCTTTTGCGTCGTGCCTATTTCTCCATCGGCGGTGGCTTTGTCGTCACGGAAGAAGAATTGAGCCGCGTGCAACGCAGCGGCGCGAAAGCCGATGACAAGGCGGATGTGCCTTATCCGTTCCGCAACGCGGCTGAAATGCTCACCATGGCGCAGACGAGTGGTCTTACGATTGCCGAGATGAAGCGCGCCAATGAAGAAAAACACATGCCGCGTACTGAACTCAATGCGGGATTGGATCATGTATGGGGTGCGATGCGCGGCTGCATCGAACGTGGTCTGAACCGCGAAGGTATCATGCCGGGCGGTCTAAATGTGCGTCGTCGTGCGCGTCAGTTGCACGACAAGCTTCAGGACGACTGGCGTAACAATCGCAGTAATCCACTGCTCGCCAATGACTGGCTCTCGGTCTACGCTATGGCGGTCAATGAGGAAAACGCTTCCGGGGGCAGGGTGGTGACGGCCCCCACCAACGGCGCTGCGGGCGTGGTTCCGGCGGTGCTGCGCTATTATCTGCATTTCCATGACGATGCCGATGAGAAAGGTATCCGTGACTTTCTGCTGACTTCCGCGGCGATCGGCGGCGTGATCAAGCATAATGCCTCGATTTCAGGGGCTGAAGTTGGCTGCCAGGGCGAGGTGGGGTCAGCGTCTGCGATGGCGGCAGCTGGACTTGCGGCGGTTCTCGGCGGTTCTCCCGCACAGATCGAAAATGCCGCTGAAATAGCACTTGAACATCATTTGGGCATGACCTGCGATCCGGTTGCAGGCCTGGTGCAGGTTCCGTGTATCGAGCGCAATGCGCTCGGCGCGGTCAAGGCGGTGACGGCGGCGTCACTTGCGGTTAAGGGCGACGGCAATCATTTCGTACCGCTTGACGCCTGTATCGAAACCATGCGCCAGACCGGCCATGATATGAGCGAGCGCTACAAGGAAACCAGTCAGGCGGGGCTCGCCGTCAATGTCGTGGCCTGCTGATATTGGGTGATAGTTGCTCTTCATGCTTGAAGACGGCAAAAGTCCGGTTTAAACCGCCTGCATGGCTCTCAATCTCGTCAAGCTTTGTGTCGGCTGCGATAGTATCGAAGATCTCGCCGCCTGGATCGATTTTCGCCTTGCTGAACAGCGGGGCGCCGGTCTTGTGCCGGAACAGACCCATACCACGCGCATGGTGCCAAAACGCATAGATGAGTTGCTGGACGGTGGCTCGCTTTATTGGGTGATCAAGGGCAATGTACAGTGCCGCCAGCGCCTTGTGGACATCAGGCCTTTCACCGACACTGCGGGCATCAATCGTTGTCATTTCGTGCTGGAGCCCAAAATCGTACCAACGCATTGGCAACCACGCCGCGCCTTTCAGGGTTGGCGTTATCTTGCGGATAATGAAGCACCGCAGGACGAAGCAACGGGCAAAGCGGGCAGGGCAGCCCTTCCTGTAGAATTGCGCCAGGAGCTTGCCGCTCTCGGGCTTCTTTAAAAATTGACCTGAAATAAAAAGCCCGCCGAAAGGCGGGTTTTTGAATGCTGAATATAATTCAGCGCGGAATGGTCAGGCGCACACTGATCTTGTTGGAAGTCACCGGCAGGCGCATGCGCATACAGGCCTTGGGTTGTGAAAGCCGTCTGTTGCGGACGGCGTGGCCCATTAAAAGCCCGACCAGGTCGCCGGTATTAAAACCTTTCCCGCGTCGCACATCGGCAATTTTCAGCGCTGCCTGCTTGAGTGTCTGGACTGAAAACAGGCTGCTTAACGCTGAAGCGCGGCCGGTCTGTGAAGGCCAGGCTTCGTTTGTGAAAGGCGATTGCACCAAATTGTCTTTCATATTCGACATCTCGAAACCCTCTACACTACTCATCCGGGTTTGAAGCTGTGCGCGAAAAATCTCCCGCACGACGATCAATTGGCAACGGCGTAGCAGCCGAAATTTTTCTTTTTCAGTGATGCGCAGGCATCCCATGCAGCCTGTTTGGAGGCGAAGCCTGTGAAGCGTGCACGATGATAGCTGGCGTTGCCCTTATTGAACATTTCAGTATAGGGCGAGGCGCTGGCGAGTGCGTTGCCTGCCGACGCGGATGCCTTGTTGAGCATTTCAAGGGCCTGCCCCTGGCTCGGCAGCGAGCCGATCTGGATGGCCCAGTTGCCTGATGCTGGAGCAGAGGCAGTTGTCACAGGATCGACATTGCCTGCATTGGCAGACGGAACGGCTGCCTTGGGAGTGGGGCGCAGCGCCTTTTGTGCAGCGAATGCAGTCGGGCGGGGGGTAGGTGCTGCCAGAGCCAGAACCTGCGGCTGATCGACATCGCCTTCTCCAGCTTCATTATTGATAGCGTCTTCAATGGATACGCTCTGACGCGCAACCGGAACGGGCGCATTCTGTGCAGTGGGTAGATCGATTGAGGCCACGACCTGCGGTGCGTTGCCAACAGCGACAATGAGTGCATCCGAACTGCGGCCACGCTTGGCCTGCGGAAGATACTTGGCGATCAACTGCGTCATGTGCGCGTCGCGGCTGGCGCCGGTATTGCCACCCATGACGACGGCGACGATGCGGCGTCCGCCGGAATTGACCGACGAGACGAGGTTGAAACCGGAAGCGTTGGTGTAACCGGTCTTGATGCCATCGACGCCTGCGACATGTCCGAGAAGCTTGTTATGGCCGCGGATGGTCTGGCCGCGATAGACAAAGCTGCGTTGGGAGAAATAGCCGAATTCGCGCGGAAAATGCTGACGCAGGGCCATGCCCAGAAGAGCCATGTCGCGCGCAGTCGAGCGCTGCGAGGCATTGGGGAGGCCGGAGGCGTTGCGGAAGGTGGTGCTACGCATGCCAAGACGGCGTGCCTTCGCAGTCATCATCTGTGCAAAACGCTCTTCCGAGCCGCCCAGATACTCACCGGTGGCAGCTGCAACATCGTTCGCGGATTTGGTGATCAGGGCCAGAATGGCATCTTCGACGCGAATGCTTTGCCCCGGACGGAAACCGATCTTTGTCGGCGGACGCGAGCGTGCATATGCAGAGACCGGAATAAGTGTGTTTTTATTGACGCGACCGGACTGCATGGCTTCAAACAGCATATAGAGCGTCATCATCTTGGTGAGGGACGCGGGATAACGCTGCGCATCGGCGCTTGAGGCGAAAAGCGTTTTGCCGGTATTCGCATCCACGACGATTGCTGCATATTTATCGGGGGCAGCGATAGCCGGGATCGTGGTGGAAGCTGTCGAGCACCCCGTCACGGTGGCGAGAAGCAGGGTTGCTTGTGCCGCTTTTTTCAGGGCATATGCGACTTTACTGAATGCGCTACGCACGATGATGACCTACCTGTATTCCGATTTTTTTTGCTGCGGCAAGAAGGGCACACAGCGGCCTAATTCGGACATCTTACTGTCATCAGCGTTACCAATCCGTTTATGGTAAGCGCGTTGTTCATGATTTTTCTAAAAAAGTTTCAGCCCAATTTGTGCGATCACGGAGTTATGAGAAGGCCGCGTCGAAGCGCTGGACTGCGCACAACCCCTTATGGACCGCAGGATTTAATTGTGGTGGCCGGTGTTGTTGCAATAAGTCTCTGTTGCAAGTGGTGATGAAGGGCTTAAAATCATCAAGGCGAGACCTACATATCAGGCATGTAGGAAAGCGATGCACGGCTTGCAGATACCCGGTTGCGGGGCGGGACGTGCAGGTAAAGATAAAGATCGTGAAGCGCATCACCCGCTCATCAGGAGCAGGGCGTGTTTCCCGGCTATTCGGACAAGGGTTTCATGCGGCAAGTTATTCCACTTATGCAAGGCAAGAGTGATGATGAAAGCAACGGTTCCGACAACGGGACCGTCGTGGTCACGCGAACCGAGCGCAAGGTCAAGAAGCCCAGCCTCTATCGTGTCCTTCTGCTCAATGACGACTACACCCCCATGGAGTTCGTCATTCATGTCCTGCAGCGGTTTTTTCAGAAAAACCTCGACGATGCCACGCGCATCATGCTGCATGTTCACAATCATGGTGTCGGCGAATGTGGTATATTTACTTATGAGGTCGCCGAGACCAAAGTGAGCCAGGTCATGGATTTCGCACGCCAGAACCAGCATCCGCTGCAATGCGTGATGGAGAAAAAGTGAGGTCATATGCCATCGTTCTCTCCCAGCCTTGAAAGGGTTCTGCACCAGGCCCTCACGATCGCAAACGAGCGGCACCACGAATATGCCACGCTCGAACATCTTCTGCTTGCCTTGATTGATGATCAGGATGCAGGGGCCGTGATGCGCGCCTGTAATGTCGATCTCGACCATCTCAGACGTATCGTGACTGATTATATCGACCGCGAACTGGATAATCTCGTTACTGGCTATGACGAGGATTCCAAGCCGACGGCGGCTTTCCAGCGCGTCATTCAACGCGCGGTCATCCATGTCCAGTCTTCCAACCGCGAGGAAGTGACCGGCGCAAACGTGCTCGTCGCCATTTTTGCCGAACGCGAAAGCCATGCTGCCTATTTCCTTCAGGAACAGCAGATGACGCGCTATGATGCGGTCAATTATATCTCGCACGGCATTTCCAAGCGTGCGCAAGGCAGTGAACCGCGCAGCCCGAGCGGTGCGGAAAGCCCGGCCGAGGAACGCACCACCAGTGAGCAGGAAGAAGCACCAAAGAAAAAGCAGGACGCGCTGACCGCCTATTGCGTCAACCTGAATGAGAAGGCCCGGACGGGCCGCATCGATCCGTTGATTGGCCGTGACAGCGAAATCAGCCGCACCATTCAGGTTCTTTGCCGTCGCTCCAAGAACAATCCACTTTATGTTGGTGATCCAGGTGTGGGCAAGACGGCAATTGCGGAAGGGCTTGCCAAGCGCATCGTCGAAGGCGATGTGCCCGAAGCACTTGGCGATGCGACGATCTTTTCGCTCGATATGGGTACGCTTCTGGCCGGAACCCGTTATCGCGGTGATTTCGAGGAGCGGCTGAAACAGATCGTCAAGGAACTGGAGGATTTTCCAGGTGCAGTTCTTTTTATCGATGAAATCCATACGGTAATCGGAGCGGGGGCGACCTCGGGCGGAGCAATGGATGCGTCCAACCTGCTCAAGCCTGCACTTTCGTCGGGTGCCATCCGCTGCATCGGTTCGACCACCTATAAGGAATATCGCCAGTTCTTCGAGAAGGACCGGGCACTGGTACGCCGTTTCCAGAAGATCGACGTCAACGAACCCTCGATCCCGGATACCATCGAAATCATGAAGGGCCTCAAACCCTATTTCGAGGATTTCCATAAGGTCAAATATACAGTCGATGCTATCAAGTCGGCGGTCGAACTCTCCGCGCGCTATATTTCAGATCGCAAATTGCCGGACAAGGCTATCGACGTGATCGATGAAACTGGCGCCAGCCAGATGCTGTTGCCGCAAAACAAGCGCAAGAAGACTATTGGCGTGAAGGAAATCGAAGCGACAATAGCCACCATGGCGCGCATCCCGCCTAAATCAGTGTCCAAGGATGACGAGGTCGTGCTCTCACATCTCGATGCTGAGTTGAAGCGCGTGGTGTATGGGCAGGATCTGGCAATCGAAGCGCTCTCTGCCTCGATCAAGCTGGCACGCGCAGGTCTTCGTGAACCGGATAAGCCAATCGGATCTTACCTTTTCTCCGGTCCGACCGGTGTGGGCAAGACGGAAGTTGCCAAGCAACTTGCCTCCTCGCTTGGCGTCGAGCTCTTACGCTTTGATATGTCCGAATATATGGAGCGTCATACCGTTTCGCGCTTGATTGGCGCGCCTCCCGGCTATGTTGGATTCGATCAGGGCGGGCTTCTGACCGATGGCGTCGACCAGCATCCGCATTGCGTATTGCTGCTTGACGAAATCGAGAAAGCGCATCCCGACCTCTACAATATTCTGTTGCAGGTCATGGATCATGGTTCGCTCACCGATCATAACGGCAAGAAGATCGATTTCCGCAATGTGATCCTGATCATGACCACCAATGCCGGTGCGTCGGATATGGCGCGGGCGGCAATCGGCTTCGGCTCAACGCGTCGTGAAGGCGACGATATGGAAGCGATCAACCGGTTGTTCACACCGGAATTCCGCAACCGTCTCGATGCGATCATTCCGTTCGGTCCGCTGCCGGTGCCTGTCATTCATCAGGTCGTGCAGAAATTCGTCATCCAGCTTGAAGCACAGCTTGCCGAACGGGGCGTGACTTTCGAGCTGACCGAGGCTGCCATCGCCTGGCTTGCAGAAAAGGGCTATGATGAACAGATGGGCGCGCGTCCGCTTGGACGTGTCATTCAGGAGCACATCAAGAAGCCGCTGGCCGATGAGGTTCTGTTCGGCAAACTCAAACATGGTGGCACGGTGCGTGTCGACGTGGTGACCAAACCGGATGGCAAGACCGGTCTTGGGCTGGAAAGCGTGTCTGATAAACCGGTCAAGCCGAAGCAGGATATTCCGCCGGAGAAAAAGGTTTCTCCACGGCGTAAATCGCCGCCCAAAAAAGCGGAAAAGGAAAAGGCGCTGGCTGGTAGCGACGAGCCGGAATCAAAGCCTGCCGCGAAGTCGGGTGCTGCCAAGGCTTCATCCGGTAATAGTGCCAGCAAATCCTCGGTACCGAAGGTGCCGCGAAAGAAATAACGAGAAATGGCCCTTTCCCCGGAAGGGGCCATTTTTTATGGTCCGTTGTTCAGAGTGTATTTCCATTTGATTGAATTAGATCGGTACTCTAGCTCCCTTCATTCTAAGCGTAATCTCGCCGAACCTCGTTTCACTCCGATAAGTGTTACGTTTTAAATAGCGGCGGACGCCTCACGTTTTTGAATAAAATGTTTTAATCTCACCCCCATGCCCGCGACTCAATTTTCTCAGCCAGAAACGAATTCAACGCAGAAAAACCAGCATTTGCGCTGGTTTGCTCGTGGATGCTCGCGCATCGTCAGTATCCCGGCGCTTCTGCTGATGAGTTCCTTTGTCGGATTTGCAGGACTCGCTATTGAAAGCGGTATTTCGGTGTGGCAAGCCGTGTTCATGACACTGACCATCTGGGCTCTGCCGGCCAAGGTGGTGCTGATCGGCGCCATCAGTGCCGGGGTGTCGATCCCCGCAGCAGCTCTTGCTGTGGGGCTGTCATCGGTGCGCCTCATGCCGATGGTCGTGTCGCTCCTACCTGAACTCAAAGGCCCAAATACGCGCAAGTGGACGCTCGCGGCTCTTTGCCATTTCGTTGCGGTGACCGCATGGGTGATGGCGATGGAGGAGTTGAATAAAATTCCGCGCGATATGCGTACCAGCTATTTCTTCGGGGTCGGAAGCGTTCTGGTCTTAACCAATGCGCTGGTAGTGGTCGTCGTCTATTTTCTTTCGGGGTCATTCCCGCCGGTGGTTTTTGCTGCGCTTTTCATGCTGACGCCGATGTATTTTTTAACCTCGCTCTGGCGCTCGGCCCGCGAACGGGCAGGACAGATCGCTATGGTGTCCGGCCTGCTGTTGTTCCCGCTGTTTCATTTTCTTGCCCCCGGCTATGATCTTTTGATGACCGGCATTGTCGGCGGTTTGCTTGCCTTTGGCTATCATCGTCGGGGCAATGGCGCGAAGGAGAAGACGACATGATGTGGACCAGCTTTTCCGACTGGTGGTGGCCGTTCGTCTTTATTCTGTTGGCAGGCGCGCTGCCCACCTATTTCTTCCGCGTCATGGGCGTGGTGGTCGGTGCGCGGGTGCGCGAGGATTCGCAAGCTCTGGTGCTGGTGCGTTGCATTGCAACCGCGCTGGTAGCAGGTGTCATTGCCCAGCTTATTCTTTATCCCAACGGGGCACTGGCCGATTCACCGCTCTGGTTGCGAGTGGGGTCGGCCAGTGCGGGATTTGCCGCCTATCTGGTTGCCGGAAAGCGCCTGATTGTTGGCATTCTGGTCGCGGAAATCCTGCTGGTATCTGGTCTTCTCTATCTTTGATAGTTCATAATATCAAAGTTCTGCGCGAATCTTCTGCGCATTTGATTCAAGAATAGCAGCGTCTTCCATCTGTCCGCTATGGGGCTGTAGCGCCACACCTTCAAAACGAGGAATGACATGGAAATGTAGATGAAAAACGCTCTGGCCGGCGGGTGCTTCATTGAACTGCATGATGGTGACGCCATCTGCACTAAAAGCCTTCTTCACGGCCTGCGCGATCTTCTGCACGGCCTGAATAGTTTCGGCCAATACCTCCGGTTCCGCATCGAGCAGGTTACGCGATGGCGCTTTGGGTACGACGAGCGTGTGTCCTTTGCCCTGCGGCATCACATCCATGAAGGCGATGACGTGGTCGTTCTCGTAAACATGTGTCGAGGGAATCTCGCCGCGCAGGATTTTTGCAAAAATATTGTTGTCGTCATAGGTGGCGGACATGTGATTTCTCCAGTTTATTGATGTCTGAAAGGTATGTGTTCTTCCAACGCGTCCTGTATCTGCTCGACCTCGCGGCGCTCATGCTCGAGATAGTCGCGCACCGCCTTGCGAAACCCTTCATGCGCGATGTAATGGGCTGAATGGGTGGTAACCGGCACATAACCACGCGCCAGTTTGTGCTCGCCTTGCGCACCGGCTTCCACGACCTTCAACCCCCGATCAATCGCAAATTCGATCGCCTGATGATAGCAGACCTCGAAATGCAGGAATGGGTGGTCTTCGATACAGCCCCAATGGCGCCCGAAAAGCCTATCGCCGCCGATGAAATTAATGGCACCGGCAATATAGCGGCCTTCGCGCCGCGCCATGACCAGCAGAATATTTTCGGCCATGCTTTCGCTGATCAGCGAATAGAATTTTCGGTTAAGGTAGGGGCGACCCCATTTGCGGCTGCCTGTTTCCATGTAGAAGGTGAAGAAGTCATCCCATGCGGCTTCAGTCAGGCTCTTGCCGGTTAGCCAGTCGATTTCTATGCCGTCCGAAAGCGCTTCGCGGCGCTCTTTTCTAAGCGCCTTGCGTTTGCGCGAGACAAGTTCGTTCAAAAAGTCATCATATGATGAAAAGCCATTGTTTATAAAGTGAAACTGTTGATCTGTTCTGTGTAAAAATCCCACTTTCTCAAAAGCTGGAATTTCATCTGGTAAAGCAAAAGTCACATGGGCGGATGAAATATGGCTCTGATCGGTCAATTGCCTGAGGCCGCTGGCGAGTGCCAGCCGTACGGCCTGCGGATCAAAGTCGATATGGTTCAAGAGGCGTGGACCAGTGGCCGGTGTGAACGGTATTGCGGCCTGAAATTTAGGGTAATAACGTCCGCCTGCGCGCTCGAAAGCATCGGCCCACCCATGGTCGAAAACATATTCGCCCTGACTGTGACTTTTGAGATAATTGGGAACAGCGCCTACCAGATTACCGTGCTTGTCTTCAAGGCGCAGATGTTGCGGCAGCCAACCTGACTGGCGCGACACAGAGCCGGATTCTTCCAATGCGGACAGGAAGGCGTGCGTGATAAAGGGATTGTAGGCGCTATCCTGCCGGGATGTCCCGGCAAGCTCGCTCCATTGGCTTTCCGAAAAGTCGCCGATGCTTTCGACGACGCGGAGAATGAAACCCTGTTCCTCTTCCCGATTTTCGTCGCTCACCGATTGTCCTCTCGTCAGGCCGTCTTGCTGCGCGGATCAAAACCCTCGAAGGTGATCTGATCCACATTGAGATCGCTGTGCCTTTGCATCTCTTTATCGCGCACCGTCCAGCTGATTACCGGCATTTGCAGTTTTTGCTGCACAAAACCGACAAAGCGGTTCGGCAGATGATGCACATTATAGGATACGAATGAAATGCCATGCGCGAGCATGGAAAAATGCGCTTCCATATCCTTGTCACTGGTGCCTTCTGCCGTAAGGCCACCAGCGATGCCCGGCGCATCGCTGGTAAAACGCCGGATCAGGTGATGATCGAACGACATGATGGCGACTTCGCCCTTATAGGTCGCAAGCGCGTTGGCGACCGCTACAACCAGCCCGTCGTCGCGACCTTCGATCCCTTTGAGTTCTATAACGATAGGAACGCGGCCAGCTACCAGATCGAGCATTTGACGCAAAGTCGGCACCTTATCTGCGGTGCCGCCAATTGAAAGGGTTGTGGCTTCTGCCAGCTTCAGATTACTCATACGGCCTTCGCGCCCCGTGAGACGCTGGAGGTCGTGATCGTGAAAGACGACCACTTGCCTGTCTTTCGTCAGATGCACATCGCATTCGATGGCGAAATCCTGAGCAATTGCCGCATCAAAAGCTGAAAGCGTGTTTTCCCAGCAAATTTTGTTGCCGTCGTGCAGCCCGCGATGGGCAATCGGGCGTTTTTTGAGCCAGTCAATTGCGGCCATATCAGGCAACCTCGATGATCGCTTCCACTTCGACCGGTGCGTTGAACGGCAGGCTCGCCACGCCGACAGCGGAACGTGCATGCTTGCCAGCATCGCCCAGAACTTCGACGAAAAGATCGGATGCACCATTGGCCACCAGATGTTGTTCGACAAAACCCGGTGTGGAGGCAACAAAAACGGTGATTTTGACGATGCGCTTGATGCGGGCGAGGTCGCCCAATGCGGCCTTTGCCTGTGCGAGCACATTGATCGCGCAGGCGCGTGCGGCAGCCTGCCCATGCGAGACGGTGAGTGCGTCGCCGATCTGTCCGGTATGAATGAGCTTGCCGTTTTCGAGCGGCAATTGGCCTGAGGTCAGCAAAAGCTTGTCGGATTGCGCGAAGGGTACATAGTTGGCAGCAGGGGCTGCTGCTTCCGGCAGGGATATGCCCAGATTATTCAGGCGGCTTT
The DNA here is from genome assembly GCF_039545455.1 of Brucella sp. BE17. Taxonomy (NCBI): domain Bacteria; kingdom Pseudomonadati; phylum Pseudomonadota; class Alphaproteobacteria; order Hyphomicrobiales; family Brucellaceae; genus Brucella; species Brucella sp. BE17. Next base: position 1,019,107 of record NZ_CP154467.1, on the reverse strand, counting down.
CAATCGTTTCGGTCATTGCATTAATCCTTGCTTATAAAGGGGCTTATAAAGGGCCGTCATCGTCCAACTATAGACAGAATCGGTGGAGCTTTTGAGAAAGGTGCGATTTTTGCCTCGCTTCCGCCACGAGTTTTTTTATCATGCGCCTCAATTCATCGGGAGACTCATATATGCGTTTTTTCAGGCCAGCTTTCGGAATTGCAGCAGCAGCCTGTGTCTGGGGCGGACTTTCGGGCGTCGCACTTGCGGCGTCAACCGTCTCACTGGTGCCGCATCGCGCCGTTTATGACCTGACGCTTGATCGCGCAGACGAAAAATCGGGCATAACCGGGCTGACCGGTCGTATGGTCTATGAATTCAACGGCTCGGCTTGCGAAGGCTATACAACGAATTTTCGTTTTGTGACGCGCATCGACATGGAAGAACAGCCACAGCGCGTGACGGATCAACAGACCACGACCTTTGAAGGTGGCGACGGCAAAGACTTCCGCTTCGTCAACAAGACATTTGTCGACAAGGAACTGATCAAGGAAGTGCGCGGCGATGCGAAGCTTGATGGCGGCAAGACCATTGTCGACATTACCAAGCCCAAAGAAAACAAGATCGATCTGCGCGGCACGCAGTTCCCCACCAAGCATATGGAGGAACTGATCGGCAAGGCGGAGGCGGGCGAGAAATTCTACGAGACAACGCTTTATGATGCATCCGAGGATGCTGACCGCGTGGTTGCAACCACGGTAGTCGTTGGAAAAGCGTACGATGCATCCGATGACGAAAGCCGTGCCATGGGCAAGCTTTCCAAGGATCCTGTGTGGCCGGTGACGATTGCTTATTATGATGACAAGGAACAGCAGGATGGCTTGCCGATCTATCGCATCAATTTCAAACTCTACCGTAACGGCATTACCCGCACCCTGAATATGGACTACGGAGACTTTTCCGTGAATGGAAAGCTGGTAAAGCTTGATGTTTTCGATAAATCTCAACAGAACGTGCCCTGCAAGTAAGCTGTACGACTTGCAATTGATGGCGCGATGGGTTAACAGCGCGCCTATTCCACACACGGGATTGGGCTTTTGTCGGGAGAAATCCGGCAAGCGCCTCCGGTGGCGAGCAATCGCCTCAGCCCGTGGAGGTTAAACCGGAAAAGGAAATTAAGATGGCATTGCCTGAATTCAGCATGCGCCAGCTTCTGGAAGCTGGTGTTCACTTCGGCCACCAGACCCACCGCTGGAACCCGAAGATGGCGCCTTTTATTTATGGCGCTCGCAACAACATTCACATCATGGACCTGTCGCAGAGCGTTCCGCTGCTGCACAACGCGCTGAAGGTTGTCTCTGACACCGTTGCTCGCGGCGGTCGTGTTCTGTTCGTCGGCACCAAGCGTCAGGCTTCGGATATCATCGCCGATGCAGCCACTCGTTCGGCCCAGTATTTCGTCAATGCCCGCTGGCTCGGCGGCATGATGACCAACTGGAAGACGATCTCCAATTCGATTCAGCGTCTGCGTAAGCTCGATGAAATCCTCTCCAGCGATGCGCAGGGTTATTCGAAGAAGGAACGCCTGACTCTGGAACGCGAGCGTGAAAAGCTTAATCGCGCGCTCGGCGGTATCAAGGACATGGGTTCGGTTCCTGATCTTATCTTTATCATCGACACCAACAAGGAAGCTATTGCTATCCAGGAAGCCAAGCGTCTTGGCATTCCGGTTGTTGCTGTAATCGATTCGAACTGCGACCCAGACCAGATCGACTATCCGATCCCGGGCAATGATGACGCTGCACGCGCTATCGCACTTTATTGCGACCTGATTGCACGCGCCGCCATTGACGGTATCGCGCGCCAGCAGGGCGCTATGGGTATCGACATCGGCGCACAGGCCGAAACCCCGGTGGAGCCTGCTCTCGAAGCACCTGCTGAAGGCGCTTAAAGCTGTATGATTTCATCCATCCGTCATATCGTTGATAGGGCGGGTGGATAATCTTGTTTCATCCCGGTGCGAGAGTGTGATTCTGAAATACGCATTTTGGAGTGACCTTGCTGTTTTGTTGAACAGGCGCCGGTTCAAAGTTGGCACACCCTTTGGTGTGCCTTCGCTTTCGTGAAAGGCGACACAATGAGCATTACCGCATCTCAGGTTAAAGAACTCCGCGAACTTACCGGCGCTGGCATGATGGACTGCAAGGCAGCTCTTGCCGAAACCAATGGCGACATTGAAGCCGCTGTCGACTGGCTGCGTGCCAAGGGCATGGCCAAGGCCGACAAGAAGGCTGGCCGCACGGCTGCCGAAGGTCTGGTTGGCGTTGCAACTTCCGGCAACAAGGCTGTTGTCGTCGAAGTCAACTCCGAAACCGACTTCGTTGCCCGTAACGAAGCTTTCCAGGAACTGGTTCGCAAGATTGCTGATGCAGCGCTGACCACCGATGGCTCGAGCGAAGCCGTTGCTGACGCCAATGTCGATGGCAAGTCTGTGACCCAGGCTGCAAAAGACGCTGTTGCAACCATTGGCGAAAACATCAGCTTCCGTCGCGCGGCAGCCCTTGAAGTCTCGCAGGGCGCTGTTGCCACTTACGTTCACAACGGCGTTGCCGACGGTCTTGGCAAGCTCGGCGTTCTGGTTGCCATCGAAACCGCAGGTGATGCGGAAGCCGCCCGTGCATTCGGCCGTCAGGTTGCCATGCACGTAGCAGCAATCAATCCTCTGGCTCTGACCGCTGAAGATGTCGACCCGGCAGCTGCCGAACGTGAAAAGTCGATCTTCATCGAGCAGGCTCGCGAATCCGGCAAGCCGGACAACATCATCGAAAAGATGATTGAAGGCCGTATGCGCAAGTTCTACGAGGAAGTCGTTCTTCTGTCGCAGTCTTTCGTCATCAACCCGGACCTGACGGTTGCAGCAGCGCTCAAAGATGCTGAAAAGTCTATCGGAGCTCCGGCAAAGATTACGGCTTTTGCCCGTGTCGCTCTGGGCGAAGGCATCGAAAAAGAAGAAAGCGATTTCGCTGCTGAAGTGGCTGCTGCTGTCAAGAGCTAACGCGTTCTAAAATCATATTTGCCTGAAAAGGCTTTTGATTACGAAGGGCATCGCGTGACAACGCGATGCCCTTCGTGTATCGGAACCCAGCATCCTGTTTTAATCTAGCGTTGGAGAAACTTTCATGTCCGGCAAGCCCGCCTATAAGCGCGTCCTTTTGAAAGCCTCCGGTGAAGCGTTAATGGGTAGTCAGGGTTTTGGCATTGATGTGTCGGTTGCCGACCGTATTGCTGGTGATATCAAACAGGCCCGCGCGCTTGGCGTCGAGGTGGGCGTTGTAATCGGCGGCGGCAATATTTTTCGGGGGGTAGCGGTCGCTTCCAAAGGCGGCGATCGGGTAACGGGCGACCATATGGGAATGCTTGCGACCGTTATTAATTCGCTGGCTCTGCGCACTTCTCTCAACAAGATTGGCGTCGATGCTGTCGTGCTTTCTGCCATAGCAATGCCTGAAATCTGCGAGAGTTTCTCGCAACGCAAGGCAACGGCCTATATGGATGAAGGCAAAGTGGTGATTTTTGCGGGCGGTACGGGCAATCCGTTCTTTACGACCGATACGGCAGCAGCGTTGCGCGCAGCCGAGATCGGCGCGGATGCGCTTCTGAAAGGCACCCAGGTGGACGGTATCTATTCTGCCGATCCCAAGAAGGACCCCACTGCGACGCGTTTTGACCGATTGACGCATGTCGAGGTGCTGGAGCGAGGGCTTGCGGTGATGGATACTGCGGCGGTTGCCCTTGCGCGTGAGAACAACATTCCGATAATAGTCTATTCAATTCATGACAACGGCGGCTTGGCCGGCATTCTGCAAGGCAAGGGGCGCTGCACGATCGTTTCGGACAGGTGATCAAGACAACGAACGTGTGGGCATGAAAACACCCCTGTTACGCAATCAAGGAGAAGATGCATGAGCGATGTTTTTGACATCAACGACCTCAAGCGACGCATGGAAGGTGCGGTCAGTGCGCTAAAACACGATCTTGGTGGGCTTCGCACCGGACGTGCTTCCGCAAGCCTGCTCGAACCCATCACTATCGAAGCCTATGGTTCGACGATGCCGATCAATCAGGTCGCCAATATTACCGTGCCGGAATCACGCATGCTGTCGGTTTCGGTGTGGGACAAGACCATGGTTGGTGCTGTCGAGCGTGCGATCCGCGATTCCGGTCTGGGTCTGAACCCGATTACCGACGGTATGACGCTGCGTATTCCGTTACCTGAACTCAATGAACAGCGCCGCAAGGAGCTGGTCAAGATCGCCCATCAATATGCCGAGCAGGGCCGCATTGCTGCCCGCCATGTGCGCCGCGACGGTATGGACACGCTGAAAAAGCTGGAGAAAGATAGCGAGATCAGTCAGGATGAAAGCCGGATCCAGTCGGAAAAGGTCCAGAAGCTCACCGACGATACCATCGCGGAAATGGACAAGATCGTTGCGGTGAAGGAAGGAGAGATCATGCAGGTTTAAGCCTGCATGGTTTCCATAAGGAGAGCCGCTTGATGTCGGATCCGCGCCATATCGCCATCATCATGGATGGCAACGGCCGTTGGGCGAAAGCGCGTGGACTTCCGCGCAGCGCAGGCCATCGCGCCGGCGTCGAGGCTTTGCGTGAGACGGTTAAGGCGGCGGGCGAGCGAGGCTTGAGCTATCTCACGCTTTTTGCATTTTCCTCCGAAAACTGGTCGCGCCCCAGTGGCGAGGTCAGCGATCTCCTGGGCTTGCTCAAGCTGTTCATTCGTCGGGATCTGGCTGAACTGCATCGCAACAATGTAAAGGTGAGTATTATCGGTGAGCGTGAAGGGCTGGCGGATGATATCCGCAGCCTCCTTGCCGAAGCAGAAGTGCTTACCCGCCAGAACACCGGCCTCAATCTGGTGATCGCCTTTAATTACGGTTCGCGTGATGAAATCGCGCGCGCAGTGAAAAGCCTTGCATGTGATGTTGCTTCAGGCCGTCTTGATCCGTCTTCCATTTCCGCTGATCTGATCTCGGCCAATCTCGATACCGCAGGTATTCCCGATCCAGACCTCATCATTCGCACCAGTGGTGAAATGCGTCTCTCCAATTTCCTGCTCTGGCAGGCGGCTTATGCGGAATTCCTGTTCCTGCCCGGGCATTGGCCCGATTTTCGTGCGGGTGATCTCGAAGCCGCTTACGAGGTGTTCCGCCAGCGCGAGCGTCGCTTTGGCGGTGTAGAGGTGTGTACCAGTCTCGAAGATTGTGACGAAAGCAGTCGGGCGATAGGACAATAATGTGCGCAGGTTCTTACGCTGTTTCATTTCCTTGCCGCTCTGTTCCACGGTCCCACACGTCATGACGCGCGTCAGGTCGAAAGGTCGCAATGTCTAATCTGCAAATCCGTATCATCACGGCGATCGTACTGGGGATAGCCGCTTTATGGCTGACCTGGGTCGGGGGATTGGGCTTTACGCTTTTTTCCATCGCGATCGGTCTTGCGATGTTTTATGAGTGGCTTGGCCTGACGGCTTCGCGTCAGACGCTGTTTTCACGGTTGTTCGGGTGGGTATGGCTGATTGGCGTCAGTGTGCTGCTCATTCTAGACAATGGTGCGCTACTGACAATCGGAGCGCTTGTGCTGGGAAGCGTGATCCTGCTTGCCACGCAATGGAAGGCTGGCCGGGCATGGCCCGCGGCAGGGCTTTTCTACGCAGGGTTTTCAGCGGTTTCGCTGTCGCTTCTGCGTGGTGACGAACCGTTTGGCTTTACGGCGATCATCTTTCTGTTCGCAGTCGTCTGGGCTACCGATATCGGGGCCTATTTCAACGGACGGGCTTTGGGCGGGCCAAAACTTGCGCCACGGTTTTCGCCCAACAAGACGTGGTCAGGCGCAATAGGTGGGACGGCTGCGGCAATAGCTGGCGGTATTCTCGTGGCATCATTGGTAGCGACGCCGGGCGGATTGATGGTGCCGGTGCTGGCTTTGGTGCTGTCTGTTGTCTCGCAGATCGGCGATCTTGCCGAATCATGGGTCAAGCGACGGTTTGGGGCCAAAGATTCGGGCAAGCTCTTGCCCGGACATGGCGGTGTTCTGGATCGCGTTGACGGGCTTGTTGCGGCAGCTGCACTGCTTTATATTTTCGGGGCACTGGTGGCTGAGCCGGATGTGCCGTCTGCAATCTTTTTCAGTTTCTGAGCCAGTAGGGAGTTAGTATTTTGCAGGAGGCTCTGGCCTTTTTATTCGGCAGCGACAGTCTGCTCGTTGGCACCCTTATTCCGTTTCTTTTTGTGTTGCTGGTCGTCGTGTTCGTGCATGAAATGGGGCATTACCTCGTTGCGCGATGGTGCGGCATTGGCGCTCAGGCTTTTTCAGTCGGCTTTGGACCGGAGCTTATAGGCTTTACCGACCGGCATGGAACGCGCTGGAAGCTCTCAGCCATTCCTTTGGGCGGCTATGTGAAATTCATTGGCGATGAAAGCCAAACAAGTTCTCCGGTTGGCGTTGATAACAGTCGCTTGAGCGAGGAAGATCACAACCGGGCGTTCCATACCCGGTCGGTCTGGCGGCGTGCTGCCACGGTTTTTGCAGGCCCCGCTTTCAACATTATCCTGACCATTGCTATTTTCAGCGTGTTCTTCGCGCTTTATGGGCGGCAGGTTGCCGATCCGCTGATCGCGGCTGTGCAGCCGGGCGGTCCGGCGGCTGAAGCCGGATTTACGCCGGGCGACCGCTTTGTTGTCGTGGAAGGGCAAAAAATTACTACCTTTGCCGATGTGCAACGCATCGTTTCCGGTCGTGCCGGAGATAAGTTGCATTTTACGGTCGAGCGCGATGGCAAGATGGTTGACCTCGAGGCCACGCCGTTGGTACGCGAAATGGAAGACCCGCTGGGTAACAAGATCAAGTTCGGTGCCATCGGCGTGGAAACCACGCAGGCGGTGGGTAATTTCCGCCGCATTGAATATGGCCCGCTGGAATCCGTCGGGCAGGCGGTGCGCGAAACCGGACACATCATTGTGCGCACCGGCGAGTTTTTCAAACGCTTTGCCTTTGGTCGCGAGGACAAATGCCAGCTGGGTGGTCCAGTGAAAATCGCCAATATGGCAAGTCAGGCCGCGAAACAGGGCTTTGACTGGTTGATCCAGTTGACGGCCATGCTTTCAATCGGCATTGGCTTGCTCAATCTGTTTCCGCTGCCGCCATTGGATGGGGGACATCTGGTCTTTTATGCCGTGGAAGCAATAAAGGGCAGTCCCGTTTCGGTCGCAGCGCAAGATATTTTTTATCGCGTCGGGTTTTTGTTTGTCATTGGATTTATGGGGTTCGTGCTTTTCAACGACGTCTTTGCCTGCTAGACAAATGACCAACTGTTGAAGGCAACGAACTTGAGAGTGAGCCGGGCCGGGTTTTCAGGCTGACTGGCTGCAATGAGTCGGCACCTTGTCCCTGTTCAAGGGGCGAGTGTTAAACAGAAGTGAAATTTGGGAGTAAGAACTGGAAAAGTGAAACGGTTTGTTTACCATAACGCATAATTCGCGTGGCATGGATGCCACGCTTGTTGCTGAAGTAAACAGAATTTAACCGTGACGCTTGCTTGTATGGAAAAACCGGCTAATACGGTTGTATCTATATGTGCATTTCTGGGTTGATTGCCCCGGGGACAGAAAGAAACGAAGGTTCGGAAAGCCTATGACGGCAAGTTCTAAATTCTTTGGTGCAGCTTCCGCGCTCGCCATGTCGGTGGCTCTGGTAGCTTCAGGTACTGCTGCGCTTTCTCTGGCGTCTGTCGATGTTGCGCAAGCTGCCGTGGTGAGTCGGATTGATGTGCGTGGCAATGCGCGCGTCGATGCCCAGACTATCCGTGACAATATCGCAATCCGGCCCGGCAAGGCCTTTTCCAGTGCTGATATTGACTCAGCGGTGAAGAGCCTTTTTGCGATGGGTCTCTTCTCAGATGTGCGTATCAATCAGTCCGGCAGTACGCTTATTGTGACTGTCAGTGAGCGGTCCGTTGTCAATAATGTCCTGTTCCAGGGCAATAAGAAGGTCAAGGACCCTGATCTGGAGCGCGCTGTTCAGTTGAAGCCGCGCGCGCCTTTCGATGCCTCGATGATGGAATCCGACAAGGATGCGATCAAGGCAGCCTATTCGCATATCGGGCGCAGTGATGCGATCGTCAATGCGCGTACTGTCGATCTAGGGCAGGGGCGCGTGAATGTCGTTTATGAAATCACTGAAGGTACGCGTACCAAGATCGATAGTATCGAGTTTGTCGGTAATCAGGCCTATAGCGGCCGTCGTCTGCGTGATGTTATTTCGACGAAGCGTTCTAATCCGCTGTCATGGCTGACGCGTAACGATGTTTACGATGAGGGTCGCCTTCAGGCTGATGAAGAGGCGCTGCGCCGCTTCTATTACAATCGTGGTTATGCGGATTTCCGTGTTGTCTCGTCGAATGCGGTTCTTGATCCGGCGACGAATAAATATACGATTACCATCAGTGTCGATGAAGGTCAGCGCTACACATTTGGCGATGTCAGCGTCGAAAGCACAGTTGAAGGCGTTGATACTGAAGCGTTGAGCCGTGTTGTCAAAACGCGTTCGGGTAAGAATTACAGCGCCAAGGAAGTCGAAGATTCCGTTCTGGCCGTCACCGAGAATGTCGCAGGCAGCGGCTACGCTTTTGCGAAGGTAGAGCCGCGCGGTGATCGTGATTTTGAAAACCACACGATTTCGGTGGTTTATAGTGTTGATCAGGGCCCGCGTGCCTATGTTCAGCGGATCGAAATCCGTGGCAATGACAAGACCCGCGATTATGTGATTCGCCGCGAATTCGACATGAACGAAGGTGATGCCTTCAATCAGATCATGGTGCAGCGCGCCAAGCGTCGTCTTGAAGCGCTGGATTTCTTCCAGACCGTAAACATCTCTACGGCGCCGGGCTCTGAACCCGATCAGGTCGTTCTGGTTGTGGATGTGGTCGAAAAGTCGACAGGTGAATTCTCCATCGGCGGTGGCTACTCGACGGGTGGTGAAACCCCGGGTGCTTCCGTTGAAGGCGCTATTACCGAGCGTAACTTCCTGGGACGTGGCCAGTTTATCCGTATCAGCGCTGGTGCCGGTCAGGATAAAATGCGTAACTACGGTCTGTCCTTTACCGAGCCGTATTTCCTCGGCTATCGCATGTCGGCTGGTTTCGATGTGTTCCGTCGTTCCTATCGCGTGGATAGCGGCGGTCGTTATGATGTTGAGCAGACGGGTGGTACGATCAGATTTGGTCTGCCAATCACCGATAATTTCTCTGCGGGTATTGCCTATAATCTCGTTCAGGAAAAATATGATCTGACTGAGGATGGTGTGGGTTATTATGCGCCCGCTCTGGTTGAAGCGGGGGAGCATAGTCCTTGGCTGCGCTCGTCGATCAGCTATTCGCTGACATATAATTCCATTGATGACATGAAAGACCCGCATGACGGTATTTACGCCAAGTTCAATCAGGAATTTGCTGGTCTTGGTGGTGATGCAAAGTACATAAAGACGACGTTCAAGGCGAACTATTATAAGACCCTTGCGCAGGAAGCGGATATCGTTGGTATGCTGGGTGTTGGTGCCGGCTATATTTACGAATATGACGACGAAGGCGCGCGCATCTTTGATATGTTCAAGAATAATTCGGACATTATTCGCGGGTTCAAGTTCAATGGTATCGGTCCTTACCAGGATTCAGGCGACGGTAAGCGTTACTGGGTAGGTGGTACGACCTATGTCAACGGAACGGCAGAAGTGCAGTTCCCGATTCCGGCTGTACCTGAAAGCCTTGGTATTCGTGGGGCTCTGTTCGCTGATGCTGCTATGCTGTACGGAAATGAGTCTACTCTAGGTACCGATATCAATGGTAACGGTGTTCCTGTTCTTGGCGACGACAAGAAGCTTCGCGCTTCGGTCGGTGTCAGCTTGATGTGGGCGTCGCCATTTGGTCCGTTGCGGTTTGACTATGCATTCCCGGTTGCGAAGGCTGATACCGATAAGGTTCAGAACTTCAACTTCGGTGTCTCGACCAAGTTCTAACCGATTTGCCTTTCCCCGGGGTGTCGTCCATGTTCCGGGGAAGAAAGTGTTTTGATGGCAGATCCCATATTTTTTGCGCCTTCTCGTGTTCTCACTGTAGGCGATGTGGCTGATTTCACCGGTGCAAGTCTTCGTGACCCGAAGCTTGCACCGCGTTCTGTTACACGCCTGGCTTCCATGAAGGATGCCGGGGAGGGTGCGCTTATCTTCGTGGAAGGTAAGAAGAACGCAGAAGGGCTGGCAGGTATTCAAGCCGCTGGCGTTCTTTGTACGGAATCGGTCGCACCAAGCGTTCCTTCCCATATAGCAGCTCTGATTACCCGCAGCCCGCATCGCGATTTCGCAGCCGTGGGCCGCATGTTGTTTCCGACCTCTGCAAAGCCCGTGACTTGGCTGGGTGAGATCGGCATATCTGCGCAAGCGATTATCCATCCCTCAGCTGAGATTGAAGACGGAGCGACGATCGAAGCAGGTGCCGTCATTGGCAAAGGCGTGCGTGTTGGTTCTGGTACGCTGATTGCCGCAACAGCGGTGATTGGCGAAAACTGTCAGATCGGGCGTGACAGCTATATTGCACCGGGCGTCTCTGTTCAGTGTGCCTTTATCGGCAACAATGTGCAGCTTCATCCGGGGGTTCGGGTAGGGCAGGACGGTTTTGGTTATGTGCCGGGTCCGGCAGGACTTGAGAAAGTCCCGCAAATTGGCCGCGTCATCATTCAGGATCATGTGGAAATCGGTGCCAACACGACAGTTGATCGTGGTTCGCTTGGTGACACCATCATAGGCGAAGGCTCCAAGGTCGATAATCTGGTGCAGATTGCACATAATGTGCGTATTGGCCGCTTTTGTCTTATTGCGGCGCATTGCGGTGTTTCCGGCAGTTGTGTTATCGGCGACCAGACCATGCTCGGCGGACGTGTCGGCCTTGCCGATCATCTGATTATAGGCTCGCGCGTACAGATCGCGGCTGCGAGCGGCGTTATGAATGACATACCCGATGGCGAACGCTGGGGTGGGCTTCCTGCTCGCCCGATCAAACAGTGGTTCCGCGATATCGCTAATATTCGCAGCATCGGGCAATCGAGAAAGGAGCAATCCTCTGATGAGTGATACAGATCAGACCAAGCTGGAAGCCGCAGACATTCAAGACCTTCTGGCTGTGCTCCCGCATCGCTATCCGTTCTTGCTGATTGATCGCATTGTCGATATCGATGGCGACCGCTCAGCGACGGGTGTGAAGAATGTGAGCATTAATGAGCCGCATTTTGCAGGCCATTTCCCGGAAAAACCAATTATGCCGGGTGTATTGATCATTGAGGCCATGGCGCAGACTGCGGGTGCTATTTCGCTGCTTCAGCGCCGTACGGGCCGTCCCGGTGTCGTCTATTTCATGACTATCGACAATGCAAAATTTCGTCGTCCGGTCATACCGGGGGATCGTCTTCTTCTGCATGTCAAGAAGACCAAGCAGCGTGCAAATATTTCCAAATATGAATGCATCGCCGAAGTTGATGGTGTAAAAGTGGCCGAAGCTGAGGTGGCGGCAATGATCGACACTGCCGACGAAAACCAGTGAGCATTTTGAAGTGAACAATTCTGTAAAAGAAACATTCGTTCATCCCACAGCGCTTGTCCAAAGTGGCGTGCAACTGGGGCAGGGCGTGTCTGTCGGCCCTTTTTGCCATATCCAGTCCGGCGCTGTTATTGGTGATAATTCAGTTTTGATGAGCCATGTGGTTGTGACCGATGCGACGACACTCGGCGCTGGCGCAAAAGTGTATCCGCATGCTGTGCTGGGTTGCGATCCGCAGAACAACAAGCACAAAGGTGGACCGACCACACTTTTGATCGGCGAGAACTGCATTATCCGTGAAGGTGTGACCATGCATCGTGGTTCAGATGGTGCACGCGGTTTTACGCAGATCGGCGACAATTGTTCGTTTCTCGCCTATGCGCATGTGGCGCATGATTGCGATATCGGTGATCACGTCACCTTCTCCAACAATGTGATGATTGGTGGACATACGACCATCGGCCACCACGCCATTTTAGGCGGTGGTGCGGCGATCCATCAGTTTGTGCGCATTGGCCATCATGCTTTCGTGGGCGGTATGGCTGCCGTTGTCAGCGATCTCATTCCCTACGGCATGGCGATCGGTGTTCATGCGCATCTGGGTGGGCTCAACATCATCGGCATGAAGCGTTCGGGCATGGAGCGTAAGGAAATCCACAATCTGCGTCATGCTGTGCGTATGCTGTTTGACCGTACCAAGCCGGTGCGTGACCGGGCACAGGATGTACTGGCCGAGATCCCCGGCAGTGCGGCTGTGGCCGATATGATCTCCTTCATTACTGTTGATACCAAGCGCGCCTATTGCACGCCGCCGCTTGATGCGGTTCATGGCGGAGAAGGCTATGACAGCGACGCTAGCTGAAAATAGCACGCGCCCTTCCATCGAGGGTGGGCGCGTCGCCATTATTGCGGGCAACGGGCTTTTGCCGATCAAGGTTGCCGAAGCGCTCAAATCTGCGGGGCAATCTCCCTTTCTCGTTCCTCTGCGTGATGAAGCCGATCCTGTGCTCTATGACTATGAGCATCAGGAGATTTCTGTTGTCGAATTTGCAAAGCTTGTCCGCTCGATGAAGGCGGCAGGCGTTTTGCGTGTGGTGCTTGCGGGCGGCGTTCGCTCCAGGCCGCATGTCAGTGACTTGCGCCTCGATTGGCCGACGTTGCGTGCCGTGCCTTATGTCTTGCAAGCGCTTGGACGGGGCGATGATGCATTACTGCGCGCCTTTATCGGCTTGCTTGAATCCTTTGGTTTCAAGGTAGTCGGTGCGCATGAGGTCGTTCCAGATCTGCTCGCACCTTTTCCAGCACGTATTCTGACGAGCACTAAAGCCGACAAACGCGAAATGCGGAACATCGAAATTGCAATGCAGGCTGCTCTTCAGCTTGGCGATCTCGATGTCGGGCAAGGGGCTATTGCTGTCGGAGGCCGCGTGGTGGCGCTCGAAGGTGCTGAAGGCACCGATCTGATGATCGAGCGAATTGTTGAATTGCGTGCGGCAGGTCGAATCCCCAGACGCGGCGGTGTTTTGGTCAAAATGGCAAAGCCCAGGCAGGACGAACGCGCTGACTTGCCGGCGATCGGTGTGTCCACGGTTGCAAATGCCAAGCGAGCGGGTTTGGCAGGAATAGCACTTGAGGCGGGACGTACGTTTATTCTAGGCTTTGGCGAAACGCTGGCCAGTGCCAATGAACATGGCCTTTTCATTGAAACGATCAGTCGCGACAAGAAGGAAAGCCAAGGGTGAACACCGCAAGCCGACCATTGAAAATAGCAATCGTGGCCGGTGAAGAATCCGGTGATTTGCTTGGCGCCGACCTGATTGATGCGTTGCGCCACCAGACCGACCGGCTGGTGGACCTCGTCGGGGTAGGGGGCGAGCATCTCACGCAGCGGGGGCTTAAAAGTTTTTTCGATCCGCATGAAATCGCCCTTATGGGGCTCGGAGCTATTTTAAAAAACCTGCCGGGTCTTATGCTTCGCATTCGTGAGACAGCGCGCAGGATTGTTGCGGAAAAGCCGGATTGTGTTCTGCTGATCGACAGCCCTGAATTCACGCACCGCGTGGCAAAAAAGATCAGGGCTGCGGCACCCTCCATTCCGATCGTCAAATATATCGCGCCGAGCGTCTGGGCGTGGCGTCCGCAACGCGCGCGTGCCATGCGGGCTTCTTTCGATCATGTCCTGACTGTGCTGCCGTTCGAGGTCGATGTCATGCAGCGCTTGAGCGGTCCGGCTGCGACCTATGTCGGCCATCGACTGACCAGCCATGCGCCTATCCTCCATGCACGGGAAGCACAGCTTGCACGGGAACCTCGGCGCCTTGAATCAGGCCCCAAAACCCTTCTTCTTCTGCCGGGGTCGCGACGCAGCGAGATCGAGATGCTGATGGAGCCTTTTGGGCAAACCATCGCAGAGCTTACGAGACGGGTAGAAAAACTGGAAGTCGTGCTTCCGACCCTGCCGCGCATCGAAACGATGGTGCGTGATCTCGCAAGCAACTGGGCGGTGAAGCCGCTGATTGTGGTCAGCGACGAAGAGAAATGGAAGGCTTTTTCACGTGCCGATGCAGCTCTTGCAGCGTCCGGCACGGTTTCGCTGGAGTTGGCGCTGTCGCGTATTCCGGCTGTACTTTCCTATAAGGCCGACTGGTTCGCTAAAAAATTCCTGATGCCAAAGATTACCATCTGGAGTGCTGCACTCCCCAATATCATTGCCGATGCGCCGGTGGTGCCCGAATATTTTAATGAATTCGTGCGGCCTGGTATGCTGGCGCGCCATCTGGAGCGGATAATGCATCCGGGTTCGGCACGTCAGGCACAACTCGACGGTTTCGACGCGGTGGCCAGAATAATGGCAACAAAACGTTCGGCTGGTGAAATCGGAGCGCGGGTTCTTCTCGACCTCATCGGAGTGAAATGAGAATCGGCATGATTATGCTTAAAATGGAAAGTGTTAGCGCGTTGATCTTATTCAATCAGATTGCAACATGCTCTAAAATATCTGTTCGTTCCGCATAAAGCACATAGAACGGAACTCTAATCGTTTGAAATAACGTGCCTTTTTACGGTACACAGAATAATATTTTTGAAATGCTGTTTAACGGCAGGTGATCTCCAAACTTTTGATATTCGACAAAGTGTCTGCCGAGTTTTGCAGAAATTGTTTTCATTCTGTTGCAATTCATTTGCAATAGCAATTCTAACTAGCTAGATATGCGTTATGGTTTTGCAAATAATTCCTAATTGCAGGGCATTCTGGATCAAAAGATGCAAATGGCTATCAGTAGCGAAAAGGCGATGGTTTATGTTTGATAGGGTAAGACGATCATTTCTTGTGGCTCTGGCTGGAGCAGGGGTGTCGGCGCTGCTCATGGTAGCACCGGCTTCGGCCGAGGGAAAATTCAAGGCGGTCACAACCTTTACAGTCATCGCGGATATTGCGCGCAATGTGGCGGGCGATGCGGCAACGGTGGAATCGATCACCAAGCCGGATGCTGAAATTCATAATTACCAGCCAACGCCAGGAGACATAAAACGCGCGCAGGGCGCGCAGCTTATCTTGTGGAACGGGCTAAATCTGGAACTGTGGTTCGAGAAATTTTTCCACAACCTCAAGGATGTTCCAAGCGCTACCGTCTCGGACGGTGTTGAACCGATGGGTATTACGGAAGGTCCTTACACGGGCAAGCCAAACCCTCATGCATGGATGTCGCCGACCGCAGCTCTGATCTATACCGATAATATCCGCGATGCTTTTGTCAAATACGACCCTGCCAATGCCGAAAGCTATAAGGCGAACGCGGAAAGCTATAAGGAAAAGATCAAGGCGACCGTTGAGCCGATCAAGGAGAAACTGGCAAGCGTTCCTGAAGACAAGCGCTGGTTGGTGTCGAGTGAGGGGGCGTTCTCCTATCTGGCGCGCGATTTCGGCTTGAAGGAACTTTACCTCTGGCCGATCAATGCTGACCAGCAGGGAACACCGCAACAGGTACGCAAGGTAATCGATGCGGTGCGCAAGAATGATATTTCGGTCGTCTTTTCTGAAAGCACGATATCTGCCGCTCCTGCAAAGCAAGTGGCGCGTGAGACTGGCGCTAAATACGGCGGCGTACTTTACGTGGACTCGCTCACCGATGCCGACGGGCCGGTGCCGACCTATATTGATCTTTTGCGTGTGACTTCCGACACAATCGTCAAAGGTCTGACGGGGTCTTAAGACGCTTAATGGATTACCCGCAAGTGCAAGCGAGCAGGTAATATACGAGTGTGGCTGTGATCTGAAATTCCATCGAAGCCTTGCTCCAAAGTGACACGAATTTCAGTTTAGCCACACTAGCATTCTGATGAAGGGGATAACCAATGAATGCCCAACCCGACTGGCATCTTCATGCCAAGGCCGGTTCTAAAGATGGAATTCTGGTGGATGGTGCAACCGTAACCTACAGAAATGGGCATACGGCGTTGCGCGATGCGCGTTTCGAGATCCCCACCGGCACCATAGCGGCCCTTGTGGGCGTCAACGGCTCGGGTAAATCAACCCTGTTCAAGGCTATCATGGGTTTCGTGCGGCTTGCCAAAGGTACGATCCGTATTTTAGGCATGCCGGTCGAGGATGCCCTGCGTAAAAATCTGGTCGCCTATGTGCCGCAGTCGGAAGAGGTGGACTGGAATTTTCCGGTGCTGGTGGAAGACGTGGTGATGATGGGGCGCTATGGCCATATGGGCATGTTGCGTAGGCCGAAAGCCATTGATCACGAGGCGGTAGCGGTAGCGCTGGAACGCGTCAACATGGGCGAATTTCGAAAGCGTCAGATCGGTGAACTTTCCGGCGGTCAGAAAAAGCGGGTTTTTCTTGCCCGCGCACTGGCGCAGGACGGCCGCGTCATTCTGCTTGACGAACCTTTCACCGGCGTTGATGTCAAAACCGAAGAGCAGATCATCACCCTTCTGCGCGAATTGCGTGACGAGGGCCGAGTCATGCTGGTTTCAACGCATAATCTTGGTTCCGTGCCGGAATTCTGCGACCGCACGATCCTGATCAAGGGCACGGTGCTTGCCTATGGGCTGACGGGTGAGACGTTTACGCAGGAAAATCTCGAAAAAACTTTTGGCGGTGTTTTGCGTCATTTTGTGCTCAGCGATGGACATCACGGCACACCTGCATCCATTGGCGTGATCACCGATGATGAACGTCCATTGATCATGCATGGCGGCAAGGCGACCGCACGAACGGACAGCGCGAGAGAAGCGCAGGAATGATGGATTTTATTCCTCCAGTGCTCCTTGAGCCATTCACTTACGGCTACATGCTGGATGCCATGTGGGTTTCGGCTCTGGTCGGCGGTGTTTGTGCATTCCTGTCCTGTTATCTGATGCTGAAAGGCTGGTCGCTGATTGGTGACGCGCTCTCGCATGCAATCGTTCCCGGCGTGGCAGGTGCCTATATGCTCGGCCTGCCATTTTCTATCGGCGCGTTCTTTTCCGGTGGATTGGCTGCTGCTGCCATGTTGTTTTTGAACCAGCGCACAAAACTCAAGGAAGACGCGATTATCGGGCTCATTTTCTCGGGTTTTTTCGGCCTGGGCCTGTTCATGGTGTCGATCTCGCCCACTTCGGTCAACATCCAGACCATCGTGCTTGGCAATATTCTGGCGATCACGCCGGGCGACAAGTTACAGCTTGGCATTATCGGTTTCGTGTCGCTGGCGATCCTGCTCGTCAAATGGAAAGACCTGATGGTGACTTTCTTCGACGAAAGCCATGCCCGTTCCATTGGGCTTAACCCGACCGCGCTCAAAATTATGTTCTTCACGCTGCTGTCGGCTTCAACGGTTGCAGCCCTTCAGACGGTGGGTGCATTTCTCGTCATCTGCATGGTGGTGACGCCGGGGGCGACCGCCTATCTGCTGACCGACCGTTTTCCGCGTCTGCTGATAATTGCCGTTGCCATTGGCGCTATGACCAGTTTTGTCGGCGCTTATGCAAGCTATTTTCTCGATGGCGCAACGGGAGGCATCATTGTCGTTCTGCAAACGGCAATCTTCCTGACCGCTTTCTTCTTCGCACCTAAACACGGCATGATTGCTGCGCGCAGACGCGCGGTCAGAACGCAAGCCATGGAGGTGCAACCATGAGCCTGGTTGAGACATTGCTGTCGCCATTTGAATTTGAGTTCATGATCAACGCCTTTGTAATTTCGGTCATTGTGGCGATCCCCATGGCGCTTTTGTCGTGTTTCCTTGTGCTCAAAGGCTGGTCGCTGATGGGCGACGCTATCAGCCATGCGGTTTTTCCTGGTGTGGTAATCGCCTATGTGGTGGGTTTTCCTTATGCCATTGGCGCCTTTGTGGCGGGCATGTTTTGCGCGATCAGCAGCGGCTTTCTCAAGGACAACAGCCGCATCAAGCAAGACACCGTCATGGGCGTGGTGTTTTCCGGAATGTTCGGGCTGGGGCTCGTGCTTTATGTGAAAATCCGTCCCGATGTGCATCTCGATCACATCCTGTTTGGCGATATGCTGGGCGTAACGCTCTATGACATTGCGCAAGCGGGGCTGATTGCAGCGATCACCGCAGGTATCATTGCAGTCAAATGGAAGGATTTTCTGCTGCACGCCTTCGATCCAGCACAGGCGCGTGCGGTGGGTCTGCGGGTCAACCTCCTACATTATGGCCTGCTCAGCCTGATTTCGCTGACCATTGTCGGCGCATTGCAGGCCGTAGGGATCATTCTGGCCATTGCGATGTTGATCGCGCCAGGAGCTATCGCGTTTCTCCTGACCCGGAAATTCTCCACCATGCTGCTGCTGGCCGCAACTATTGCAGCGGTAGCGTCATTCTTTGGTGTCTATGCGTCCTTTTTCATTGACAGCGCGCCAGCACCAACCATCGTGCTGCTGCTCTCAATAGCGTTCGTTGCCGCATTCCTCCATGCCACGCGTAAGGCGGTGCGCATCGAAGCTAATCAATCTTTGCAAGATGGCTGATGAGGTCGAGCGTGGGGGCGGATAGGTCTTCGCCCTCGCGCATGCAGAGCGAAAGATGACGTATCGTCCATTGATCGCTGAGGCGGATGATGGCAATTTTCATGGACCGTTTGAGGCGACGAGCTGCCGTTTCGGGAAGGATAGCGACGCCGACGCCTGCAGCCACCATCTCACCAAGCCCTTCAAAGGTGCGAAGGCGCGTACGTATTTTCAATCGTGCGCCAAGGCGTACGGCCTGCGCTTCGATATGATCGTAAAGCGCGCCAGCGCTTAAAACCACGAACTGTTCCGTCACGATATCGCTGAAACAAAGCTGCCGGGTTGATGCAATCGTGTGGCTAGGGGATGCAATCAATACCAGCCGGTCGGTTGCGAAGGGGATAAGGCGCAGGCCGTCCGTTGCCACTGCATCCGAGAGAATGCCGATATCCGCAAAGCCGCCTTTAACAGCACGCGCAATTTCCGCGCTCTGGCGTTCCTTCAGGTCGGTATCGATCTGCGGATTACCCGCCATCCAGCGTGCGAGCGGGCCGGGCAGATGTTCAGTGATTGCCGCCGTATTGGCCAAAAGCCGGATCGAACTACGCATGGCTTTCGCATGGGTGATGAGGTCGGCATGCATGTTCGACACTTGCCCCAGTACGACCCGGGCATGATGGGCGAGGGCTTCACCAGCATCTGTCAGCGTAACGCCGCGCCGCCCGCGCTCCAGTAGTCTGACCTGACCGGATGTTTCCATGTCGCGCAACCGCTCGCTTGCCGCAGGCAAAGACATGCCTACTTCTGCCGCGCCATGGGTAATACTGCCGGCATCAGCAACCGCCGTAAAAAGGCGAAGATCGGTAAGGTCGAAGCGCATTATCTTCCTTTCTGCCTTCGGATAAGCCGAAGGTAGAATACGGATATTCCGCATTTTACCAAGTTATTATTTGGTTATAGCGAGGCTATGACCTATTCTGCCGCAGTGATCATCATGATCGCCTTCACATTTCTGGGGGCTGGTTTCGTCAAGGGCCTGACGGGTATGGGCCTACCGACAGTCGCCATGGGTCTGCTGGGCGCGCTGATTTCGCCTATGACCGCGGCAAGTCTGCTGATCGTGCCGTCTTTTGTGACCAATGTCTGGCAATTGGTTACAGGGCCTGATTTCCGGGCACTGGCAAGACGCCTCTGGGCGATGATGCTTACAATCGTCATCGGAACGGTGGCGGGCGGCTCGGTTCTGGTCGGCGGACACAGCACACTTACAACGGCGTTGTTGGGGCTTTGCCTTGTCGTCTATGCGGGCCATAGCCTCTTTGCGCGGCAACTAAACGTACCCGCGCGGCATGAAGTCTGGCTGTCGCCGCTGATCGGGCTTCTAACCGGCCTCGTTACCGGCGCGACGGGTGTGTTCGTCATCCCCGCAGTGCCCTATCTGCAAGCGCTGGGGCTTAAAAAGGACGATCTGGTGCAGGCGCTTGGACTATCTTTTACGGTTTCGACGGTGGCGCTTGCCTTGGCTCTTTCGTCGAGACAGGCTTATGGCGGAGACGCTTTTCTTGTCTCTTTTCTTGCGCTCGTCCCAGCATTGGCTGGCATGGCGCTTGGGCAGGTCGTGCGCAACAGGATGAGTGCGGCGGTTTTTCGCAAATGGTTTCTCTTCGGCCTTCTGCTGCTCGGCTTGGAAATGCTTTTGAGGTCATTATTCTCGTTTTTAGGGTAATTTAGGAATAATATTCCTGTTTCTTGCGGGCGTAATGATTGCTGTTGCTTGCCTGAAGACACTTCCGGCAGGATAGTGGCAGGTCTTTGGCTGGACCGCTCCGGACAGCCCCACGGCCTGATCGAGACCCTGATCGAGACAATGAACAGATATTCCCCTCAACAACGGCAGAACCGGACGGCAAAGCCGTGGCTTCGCTTTTTCAAGCCGATTTTGGCAGGCGCCACCTTGCGCGAGCGGTCGATTGCCTGTCTTGGCGCGCTGATCGGCATTGCGCTAACCAGTGTCGTTTCGGCGCTCTTGCTTGGTGCTGGACCGGCTCTGCCATTGATCGTAGCCCCCATGGGTGCGTCAGCAGTGCTGCTTTTCGCCGTGCCGACCAGCCCGCTCGCCCAGCCATGGCCGATCATCGGCGGCAATGTGATTTCCGCCTTTGTTGGTCTGACCGTCGTTCATTTCGTCCCCGATCCGCAGCTTGCCGTCGGCCTCAGCGTGGCGCTGGCCATTGCCGCAATGTCTGTGACCCGTAGCCTGCATCCACCGGGCGGTGCCGCGGCACTGACCGCAGCTATTGGTGGCACGGCGGTGAGTGACTGGGGGCTTCTCTTTCCGCTGGTGCCGGTCGGACTGAATTCCTGCTTGTTGGTTGGGCTTGGTATTGCCTTTCACCGTCTGTCGCGCCGCCAATATCCGCACCGTGTTGCGGCCCCGCAAAGTGCACACTCGACGCAGGATCTGCCGCCCTCGGTGCGCATGGGCTTTAGCGAGGAGGATATTGACCGGGCGCTCGATGCACTGGATGAGAGCTTCGATATCAATCGCAACGATCTCGGCCGTCTGTTACGCCAGGTCGAATTGCAGGCCACGGTGCGTTCGCATGGCTATCTAAGCTGTGCCGATGTCATGTCGCGGGATGTTGTAACCATTGACGAAAACGATACCACTGAGACTGCACGCGATCTTCTTTTGCGCCACCGCATCTTGACCCTGCCGGTCATTGATCCTGCCGGAAAACTTGTAGGGGTGGTGGGATTGCGGCGACTGATGCGCGCAGGTGTTCATCTGCGTGATCATATGGCAAAGGCCGTCATAGCAAGGCCCGACGATGCGGCGCTGGCGCTTCTGCCTGCTCTTACCGACGGGTTGACACCTGCGGCAATCATTATAGATGAGGGTGAGAATGTGGTCGGCGTGGTGACGAAAAGCGATCTCTTAAGCGCGCTTGCGCATGTATTGCCCTCAGATATGTCTGAAGCCATAAAAGTGGTCGCCTGATCCAATCACGAGTTGTTTGCGGCATACGGTTAAAATAGCCTATTGAATAACCAGCGCGATTTGGGCAGGGTCGTCGCCTGCAACAATGTCCCTGACGAAGAGTAAACATGTCGGTCCAGCGCGTAAGCTTCTATATTCTTCTGGCGCTTGTCACGATTGCTTTCGCGTGGCTGCTTATTCCCTATTACACGGCGGTACTCTGGGCTGTCATTCTGGCGGTGATTTTCTACCCCGTTCAGGAATATCTGGTTCGTATTCTGCGCGGCCGCTATAATCTTGCGGCGTTTCTTTCAGTCGTGATGTGCGTCTGTCTGGTCATCATGCCGCTGCTGATCATTTTCAGCTCGCTCGTGCAGGAGGGCAATTCGCTCTATCAGCGGCTCAGCACACGGCAATTCGATCTTAACGGCTATCTCAACTCTATCATCGCGTTTTTACCGGATACTTTGGAAGACTGGCTGAAACGCTTTGAACTGGGTGATTTTGCTGAATGGCGCTCGCGTATTTCCTCTGGCATCTTGCAGGGAAGTCAGCTTTTCGCCGGAAGGCTTGTCAGTTTCGGGCAGAATACGGTGCAGTTTCTCATCGGCTTTGGTATCATGCTCTATCTGCTGTTCTTCCTGTTTCGTGACGGTGCGGATCTCGGACGCCGGATCAGACAGGCCATTCCGCTAAGCGACGATTATACAAGGCAGTTTCTCGAAAAATTCACCGCCGTTGTCCGCGCCACCGTCAAGGGCAATATCATCATCGCCATCATTCAGGGCACCATAGGCGGTGTGACCTTCTGGCTGTTAGGCATAGAGGCCGCTCTTTTGTGGGGCGTGATGATGACCTTCTTCTCCCTATTGCCTGCTGTTGGCGCAGCTTTGGTATGGGTGCCCGCCGCCGTCTGGTTTTTTGCGAGTGGTTCCTGGGGCAAGGGTATTATCCTTGTGCTGATCGGTACGCTGATCATTGGCCTCGTGGATAATCTGCTGCGCCCGCCGCTGGTCGGCAAAGGCACGCGCCTTCCGGATTATGTCGTGCTGATCTCGACGGTCGGCGGCATTTCGCTGGTCGGTATCAATGGGTTTGTGGTTGGGCCGCTGATTGCCGCCATGTTCATCGCCGCGTGGTCATTGCTGGCCGAAGAACAAAAACATGAGCCGCGCGAAACGCCGCCTGCAAAAACGGCGGCTCCGAAAGCCGCCGTCAAACGCCCGAGAAAGAGCTGACCGATCACGCGACCTTGGGTGATTCCACGGGAATGCCTGTCTCGGTCATCTTGTTGTCGACGCCATTCTCATCGAGAAACTGCTTCATCTCGGCATAGGTCTCGAACCATGCGCGGTTATATTTGTCGAACAGCGACTGGTCCCAATAGTCCTCAAGCCGGAAAGGCTTGTCGCTAAAAACGTCATAGCTCGGGATATTGTAGGTTTCGGCAAATTCCGCCGTGCGACTATCGTAGGTGAAATAGATCGACGGCACACCATTGGCCAGCGCCATCAGATTGCCGTGCAGGCGATAACCGAGCACCAGTTGCTGCTGTTTGACCAGTTCTTCGTAATCGGCCACGACATCGGAATAGAACATCTTGTTGCGGTAGAGATTTTCGATCTCGTCGTCAAAATACCAGTCGGCCGTCCAGCGATGCGCTTTAAGTGCGGCAATCGCTTCGTCCTTCTGCTCACTTGTACCGAACACCATCTTTTTTTCCTCGATCTCGCCTTGTGCCATCAGCGTGATGTCGAAACGCTGAGCCATTGCTTTGATAAGATCGCGGTGGCGGGTCAGATATTGCTCGATATCTTTGGCGTAAGCTGGCGAGACTTCGCGGCGCACCGTGACGCCGACATTGCTTACCGTATCGAGCGCTGGCAACTTGATGCGCAGATGCTGGTTGTTGCGGCGAAAGGCTGTCGGGCAGCCGATGATGCGCACATTCTTGATGCCGATATCGTTCATGACTTGAGCAGTATAGGCACCGCGCACGCCTATGGACGTTGTCGAACCGGCGATGATGCGCAGCACGGCCTTGGTTTCTTCGGAGAGATCGATTGTTCCCTTGGAAGGGGCCTGCGCACCGATGCCAAAGGCGATGACGGGCAGTTTGAGGCGTTGCAGTACGGGGATGGTGTCGCGCCAGTTCATGTCCTTGTTGACGTAATTCGACCCGCGCAGGATCACATAGTCGAATTCCTCGCGCAACTGGTCGATCTTTTCCGGCGTATAATTGGTGATCGGCAGCTCGGAAGCTTTTTCAAAGTTCATCAGCTTGAGCGATGACTCGAACACGAAAGCGTCGCCGATATTGTGGTAATGATTGATGCTGCCCTGAACGTCGGTATGACGATACCAGCGGACATTGTCGTGATCGTACACTTCTCCGGCGGGAATCATGACGAGAGCACGGGCCATACGGTCTTCCTTTATATGCAATAAATCTTTGTTTCTACGCATGTCGTTATCCCAAAACCGGTTCCCACTTTTGGGAGACATGCTTAGCTTGCCTGAGAGAGGACAGTCTCGCTGACTGCCGGTGTTGCCTTGCGCGGTCTTGCTGCGCGTAAGCTCTTATAGAGTTCAAGATGTTGTTTTGCACAATCCACATAATGCACGGGATTGCGAATCGAACCACGCAACCGCTCCCATATGGCAGGTTGGCTTAACACTTCGGTAAAGCGGTCGGCCAGATCTTCGGCACTTCTGACACGAAAATGCAGGCCATCCTCGCCATCGCGGATTTTTTCGGCCATGCCGCCAATATTGGAGCAGATGACCGGGCGGCGATGATGTAGCGCTTCCTGAATGACGATGGGCGAGTTTTCCCACCAGATCGAGGGCATCACAACCCAGTCGACCGATTGCATGAGGCGCGGCATTTCCGCATTCTGGTACGCGCCGTAAAAGCGCACGCGCGAGCCTGCTTCCTCGATCAGCTTCTTCATACGCTCCTGAAAAGCGGGCGGCTGTTTTTCCAGATTGCCGCCAAAGATCATCAGGCGCGAATCCTCGCCCCAGACCTGTTCAGGTACACGCGAGACGGCATCGATCAGAACATCGATCCCCTTGAACGGATTGACCTGACCAAAGAAGGCAAAGCGGCTGCGGCGCGGATCGGGGCCGGTCAGTTCACGCGGCGGCGTCACTTCGCGGATGGCAACACCGTTTTCGATCACCGCGAGCTTGTCGGCGCTGACACCCCATTCGCGGTAGCGCTGTGCCAGAAACTCACTTGGCGAAATGAACGCATCGGCCAGTTCCAGCATACCGCGCACGAAACGCTCGCGTTTGAGAAAACGTGCGGGCGGAATGTTGGGGAAACAGGCGTGGCAATCAATCGGCGAGGCTTCGTTGCAAAGCTTGGCCGTGCCGGCCTTCACCATCTGCCCGTCATTGTTGCAGATCGACAGGAACTCGTGAAAGGTTACGAGAATGATGCGGTCGGGGAGTGCCTCGCGGATCGCGTAAAGCGTTTCAAGACCCAGCCCCATGACATGATGAAAATGCACGATATCCGGGTTGAAATCGCGCACGAAGCGCAAGAGATCGCGGCGGATTTCGTCGGTGTTTTTGTTGGACAGATAGAAATGATCGTAGTCGTCGGCGTGAAACAGGATTTCATCGCTGGCGCGGCGCAGGCTCATCAAAGCCGTGGTGCCATGGCGCGGGGTCGGGTGGCCTGCACGCGCCAGATAGACCGATTGCACACCGGGAATGGTATTCAACCCCTTGTGCAGATTGAAAGATGCGATTTCTCCACCGCCGAGCGAGATCGACGGATGGGCATGGGAAATCACCAGAACACGGAGTTCGTCGCTCATGCACGTTCCTCCATGGGGGCGGTGCGTCTGCCTGCCAGAATAGTCGACCAGCGGGTGTCGAAAACCTGACGGTCGATGCGCTCGATCAGCGCGATTGTCGATGAATTGTCACTTATGGATGTATCGTCCGCGCCCAGCATCTGCGCCTGCGGCAGCCAGTAGGAGCGCAGGCCCTTTTGTTTCAGCTTGAGGCCAAGATCGAGGCCTTTCTCATGGGTGCCGAGATAGCCACGCGTAAATCCGCCGACCGAAAACAGCGCGTCCCGCGGCAGGATGCAGCATTCAAAAGTCGCGGTTGCGACTTCGGTCAGGTGCATGGCGGAAACGGTCGCCATCGGATAACCGGCATAGCGGCTGATCAATGCGCGGTCGCTGGCGCTCGATTGCGGCTCGGCAACCCATGTCCCGGCCCAGCGGATGGAATCATCCTCATAGACCAGCGTTGGCGACAGCACGCAGTCCTTATGCGCGTCATAGGCGCTGACCAGCTTGTTGAGCCAACCGGCGCGGCGCGGCAAAAGCGAGCCTGCCAGAAAAACAATGTTGTCGCTGGTGACAGCGCGTGCGCCGACTTCCAGCGCATCATAAAGGTCTTCCGAGCCGCTCGCTGAAACAAGGCGGATGTTGAGGCGATAAAAATCGGCAAGCCGTCGCACCTGCATGCCGATGCGGTCGATGATTTCGGTGGCGGCCGACACCACGATGGGCGCGATGCGTGTTTCAGGATCAAGCGCCATCAGGGCGAGCAAGGGTTCGATTTCCTTGACGCGTTCATCGACGCCGATGATAATGGCGGGACCTATTGCGTCCTCGAAAGGGCCAAGGTCTTCGACCCCGAACACATCAGGTGCTGGGCGATTGACACCACGCAAAAGCGGCACCAATTGCTGATCGACGATATGGCGCAACGCCCATGCATTGGGATCGGTGGCGCGTAATTGGCGGATGATTGCATCACGCGAAGTCACGCGCGTCGGTGTCAGCGGAAAAAAGGCGCGTCTGCCGTCGCTGATGGCAAGCTCGATATAAAAGGGTGCCGTGCTGTCGCCGGAAAGTTCGGGCGCAAAAGCCACAAAACCGTGTGCGTGGCGATTGGGATCAAGGCCTGCATTGAACGGCGGCTTGTTGTCGAATTCATGCGTCACATCGGGGCGGTCAATGCGGGTCCATGTGGTGTCGATCTGGATTTGACCGCGATGACGGCGCAGATTGACGCTTTCGACATGACTGTCAGGGTCGAGCAGCCAGCCGGAAACAAGCACGCCGCTGCCTTCGACGCGAAACACATTGTCGATGCCCATGCGCACCGGAAAGGGCAGGCCGGAGACCGTATCCTCACCATCAAACCGATTGGCGGCGGAGCGAAGCCGCAGCAGAATATCGGTTGAGCTTCGCACACGCGGCAGGATGGCGCGGATATGCCCCGGCGTCTCACGCGCACCTGACAACAGGCGACGGTCATAGACTTCCGTGAACCGCCAGCCGCGGCGTCCGCGAAACAAAAGCCGCTCGATCTCGTTGGGTTCAACTGGCTCATTGGCAAGAAGAAGACCGGCAAAGCCTGAGGCCTGATCGTCAAGATCGGAGCGGGAAAAGGTGCTGACCGCACATTCGGCGAGCGACGAATTCTTGCCGCTGATGACCAGACGTGTCACGGCGGGCGTCAAGTCCTGCGCCCAACCCTGCACGAAAATCTCGCCTTCATCGCTACCGCCAATCAGTTCGATACAGCCATCCGAGCGTGCGCCCGCCTGCAACAGAACCGTGATGGCGGCAAGTTTCTTGCGCCCGATAGGGCCGGAAATCAGCCCCTCCACCAGTTCATCAATGACGCCCGGCAGGCTTGGGCCGGAAAGGTCGGCGGTCATGGCGACGAAATCGGCAATGGAAGCGGCACGCGATGCAAAATTATAGCGTGCGACCTTGGCGCGATGCTGGAACATGATGGTTTTGAGCACACCACGCCGCAATACGCCGGTCGGAACGATGGCGACAAAACCATGGGTTCCGGCAGGCGAAGGTTCTTTCAGCGGCCATGTCACGAGGCTCGTCTTCACGCTCATCGCCGGATCGCCATTGAGAAACGCGCTCACCTGTTCGCTTGCCGCATTGCCAATGCCGAGTACGAGGATCAGCGTTTCCTCGATCATGCAGCCGACAACCGTCTCGCCTTGCATCATCATCGGCGGGCGATCCATGTTGCGGGCTGGCTGTCGTTGCGGTGAGCGTTCATCCTGCATGATATAATCTTAAGGCATGACTGCGAGCGTAAGGAGCGCACCGGCCACAAAACCCGCCATCACGGCGGCGAGCAGAAACAGCGGTTTGACGTCACCGCCCGAGCGTTTGCGTGCGTCTTCCATGCGTGCCTCCAGTCCTGCAACCACGCCATCCATACGCATCACATGCACGTCGAGTTCACTCATGCGCTGATGCAGATCGGTGCGTAGACCTTCGACGGAAGCCGCTATATCCAGCATTTCGGCCGGTGCTGCATTGCCTGTGGCGTCCAGTGTGGGGGCAACGCGTTGCAGCGAGCGCTGGTTGACCTGCAATTGGCGCTGTGCCGCCATCAGCATGTCGAGCTTGTCGAGAATACGCGTCATGGGCGCTGCAATCAGCGCTTCCGCCGCCTGCTCGTCGGGGCGCGGCACACGTAGCTTATGTTCGGTTCCCGCCTGATTGGCGGCGACCACAACCAGATCACCGGCGCGGCTTGCTGCAAACTGCGGCAACATCACTTCAAACGCATGCTTGCCATCGCCAATGCCATTGCGCTTAAGGTCGGGACGCTCCTTGTCGGCGGGTGCTTCGGCAATCGGCTTGTCGTCAAGCAGAACACGGATCAGAAGGCGCTCAGTCGGTGCTGAAGGATCAAAGGCCCAGCCAAAGAGGCGACCTTCCTCGATGGCATCCACACGTCCTTTCATGGGCTCTGTCCTTGGGTTTTCTGGCCTTGGTTTCTCCGGCCTCGGCTTCTCTGGCCTTTGTGGCGCAGTGGCTGCGGGCTTTGTTTGTCCCTCGGCTGGAACTTGGGTCGCGATATTCATGCTTAAAACCTCTTATGCTGCCTCGACACGCGGCGTGCGCAAATTTGCGATCAGTTCGAGATAGCGCTCTGCCGTGGTATCGATTGTATCGGGGTGACGCGCATTGGCGCTGAGCCTTGCGCGCAGGTCCGGGGTCTCCGCCATGCGCCGCATGGCATGCGCCAGTGCCTGTGGATCGTTTGGTGGGACGGTCAGACCGTTTACGCCGTCCTCGATCATTTCAGCCATGCCACCAATATCAGAGCAGATGACCGGGCAATCCTGTCCTTGCGCCTCCTGAATGACCAGTGGCGCATTTTCCCACCAGATTGAGGGCATGATAGCGCAATCGACCCCCGCGATAAACCTGCCGATATCCTCGCGCCGATAAGCGCCGCGCCGCTGCACCTGCGGTGATGTTTTGGCAAAGAGATCGTCGATTTCGGCGACGAAACTTTCGCTCTGGAAGGGGGCGGCACCATGCACGCGCAGTTCAAAGTTGAAATCCTCGCGGATCAATTGCTCTGCTGCTTGCAACAGCACGGTGGTGCCTTTCCACGGATTGAGATTGCCGAAATAACCGAACACAGGTTTTGTGCGTTCAATCATTGGGGCTTCAATTTTTGGGCGTTCGGGCTGGCCATTGGCGATTACGCTGATCAGCGTTTCATCAAGCCCCCAATCGACATAGCGGGTTTTTAGAAACTCGCTTGGCGAGACGAAAGCATCGACCGCGGTCAGCAGCGATTTGATATGGCGTTCGCGCAGCACGAATTTATCAAGCGCAATATCCTTGAAACAGGCGTGGCAGCGGTCGGGACTTGCGCCATGGCACAGCTCGCGGCCTGTTGTACGCACCATCAATCCGTCATGATGGCAGATCGGGTAATAATCATGTAAAGTCAGTACGATACGGCAATCAGGTAAAGTTCTGCGCACGATATGCGGGAACTCAGCGCCCAACAGCAGCAGATGGTGGAGATGCACCACATCCGGGCGGAAATCACGCAGCAGTTCGACGATATCCGGCACGATGCCGTAAAGGTCGATCTGGCTCATGTTAAAACGGTCGAAATGCCCGGACCACAACAGAATCTCGTCGCCGCCCTTGCCGATGCTCTGAAAACTCGTGCCGGGGCGCTCTTCGCGATGCACCTTGTTGGTGGCACCCAGAAACAGCGCCTCGCATCCGGCACCCTGATAGGCGCGAAACAGGTCATGCGCGAAAATCTCGGTGCCACCGGGATGCAGCGACGGATGATTGTGAGCCGCGACAAGCACGCGCTGAGCCATCAGGCTGCACCTCCGCGCGTTGCGATGAAAAGATCCTGATAATGATCGGATTCGACACCGCGCCAGTGACCGAAGGATTTGAGTGCAATGCTCAATCCGGCACCCGCCAGTGCACGGTCGAGAAAACCGTTCTCGAAACCGACGGCTGCAAGCGGGGGGAGTTCCGGTACAAACCAGCAAGGGCCGGAGCCGCCACGCTCAAAGCCCAGGCGCTTGTCGCGCTTGCCGGTGCGATCACGCGCTGCAATGTCATCGACGACAAACGCTGTCATAAACAGCTTGCCGCCGGGGGCCAGAATGCGGGCGATCTCGCGCAGATAGACCTTTACTTCGTCGGCTTCAAGATGGGTGACAACCGAGGTCATGATGACGAAATCCGCACTTTTATCCTTGAATGGCAAGGTGAGATGGCGACCATCGACCGCGCCGCGCGGATTATAGAGTGCGTGGGCAATATCGATATGCTGGAAGCGGAAATTCGGATAATAAGCGCTGATATTCTGCCTGCACCAGATGGTACCTCCCGCCACCGGATCGATGCCCGCATAACTGCCCTTGGCGGGGTCGAGATATTGCGTGAGTGGCACGGCCATGCGCCCGATGCCGGAGCCGATATCAAGCACGTGCGCATCGGGCTTCAACCCGCCCTTGCGAATGAAATGACCGAGAAACTCGGCACCGACGGCGCGAAAATCGCCGTCGCCCACGAAAACGCTATCGGGCGCAGGCGAGGGCAGAAAACGGTTTTTCAGGACAGCTTCTGTCAGCCACCCGATTTGCGCTTCTGGGATTGGCAAGGGCTGAGCCAAAGACTGGGCGGTTTCCGGCTGTTTCAGCGCTACGACGTCGGTCAAGCGGCGCTCCTTTCAGATTTGGCCACAATCACATTAGAAAGGTCCGCACTGGGCGTATCCTCTTGCGGCGGAGCCATCAGTTCCAAGATGTCTTCATCCCAGCGTTGCGTATGCAACCAAGAATTATATTGACTGGCGAGGCCGCGCATATAGTCGGTGCTGCGGCGGATCGAGCGGCGTTCAAAATGATACAGCGCGACGCTCGGTTCGTACTGAATGTCAAAACCGATCTGGCGGATTTTGAGGCAAAGGTCGCTGTCTTCGTAATCGCCGATGATATAATCCTCACTAAACCCGCCAACCAGATCATAAATATCCCTGCGCGTGATGAGGCAGGCACCTGTCACGCCGGGAACCGCGCGTGTTTGCAAGGCTGGTCGGTAATTTCCGGGCATACCCTTGTAGTAATGATGGTTGAGCCAGACGCCGTGGCGGTCACGGGCAAAATATAGCCCGGCATGCTGGAGCGAGCCGTCCTCGAACAAAAGCCTTGGGCCGATGCCGCCAAGCCGCTTGTTCTCGAACAGCGGCTTTAAAAGTGTTTGCAGCCAGCCATGTTTTTCAGGCACCACATCTGAATTGAGCATGACGATGGCAGTACCTGAAGCTTTGCTTGCACCGGCATTGCAGGCCCGCGCATAGCCGCCATTGCGGTTCATGGTGACAAGGCGAAACGGCATGTCGTGCAACACGTGCAGACCGCCCAGCATATGCTCGGTGTCGTCATGAATTTCTGGCGAATCGAGCACGAAAATGAATTCGGCATTGGCCGTGAGCCACGGATCGGTTGCCATGGCGGAAAACTGAAAGCGCAGAAAATCGAGATTGCGATAAAGCGGAATGACGATGGACGCGATCGGCTTTTCGGGCAGTGTGCCGAAATCCTTGACCTCGGCGATTGCCACCTTCGCGCCAAAACTCAATTCTACCTCGGTCAGGGCAGGCCCGAGAATATGCTTGAAAACATGCGGACGCGCGTGCTGCGGCGGCACCGCGCGTAAGATACGCTTGCGTTGCTCCGATGGCTCAAACGGTTGCGATGCGGGTACCAGAGGCACGGTCGCACCGGAAATGAGCCGCAACTGAAAACGCGGCTGCAACAGAGGCCCAAGATTTTTGACGCTAGGGAGCCATGCGACAAAACCCGTGACGTCGCTCTGAGGCACATCCTTGCGTTTGGCGATCTTGCCGGGAAACTTGTGAAAATGGCCCTTGATCGAAAGGGCACCGCCATTGGCAGGCAGATATTCGATATCCTCAAGCATGCTTGCTGGATCATGCAGCCAGCCACCGACGATCAGTCCGCCATTAAGCGCTATGGCCAGATCGATTTCTGCTGCGGGTTGTGTGGGTGATTGCGCGATCTGACGCACGGGAAGGGGTGTGCGGGTTTGCAGGCCAATGGCGACGGCATGACCGGTAGCGCCAAGATGCGCAAGCTGGCTGACAAGAAATTCGCGCAGATCGCCATTGCCCTGCCACTTGGCCCACCATTTGCTGAAATTGCCTGCTTCTGTCGCGCTATCGGAGAGTTTGCGGACCGCAACGCCTTTCTTGCCGACCAGCACGAAAAGAAAAGACGAGGGCAGGTTCTCCGGCGCTTCCAGGAGCAGATGGCAGGGCTGCCAATTCTTGCGGGTTTTCTGGCTCACGGAGAAGCGTGGGGGAATGACCACGACGCTGGAGTTTCCAATACCGTAAATGGCGGAAAACTCTCCCAGCATTGGGTCGACCGCAGTCTCGAGCAGATGATGTCCCTTGACGGGTTGGCCGCAATTGTGGATTTCACGCGGCTCAGGCGTCAGCGCTAGTGTGAGTGTGCGAGCGAGGGCTGCAAATTCTGCATTGCGCGTGAGGCGGAAAGCACTGCGCCATGTGGTGAGGACTGTCGTCAAAAGCTTGATATGGCCGGGGACCGTCAGGTCAGGAAGAACGCGTTCACCATCAAAAGGCGCAATTTCTTCAATAGGATAGAGGATTGAATTAACATTCGGGCCGAGCGGTCCGGCAGAAAGCGAGAATTTGATCGGTTCAGTTCCGGTTCGCATAGCCCAGAACATGCGCGTACCGCCCTGTTCGAGTGGTATACCGATGCTCAGGAGCGGTACGGGTGGAACGGGCATGTCCAGAGTGCATTTGACTGAAAGGCGCGTCGGGCTTGGAATATCCCAGACGATGACGGCGACATCAGCGCAAAGACGGCAAATGGACAGGTTTTCGGGTTTGCTATCAATCTCTGCCGAAGGGTCGAGGTTCAATGCAAATACCCTTTCATTCTAACCGGACTTCTAACTTTGACGAATTGATTTAAAAGGCACGGGAATCAAAAGACGCGCCCGACGGGAGGATGCCGGGCACGCCATTAATGGTTCAATCAGTGAACAGTGAAGTACTGGTCGGGATGAGCCTGTATGTCGTCTGCACTGGTATTTACGAGGGTAACGCTGTCGCCATTGCCGAGATCGACAACGGTGTTGCCGCCAACCTGCGTAACACGACCGGCAAGATCATCCGCAGACGATATGTCGAGGCCATTGATGCCCGACTGAATCTGAAGGATATCTTCACCCGGTGTGAAGTCTAGAATGACGTCGTTTCCGCCGCCACCATTAAACAGGAATATGTCGTTGCCGGCACCGCCGATCAACGTGTCATTTCCGGCACCGCCATCAAGGATGTCGTTGCCGTCGCCGCCGATAAGAATGTCATTTCCTTCACCGCCGAAGAGAAGATCATTGCCGCTGCCGCCCTGGAGAATGTCGTCTCCAGCACCGCCAAACAGCACGTCATTTCCTTCGCCGCCGTTGAGAATGTCATTGCCTTCGTCGCCGAAAAGAATGTCATCACCCTGTCCGCCGAAAAGGGTGTCGTCACCCTCGCCGCCGTAGAGCGTGTCATTCCCATCATCACCAAAAATGGTGTCGTTGCCTTCACCTCCGAAAACGAGATCATCCCCGCCATGGGCGCGAATAAAATCGTCAAAGCGGGAGCCGAACAACACGTCGTCGTAGGCGCCGCCTTCCAAAGTGGCCATCTGCTTCTCCTTGTGTTCCATTTGTGTGGGTGTCACAAGCCGGAATGCTCCGACCATTATGCTTGTAGTAGTGTGATACGTATTTAAGAGAATTACAACATGGCAAAATATTATAATTGGGTAGTATATAAGTAACAATTTATTACGAAAGGTTTATATTTTAGTTTTGTAAACCTCTTTTGAAATTATATTTAGATGAATTATAATTTATATTTGCGATGTATTTGTCTGCAATTTGATTCAAAATTTGAAACTTCATAAAAATGCCAAGAAAGTGACGTATTTTCAAAGCGATGTGGATGTTCATTGAATGTTATGGGGATGCATGGGTTCAAAAATTTACTTCTTTATTGGCTGGATATAGTGCAAGTGGATTATCCAGTGTGCAGCATCGTTGCCGATTTTGCCGCAAAGTTAATCTTCGCGGAATGCACGGTTTAGACTGTCGGTTATGGGCGAGATCAGGTAATCGATTGCCTTGCGTTCCTTGTGTACGATAATGATCTCCGCAGGCATGCCGGGATATAATCTCGCGGTCGGATTGGCAGCCAGCGATTGCGCATTGATCTCGGCGCGCGCCACGAAATAGGCGGTATCGGTCTTCTCATCCAGCGACTGGTCTGCGGCGATATAGGTGAGCTTGCCATCGAGCGGTGCCATCGAGCGCTGATTATAGGCCGTAAGCTTGATCTGGGCGTTGGAGCCGACGGTTACGCTGTCGACATCGCGCGGGCTGATTTTCATTTCCACCACGAGCGGTTCGTTTTCAGGAACAATGTCCATGATCGGTTCGCCCGGCGCAATGACCCCGCCCGGCGTGCGCAGCCGGATATTGGCAACGATGCCTTCCTGCGGAGAACGGACTTCGACCCGACGCATCACATCCTTTGCGGCGATAATCCGTTCCTGCGTATCGGCAAGCTCGACCTGACTGGAAGTGATTTCGCCTGCGATTTCCGACTGCATATCGCTTTCGATGCCGCTCAGCGAATATTCGGCACCCGCCTTTGCCTGCTCGGCCTTGGCCTTGTCACCGGAATATTCACCGCGATCACCCGCAAGCTGGCTCAACCGGGTGTCGATTTCGGTCAGTTTGGATTTTTGCGCATAGCCCTTATCGACCAGACCGGCAATGGCTCTGCGTTGTTCGCTGATCAGTTCGATCTGGCGATCGGTAGCCGCAATCCGGGCGCTAGACGCCTTGGCCTGCTCGGTATATTGCTCGATGGTCTTCTGTTGTATGTCGATGCGGCTCAGTTTCTGCGCCTGCCGTTTCTGGAAGAAGATTTGCTCGGCACGAATGGCGTTCGTGGCATTTTCACCTTCACCGGAGAATTTGTCGGGGAAGGTTATCTCCTTTTCGCCTGCCTGTTCAGCCCGCAGCCGCGCAAGCTTGGCGATAAGTCCGATACGGCGGCTTTCCAGCGATTGCAGTTCCGAGCGTGCCTTGGTCGCGTCCAGGAGAAGAAGCGGCTGGCCAACCTTGACGACATCACCCTCCTGCACCACCAGGCGGTCGAGAATGCCACCTTCCAGATGACTGATGGTCTTGCGTTTGGAATCGACGATGACCGTACCAAGCGCCACGGCCGCACTGCCGAGATTGGCGGAATAGGCCCATGCGAAAAAGCCACCAAAGGCCACCCCGATGGTTGCAAGGCCGGCGATGATGAGGCCGCGTAGCGGCGAGCGCGCATCTTCGCTTTCAAGGTCGTTTACCCATTCCGGCTTCACGCTGCCAAAGCGGGTGAGGGCCCTGTGATCGGAGGCTTCTGCGCGCGGGGTGAGCAGATTTGAAACACGGCGGGAGATGATGGATTTTCCACTCATGCGTTCACAGCTCCGGCAGGCGGTGTTTTATTCTCAGGTGACAGCGACGCCACCACATCGGTGCGTGGGCCGAACTGGCTGATACGGCCATTTTCGAGTACCAGCAGCTTGTCGGCAACCTGCATGATAGAGGGGCGATGTGCGATCATGATGACAATGGCACCGTCGTCGCGGGCATGCTCGATGGAGCGCATAAGCGCACGTTCACCAAGCGCATCGAGATTTGAGTTGGGTTCGTCCAGCACGATGAGGCGCGGGCGGTTGTAAAGGCAGCGGGCAAGGCCGATGCGCTGGCGCTGGCCACCCGAAAGCGTAAGGCGCCCATCGCCCACGAGCGTGTCGTAGCCCAGCGGCATACGCCCGATCATTTCATGCACATCGGCAAGGCGGGCTGCTTCGAGCACACGATGCGGGTCACTGTCGCCCATGCGTGCGATATTTTCCCTTATGGTGCCGTCAAGCAGCGACACCGATTGTGGCAGGTAGCCGGCGATTTCGCCAAATGAACCGCGTTCCCAAAGATAGACATTGTTGCCATCAAGGAACACGCCGCCTGAAGTCGGCTTGGTGATGCCGATCAGAAGACGAGCCAGCGTCGATTTACCAGCGGCAGAGGGGCCGACGATTCCCAGCACCTCGCCCGGAGAAAGTGAAAACGAAATACCCTTGATGATCGGCACATCGACGCCTGGAGCGGCATAGATCAGTTTGTCGATTACCAGATCGCCATTGGGGCGCGGGGTCGGCATGGTCTGGCGTACGGCGAGGTTTTCCGACAGCAGCGACTGCACCCGCTGCCAGCTTGCAATGGCGCTGACCCATTGTCGCCAGTTTTCAACAATCCGGTCAAAGGGCATCAAAAGACGACCAATGATGATGGTGGTCGCAATCATCGAGCCGGGAGTAATTTCCTGCTGCATGGCAAGCAGTGTACCTGCGCCCAGCGCGCAGATCTGTATGATAAAGCGGGCGGTACGGGCAATGGAGGTCATGGCGCGTGCGCGTGTGCCGCCGAGGTCGAGCGCTTCAAGCGCGCTCAGCTGCAATGTGCGCCAGCGCCGGGCAAGGGCGGGCAGCATGCCCATCGCCTCAATGACTTCGGCATGACGCAGGCTGCTGCCGATTTTCGCCACGGCCTCGACATTGGCCTGATTGGCTTCCTGTACCAGATTGCGGGTTAGGATATCGGTAAGCAAACCGCAGGCGACGAGGATTACCACCGCAACCAGGCCGATAACGCCGAGCATTGGGTGCACCAGAAACAGAACGCCGAGAAAGATCGGTGACCAAGCGGCATCGAGTGGCGCGTTGATAGCGGGCGAGGTGAGAAAACTGCGCAGTTCGGTCAGATCGCGCAGGGTTTGGGTGGCTTTGGGCAATCCCTGATTGACGGAAGCCTGAACGGCTGCGGTCAGCACAGCGAGATTAAGCCGGCGTACCAATGCGGTGCCCATAGCCTGAAATGAAAGCGAGCGGATGAACTCCAGAACACCAAAGACCAGCATGGCACCGATTGCGAGAATCGTCAGCATGGTCAACGTGTCCATGCTTCGGCTGTTTAAAACCCTATCATGTACCTGCAACATATAGAGGGGTACTGTGAGTTGTAGAAGGTTGATGCAGAAGCTGAGGAGAAGTGCATAAATGAGACCGGACAGAAACACCCGCCTTGCCTTGTGGATCAGGCTTTTGGGCGTGGTGGCATTTTCTGGAGAGCTTTTTTTATGGATGGCGCTCTTGCCATTTTGATCGTTTTGGCCAGTATCATTCATACGCTATCTGCCTCGGAATGGTCACAGGTCGCGGTTATCCCTAATACGAGTCATGTGCCTATCAGTATTAGTAAAGTAATACAGGATAGATTGTGACATAAAAGAGTCTTTACGGCGGGGAAATGCAAAAGGAACCAAGAAATCATAATTGGAAATTTCTTCAAAATTTGAAGTAAAATCGAAAATGGAGAGTAAATAGATGCAAAAACTTCTGCACGAGGGAGTGGAAGTCGAGACATCAATTGACGGCTTTTCAGCCGTTGATTTTCCTGAAATTACCGCCGAAAAACAGGAACACAGAAATCCGGTTCATACAGTCGTTATTACCCATTTCGAGCTGGCCCGGATGATCGAAAGAGTGAATCGTCGCTTTGTCAGCCTTCTGAAAACGGAGCTGACGAAAATCGGCGTGGAAGATATCGGTCCGGCACAGACACTGGTTCTGATGGCGATTGGCGATGTTGAACTCACTGTGGGTGAATTACTGGATCGTGGGCACTATGTCGGGTCCAACATTTCCTATTATTTAAAACAGCTTACCGATGGCGGTTATGTGGATCGTGTCGCTTCGCAAAGAGACAAGCGTTCCGCACGGATCAGGCTGACCGAGAAGGGGGAGCGCCTGTGCGCGAACCTTAGAAATGCCAGCAAGAGCTACCATCAGATCCTTGCTCGCGACGATGATGATCTGCGCAATCTTGAGATCGCATATCAGACCCTGCACAAGCTGGAACTGGTCTGGGGTAACGCTGCGCGCTATGGCATATGATAGTTTCAGACGTTTATTTGCCGAAATCCGGACACGTTTTGTGACATGCATATAAGTTTTGTGCACAGGCGCGGGTTTGGTCAGTTTGCCGCTTTGGCGCACCATCTGGCGCAGAGCGGACATGATGTCAGTCTGATCTGCGAGACTGTGGACCGTCGCCTCCCAGCGGTCCGAGTTCTTCGCCATAGGGTTGAAACGGGGCCTCGCACCAATGGTGGCATGGCCCGGTATCTTGAGGTGCCCGATCATCATACGCGGATCGGCTATCGTGTTGCCGAAACGCTGGAATCGATGGCAAGGCAAGGAGAGACACCCGATATGATCGTTGGTCATATCGGGTGGGGCAGCATGATGTTCGTCAAGGACGTGCTGCCCGCAACGCCCGCGCTCGGCTATTGCGAGTTCTTTTATCGTGCGCAAGGTGCTGATGTCGGGTTTGCGCCCGGTGATCAGCCGAATAGCGAAACACGCAAGCGCTTGCGGCTGCGTAACATGGCACAGCTTCTGACTTTTGACAGTCTGGACGGCGGTTTCAGTCCGACCCACTGGCAGAAAAGCCTTTATCCCAAACCTATGCAGAAACGCATCGCCGTGGTGCATGAGGGGGTGGATACAAAAATTTTCTATCCCGACCGCCATGCAACGCTCACATTGCCCGATGGCCGGGTGCTCAAGGCGGGAGAACAAAAGGTCGTCACCTTCGTCTCACGTGATCTCGAACCCTATCGCGGATTCCCACAAGCACTTGAGGCTGTGCTAAAAGTTATCCGGCAAAATGATGATGCGATTTTTGTTTTTGTAGGTGGCGATGGCGTCAGCTACGGCACACCGCCTCCGGGTGGTGGATCATGGCGCGAGCATCTGCTCAAGGATATGGACTTGCCTGGCGATCGTGTGGTGTTTACCGGTTCTATTCCGCATGCCGACTTGCGCAAACTCTACCAGATTTCCACCGCGCATATCTATCTTACCTTTCCGTTCGTGCTGTCCTGGTCGGTGGTGGAGGCCATGGCCTGTGGTGCGCTCATCATTGGCTCCGATACACCGCCGGTACGTGAAGTGATCCGTTCGGGCCAAAATGGCTTGCTGGTGCCTTTCTACGACACGGATGCGTTGGCTGAAACCGTACTCAACGTGCTTAGATCACCCGACGCCTACCTGCCCATGCGTGCCGCAGGGCGTCGAACCGTGGAAAAACGCTTTAAGATGACGGAATGTTTAAGGCAGCAAAAAACCTTGATCGAAGCAGTTCTTCATGGTCGATAACAGGCTATGTGGCGATAATTTGGCGCTTGAATCATAAACTTTGAATATAAAATGCCGCTTTTCTGCGCAGTTACGCATAAAAATGAATATATCAGAACATTGTTTCAAATTTTGAATTAATAACTGTGCAAATATTCGCAATAATATCATATAGTTGATGTTATATGGCTGTTGACAATACATGGTCTGTATTTTCTCATTGTCACATAGGTCGAACCTCCCAATCGGCCCCCACATAATGGACGGCTATGTTGAGCACACCACTTCCTGCGATCTCCGGGCGGAAATCCCGCCGCTATGCCATCGCCTCGTTGCGTGATCGTGAAGCGCTGGAAACCACGCCTCTGGGCGCTGCGATCACCTATCTGGAGGGCGACAGCAAGCGGCTGCGGCTGGCGAATTCATTTCCGCTTGTAGCCATCGCCGCCTCTGATGCGGGCGCAGCCGATCTCGATACGATCTTGCAGCAGCTTTACCGCATGCGCACCATACCCAAGCTGCCGGTCGTAAGGCTCGATCAGGCCGGACCTGACAGCGTGGCAGCCCTTCTGGCGCAGCTTATGGAAACCAGCCTCGACCGTCTGGCTTCGCATACAAGCCGGATGCATGCGGAGCTCGCCATGCTGCGCCGCGAGCGTGAGACGATGTTTGAAAACTATCGCGCCATCGAAGATGCGTTTCATGCCCGCAACTGGGATTCGGCAACGGAAATCTTTGGCCATGCGCCGCTGGTTGATCCGAAGGATGAGGGCTTTGCGCGTCTGTTGCGCGAATCGGAAATCGAGCAGCTTTTCCCGGTATCGAGCTATGCCGTATCCGGTTTCGCGCTGCACTTCCGCGATCTGCCCGCCAATCGCAACGGGCAACTCATTGTGACGCTCGATTATCTCGAAAATGGTGAAGGCATTGCCGAATGGCTGGTGCCTTATGGCGATCTGAAAGCGGACTGGAATTTCTTCTCGTTGCCAAAAGGTTGTGACGGCAGCCATCGCACGTTGCGTCTGCGCATTTCGGCAACCGGCGGCGTGCCACCCGAACTCTCGCTCGGCAATGTGATTGCCAATGAGCGCTATGCGGCCCGCGCCCGCATTCCGCACGGCGATCTCGACATGCGTCCGTTGGCGCTGCGCATTTTCACAGGGCTTCCGGGCGTGCGGCCCGCCTCGCTTCCCAACACAATCGTGCCGACCTCGCTGATCAATGGCCGCAAGGTCGATGATTATCGCCTGCCGATTGAGCTTTTGCGCAATGTCGCCAATGTGTCGGTAACGCCGCTCACACCTGATTTCCCGACCGTGCGCTTTCTGGAGCATGAAGACGCCATCGGTTGTCATCCGCTCGAAGACGGGGTCACGGCAGGCGCCATCCGCCGTGTGGTCGCACCCGGCACTGTGCGCATTTCCGCCCGTTCCGTCATTGATCATCCCGAAGGCCAGCCCTGTGCCGTTGGCCTGCTGGCCGTTAATCTCGGTGCCGATATCGAAGAAGAAATTGCCGCTATCGCCAATCTCGACCGTCGCCGCCCGCAGGCACTGTTCAGCGGCTGGTCGGCAGTGGGGCCGGGGCGCGCCGTCGATATCAACTTTATATTCGAGGAGCCGGTCAAGCGGACAATGGACCTTATCATCCTGAGCAAAGCGGCTGCTGAATCCGTTGATTTCTCGTGGCTGAAAGTCTTCAACTTCCGGCTGGTCAAGCATATCGAGGCCAGCCCAGTTTCTATCGATGCTCCGATGACGAGCAAAGAGGTCGCGAATGTACGATAGATCGCAGGATTTGATCGTCGTCGCCATGCCGCTTTACGGCCATGCGGCGCTGGCGCTCGAAGCGCTGGAGACGATTCTTTCTTCACAGACTGTGTTTCGGACAGAGGTCGTGATTTCCGTCGATGGCGATCCGCGCCACGAGGTTTTCGACAGCTTGACGCTTTATGCGACCGCGCATGACAACATCCATGTCCTATTCGGGGAGAATGCCGGACCGGGCGGTGCACGCAACCGCGCCATCGACTATATTCTCGAAGAAATGCCGGACGTCAGTGCTGTCTATTTCGTCGATGCCGACAATCGCGTGCAGCCGCACACCATCGATACACTCTATCGCAAGCTCCTGTCGAGCAATGCCGGTTGGGTCTATACCAATATCGATACGTTTTCGGTCAACTGGCGTTCGCATTATGGCGACAGCTATTCGCGGCTGATCCACTGTATCACCGACAATATCTGCGATACAGGGTCAATGATCTCGGCGGATGTGTTTCGCTGCGGCGTGCGCTTTGACGATGACCGCCAGAACGGCTTTGAGGACTGGGAATTCTGGCTCTCGGCGATTGAGGCAGGCTTTGTCGGTACACCATGTCATGATACCGGTTTTGAATATCGCCTGCGCGCCGAAAGCCGCTTCAAGGAAGCCAATCGCGATCGCTCCGGCTCGATCAGCTTTTTGCGCAAGCGCCACAAGGCGTTGTTTCGCCGCCCAACATTGGTAGGCTTTGAGCATGAGGAAGCCCCACGCTATGGTGTGATCCGCGCGGGCGAGGGAACGGTCAGCCTGTTTACCGATCCGAGCCTTCCCTCAAAAGATCTCAAATTCGACGATACCATTCGCGCCTTCTGGGGCTCGGTTTCCGAGCCGGATAATTTCCATTTTCCGCCGTTTCTGGCTGCTTCCAACAGCGAGACGCTGAAACTTCTGGCGCGTTCAAAACTTTACCCGAACATTTTGTCCCGACTGGAAAGGCTTGCCGATCAGGCCAATATCGTTTTTGTCGAACTGATCAATGTCGAAGCCGAGCGGCGCATCGATACCGAGATCATGCCATCGGGTGCCGAGCAGAAAAATGCCGACCTGATCTTCGTTTCGACACGGCTCATCCGCGACATCATCCAGAACGACGCGCTCGACTGGTTTTCTTCGCTCGGTTCGCAGCAATTATGGCCGACTTCGGCACGCATGAAAGTGCGCTTTCCGTTCCCACGGGTGCGCCAGCGTCGTGCGCTCTCGCGTCCCGAACAGTCGATGCTCAATCTGGTGACATCAATTGCCACAAGCCCGCTCAAGCAGAGTGCGGCAATGCGCTGGACATGGCGTCCGAGCCGGCTGCCAGCCCTTTCGCAAATGTATCAGGTGCTGCGTGATGAAATGGGCGGCGGCCCCGTGCTGCCGCTGGCGCATAATGCGGCGAAGAAGAAGACAGCCGCCGTTCTGGTTCCAAATGCCTCGTTTGGCGGTGCGG
Organism: Brucella sp. BE17; assembly: GCF_039545455.1. Lineage (NCBI taxonomy): Bacteria > Pseudomonadati > Pseudomonadota > Alphaproteobacteria > Hyphomicrobiales > Brucellaceae > Brucella > Brucella sp. BE17. The sequence continues at coordinate 976,619 of NZ_CP154467.1, read as the reverse complement.
AAAAGGTGGCCTATGCCGCCGGTCGCGAGTTGAAGAACCAGGGTTTTGAAACCCATCTCTTTGTGCTCGGCAATGAGCGCATGGATGTGCTCGACGAGTTCGACCAATCGTTCGATTACCTGCATCTGTGGAAAGACGGAATTCCCGCCTGGGGTGACACCAACCGTTTTCTCGGGCAGGATTTCATCACTGATGATCATCCGCTCGACTGGGGTATTTTGCGCGGGCAATTGTCGGGCTTTGATCTGGTTGTCAACAACCACGTCATGGCGGCACACCCGCTGATGGGCAAGCTGCGCTCGGAAGGCACCCGCACCGCATGCTATCTGCATGTGGTCGATGAAACCGTGTTCCGGCGTCCGGCGGGCCAGCCTTATGCGGGGATTGCCTTCGAGCACGCCTATGATGCGTTTCTGACCTGTTCGGATCAGTTGAAAATCTATCTGCACAGTTTTGGCGTTCCGTTCGAGAAGGTTTTCTCGGTGCGCAATGGCGCAAGTTTCTCCATCGATGACAAGCTGCGCAAAGAGGTGACGCTCGCACGTAAAGCCCGCGCTGTAAGCGATGAACGTGCGCCGCTTCGGCTTCTCTATATGGGCCGTCTCGACCGCCAGAAGGGTATCGACCGGCTGCATGATGCAATCGTAAAACTCAAAGAGCAGGGCATTCCGTTTGAGGCGCAGGCGATTGGCGGCGAGATTCTCTCCGATGATCCGAGTGCCTCTTGGATGACCAAGTTGAGGGCTGCGGGTGTAAAAGTGTCGCCGCCGGTTTTCGACGGGCGCGACATCGCCATGCATCTGGCATGGGCCGATATTCTGCTGATGCCGTCGCGCTGGGAAGGTGCGCCGCTGATGATTGCCGAGGCACAACAGCTTGGCTGCGTGCCGGTGGCAACCGCAGTCGGGGCCGTCGATGAACTGATCAATCATGGCCGGGACGGAATTTTGATCCGCAACGGTAATGATGCGCAGATCGTCGCTGACACCACGCGCATTCTCACCATTCTGGCAGAGGATCGCGAAGCACTGGCAAAGACTGCCGCAGGAGCGCTTTCCGCTGCCGCATCCCGGTCGTGGAGTTCGGCCTTCTCCGAATTTACCGACTGGGCCAACGAGATCAGCCCTGCCTATCCCAAATACCGGCCCGATCTGCCCGAAACTCAAGACACAGTCACAGATGATACCAACGCCGCCGCCGTAATCACTAGCCGCGCCGTTGCCTGAAATTCAGTTTGGAAAGACCGCTTATGAGCAAAAGCCCCCGTATTCTCGTCACTGGAATCCCGAGCTATCTGACACGCCTGATCGAGCGTGCCGACAGGGCGCAGGTCTTTTATTCCGAAAAACAGCCGAATTCGGAGCCGAAGGAAAAATTCATTCAGGAACTGAAAAATATCAGCAATACGGGCAATTACCTGATCGGTGAGGGTGCGATGGCAGCCCTTGCACCGTCGGCCAAGCATGTTCCGTTCTGGCATCTGTTCAATTGCATCAACAATGGAACGGGTCTTGAAGAGATCAACCGCGAATTCGATATCTGCGTCTTCACCTGCGCCAATCTTTTGCGCAAGGGCCTGTCGGCGGATGCGGAAGCAGCCGTGCTGGCGCAACTCAACATGCCGGTCGTGATGCTCGGTATCGGCATCCAGAACCGCCCCGACATCGAGCGCGAGGACGGCCTGCCCGCAGGCACCAAAAAGCTTCTAGAAGTGCTTAAAGGCCGCGAGCATTATTTCCTCACCCGTGGCGAGGATGCGGCAGGCTATCTGCGCGAACAGGGCTTTTCATATGTGCGCCCGGTCGGTTGCCCGTCGCTCTATTTCCGTCCCGACAATATGCGCAAGTCCATTCGCCGTCTGGCTGACGTCAAGGTCGGCGAGGGACCGACGGTCTTCACCGGCTATATGGGCGCGGAATTTGAAACCATCACCGACATGAATGCGCTCGGTTCCGATGACGGGCGCTCAGCCTATGTGGTGCAGGACGAGTTGTTGCATTTCGACATGCATGTCGAAGATGACGCCAATGGCCGCGCTTATGATTCCACCACCGGTGAGATCGTCGGCCCGCTCACCTACAAGGCGTCGGACACCTTGAAGAAGAAGATCAGCGTTCACGCCTTCATAGACACCAACCAGTGGCGCGCATGGTGTTCGCGTATGGATTTCTCGTTTGGACGCCGGTTCCACGGCAATGTCATTTCCATGCAGGCCGGCGTGCCAAGCCTGATGGTCGCCGTCGATGACCGTATGCGCGAAATGCTCAACTTTTCCGGCCTGCCAAAGATCGACGCCAATGATCTGAACGTCGCCGCTGATCGCCGTGCCTTTGTAACCGATCATATCAAGTCGATGAATATTTCGGACGTTGTCGAAAAATATTCCGCCCGCGAGAAGAATTTCCGCAGCGCACTTTCAGAAATCGGTGTCGGATAACTCCCAAATCCAAAGCCCGTTTCACAACTCAAGACAAGATGGATCATCCATGCGCATAATGATCACCGGCATTCCGTCCTACCTGATGCGGACTGTTGACAGTGTTTCCGGGGCAAGCGTCAAGCATCGCCCCTATTTCGAGCCGATCCGTAGCAAGAAGAACGTGATCGATCAGGTCAAGAAGATCGCCAATACCGGCAATTATCTGATCGGCGAGGGGGCGGCCAACGCCGTGCGCGGCCATGACGTCACCTATATTCCGTTCTGGCATCTGGCCAACAGCCTGAACTCGCCCGAAACCTATGCCAAGTTGAACGAAAGCTTCGATCTCTGCCTGTTTGCCTCGGCCAATCTGTTGCGCCCCGGCTATGCGGCAACGACCGAATCCTTTGTGTTTGAAAAACTCAACATGCCGATTGTGGTGATGGGCATCGGCATTCAGAAGAAAGAAAACCTCAAGGAAGAATTGCCGGAAGGCACGCGCCGCTTTCTCGAAATCCTGCGCCGCAAGGAAAGCTTTTTCCTTACGCGCGGGCATTTCACGGCTGAATTCCTGCGTGATGCCGGAATGAAATATGTCCGCCCGACCGGTTGCCCGTCGCTTTATTATAGGCCTGAGGAAATGAAGCGCTCGCTGAGCAAGCTTGCCGATCCAAGCCTTGCCGACGCGCAGAAAATCTCCTTCGGCGGCTATCTTGGCAGCGTCGCCGACACCATCGTCGATGCCCATGCGCTGCTCGAAAAGGACAGTGTGGCAAGCTATGTCATTCAGGACGAGGTCATCGTCTATAATATGAACATGACGGTCGATGATAATGCCGATGCCTATGACGAGGCGGCAAGCCGCATCACGGCGCCTGTCGAATACAAGCATATGGAAAAATGGCAGCGCAAGAACGAGTTACTGGTGTTTTTCGACACGCATAAATGGCGGAGCTGGATTTCGACGCAGGACTTTGGCCTGAGCCGTCGTTTCCATGGCACCATCATCGGCATGCAGTCGGGTGTTCCGGGCCTGATGATCGCCGTCGATGACCGTATGCGCGAGATGTTGGGCTTTGTCGGATTCCCGCATATCGATGCCAGTGTTTGGAACCGTCAGACGCAGAAAAAGGCTTTTCTGCGTGACTTCCTGTCAAAGATCGACGTTCCGGGCGCCATCAATCGCTATTCGGAATGCGAAGCCAATTTCTATGGCGCGTTGAAGGATATCGGGCTGAGATGACCATAAAAGCCAGAAGCAGCGGGGGTAGAAAACGGGTATTGGCGGCATTTTTGGGTGCCGCACTGCTTGGCCTCACACCCGATATTGCTTCTGGCGATACGCGCTTTGGCGTCAACCGGGTCAATATGGCCTGGCTCAAGGCGGACGAGCGCACGAAAATCTTCGATCAGATGGTGGAGAACGGCGTTGTCGCTGTTCGCCTGTCGCTGACGCGCCCGCTTGATAAAAGCATAGAAGCGGTCAAGGAAGCACATGCGAAAAACCTTGCCGTGCTGCTCGAAGTCTCGCTCAACAATAAGGATTTTTATCCTGAAGGCACCAAGCCGCGTTCAGGGCGTGGGCGCGTCTGGGACATGTACAGGCTGTCTGATATCGACCCTGAACGCTATCGTGCGGTGCTTGGTGATGCCTTGCAGAAAATCGATGCGCTCGGCGTGCCACTGGTTGGCGTCGAACCGGGAAACGAGATCAACTGGGCACCCTATAATGGTGATCTGGCGATCCTGCCGCGTGAAAAGATGAAGACGGCGCGTTCGCTTGCCGAGATGGAAGAGCTGCCGCAGATCGAGAAGGGCGCACAGAAATATGTCGCATTGCTGCGCGTGACCCGTGCAGAACTGGCAAAGACAAAACTGAGTGCAAAAGCCAAGGTGGTCTCTGCCGGGCTTTCCGACATTCCCTTCATCGACGCCGACCGGCGCGGTGTGGACAGTATCGACCCGGCCATCTTTACCGATCTGCTCAAAAAATATGGGCTTGATGACGTGGCTGACGGCTATGGCATCCATATTTATCCGGGCAGCAGCGGCACGCGCGCGGCACGCACAAAACACATTGCCAAGTCGCTGTCGTTTTGCGGCGGTGCGGACGGAAAACCCTGCTGGATCACCGAATGGGGCTTTGCAAATACGCAGAAAACCTGTCCTGCGGATGATGATAAACGCCAGCAACTGGTTGAAAAGGCACGCGAACGCTTTGTCCAGATGATGGACAAGGGCCAGATCGCGGCAGCTTATTATTTCGATTGGGACGAGGGCACTTACGGGGTGTGGCGCTGTGGTGCACTAACACCTGCCGGTAGAGCAGCAACGGTGACGCAATGAAACTCAAAACGGTAATCATCGGCGGTTCCAACACCGTCATGCTGCCCGGTTATCTGCCGACGCTGCTTTCCACAATGGCGAAGCGCGGGGTGGAACTCGACATCATGGCCGATCTGGCCGTTGGCGGTACCACGAGTGCACTCGGCCTTTATCAGCTCAAGATTTTTGAAAAGCTCGAAGAATGCGAACTGCTCGTGATCGAATATGCCATCAACGACGCTTTCGTCTATGGCGACGAGCGCAGGCCGTTTCGCCACTGGGCGCGGTTTTATGAGGGCATCATCCGATATGCACTCGAGCGTAATCCGAACCTGCGCATTGCGACGCTGGTATTTGGCGCGCGCAACGGTTCGTTCTTGAATTCGGTGCCGTCGATTGATGCGGGCATCAATTATATTTCGCAATGGTATGACACGATTTGCGTCGATGTCTCGCGCATGCTGATGCAGCAATATGGCCGTGATGTCGTCGCAAGCCCCACCTTTTATCTCGATCAGGGCCATTATGCGCGGCCCATCTCCACCACCATTGTCGCCAATCTGATTGCCGATGTGCTGGAACCTGCCTTGCGCTTACCACACCGCCCGAAGGCGTTGCCTTTTGCCATCGATCCCGATCATTTTGCCAATGCGAAAGCCTTGAGCGGTGAGCAGCTTTGCAAGCGGCTGGGGCGGATTCCTGTGGAATACAGCAACCGCCGTTTCTCGATTAAGGCACTCGATTTGGGTCAAGATCGCATGCATTTTGCGGTCGATAACGGTCAATTGCTCTCACTTGGCTATGTCTGCGATCCGCGCATTCCCCCGCTCGATGTGGTCACAGATGATGAGGTGCACCGCGCCGCCATGATGAAGGGCGGGGTGCGCGACGGAACTTACAAATTCCTCGTTTCCATGTTGAGTTTCGAGTTTCTCTATGGTGCCAATCTGCTTGATGCCAAGGGCAATGTTTCGCTGACCCTTTCGGGCGCTGATTCCGATATCCCACACAAGCTGCATGTGCCAAAGGACAGCGCCCGGCATGAGACATTGCCAAGCGATCCAGTCCTGCCGGTTACCGGCATTCTGTTTTCCGGTAATCTCAAGACCATGACGCTGGAAAAGAAGCAGTCTGCGCCGGTTTCAGAAGCCGCGCAGTAGTCACTCGACGAAGATTTTCACACTTGCCGCACGCCCGCTGGCATCGATCACGGTGAGCGTTGAATAGCCGGTTCCATCCGGTTGCCATGTGGCGGTGCGCCGCCGCTCCAGATTGGACACCGGTTTGCCATTGGCAAGCCAGCGGAACGGTGCGCGTCCACCTTGTAGTTTCAAGGTGAGCGGCGAAGCGGTCTCTTGCATCGCTTTTAATTCGACATGCGCGCCATCGGGCGGAAAGACGATGCGCGGGGCGGGTTCTGTTGCAGCTTTGAGAGCTGGCAGAGAATCATTGGCTGACGAAAAACGCACTTGCGTCACCGGCAGATCGGCACGCGCGGTGCGAAATGCGCCTGCGGGTGCTGACGGAAGCGGCACAGAAACCACGCCGGATTTGACGAATGCATCGAACAGGATAGGAGCTGCCGAAACATAGCCCGAAAGTCCCGGTACAGGCCCGCCATCCGCACGTCCAACCCAGACGCCAAGCACGTAACGCCCATCATAGCCCACCGACCATGCATCGCGATAGCCATAGGATGTGCCGGTCTTGTAAGCGAGGCCACGGCGCGGAGATCCTTGCGGCGGCATGACGCCAGCCAGAATATCGCTGATCTGCCATGTAGCCTGTTCGCTCAGAATGGGGCCGGTCGGCTGCTTCGGCTCGCTGCGTTCGGTTCCATCACGAAGCGCAGCACCCCGTCCGCCATTGGCAAGGCCGGTATAAAGCTGCACGAGATCGCGCAGGCTGATCCCGGCGCCGCCAAGGCCGATGGCTAGTCCCGGTGGCTCATTTTTCGGCAGTTGCAGTGAAATGCCCGCCTGCCGGAAACGTGTCGTCAGCCGCGCCGGGCCAACAGCCTCCAAAAGGCTGATGGTCGGCACGTTGAGCGAGAGTTGCAGCGCCTGACGGATGCTGACATCGCCCTGATAGCGCATGTCGAAATTGCGCGGGCGATAGCCGGAAAAATCCGCAGGACGGTCCTCGATAATGGTTTCCTGCGCGATCATGCCCTCTTCAAAAGCGAGCCCATAGATGAAGGGTTTCAAGGTCGAGCCGGGCGAGCGCACAGCGCGTGTCATATCGATCCAGCCCTGTCTTTGCGCATTGAAATAATCTGCCGAACCGACTTCGCCCAGAATAGTGCCGTTGCGACTGTCGGCCAGCACCATGGCGATGGAGACTTTGCTGCCAAGCTTTGAGGCGGCCTCGCGAGCAGCGGCTTCCAACCCGCGCTGCACGGATTTTTTAAGCGTAAGCATATGGCGGGCTTCGGTGGGTGCGTTGATGAGTGCCAGATCGGCGAAATGCGCAGCCAAGGCTGGAAGCGCGTGGCGCGTGGCGGAAATCTTTTCGCGCAGCCCGCGTCCCGCTTCGTCCTCACTCAAAATTTCAGCCTCGACCATACGGTTGAGCACTCGGTCGCGGGCGGCAACGGCATTGTTCATTTCGCGGTCGGGGCGGCGGCGTTCGGGCAATTGCGGCAGGGCGACGAGAAGCGCTGCTTCAGAGGTTGAAAGGCGCAACGGCTCCTTGTTGAAATAAGCAAGCGAGGCCGACCGCACGCCTTCCAGATTGCCGCCATAAGGCGCAAGCGTCAGGTAGCGCTCAAGAATCTGCTCTTTGCTAAGCCGCCGTTCGATCTGCACGGCGCGGGCAAGCTGGCGGAATTTGGAACCAAAACTGCGGCTTTCGCGCGGCTCGATCAAACGGGCAAGCTGCATGGAAAGCGTCGAGCCGCCCGACACGATCCGACCATTGCCTGCGAGTTGCAGGGCTGCACGCGCAAGCGCGCGCCAGTCGATGCCGCCGTGTTCGTAAAAGCGCTTGTCCTCATAGGCGATCAGCATTTTGATGAGTTTCGGGTCGATATCCGCAATGCGCGTATTGAGCCGCCAGTAACCATCGGGTGTCGCATAGGCGCGCAAGAGTTCGCCGTCGCGGTCCATCACTTCGGTAGAGATAGTCAGTCTTTCGGGCAAGGGCGGCGGATAGGCATGATCGAGCCATTTTAACCCGATTATGCCGCTAAGGGCTGCAATACCAAGAAAGGCACTGCCACCCATCGCTAATTTCCATCGCCTTTTCATAGATTTACGTGCCTTACTTCGCAATAACCTCCATCATGCCGGTCGCGGTACGTGCCGAATATTGCGGACGATACATGTCCTCAACCGTTGCCGCAGGATGCGTATAGATCCCCGGCGTCACGGCCCGCACCACATAGGCGAGCGTGATCTGTTTCTTGTCGCCTTCCGATTGATCGAACGCGGCTACGAACCGATCATTGCGGAACTCGAGATGGGCGGCCTGGGTGTTCTCGAGCCACGGGAAGTTGCCAAGATCAGCACTGGAAACCAGCTTTGGATTGTCGGGTTCCAGACCTGCGGGCAAAAGATCTGTAACCAGCACGCGCGATTGCCACTTCTGCAACTCGTCGATTTTGAGAACGACTACGAAACGCTGATTCTGGTTGGCCCCGGTAATATCGGCGGGCTGTCCGTCAAGCGTATAATAGCTGCGCTCGATCCTGAAACCATCGCCACCGGCAGGCAGCGATCGCGCGGGTGGTGCCACTGCCGTCACCACCGCGTCGACGGCTTCGCTTCCCTTGTTGGTGAGCACGATCGGCGTAGTTTCAAGCGCATTACCATTGACGCGCTCGGAGAAGGCACCGTCATGCGTCTCACCGTTGATATCGAGCTTGATTGCTTCATTGTTTTGCGAAAGCCCGCGTGCGGCGAGCAGCATCCACGCCTGATCCTGCGTGCTGAGATATTTCGCCCGCTCGCGCTCATGGCTGACAAGGTTGATCAGCGCGGGCAGCACTTTGGGCGCGGGCTTACTTTCTGAAGCCAAGGCCAAAATGGCAGAGCCATCACGCAGGCGCGATCCGTAATCGGAGCGGTTGTAATCAAAGCCGCTATTAGCAGTTGCGCGTTCAAGCGCTTCGCGGAACACTCGGTCCGAGCGTTGCTGATCGCCATAAAGCGCAAGGCTTGCCGCCAATTGTCCGATAGCCATCGGGCTTGCAAAGTTATCGAGCTGCGTGTCGGCATAATAGCGCAGATCGCCAACCGATGCCTTCTTGTTGCGGGCCAGGACATAGAGTGCATAGGCAATCTCATTGCCATTGTCCCGCGCGTCGGTCTTGTAACCCAGCGCATTTTGAAGATTGGAGAGTGCCGAAACGAGGCCCTGCTGCGGCACGTCATAGCCTTTTTCACGCGCGCGGGTCAGGAAGTCGGTGACATAGGCATCAAGCCACAGATCACCGGAACCCGGACCCCAAAGGCCGAAGGATCCGCTGGAAGATTGCGAATTGAGAACACGGTAAATCGCGTCCTGCACACGTTTTTTGAGCGCATCCGCGTCATCGAGACCGGCACTCATCTCTGAGCCTGCCGCCATTTCGCTCAAATAAAGCAGCGGCAGCGCACGGCTCGTCGTCTGTTCGGTACAGCCATAGGGGTAGCGGTCGAGCGCCATCAAGAGGGATGGCACATCGAAGGCAGCACTGCGTGTCACGCCGACACTGACATAGGCACCGTCAAGTAGACTTTCAGACAAAAGACCGCCATCGACTTTGAGACTACCACCATTGGCGGCAAGCTCGACGACATGGCGTGTGGTGATCGGCAGATCGATCGGGCGCACGGGAAGCGACAGGTTTTGCTCAACCGAAAACTCGTTGTCACCGGCAAGCCGGATTGTCACTTGACCCGCCCCGGTCGACGTCGCGCTGAGCGGCACGGCAATGGATTGCCGCTTGCCGCCGACGAGTTTCAGCGTATCGGGGAAGCCGCCGATTTCCGTGCCCAGATTGTCGCTAGTCTCGACCGTGAGGCGATAATCGCCATCGGGCGCGTCCGTATTGGCGATATCGAGGCGCAGCGTTGCCTGATCGTCCGGGGCCATGAAGCGCGGCAGACCGGCGGTGATGACAACCGGATCGCGCACGATGACGTCGCGCTTGGCATGACCGACGGCTTTTTTGGTCCATGCCACGGCCATGACACGCACCGTGCCGTTGAATTGCGGAATGTCGAAGTCAATCGTCGCCTTGCCGTCGCTGTCGAGTTCAACCGGACCGGAGAACAGCGAGACAAGTTTTTCGGTCGGCGGCGTGCCTTCGGACGCCATATTGGCACCGTCGCCGCCGGTGCGCAGCTTGCCGGTGGTACCAAGCGAGCCGTCGATCAGGCGACCATACATATCACGCAGCTCAAGGCCGAGCTGGCGCTGGCCGAAATACCAGTTATCGGGATTTGGAGGCTGATAGTTTGTGAGGTTCAAAATGCCGACATCGACAGCGGCAACCATGACATAGGCCTGCTCATTACCTGCATTTTCGACCGCAACCGGAATGGAAAGCTGTCCGCGTGGCGTGATCTTTTCCGGCGGTGTGAGTTGGACGGCTAGCTTCCTGTCCTCCGGATCGATCTTCAGCCATTTGAGGCCGATGGCACGCGCAGGCATGCGGCTTTCTTCGGCACTTCCGGGCTTATAAAGTGTGGCGGTGACATAAGCGCCTGCGCCCCAGTCTTCGCTCACCGGAATATCGATGGTCGCACCCTCTGCGGAAACACTTTCTGTGATGGTCGCAAGAAGCTTTTCAGCCCCCACAGTGATCAGCAACTCACCAGCAAAGCGCGGACTGACTTTGAGTTTCGCAACTTCGCCCGCCTTGTAATAATCCTTGTCGAGGGCGATTTCGAGCCCGTCAGGCGTCTCTGTCGTCGACGCTTCCACATACCATCCGGCATTGAATTCATAGCTCGAAGCAGGACCTGCCGGATCGTCCGTCTCGATTTCCAGACGATAACGGCCCCAATCGACGGGCGATGTGATTTCTGCCTCAGTGCCTGTCGTCAGATCGATTGTGCCGTTGGCAACGGCCTTGGTCGTTGTGATCGGCTCGTAATTCCAGCTATTGCCGTTGCGATACCATTGATAGCGGCGCTCGACCTTGACCAGAGACCATCTTGCAGCATCAAGTGAAGTGCGCTCACCATTCGCGTCGGCGGCAATGATCTTGAATTTTGCCGTACCACCTTGGGGGACTTCGTCACCTGAAAATTCCGGGCGAATGCCGATCATATTGCCCTGTGGTTGAATGTCGAGATCCAGCTTGCGCTCCACAGCACGTCCGCCGCTTTCGCGCATGCGCACAGTAACAGCCGCCTTGAGAAGGCGCGTGGTCGATGGGGCCGCGTCAATGGCTACGGGGAAAGTGGCCTTGCCATCGTCCCCGACATTGGGCAGCCCGTCGAGGGGCAGGCGGGTGGCGTTATCGTCATCCTCGTCGGCAAGGCCGAAAGAGTAGCCCTTAAAACGGTTCCAGTCGCGTTTGGTGGTGAGTGTCACTTCGCCTTCAAGTGTAAGGCCTGCCGCGGGCGCACCGTAAAGAAAGCGACCATCAACGGTGATATTGGCTGCTTCACTCATGCCGATTTCCGGCTTGTCGGAGGTCAAGTCGAATTCGATGCGGTCGGGGACAAAATCCTCGACCAGAAACATCTGCGAAGCAACCGCGGGCTGCTTTGAGTCGGTATAGATGTTGAGTGTCCATGTACCGCGCATGGCGTTGGTCGGAATAGTCAGATCAACCGAATGGCCACCGGCCTTGGTGCTATCGGACACCAGTCGCCGGTCTTCCACACCGTCCGGACGGGTGAAGACGAAAGTCAGCGGCAGATTGTCGACGGCGATGGCAGCATCGTCACGGGCAAGCGCTGCCGCATGCACCACTTCACCGGCGCGATAAATGCCGCGCTCCGTCCACGCATAAACGTCGAGCGCCTTGGGGGCTGCACGTCCCGTGACACCGCGATCCGAAAGATCGAACCCGGCGCGTGTCATGTCGAGGAACACAAAATCCTCGTCATCCCTGCTTGCCATCAAGACGGCTGGCACCGCGCTGCCCGAACCGCGCGTGAGTCCGGGCGCGAAAACCGCGCGACCCTCGCGATCCGTGGTTGCTTCGCCCAGCACTTCATTGTTGCGTGCCAGAAGCGTGAGTTTTACGCCGGAAAGCGTTTGAGCGCTTTCAAGCGAACGCGCAAAGACATTGATGCCATCCTGTCCGGTATAGGTCGAAAGGCCGATGTCAGATACCACGAACCATTGCGTGGCACGGGTGTCGTAATCGTCGCCGACCTTCACCGGCTGTGCGGTCAGTACATAGACGCCGGGCTTACGCTCGGGCAGAGCTTCATCAATGGGGAAACTGGTGGTGGTTTCCTTGTTGAGTTCACCCTTGGCAAGCTCGATCTCGCCCTCCCAGACCGGCTCACCCATCTGGCCTTCGACCGTGCTGATATCATAGCCGTCGAGCTGGCGCAGGAACTGATAGCCGGAGAGAAGCTGGGTTAGAGAGCGGTCGCCAATCCGGTAGAGTTTTACCTTCGCGACATCCATATTGACGCTGACCAGCGGAATGCCGCGGCGCGCCTTGGCAGGCAGAACGAAACTGTCGCCGGTAAAACGCGCCGATGCTGCGCGATCCTGCACATAGATCGAAAGTGTCACTGCATCCGGCAAAGTCTCGCCGATGGCTGCAGGCAATCCTTTACGGAACGTGACGCTATAATTGCGGCCATGCTGCAGGCCCTCAACGCAAATCTGGCGGTCCTTGGCATCCATCGCCTGCGGGGCCTTGCCGTCGAGCGTGACGAAGCTTGCATAATCGACGCCGCTCTTGACCAGCTCTTCAGAAAACTGGGCGCATATGCGCGGTGACGCGCTGTCATTATCGACGCTGTTGTCGAGGATGCGAAAGCCTTTTCGGACTTTCAGATCTTCGTAAGTTGCGCGCACGGAAGCGTCGTTTTCAAGCGCAAGGCTTGCCTCATAGGCTTGAAGTGCGGGGCGGGAAAGCGAGCGCCGCTCCAGCGCCTGAGCGAGAACCGCAAGCGCGGTTGCCCGGTCGCGCTTGGTGCGCGATGTCTGATAGGCGTTCCACGCAGCCCCCGTCGCATCGCGCTGGAATTTTAGCTTTTCCTGACTGTTGGATGCTTCAGTGGTAAGAGCTGCCAGAGCAAAGCCGCTCCATAATTCGCTTTCGTCGGGCGAAGCGCCAGCCGCCGTAGAAAACGCCTGCATGGCTCGGCGCGGATCACCGTTGGCAACGGCTTCCGCAGCTTGCGCTTTTAATGTTTGAAGGCCGTCTCCGCTTTGTTCAGCGCTAAAAGTTGCACGCAGGCGGCGGGCTTCAGCGACAAGATTGTCTGCAAAGAATTTGACGGCAGGCGCTGCACCGAGATCTTCTGTCGCACTGTCGGTCACGACTTTGCCCGCGATGGAACCTGTGACCGGATTGAGTCGGTTGAAGTCCGACTTTAAGAAGCACCAGTTAGCCTTTGGATTATATGTGAAAGCACGACAGGAATTATCGCCAAGGCAGGTGTTTTTGCACTGATCCAGCGTGACATTTTTTTCGGTGCGCAGATCAAAGCCGAAATAATCGGCATCCTGCGAGATTTCGATGCGCCGCGTTTCGGCTGCAAGAGAGGGTGCAGCGAGCGTTGCCAGAACCGCAACGGCTGCAAGTATGGAGAAAATCGGTCGCCAAAGCTTGCGTCCCTGCAACAGGTTAAAGCCGATCCGCATTTGCCTCTCCTCGATTGCCGTCCTGTCCGGTTGTAAAGTTCCCGGAATGAAAGGCATGAGAAGCTTGCGCTTTAGCCGGTGTCAAGAAACTTTGTATCACTATGTACAAGGAACAGGCACTTTCGACAGGAAATGCTAATCTAAAGCCAGCTAGCTTTGCTCGCGTTGATCGCTAAGTCGGTCCGGCCAGTTGCGCTCATATTGGATGAGGCATGTCGCGATTGGGACTGAACAGAGCAGCTATCGTCGTTACATTTTTACCATCGACTTATCATTGTCCACTTAGGAGGAGACAGGAATGAGCAAGAACCGTGGTGTCGTCTATTTGCGGCCCGGCAAAGTCGAAGTGCGAGACATTGAAGATTCGGTATTGGCCGCACCGGACGGGCGAAAACTCGAACATGCCGTCATTCTTAAAGTTATTTCGACCAATATATGTGGCTCCGATCAGCACATGGTGCGCGGACGCACCACCGCAATGCCGGGACTGGTGCTTGGGCATGAAATCACCGGCGAAATCATCGAAAAGGGCAGTGACGTTGAAATGCTCGATGTCGGCGATATTGTTTCCGTGCCATTCAATGTCGCATGCGGGCGTTGCCGCTGCTGCAAGTCGCAGGACACCGGTGTTTGCCTGACCGTCAATCCGTCACGCGCTGGTGGTGCCTTTGGCTATGTCGATATGGGCGGCTGGATCGGCGGGCAGGCGCGTTATGTGACGGTGCCCTATGCCGATTTCAATCTGCTGAAGTTTCCCGACCGCGATCGTGCTATGGAAAAGATACGCGACCTGACAATGCTCTCCGACATTCTGCCGACCGGCTTTCATGGCGCGGTCAAGGCAGGTGTGGGCGTGGGTTCAGTAGTCTATGTGGCTGGTGCCGGACCGGTCGGCTTAGCTGCCGCAGCCTCTGCCCGTATTCTGGGAGCTGCCGTCGTGATGGTCGGCGATTTCAACAAGGAGCGGCTCGATCATGCGCGTAAGGTCGGTTTCGAGCCGATTGATCTCTCGGCAAGCGACCGTCTTGGCGACATGATCGCCGAAGTCACGGGCAGCAACGAGGTCGATAGCGCCATTGATGCGGTGGGCTTTGAGGCAAGAGGCCATAGCGGTGGCGAACAACCGGCCATTGTTCTCAACCAGATGATGGAGATAACCCGGCCTGCAGGTGCCATCGGCATTCCGGGGCTTTATGTGACGGAAGATCCTGGTGCGGTCGATAGTGCTGCAAAAGAGGGCAGTCTGTCGCTTCGTTTCGGGCTTGGCTGGGCGAAGGCGCAGACCTTCCATACCGGTCAGACACCGGTGCTTAAATACAATCGGCAATTGATGCAGGCAATCCTGCATGACCGCCTGCCGATTGCCGATATCGTCAATGCCGAGATAATTTCGCTGGAAGATGCGGCACAGGGCTATGAAAGCTTTGATCAGGGGGTAGCGAAGAAATTCGTACTTGATCCGCACGGAATGCTCGGCAAGGTAGCCTGATTATTCATAATTCCAGGTGCCACCGTTGCGTGGCACCTGGGTGGTTTTATTTATGATCTTCCGTGTCTTTGCCCTGGGTGATCAGCCGTGCGCTATGCTGCCCTGACAGATAGGTCCACAGCCAGCTCCATGCGACAGCCGCACGGCTGCGGGTGCCGATCAGGAAAAAGATATGGCTAATGCCCCAGAACCACCAGGCCATTCTGCCTTTGAGCTTCATACGACCGATATCGACGACAGCAGCATTCTTACCGATGATGGCAAGGTTGCCCTGATGGCGATAACGAAACGGCGCAGGGGCTTTCTTTCCCTCGATACGGCTGCGCAAGACCTTGGCAATATAGGCTCCCTGCTGTTTGGCAGCCGGAGCAATTCCGGGAACAGGTTTCCCATCCGTCGTTTCCACGTTCGCCGTATCGCCGATGACGAAAATATCATTATGTCCGGGGACGGCCAGATTGGGCAGAACCTTGACGCGCCCAGCCCTGTCGCTTTCGGCTTCCAGCCATCGGGCGGCTGGTGATGCGGCAACACCTGCAGCCCACACTGCGGTATGGCATGCGATAAATTTGTCACCAACCGTCAGACCTTCGGCCGAAACATCCTTGACCGGTGTGCCAAGACGCACCTCCACGCCGAGTTTTTCGAGTTCCTCTTTCGCGTAGTCCGAAAGATTCTCCGGAAAAGCTGCCAATAGACGCGGCCCTGCTTCAAGCAGAAGAACGCGAGTTTGTCGGGTGTCTATGTTGCGGAATTCCGGCCATATGGTGCGTTTTGCAAGTTCGGAAATGATCCCAGCCAGTTCGACGCCGGTTGGTCCGCCGCCAACGATGCCGAAGGTCAATAATGCTTGTTTTTTGGCTGGGTCGGTTTCCCGCTCGGCGCGCTCGAAAGCCAGCAAAAGGCGGCGGCGGATTGTGGTTGCATCTTCCAGCGTTTTGAGGCCCGGCGCATCTTTTCCCCATTCATCATGGCCGAAATAGGCATGTCGGGCACCTGTGGCGAGCACGAGGATATCAAACGGGATTTCTTCACCGTTTTCGAGCTTTACGTGTTTGCTTGCTGTATCAACGCCGGACACCGCGCCCAAAAGCGTGGTGACATCCTTGCGATCCCGGAAAAGATGGCGGATCGGCCATGCGATTTCCGACGTTGCCAATATTGTCGTCGCAACCTGATAAAGGAGAGGCTGGAAGAGATGATGATTACGCTGGTCGATTAGGGTGATTCTGACGCCGGAGCCTTTCAGTCCATGGATCAGTTGCAGACCCGCGAAGCCGGCCCCTACGACGACAATATGCTCGACTTTGGGTTCCATCATTTTTCGTTCCTGCTGTTGGGACACATTAGTGTCATAGCCTGTCACAGGAAGCCAGCGTCATATAAGAATAGGAGGTATACGGATTTGCAAGGCTAGTGGATTCAAGGTTTCAACATTTGCTCTCAGGGGTGGCGTAACGGTATGCAAATGTTGGAATCAAACCACTAACCCCTCGGTCCGGCTGAGATGTCTTCGTGATGATGGAAATTACGCAATAAAGCGAACAAAGTGCCTAGCAACACGGGCGCTATAATTAGCGCCGTCCAAAACAGAATATTGCTCATTGTAACCTCCCTGATGGCCTGTTTGAATGATTGCAGGCCTTTCATGCTGAACGCGGATCACGCTTATTTGTTCCCCTCTTAGGCCCGATTGCGCAAATCTGTTGCCATCGCTTCAGCATTTGCGTATGAAGTGGCGCATTACATCAAGAGTTGGGGAGGCGCCCAACGCCAACCTGCCGTTCCGGGCAAGGTGGTACTCTCGCAAGGGAGGATGTGGCCGACCCGGCAAATAAACGGATGAAGCCACTCAGCGTCTTTCCCGGCCAAGAATTTTTGGACGAAGAATAGGGACTGATGTGAAATGCCGATAAAAATTCCTGACGATCTGCCCGCAACCTCCGTTCTCGAAGCCGAGGGCGTCATGGTCATGCGCGAGGCCGATGCCGTGCGTCAGGACATACGCCCCTTGCGCATCGGTCTTCTCAATTTGATGCCCAACAAGATGACAACTGAAACGCAGATTGCGCGTCTTCTGGGGGCAACCCCGCTTCAATTGGAACTCACATTGGTGCGTATTACCAATCACGTTGCGCGCCACACCCCCGCCGATCATATGCTGTCTTTCTATCGTCCATGGGAAGATGTGCGCGAAGAACGTTTCGACGGCTTCGTCATTACCGGTGCGCCGGTCGAGCGTTTTGCCTTCGAGGAGGTGACCTATTGGGATGAATTGCAGCGCGTGTTCGACTGGACGCAGACCAATGTGCATCGCACACTGAATATCTGCTGGTCGGCACAGGCAGCTGTGCATCATTTTCATGGTATGAAAAAATATGAACTGCCGGCAAAAATTTCCGGCGTCTTTCGTCAACGTAATCGCGCGCCTGCTTCGCCTTACCTGCGCGGTTTTAATGATGATTTCGCGATCCCCGTATCGCGCTGGACGGAAGTGCGAAAACAAGACATTCCGCAAGAAAGCGGCATGAACGTACTCGTTGAAAGCGCTGAGTCGGGCCTGTGCCTGCTGGATGATCCCAAGCACCGTGCACTGCATATGTTCAACCACGTCGAATATGACACGACGTCGCTTGCGGATGAGTATTTTCGTGATATTCAGGCCGAGCCGGAAGCACGGGTGCCTGCGCATTATTTCCCCGGTGATGATCCGACGAAAACGCCGGAAAACCGCTGGCGCAGCCATGCGCATCTGTTGTTCGGCAACTGGATCAACGAAATGTACCAGTCGACCCCTTATGCCATCGAGGACATCGGGAAAGCGGCGGCTTGACACCATGCGCTTGCTTTCCCGCGACATTTGCGCAACAGAAGCCGACAACCGGCATTTTTGGCAGCGGGTGCCCCCTTTGACGTCTGTACCCGTCGGTTCCCTGGTGCTAAAGCAGCCGCAAACAAGAATCGGTGACAGCTGTTCTTCAAACGCATGTATCTGAAATATCGCGGTGACGACCAACGCTACTATGTTGATATCGCTACCGAAAATTGCTGTTCCAGCCTGGAAATCTGAAAATGACTGAACGTCTTTCTTTCGCCCGTGACCGCATCAATGTTCTTCTGCTCGAAGGTATCAACCAGAGTGCTGTCGATTACTTCAAATCCATTGGCTATACGAATGTCCGCCATCTGCCGAAGGCGCTCGATAAAGCCGAACTGATCGAAGCCATTGCCTCGGCGCATATCGTAGGTATTCGCTCGCGTACGCAGCTGACGGAAGAGATTTTTGAAGCCGCCAACCGCCTGATCGCCGTTGGCTGTTTCTCGGTGGGCACCAATCAGGTCGATCTCAAGGCCGCACGCAAGCGCGGCATTCCGGTCTTCAACGCGCCGTTCTCCAACACGCGTTCGGTAGCCGAACTGGTGATCGGTGAAATCATTATTCTGATGCGTCGTATTTTTCCTCGTTCCGTTTCGGCGCATGAAGGCGGCTGGGACAAGTCTGCAACCGGTAGCCGCGAAGTGCGTGGCAAGACACTCGGCATCGTCGGTTACGGCAATATCGGCTCGCAGGTCGGCAATCTCGCTGAAAGCCTCGGCATGACGGTGCGCTACTTCGATACGTCCGACAAGCTGCAATATGGCAATGTGAAGCCCGCATCGAGCCTGGACGATCTTCTCAAGACCTCTGATGTGGTCAGCCTGCATGTGCCTTCGAACAAGTCTACATCGAAGCTCATCACCGAAGCCAAGCTGCGCAAGATGAAGAAGGGCGCTTTTCTTCTCAACAATGCGCGCGGCAATGTGGTCGATCTCGAAGCGCTGGCCCAGGTTTTGCGTGAAGGGCATCTCGCAGGTGCTGCTATCGACGTTTTCCCGGTCGAGCCCGCATCCAACAGCGATAAGTTCGTCACGCCACTGCAAGGCTTGGAGAATGTCATCTTGACCCCGCATATCGGTGGCTCCACCGAAGAGGCGCAGGAGCGTATCGGCACTGAAGTTACCCGAAAGCTGATCGAATATTCCGATGTCGGCTCAACGGTGGGCGCTGTCAATTTCCCGCAGGTGCAATTGCCGCCACGCCCGACCGGCACGCGTTTCATGCATGTGCACGAAAATCGTCCTGGTATCCTCAACAGCCTGATGAATATCTTCTCCAGCTACGGCATCAACATCGCCAGCCAGTTTCTCCAGACCGACGGTGAAGTCGGTTATCTGGTGATGGAAGCCGATGGTGTCGGCGAGGCGAGCGACGATATTTTGAATGCGATCCGAGAAATTCCGGGCACAATCCGCGCGCGTCTTCTTTATTGATCTGTCGAGGCTGCCCGGTCATAATTCGGGCAGCCTGCCATTTTTTTATCTGTCATCACAACTTTAAAACATTTCTGTATGGCTTTGGCAAAAAAGGAATTTTGCCGTGCAATTTTTTAAAACTTTTGATTTTTTTCCGTTTCTCGATACGGTCGTCTGTTTGACAGCAGCCTTCATTTTCGGAACACTGATCGGTGCCGAGCGTCAGTATCGCCAGCGCACGGCGGGTTTACGCACCAATGCGCTGGTGGCGATCGGGGCGGCCTCCTTCGTCGATCTGGCAAGCCGCATCGCAGGCAGCGTGGAAGCGGTACGTGTCATAGCCTATGTGGTCTCGGGCGTCGGCTTTCTTGGCGCAGGTGTCATTATGAAGGAGGGCATGAACGTGCGCGGCCTCAATACGGCTGCAACGCTCTGGTGTTCGGCTGCGGTGGGGGCGTGTGCGGGAACCGACATGCTGGCCGAAGCGGCTCTCCTGACGGCCTTCATTCTGCTCGGCAACACGCTTTTGCGCCCGCTCGTCAATCTTATCAATCGTATTCCTATCGACGAACAAAAGTCTGAACAGACCTACGAGGTGCGCGTGATCGCGATCCATGATGAAGGCGAGGAGCTGCGCGAATTGCTTGTCGAGAAGCTTGAGGATGCGAATTATCCGGTCAGCGATGTGCGCATCACGCACCGCGATGCGAAGACGGTGGAAATACTTGCCACACTCGTCAGTACCGCCATCGATCCAGCGGAAATCGAGACGGTCACCACCTTTATGGAAAAGCAGCCCGGTGCCTTTTATGCCGGTTGGGAAGGCAGTTCAGCGGACTGATAGTAGATCAACGTTCGATGCGTGTGGACAGGATGATGGATGACATCGTGCGTTCCACGCCTTCAAGTGCGCCGATACGGTCGAGAATGGCGTCCAGTTCCTGTATGGATGGCGCTTCAACAATGACGATCATGTCGAAATTTCCGCTGACCGAATGCAACGTCCTTACCACCATCATCTCGCGAAGGGCTGCTTCCACTTTTGGCGAGAGTTTCGGGAGCGCCGTCACCAGCACATGCGCACGCACCAGATCGCGCTCGAACGCGGGGGCTATGCGCACCGTGTAACCCTGAATAATGCCTTGTCTTTCTAGTTTTTCGAGGCGGCTTTGCACGGTCGTGCGCGAGACTCCGAGCTTCCTTGCCAGTTCGGCTGTGGAGGCGCGTGCGTTTTCACGCAGCAGGGAAATCAGACTGAGATCTGCTTTTGTCGGCATAATGCATATTTATTACGTCGTTTTGCGTAAAGTTACAACGTCATATCGTCAATTCATATCCTTCCTTTTGCAAGGCTTTATGCGATTCTTATCGTATCAAAACAGCTTTCAGAGGGATGAGGAAGATGAAAGAGATCGTTGTTGTTGGGGCCGGGAAAATTGGTTCAACCATTGCCGATCTGTTGGCATCCAGCGGAGATTATGCCGTAACGGTCATTGACCGCGCAAAGGCTCAGCTCGATGGGTTGGAAATCGGCACAGAGGTTAAAACCCAAGCCATTGAGATCGAGGATTCCGCCGCCCTTGAAACTGTGCATGCGGGCAAATTCGCAGTGTTAAGCGCGGCCCCGTTCCATCTGACCACGCTTATTGCCGAAGCAGCCGCCAAAACGGGCGTCCATTACCTCGACCTCACCGAAGATGTGGCGAGCACGCGGCGCGTCAAGGAACTGGCCAAGCAGGCGCAAACCGCTTTCATTCCGCAATGCGGTCTTGCACCGGGCTTTATCTCAATCGTTGCCTATGATCTTGCGAAACGCTTCGACACGCTCGACAGCGTGCGCATGCGTGTCGGTGCCTTGCCGCAATATCCTTCCAATGCATTGAATTATAATCTGACATGGAGCACGGACGGCGTCATCAACGAGTATATCGAGCCATGCGAAGCCATTGTCGATGGCGCACTAACGGAAGTGCCTGCATTGGAAGAACGAGAGGAATTTTCGCTCGACGGTGTAACCTACGAGGCGTTTAACACCTCGGGCGGGCTTGGCACGCTCTGCGAGACGTTGGAAGGGAAGGTTCGCACGCTCAATTACCGCACGATCCGCTATCCTGGCCATGTTGCGCTTATGAAGGCGCTCCTGAACGATCTTGGCCTGCGCCATCGCCGTGATGTGCTGAAGGATATTTTTGAAAATGCGCTGCCAACCACATTGCAGGATGTCGTTGTGATTTTCGTGACGGTCTCAGGCACCCGTAACGGGCGACTGGTGCAGGAAACCTATGCCAACAAGGTCTATGCACGCAATGTCGGCACCATGATGCGCTCGGGTATCCAGATCACCACCGCATCGGCAATCTGTGCTGTTCTCGACATGCTGGCAAACGGCGATCTGCCGCAGAAGGGTTTTATCCGTCAGGAGGATATTGCACTGCCGGTATTTCTGGCGAACCGTTTCGGCAAGGCCTACGCACAGGAAGATGATTGCGCGCGCATGGTCGCCTGAATTATGAATAACTATCGGCGGGTTTCAAAAAGTTCCCGCAACCGACTTCCGAAAGAGGATGAAACGAAAATCATGCTTAAATCACTATTGCTGGCCGCTCTCGCCTCCGCAGTCCTCGTGTTGCCGGTACAAGGCGCACAGGCAAAAGAGTGGAAAGAAATCCGCATTGCCAGCGAGGGCGCCTATCCTCCGTTCAATTACATGTCACCGGACGGCAAGCTGATCGGTTTTGACATTGATATTGCCAATGCGCTTTGCGAGGCGATGGAAGCCAAATGCACCATTGTCGCCAATGACTGGGACGGAATGATCCCGGGGCTTCAGGCCAACAAGTTCGATGCGGTGATCGCCTCTATGGCCATTACCGATGAGCGCGAAAAGCAGGTTGCCTTCAGCGAGCGCTATTACACGACGCCGCTGGCGGTGGTCGTTCCGAAGGATAGCGATATCACCGCGCTCGAACCTTCCGCCTTCGACGGCAAAACCGTTGGTGCTCAGGCCGGAACGGTGCAGGGCAATTATGCCGAAGATGTATACGGCAAGGCGGGGGCGGAGGTAAAGCTTTACCCCACGGCTGATGAAGCCAATGCCGATCTGGAAAGCGGCCGTATCGACGCGGTCGCTGGCGACAAGTTTCTCGTCATTGAGTGGTTGAACAAGGCAGGTGCGGATTGCTGTAAGATGCTCGGCGACATTCCCGGCTCCGAATCGGAGATTTCGGTGGCGCTTCGTAAGGGTGACGATGATTTGCGTGAGCAGTTTAATGCCGCGATCAAGAAAATTCGCGAGAATGGCACTTACGACACGATCCAGAAGAAATATTTCGATTTCGACATTTATTGATTGTATCACGCGCTGAACAATAAAAACGCGCCGGTGTCTCACCGGCGCGTTTTTCTATTCATAAAATGCGACATTTTTTATAATTGAATATTCCGTGACAGACTTGTCAGGGGCGAGGGCGCACGGCTATGATTTGGTTCCCCCTCTTAATTCCGCGCTCGTGCGGAGCAATCAATCCGGAAAAACCTTGTGAAGAAGAATAAGCTTGGCCGCACAGGCCTGTCCGTGACCGAAATCTGCCTTGGAACCATGACCTGGGGCGTGCAGAATACCGAGGCTGACGCACATCAGCAGCTTGATATCGCTCTCGATTCGAGCATCAATTTCATCGATACGGCCGAAAGCTATGCGGTGCCGATGAGTGCGGAAAGCTTTGGCAAGACCGAGACCTATATTGGCACCTGGTTCAAGAAGTCAGGCAACCGCGACAAGGTCATTATTGCCAGCAAGATCGCCGGAGGCGGGCGTCAGGAATGGATACGCGGCGGCACACGTCCTGACCGCGCCAGTGTGCGTGTGGCCGTCGAGGGCAGCCTGATGCGGCTCCAGACCGATTATATTGATCTCTATCAGATTCATTGGCCGCAGCGGCCACATTATCATTTCGGTCAGGGGTGGGATCTCGACTACACCAAGACCGATGCGGCATCGGAGCGGGAGCAGATGCACGATGTTCTGCTCGGTCTCGACGATATGGTTCGCGAAGGCAAAATCCGTCATGTCGGGCTTTCCAACGAAACTGCATGGGGAACCATGCAATGGTTGCGTCTGGCGCAAGAGCATAACTTGCCGCGCATGGCGTCAATCCAGAATGAGTACGGGCTTTTGCAGCGCCAGTTCGATCTTGATCTTGCCGAAGTCTCACTGTGCGAGGATATCGGGCTTTTGCCTTATTCCACTCTTGCTGCGGGTGTGCTGACCGGTAAGTATCTTGACGGAAAGATACCCGCCGGATCGCGCGCTACGGTGCAGGGAGGCGGCCTCTGGCGCGATAACGCCTATTCCGAGCCAGTCGTGCGTGCTTATCTGGACGTGGCCGGAAAGCACGACCTCGATATAGCGCAGATGGCGATCGCCTTTTCGCTGAGCCGTCCTTTTGTAACGTCGGTCATTATCGGTGCCACCACAACCGAGCAGTTGCAGACGAATATCCGTTCGCACGAAGTGACGCTCTCGAGCGACGTTCTTGCCGATATTGCGAATGTCTACCGCAAATATCCCCGTCCGCTCTGAGGCAATCTCATCACCCAGTCCTAAAGCCCGTCTCATGAGGCGGGCTTTTTCTTTACGGGAATTACATGCCTTATCAACTTGCGAAGTCACTTCAAGAAAGTGGTTGCGAAATAATTAATTTCGCGTAAAGGTTGTAATCGTTCTTTTGTAATTCACATGAGGGCGAACATATCCATGAGGGAGAGGGATAAAGTCTTGGCAACATAATATTCCGGGCACGATCTGTCTGAATGAAGCAGGTTCGGCAGCGGAGTCTTTGGGCAGAGAAGGTGAGGGCCCTCATCTCAACCATATGAGATCGAGGTGTGCTTCGACGAATGACGCTCCCGATATTTATTCTTTTTTCCGGTTTCAGATTGAGGATAAAATGAGCATTGTCATGAAAAGCAATTTCAGCAGTTTTACAGATTCATCGAGCAATTCTATATTGAATTCCCTTTCATTGATGTCGCAAAACGACGACGAAAGGCAGTATATCGACTATGAATTGTCTGGAACGGATGAAAGAAATTATCTTTCATCCGAGACGAAAGCAATCATACTCTTGGAGATGGTGCGCGGTGTGCGGTGGAAGCCGGGCGTGAATGCGGAAGAAACGATCAATTGTCCCGCAGGCATGGTTTTTGTCATACCGGCAGGTTCTGCCTGCAGTATCGTATGGCCGCGAAGTACCCCCTACCTGAGCGTTACGCTGGACGAAGAGTCTTTTGCCGAAAGCAAGGGTGAGGCGGAGGATAATTCTCTGGTCCCGATCTATTTTACCAATCGTCAATGCCTGCAAATTGCACAAATCCTCTGGGGCGAGATACAGGCCACTTCACAGGTCAATACGGTCTATATCCATGCCTTCCGCACGGTTTTGACGGGCATTCTGGCACGCAATGCGCTGGTGGCAACCGGAGGCAATAGACATCAGTTTGGCCTGAGCAATTATGCCAGCCGTCAGGTTGAAGCTTATCTGAAGGAAAATTTCCGTCAGCCGGTGTCGGTTCCGGATATGGCGGCGCTGATCGGGATATCGGCGGGGCATTTCGCGACCTGCTTCAGGGCAAGTTTCGGTTCCACCCCGCACCAGTATCTGATGCGCCTGCGGCTCGATGAGGTGGAGCGCTGTCTGCGCGAAACGGACATGGCGCTGAGTGAAATTGCCGCTTCTCTGGGCTTTTCCAGCCAGAGCCACATGACCACGGCGCTGCGTAAGTACCGGCATCTGACGCCCGGTGAACTGCGCCGGCGAAGCCAAGCTCAAAGACACAGAAAAGACCTTTAATTTAATACGATCCTGTCATGCAAAAAAACCACTTTAGAACGCACTCTAAAAAGCTTGAACCGAATTAGGGGCCGATTCTGTAAAATGAATTAGGGGATGGCGGCGATATTTGTAACGCCCGTACCCGGTGATAACGTCGGTCTGTGATCGTGGGCCGACGTTATCAAAGGGATGTAGCTGCCCATTATTTGATGACGGTGGCAGAAGCGTTGCGGCGCACCCATTTGCGCCAGATATAAATCTCGCTTTTGCGGCGCCAGCGTCGCACGCGATGCGAATCGTGGGAAAGGACGACTAGACCAAGCGGCAGCATCCAGAAGCCCAGAACAGGAAGAAAACCGAGCGCGCCACCGGCCACCAGCGAGCCGCCGAGCACACGTCGCATCCTGACAGATTGGGGAATCGGAATTTTCCGCCCGAGAATCGAAATAGCTTTATGGGGCGGAATTTGCGGGTGGGGTTCGTTCACGGGCCTTTTTCTCTTTGCTGACAAGCTAACGGAAGGAATAAATATCACAGGGAATATAGGGTTTCGTATGGCAAATTCAAAAAGTTGGCAAAAAAGTCATTTTGCCCTTTGCAAAGGCGAAATCCTTTTGCTATACGCCACCTCGCTGACACAACGAGCACCTGTTCCCCGGTAGCTCAGTGGTAGAGCAACCGGCTGTTAACCGGTTGGTCGCTGGTTCGAATCCGGCCCGGGGAGCCACTTCTCTTTAGAAGTCGCTGATTTCTCAATAATTTAATCCTATAATCTTCACGACAATGCATGGCATCGTGATTATAGATTTTTGCTTCTTTTGCATCGATTCTATCGGCGGATGGGAAGCTTGCAAACATATGCAGTCTCTATGAAGGATTTTTTCATATTCCCGGCGCTAATGGCTTGACGAAGCGGATGGGGATCAATAATGGGACTGGCAGAGCGTCTTCCAAAGATGAGGCGGCTCTTAGGATGGCCTTGTGGCGGAGTGGTTACGCAGAGGACTGCAAATCCTTGCACCCCGGTTCGATTCCGGGCAAGGCCTCCATATCTCCTCTAATCAATGAAATTATGAGATTTTCTCATTGCCCCGCAATAGAATCAAAGCTGATGCGAAATCCGCACCAGTTTGATCATTCTTTAAATTCATAATGAAACGATGGCTGTCTCAAAGTGGGGTTGCCTATACAGGGCAATCAGTCTGCCGGACTGTTTTTTGATCTGGGCTCGATAGGGTATCGACATCCTGTAGGGGGCACGCGCATTTAAAGCGCGCGTGCTGCTTCAAGAACCGCCTCAGCGTGGTCAGCGACCTTTACCTTGTTCCATATCTGTGCAACGCGGCCATCGGCCCCGATGAGGAACGTTGTGCGCTCCACGCCCATATATTTGCGGCCATACATGCTTTTTTCCACCCAAACGCCGTAGGCTTCAAGCGCGGTGCGCTCTTCATCGGCTACAAGATCGATGGTAAGCGCGTGTTTTTTGCGAAATTTCTCGTGTTTCGTGGCGCTATCGGGTGAAACTCCGATAATTGTCACGCCGATTTTGTCAAATTCGGGTTTGAGCTGGGAAAAGGCGATCGCTTCCTTGGTGCAGCCGGAAGTATCGTCCTTGGGATAAAAATAGACGACGATCGGCTTGCCTTTCAGGGATGAGAGGGTAATTTGTCCATTATCCGTCGGCAGCGTGAAATCCGGCGCAATTTCACCGGTTTGCGGATGAGCCATCTGAATGCCTTTCCATTTTTGTGAGAAATAAGCGATTGATTTAAATTATTATCTTTTGCTTTAGCGCACTATAATCAGTCCGACTTCGACCTTGCAAGGCGTTGATCGTCGCCAGGGCGCAAACGCACAGCACACGCTTTTGGCGTCAATTCAGGCGCTTACGAGATAAACGTTTGCTTGCCAATCATTCCCAAAGGAGATCACCAGTTCCGATGATGAAAACGCTTGAGGATTTCTTGATCAGCTATCCGTGGATTTACACACCGTTGGCTTTACTTCTCCTTTTGATGGCGGCTGTGATAGCGAATTTCATCGTCAAAAGGATATTGTTGCGGCTCATCAACCGCTTTCTGGGACGCACTGTTTATGGACGTGATGAAGAGATTCGCCGTCACGGTGTGATCGAGCGACTGGCCAATATCACACCTGCTCTCGTCATCGCTTCGGGCATCGTTCTGGTTCCGCATCTGCCGGAGGCAGCCGTCACTGTCGTGCGAAACGTTGCGAACGCTTCCATCATATTGACGCTTGCCATGGCTCTATCCGCCGTCTTGAATGTCGTGGATACAATCTATCACCGACGCCCAGAAGCGCGGCTCAAGCCAATCCGAAGCTATATTCAGATCGTTAAGATTGCTGTTTACGTTATCGCGGCGATTTTGATGGTCGCTACGCTAGTCGATCAGTCACCTCTAATTTTGCTGTCGGGTCTTGGTGCCATGGCGGCGGTGCTCATTCTGGTGTTTCAGGACACACTCCTGTCGCTCGTTGCGGGTATCCAGATATCCTCGACCGATATGATACGCATGGGCGACTGGATCGAAATGCCGGCGCTCAATGCCGATGGTGACGTGATCGAAATTGCGTTGCATACGGTGCGCGTCCAGAATTTTGACAAGACCATCACCACCATTCCGATCCGCAAACTGGTGACGGAATCGTTCAAGAATTATCGCGGTATGCAGGAATCGGGCGGGCGACGCATAAAGCGTTCCATCTATCTTGATCAGACAAGCATCCGTTTTCTTACACAAGAAGAAATTGATCGGCTGAGCCGTTTCCGGCTTTTGGAAAACTATCTGCAACAAAAGCAGGATGAAATCCGGGAATGGAACGAAAAACTTGGAGAAAGTGGTGTCATAAGCGCGAATACGCGCCGTATAACCAATGTCGGAACATTCAGGGCCTATGTTGAGGCTTATCTACGCAATCATTCGCAGATCCACCAGAATATGACATTGATCGCAAGGCAGTTGCAGCCCGGTCCCGATGGGCTGCCTGTCGAAGTCTATTGTTTCAGTAAAACCACCGTCTGGGCTTCCTATGAGGCGATCCAGTCGGATATTTTTGATCATCTTTTCGCTCTACTGCCGGAATTCGGTCTTGCGCTATTCCAAAATCCGAGCGGACGAGATTTCAAATACGCGTTTGCGGCCCCCCGTAGAGCGTGAAAATTCAAAGGGGGCGAATGAACCTCAATGATTTTAACTATAGAATGTTGAAAACCGTTCGATCCTCATAACTTGTTGGAATTGTCACACCAGCGCCTTTCTTTTATGGATTAGCAGGGAGAGGGCTGGTTTAAACCGCGCTCCATCCATTTTGTCGAACTTGTGGATGCGTTGAAATATAGGCGTCGCCTCGATATCCGGAACCTGACCGCAGGACATGATTTCCGGTAGTCTCAAGACGGCGAGGTATTAAATTGATCGGAGAGCATTTTCAACCGGGTGCTCGAGTGCGTTATGTTATAGGTTGGATATATGCCGAGATAAAGAGACCGAGCAGTTCCCTTCATTGAATTTGAGGTGGAACGCTCGACATAACAGGCCTTCGTATGATGGAAGGCTCCGCGTAGCACTAGAAATCCGGTCTGGATTATTGACAGAGAAACCACACCAGATCCGCTTCAGCCGGCGGGAAATAAAGCAGATCGAGCGTCTTGCCGCCGAGGGCATGGACGATGACGGCTTCGGCCCTGCTGATCCCGTGCCACCGGTGTCACGCCGCCGTCGTTCACTGTTTTCGCGCTGTTCTTATGCGCTCGCTTCAATCTGTATCCTGCTGGTTTTTCTGGTAGGGGCAAGTTTCATCATCCTGCGCAACGGCGTTGAAAGCGAGCTTTTGCGTCACGAGGCGCAGGCGGCGCTGAGCAGCGTATTGGGCGAAGGTGCATCGTCATCGATCGCAAGTGCTGCCTTGTCGCTTGATCAGAACAGCCATGTGGCGATGGAAGCGCGCGATGTGTCCATTAACGACCCTCGGCAAGGGGTGAAGATAGAAGGTATCAAGTCGGTGCGTCTCGGGCTGGCGCCACTGCCGCTTCTGACGGGAAAACTGCGTGTGGCAGAGGTTGAAGTCGAAGGCTTTGCATTCGATATGCCTGAGGCAAAAGGTGATGGCTTCTGGAAATCACTGCCCTATGCCGAGGATGGAACAGTCGATTTCGACGCCGTTTCCGGTGAAATTTTCGCCGTCATGCGCCGTAGTCTTGAGCTCTTGCGCCAGCAAGAAACCCGCTCGATCAGCATTTTGAACAGCACCATTCGCTTCAAGGCAGGCAATGAGCAAGAATCGGTTGAAATCCACAAAGCCCAACTGGTTGAGAAAAATGGCCAGATCGCAATAACGGGCACTGTTGTCTGGCATGAGAAGACTGTTACACTTGATGGCCGGATAGATCGCGCGATACCGGATAACAGCCTCAAGGGATTTGTGCTGAATATCAATCACATTCCCGTCACTGTGGATCCCCCACCGCAGGTCGCACCGGTCATTGGTGAAAACCGTGTCAATCCGGCGCATGTCGAGTTGAAGGGAGTGGCGCGTCTGTCTCTGTCCGGCAAGGCGGCGACTGCGGGTGATCCTGAAACACTGGGAGCAGAATTTGCCGTTGACGGTATCAATATGCAATTGGGCCGCGTGGATGATGTTACCGGCAAGCTGCTCCTCAATCTCGAACACCAAGTCGGCAGCCGCAAGATCGAAGTCAGGGAGTCGCAGATCCAACTCGGCGGCTTCAAAGCAAGTTTCAACGGCGCTTTCGGGCCCGACGCGGAAGCCACGGGCGCGGGAGAAGGACCACATTACCGGTTTGAGGTTCTCACCAGCTCTGCCACCAGTATGCCGGCCGAATCGAGCGATCCCCCACTTTCTTTCGCAACCAGAATTTCGGGTCGCTTTTTGGCTGATCACCAGCGGATAGAATTTTCTAATCTCGATGTGAACACGGATAAAGGTCGGCTTGACGGACAAGGCAGTATGACCTTTGGGGCTGGCTCGCCGGAAATGATCTTCATGCTGCGCATTCCGTACATGCCGGTTGCTGATGCCAAGCATCTTTGGCCGATCGACGTGGCGGATGGCGCGCGCGAATGGGTTTTGAAAAACCTGTTTGGTGGAACGATGAAGGACAGCCGTATCGATATTTCTCTGCCGGCAGGTAAGTTTAACGGCCCCGGTTTGCCGCCACCTTTAACTGGCGATGAAATCAAGGCTGATTTCAAGGTGGAAAATACACGTTTCGATGTTGTTGGCGACCTTCCACC
Organism: Brucella sp. BE17; assembly: GCF_039545455.1. Lineage (NCBI taxonomy): Bacteria > Pseudomonadati > Pseudomonadota > Alphaproteobacteria > Hyphomicrobiales > Brucellaceae > Brucella > Brucella sp. BE17. The sequence goes on along the minus strand of NZ_CP154467.1, from coordinate 946,211 downwards.
GGTGCGCGACGCGGATGGTGATATTACCGTGCGCGGCGCCCATACCACGATCAAGCTCTCGAAAGGGGTGGCCTATACGGCCAATAATCGTAAGGCGAACGTGACTGGAGGAACGTTGGTCATTCCCTGGGGCCCGCAGCGTCCGGTCATTGCTGATCTCGACCTCGACCTTACGGGCGAAGCTGCGGCGATCGCGGAGATCGCCGGACAAAAACCGATCGATATTCTGAAAAATGTGCCGTTTCGTCCGCAGGAAGTAACGGGCGATATAAAAGCGCGCGTGAAAGTGGCTTTTTCAGTCACCAGTGGGGCGCCTCCCGACACGCTGAAATGGAGCGCTGATATTGGATTTTCAGACCTCGACATTTCCAAGCCAGTCGGCGGATCGATGGTGAGTGACGCCAATGGTCGCATCAAGGTCGATCAGACGGCGGCGCTGATAACCGCTGATGCGAAGCTCGATGGCGTACCGGGCACGGTCAGCATGACCGAGCCGGTCGACCTATCGGGGCCGGCAAAGCGCGATCAGAAAATCCGACTTCAACTCGATGACAAGGCGCGCAACGCTGTTTCCCCGGGGTTGAATTCGATCTTCTCAGGCCCAATGACCGTAGAACTTGGTATGGTGCAGGGCGGTACGCGGCCGGTGACGGTGGATCTCAGCAAAACGCAGATCGACTTGTCATGGATTGGCTGGCGCAAGGGGGCGGGTATTTCCGCAAAAGCCACCTTCGACCTGACGCAGAAGGCCGACGACAAGAGCAATGTCGATATCGGCAATCTGGTGGTCAAGGGTGAGACCTTCAGCGTCAAGGGTAATCTTGCGATTGCCAAGGGCGATCTCCAGTCCGCCGATTTCAGCGACATACGCCTCAACCGTAGTGACAGGCTTACCGTCAAGGCAACGAGAAATGCCAATGGTTATCGTGTGAATGTGCGCGGTTCGCAATTCGACGCGCGGGCGCTCATCAAGCAGGTGTCGCAACTCGACGATAACAAGAAGAGCGCCAGTGGAAAGAAAGGCGCGCATGTCGTCGTCAGCGCCGAGGTAGATGAAGTGAGCGGCTTCAATGGCGAGGCGATGCGCGGCGTTAATGTTTCCTACGAAAGTGCAGGAAGCCGGGTATCAGGCGTTTCCATCAATGCCACGACATCATCTGGTCAACGCTTCGTCGCAACCAATAATGATCAGGGCAATGCGCGTTCCATTTCGCTACAATCGAACGACGCTGGGGCGGTGCTGCGCTTTTTTGATTTTTACGACAAGATGCAGGGTGGGCAGATCACGGTCGGGCTTGCTTCACAAGGTGGCGGCCCGCTTCACGGACAGATCGATGCCCGTAATTTTTCAATCGTCAACGAGCCACGACTGGCCAAGATCGTGTCCAGCCCGCCGCAGTCCGGCGGCACGAGCCTCAATCAGGCTGTTAAACGTGATATCGATGTGTCGCGTGTGAATGTCGAGCGCGGGTTTTCGCTGATCGAAAAAGGAGATGGCTATCTGACGCTTGCCAAAGGCGTCGTGCGTGGACCTTCGGTCGGTACGACGTTTCAGGGAACTCTTTATGACAAGATGGGCAATATGTCGATTACCGGTACGTTCATGCCCGCCTACGGCGTGAACCGGTTGTTCGGAGAGCTTCCTCTGGTCGGAGTGCTTCTGGGCAACGGACGTGATCGTGGCCTGATCGGTATTACCTACAAGCTGACGGGAAGTGCAAAACAGCCTCAGGTCATCGTCAATCCAATTTCAGCCATCGCACCGGGTATTTTCCGCTCGATCTTCGAATTCTGAGAAAGCGGCTGTCAAGCAGCGGCGAATGATGCGCTGATAAAAGTATAATTCGATACCTGGAGAGCATCTCGACCGGTGGAAATTTGGGCCTTCATGCGACTTATCCGAATTTCCCTTGCTTGATAAGAGGCAATAAAAAAGCGGACCAGACGGTCCGCTTTTCTGTATTTTGAAGCGATAACAGATATTAGCGCTTGGAGAACTGGAACGAACGACGGGCCTTGGCCCTACCGTACTTCTTACGTTCGACGACACGGCTATCGCGGGTCAGGAAGCCACCCTTCTTGAGAACCGTGCGCAGGCCCGGCTCATAGTAGGTGAGGGCCTTGGAGATGCCGTGACGCACAGCACCAGCCTGACCGGAAAGACCACCACCGGCAACGGTAGCGATGATGTCAAACTGACCGGCGCGGTTGGAAGCCACGAGTGGCTGCTGCAGGATCATCTGCAGAACGGGACGCGCGAAATACTTTTCGAATTCCTTGTCGTTGACGGTGATCTTGCCGGAACCCGGCTTGACCCATACGCGTGCAACGGCATCTTTACGCTTGCCAGTGGCATAGGCGCGGCCCTGTGCGTCCAGCTTCTGGACGTGAACGGGAGCGGCCTGTTCAGTGGAAGCGGTTGCAACCGTGCCGAGTTCTTCGAGCGAATTGAGCTGCTCAGCCATGATTATGCATTCCCTTTGTTCTTGCGGTTCAGTGCTGCAACGTCGAAGACTTCGGGCTGCTGAGCTTCATGCTGATGATCGGTGCCTGCATAAACGCGCAGGTTCTTCATCTGGCGACGGCCGAGCGGACCACGGGGGATCATGCGCTCAATAGCCTTCTCGATGACACGTTCCGGGAAACGGCCTTCGAGAATCTGGCGAGCGGTGCGCTCCTTGATGCCGCCGGGATGACCGGTGTGCCAGTAGTATTTTTTGTCTGTGTATTTTTTGCCGGTCAGAACAACCTTTTCGGCATTGACGATGATGACATTGTCGCCGTCGTCAACATGTGGGGTAAAAGTTGCTTTGTGCTTGCCACGCAGGCGATTGGCGACGATGGATGCCAGACGGCCCAGAACAACGCCTTCAGCGTCGATCAGGATCCATTTCTTCACCACTTCAGCCGGCTTCTGGGAAAAAGTTGCCATTGAAGTCTTCCTTGACTTGATCCCTTTTCTTGCGATCGGGGCTTTTTTTGTTGCTTGTGTTGGAAATCCAACCCTAAAGAGGGACAAGAGAAACCTCTTATCGCACTCATTGGCGGGTCGATATAGAAGTTTTATGTCGCCGTCAAGTCATCTGTTTGAAGGGGGTTTAAAAAAAGGAAATAAAAACAATGACTTATAGTATTGGTATTATAATACCATATAATTTTTCGCGTGTTTACACCGGGCGAATATCCGGCTCCATGTCGTCTTTGGTATGTTGCGCTTGATATTCGTCTGTCGTCCGCCATTTCCATATAGGTGTAAGGTTCTTAATTCGCGCGAAGGGCAGGGAGGATAGAATGCAGAATTCATCCGATGACGAAATCCGGAGGATTCTCCAAACAGTCAAAACCATCGCTCTTGTGGGCGCGTCCCCCAAGACTGAACGCCCAAGCAATGGTGTGATGCGATTCCTGCTTTCAAAAGGGTATCATGTGATCCCAGTCAATCCGGGGCAGGCGGGTAAGACAATTCATGGTGAGACAGTTGTAAGCAGACTTGGTGATATTGAAGAGAAGGTGGATATGGTTGATGTCTTCCGCCAGCCCTTTGCATTGCCGGGGATTGTGAATGAAGTGCTGGCGATGCGCAATCGGCCTTCGGTCTTGTGGACGCAGCTTGGTGTCGTTCACGAAGAAGCGGAAAAACAGGCCATCGAGGCCGGTCTGAAAGTTGTCATGGATCGCTGTCCCGCCATCGAATATCCGCGTTTGATTGGATGACGGGGTGCGCGTGGAAACGAAATTCCACGACTGAGTCAAATTGGCAAATTCCTCCTTTGCTTTCTCTGCTGTGACGCTTAACGTCCGCTGCAGAGAAATTATATTACGATCAGGAGGAAACAATGTCGAAACGCTCGCCCGGAATTGAAACGCTTGCCGTTCACGCAGGCGCAAAGCCCGACCCTACAACGGGCGCACGCGCCACACCGATCTATCAGACCACGTCTTTCGTGTTCGAGGATGCTGATCATGCGGCATCTCTGTTCGGCCTTCAGGCATTTGGCAACATCTATACGCGTATTACCAATCCAACGACTGCAGTGCTTGAAGAGCGCGTTGCCGCCCTTGAAGGCGGTACGGCTGCGGTAGCGACAGCATCGGGTCATTCCGCACAGCTTCTTGCCTTTCATACGTTGCTGCAACCGGGTGATAATTTCGTTGCAGCTCGTCAGCTTTATGGCGGCTCAATCAACCAGTTTGGCCAATCGTTCAAATCCTTCAACTGGAATGTACGCTGGGCAGACGCTACCGACCCAACCGATTTTTCTCGCCAGATCGATGATCGCACACGCGCGATCTTCATTGAAAGCTTTGCCAATCCGGGCGGCATCGTGATCGATATCGAAGCCATTGCCGAGATCGCCCACAAACACGGCTTACCGTTAATCGTCGATAATACGCTGGCTTCACCCTATCTGGTGCGTCCCATCGAACATGGAGCCGACATTGTCGTGCATTCATTGACCAAGTTCATCGGTGGGCATGGCAATTCTATGGGCGGAATTTTGATCGATGGCGGCACATTCGACTGGGCCAAGTCTGGCAATTATCCGCTTCTGACCGAACCGCGTCCCGATTACGCGGGGTTGGAACTGCATAAGACGTTCGGCAATATTTCTTTTGCGATTGCCGCGCGTGTTCTGGGATTGCGCGATCTGGGGCCGGCCATTTCTCCGTTCAACTCTTTCCTCATCCTTACGGGTGTTGAAACATTGGCGCTGCGTATGCAAAGACACAGTGATAATGCGCTCAAAGTGGCAAGCTGGTTGCAGGGTCAGGAGAAAGTGTCATGGGTGAATTATGCAGGGCTGCCGAAAGATAAATATCATGCGCTGCAACAGAAATACGCACCGAAAGGAGCGGGTTCGGTTTTCACCTTTGGCCTCAAAGGGGGGTATGATGCCGGCGTGAAATTTGTCGATAGCCTCGAGCTGTTCTCGCTTCTTGCAAATATCGGCGACACGCGTTCGCTGGTGATCCACCCGGCGTCGACGACACATCGGCAGTTGACCGATGAGCAGAAAGTGGCTGCCGGCGCAGGACCTGATGTGGTTCGCCTTTCGATTGGTATCGAGGATGCAGACGATATTATTGCCGATATCGAGCGGGCGCTGACCCTGATCTGAAATTGCTTACATCAGACTGAAACAAAAAAGCCCAGAATCACTATCGATTCTGGGCTTTTGAACAGTCAGGATTGCTAAAACCAGATAGTTGCGGCTGCAAGCCGTGTTTATCTATTTCTCCTGATGATATTGGCGCCTGGATTTTGGTTGCCACTCGGACCGCGAATTTCACGGGACTGCGGTGGACGTTCGGCATGGCGCGACGGTCGTGGGCGCTCTGCCTGACGTGATGGCCGCGGGCGCTCTGCCTGTTGCGGTGGGCGTGGACGCTCTGCCTGGTGAGGTGGGCGTGAACGGTCCGGTCGCTGGTAGTTGGGACGCCGATTCTTATAGCGGTCGTTGCGATATCGGTAATCACGATAACGATGATCGCGATATTGGCGTGGATAGCGCCTGTAATTGTCATAGGATCCACCATCATAAACGACGCCTGTGCCAATATAGCCGCCACGCACATAATAGGGATCGTTATAACCGCCGCCGTAAGAAGATTCTGAAACGCAGCCGCTGACAGCCAAGCCCGACAGGCCAATTGTGATGGCGACAAAAAACGATTTTAACGACATGGCCGTACTCCTAAAGCCGACGGAACTATGTTCGGCCAAATATAATAATGTATGATTATGCGCGCTTCATGTCGGCGGTCATAATCAAGATTGGTTACGGCGTCATAGTGAACCTTGATGACAGAAGGGACTCGTCTTTTGAGCTCACCGCTCTATCAGCTTTAAGAAGATTCATTCATTGTCATGAATGTTTCAACAGGCAGCTAAATTTTCCTTGCGGATGAGTATAGATTATTTGGTGAGAAAATGCCGGTTTGCGAGAACTGCTCCTGCACGTAACGTGCAAAAATCTGTACCGCAGGACGCGTATTGTGACGCTTTAACGTCAGGCATGTCACATCTGCCGTAGGCAGCGCTTCTTCAATCGCCAGAACGACAGTACGACTGCCATCATAAGCATAACTGGTTCCGGGAATTGCATTGTGAATGGTATAGCCGTGGCCATGCCCCACAAGGCCGCGAATAAGTTCGTAGGAGCTGGATCGATAAATGATTTTTGGTTCAATCTGACAGCTATGAAAAAGTCGCAAGAAGTAATCGCGCGACAATGGCAGGTCCAGTAAAATCAGGGGTTCATGCTGAAACTCGTAGATGCTGACTTTATCGCGATGGGCAAGTGGGTGATGTTCAGAAACGACAATATAAGGCCGCAGACTGGTTAAGGGCGTCGAGTGTATTTCTTCGGGTAGGGCATATGTATAAGCAATGGCAATTTCAATCTCACCGGAAAAAAGTCCCTCGGTTAACTCCTGCTGATTGCCTTCCTCCATTCGCACCGAGATGCCAGGGTAACGTTTGCTGAAATCTGCCAAAAGCCCGGGCATGAAGCGGGTAGCCAGGGTCAAGAAACATCCCACTGTGATTTCGCCCGCCAGTTCTTGCGACAGGCTTTGAGTCGTTAAATTAAAATCATACGCATGTTTCAACAACTGGCGAGCTTCATTGACGAATTTACGCCCAGCAACAGTTAATGAAATTCCCCTCGCGTGATGGCGTAAAAATATCTCCATTCCAATCTTCTGTTCAGCCTGTGAAATGGCAGCCGATATCGACGGTTGTGAAACATTCAGATGCTTTGCAGCCTCAGTGATACTGAGCGCATCGGCAGCTGTAACGATATACTGCAGCGTTCGCAGGGAAAGTAGCATGGTCAAATCACCAAAAATCATTATTCGAGGCACTCTCAATGAAGCCTATAATTTTCTGTGATGGAAGAGAAATATTGAATAGGTAAAAGCTATTCAAAAGAAAGTTTAAAAATATTTTACAAATGTAGATTTATGTTCCATGGTGGATAGGTGATCTAAATTAGTGGGAACTGAATGCAAAAATCAGATCACGATGAAATCCTCGTAAAACAGGAATGCAGACTTTAATGGGCGTATGTAAATACCGCACAATATCCTGTTTTTATTGTTTTTTCTCGAAAGATTCATCTTTCGTCCTTCAGGGAGGAATGTAAATGTCTGAATTCGCATTGAAGAAATTTACGCCTTATATAGCCGCATTAAGCTTCAGTTTCGTAGCATATTCCGCATCCGCACAAGAAAAGCTAATCTTGGGGAATGAGGGGGCTTATCCTCCTTTCAGCATGGTTGACTCAGGCGGTACGTTGACAGGTGTCGAGCCGGAGCTTGCTCGTGAAATGTGCAAGCGCATGAATGTCGAATGCGAATTCGTGGTCATGGACTTTAAAGCACTCATACCAGCGATTTTGCAGAAAAAGCTGGATCTGGTGGCCAGTCAAACCAAACCGCTGCCTGAAAGAGTAGACAAGGTTTTATTCGGTCGTCCTATTCTTTTTAATCCTGATAGCTACGTCATTCCTTCTTCCAAAGATTATGAATTCACGCCTGAAGGACTGAAGGGGCTGAAAATCGGCTTGCAGCGCGGTTCTGCGCAAGCAAAATACGTTCAGGAAACGTTTGGGAACGCTGTCGAGATCGTTTATTTCGACAATCCTGACCAGATTCGCCTCGATCTGACCAGCGGGCGGCTGGATTTGAGCCTGGGACCCAAAATCAGTTGGACCAATGAATTTTTAAGTAAGCCGGAAGGTAAAGACTGGAAATTCGCTGGCGGCGACCTTTGGACAGGCGGGGGCGAGAAGGGCTCCAGCTGGTTGGCGCGTAAAGACAGTCAGGAGCTGCTTGACCGTGTCAATGCGACGCTCGATGAGATCATCAAGGACTGTACTTTCACAGAAATCCGCAAAAAATTCATGCCCGTTGAATTGCTTCCAGAAGAAGCTGCCTGCCGATAGAACGCGGCGGCTTCGGCCAGGGACGTAAAGTTTTTCTCGTCTCTGGCGCGCCGCAGTCGTGAGAGCCGGTTTTGATCCGCTTGAACCAGATCGGCGATCTAAGCATTTGTTTTAATGCGTATCTTTTCCGAAAATCGTTTCGCACTTTTCGGGATGCGCCTTAATTCGGACGAGGGCATGAAAAGGATTGCATCATGCAGGTTTTAGGATTCAGCCAGCAAATGCTGATGGGGGCGATGGTCTCGCTGCAGGTGGCGGTTTGTGCTTTCATTATGGCGATGACGATTGGTACAATTGCTTCTGTGCTAACGTTGAAGAAAAAGACGGTTTTCGGCGCTTTCTGGCTGGTCTATGCTTCGATTTTTACCGGCGTTCCTTCACTTCTGGTGGCTTTTTTCTTCTATTATGCCGGCTCCGACATTATTGCGGGCATAACAGGCCTTTTCGGGTCCGAAAAACGCATCGACCTGACACCCTTCCTTGCCGCTATTCTGGCTTTGGGCATGGTTTATGGGGCCTATATCGCCGATCTCTTGCGTTCTGCCATCCGCAATGTACCGAAAGGACAGTTTGAGGCGGCAACCGTATTGCAGGTGAAACGACGTTTCTTTGTGCCGATTATCATCGTCCCACAAGTAATTCGTATTGCCCTGCCAGCCTTGACCAATATGTGGATTGTTGTTCTCAAAGATACGGCACTTATTTCGCTGATCGGTCTTAAGGAAATCATGGCCTATGCCAAGATTGCATCGGGTGTGACCAAGGAGCCGTTCATTTTTTATCTCATCGCCTCGCTGTTCTTCCTGCTGATGACAAGTCTTACTTACTATGTCTCGAAGCACATGCAGCAATGGTCTGATCGTGGTGTCGCAGTATACGGGAAGGAATGAAATAATGTATTTTGATCCCGTTCTCGCCTGGAACAGTTTGCCTTTATTGCTGACAGCTACCGCGCGCACCCTTTCGGTTTTAATTCCCGTTCTGATCTTCGGTGCTGTGATTGCAGTTTATCTGGCGGTGATCCGCGTGGAAAACCGCAGGGGTTCAGGCTTTGTCGCAGCCTACGTGAATTTCTTTCGTGGAGTGCCAAGCCTTGTGGTTTTGTATATGATTTATAGTGGCTTACCACAGTTTTCGATCATTCGCGACACATGGCTGTGGGTGATTTTTTCGCAAGCCTATCTGTGTGCCTTGATAGGGCTGACGTTGACCCATTCGGCCTACATGACGGAAATTGTTCGCGGTGGTTTGGCAGTTATTCCAAAAGGCATGATTGAGGCATCGGCTGTTTTAGGTCTAACGGAACGTCAGACATTCTTTCGTCTTCGGCTGCCCGTGGCCATTCGCTATGGTTTGCGCGCTTATCAAAATGAAATCATGATCATGATTAAAAGTACGGCAGCTTTAAGTGCAATCACTATTGTTGACCTTACCGCCGCAGCAAACTCTATATTTGATTATACATATGATCCATTTACGCCTTTATTAACAGCTGCCGCAATTTATTGGTGTCTGATCAACGGGGTGAGATTCATGTTCAGTACAGCCGATCGAATTCTGAATCGTCATCTTATCGCTAACAGCTATTCATAGTGCAGGGGGTCGTTGTGCAACATATTCAATCCAGGGAGTTCAGCATGCAACGATCGAGTAATCGTGATGATTTTGCGGCCGACATGACGCATGAGCCAACCTCCCATCGAGTTGCGATCAACATGCATGATGTGAACAAATATTATGGCGCGTTTCATGCCCTCAAAAACATCACGTTGAGTATCGAATCCGGTGGCACCGTTGTGCTGTGCGGCCCTTCCGGATCGGGAAAATCGACGCTTATCCGGACTGTTAATTATCTTGAAAAGCATAATTCCGGGACAATTTGTGTGAACGGGATAGAACTCACACACGATCCTAAATCGGTACAGGCTGTGCGTGCGCAATTGGGCATGGTTTTTCAGAGTTTTAATCTGTTTCCGCATTTAACTGTTTTACAGAATTGCACCTTCGCTTTGCGTCTGGCGCAAAAAATGACCAGGCAAGAAGCCAACGAATTGGCGATGGATAAGCTGACAGAGGTCAATATAAGCGCGCAGGCCGATAAATATCCCGCTGCTCTTTCAGGGGGGCAGCAACAGCGTGTGGCGATTGCCCGAGCGCTATGTCTAAAACCGCCGATCTTACTGTTCGATGAGCCGACTTCAGCACTTGATCCGGAATCGGTCGGATCGGTTTTGAAAATCATGGAACAACTGGCCGAAACCGGTATCACCATGGTCTGTGTGACACATGAACTGGGCTTCGCCCGTAACGTGGCTGATCGTTGTGTGTTCATGGAACATGGTGAAATTGTCGAGCAAGCTCCAACAGAGCAGTTTTTTGCTGCGCCCGAAAGTGCGCGTTTGAAGCACTTTCTCGCACAAATTATACACTAGAGCGTGTTTTGATCTGATTGAATCAGACCCGCACTCTATCTCTTCGATTTAATGCGCATCTGATCCGAAAACTGCTTCACACTTTTCGGAGCGCGCTCAAGAGCTGAAACCCTTCTTGTGGTTGAAAGGTCAATGGGAGTGAATTTTATGGATATGAATCTGAAAGAACCGGTGACAGACGACTTTATGCCAGATGGAGACGGCTATAAGGCGCGAATAGGTTTGATCTATATGGCTTCGAGCATCGTGATGGATGCAGAAATGGCCGCGATGGCAGCAGATGGTGTTTCAACACATACGACGCGCATTAAACTACCAAAAGTAACCGTGGAAGGCATTGAGGCGATGATGAATGCGCCGGAGCTTGAGCAGGCTGCACGCTTGCTGGCCTCAGCGCCAATAGATGTTTTGTGTTTTGGTGGCACAAGTGCATCCTTTTTGCATGGTACGGCCTATGATCATGGGCTCATCGCCAAAATGAAAATCTGGGCACCGGGTGTGAAAATAACGACGGCATCGACTGCAACACTTGCAGCCTTGAAGGCTGTAAATGCGGGACCTGTTGCATTGGCGACGCCTTACGTGGATGAGGTCCATAGCAGAGCAATCCGGTTTCTTGAGGAAAACGGCCATCAGGTCGTGTCGCATAAAAACTTACGTATCGATACGGATCAGGCTTTGGCGGAAGTCCCGTTGGAAGAGGTTTATCGTCTGGTTCGATCAGTCGATCATGCAGATGCGACAGCCATATTTATCAGTTGCACCAATTTTCGCAGTGTCGGTGCTATCAAGGCGCTTGAAACCGCTTTGGGAAAACCTGTTATTTCGGCTATTCAGGCGTCTTTCTGGCACAGTGTCGGTCTGGTGACCAAAGACGGATGCAAGCCCGGCTATGGTTCGCTCATGCAATTTCCGGTGCCGGAGTGACAAAGGTTTAACAGGTCTTGACGCAGCGTCGGTCCAAGGCAGGGCGCTAAACCGAAAATCAAATCATTCGAAACGAGTTTATCAACGTTCTCATCTGTGAGCGACGTCGCGATAAAACTTGCTTTAAAGGTGAGTTCTGATGGCAAATACTGAATTAAAGGCCGATAGTGTGCCGCAAAACGAGCAGAATATTGGTGCTTTGCTGTTCTATAGTGAATTCGATAGTCCCGATGAATGGCAGGAGGTGATTAAAGCTGAATTGCCTGAGCTGGATTTCAGGGTCTATCCAGATGTGGGAGATCCAACCGAAGTCAAATATATACTGGCCTGGAAGCCCTATGACGGGTTTTTCAATGAATTCGAAAATCTGGCGCTGGTTATCAATCTGGGGGCAGGGGTGGACGCACTTTTGCAAAGAACTGACTTGCCCCAAGTCCCCATTGCCCGTCTATCTGATAAGGGAATGGTCCAATTGATGAAGAGCTACGTGCTCTTTGCAGTCTTGCGCTATGCGCGTGATATCCCGAGCTTTGAAGCGGCCAAACGTGCTAAGACCTGGACGTATATTCATCCACGGCCTCTGCATCGTATTAAAGTGGGTGTGATTGGCCTTGGCCAGTTGGGCAGTTCAGTGGCTGATGCGCTGGCAAGCCTGAGTTTCGACGTGCGCGGCTGGGATGCCTATCCAAAGAATATCGAAGGTGTCAAAATCTTTCAAAAAGAAGCTTTTTCACAGTTTGTCGAAGATTTGGACATCTGCGTGAATATGTTGCCTTTGACACCTGAAACAAGCGGTCTTCTGGACCGTGAGTTTTTCAAAAAGCTGCCTTCCGGCTGCTATTTCATCAATGCGTCGCGTGGGGCGGTTGTTGATGAAGATGCGCTGCTTGAGGCTTTGGAAAGCGATCATATTGCAGGGGCAACGCTTGATGCTTTTTGCGTCGAACCTTTACCCGAAAATCATCCTTTCTGGGAGATGGATAATGTCCTTATCACACCGCACCTAGCCAGCATTACAGTGCCCGAAACGGCGGCGCTCGATGTGGTTGAAAATATTCGTCGTATTAATCGCGGCGAGATGCCGAAACATCAGATCAGCTTCGCCAAAGGCTATTAGTCTGAGTTTTCGGTGGTTTTCCTGATATCCTCCAACAGCAATCCTCTCCCGGCAAAAAGCGGTTTTGACAAGCTGGGCTTTGTCGGGGGAGCCGTCATTCTATAAAAAAGGCGGTTGGTACGTTATCGCGTCCTGGCTGCGTAATCCGGATAAAAAGCCTCGGTCAAATGACCGAGGCTTTTTAGTATCAGCTTTTTACAAGCAAAGTTTTGTTCAGGTGATCGGGTGGTGGACGCAGATGTTTTTGATTTGCTGATAAGCGCCCAAAGCTTCCAAGCCCTTTTCCCGACCAAAACCGGAAAGTTTGTAGCCGCCAAACGGGAGTTCCACATCCAGTCCTACGCCAAAAGCATTAACCCAGATCTGACCGGCCCGCAGATGCTGCCCGACCCCCAAAGCCCGATTGATATTCGTTGTGTGAACACCTGCAACTAGTCCGAAATCGGAATCATTGGCGATCTGGATCGCTTCTTGTTCAGTATCGAAAGGAATAATCGTCAAAATAGGACCGAAAATTTCTTCTCGCGCGATACGGGTCATATTGCTGGCGCCGACGACAAGTGCAGGGCGCACGAATGCACCATCTGACAATTCAGGTGCCTGCGGCAGATCTGCGCCCCACAAAACTTCTCCATCCTTGTTAGCAACATCATAATAGGCCTGGATTGAATCACGATGCGACTGGCTTATAACAGGCCCCATATCAGGGTCTTCCACAGCACTACCAATGGTCATGGACTGAATATGCGCATGCAGCCTTTCAACGACGCGATCATGCGCTGAGCGCTCAACCAGCAACCGCGTGCCCGCATTGCAAACCTGTCCGGCGTGGGTCAGAAAGCCGCCAGCGATCATAGGAATAGACTTATCAAGATCAGCATCGCCGAAAAGAATTTGCGGCGACTTTCCGCCAAGCTCCATATTACACGGAATGGCGTGCGAAGCGGCTGCTTTCAACACGCGCGTGCCGGTTGGAATTGAGCCGGTGAAGGTGATCTGGTCGATGCCACGATGGCTTGCCAGTGCATCGCCAATCAGGGAGCCTCGGCCATTGATGAGGTTGACCTGCCCATCCGGTAAACCTGCTTCCTGGCAAATCTTGACGAATTCATAAGCCGATAAAGGCGTTTCAGTTGCAGGCTTGATGATTACCGAGCACCCTGCGGTCAATGCCGGTGCCACACCGCGAGCAATCAGCTGGAAGGGATAGTTCCACGGAATGATATGTAATGAAACGCCGATTGCTTCTTTAACTGTCCAGTCTGACCAATCGGGACCTAACGGAATTGAAGAGCCGTGCTGCTTGTCGGCCACGCCTGCGTAATATTCAAAGAAACGCGCCGAGCAATCCACTTCCCAGTAGGCATCGCGCAAGGGCTTGCCGCTATCCTGACTTTCCAGCCTGGCAATCTCATCACGGCGCTCCAGCATCAAAGTGCCGATTTTGTGCAAAATCCGCCCGCGCTCAAACGGACGCATACTTGTCCACGGGCCCTTATCAAAAGCAAAACGCGCAGCTTCAACGGCCGCATTGACCTCTTTTTCTCCAGCGCGCGTGAAATTGCCGATGACTTTTCCGGTCGAAGGGTCACGGCTTTCTCCAATGCCGTCGGAACCTTCCTGAATGTGTTTGCCACCTATGAATAACGGAATATTGCGCAACTCTACCTCCCAAAGCTCAATTTATCAGTGATTTTGATACACGATAAATCATAATGTATACAACTTATAAAATATTGTCGACATTAAAACCGTAAATGTGTATGTGTCTCATTAGGACAGTCTGGGAGGTGGAGAATGGACCTGGAAATTCAGGGCAAGAGAGCTTTGATTACGGCGGCATCGCGTGGTCTTGGGCGTGCAGCGGCTTTTGCTCTCGCACGTGAAGGCGCGGCTCTTGCTGTTGCAGGGCGCAATCTGGCGGCTATGGAAGGTTTTGTCGAAGAACTCAAAGCGGTTGGAGCAGCAAAAGTTGTTGCCGTTGAAATCGATCTTTCCAAACGCGATACACTGCATAGCGGCGTTCAGACGGCTGTTGATGCTCTTGGTGGCATTGACGTTTTTGTCGCCAATACGGGCGGTCCGGAGTCAGCTCCGTTTCTTGGCGTGAAGCGAGAAGGCTGGGAAGATGCGCTGAATGAAAGTCTGCTTCCGATGGTAGATTTATGCCACGAAGTTTTACCGCACATGCGCAAAAACAAGTTTGGCCGCATTATTTTTGTCACCACTGTCGGGGTCAAAATTGTTCAGCCGAATATGGTGCTATCGGATTCTATTCGTCTTGCGGTGGTGGGGATGGCCAAATCCTTGTCGATTGAATTCGCGCATGAGGGCATAACGGTCAATTGCCTGTGCCCGGGACCATTTGCGACTGATCGGATGGAATATCTCGTCACATCCAGCATGGAACGTGACCAGCTCAGCCGCGCTGAGGCGGAAAAATTATGGCTGGAAGAAGTGCCTACGGGAAAATTTGGTGATCCGGATGATTTCGGTGCGATGGTCGCATTCCTGTCCTCGCGACACGGCGGCTTCATTACCGGTACTGCAATTGCACTCGATGGCGGAAAATCACGCGCATATTAAGGGAGAGTATATATGCTGACCAAGCAAAAACAGCTTGATGGCGGTGGCGCTATCGTCAAATGGCTTCACGGAGCAGGTGTTAAGAATATTTTCTCCGTGTCAGGCGGGCCGATCAATCCGGTTTATCGGGCTTGTGCCCAAATCGGTGTTCAGTTGGTGCATGCGCGTCATGAGGCAGCAGCGTGCTATATGGCTGAAGCCAACGCTCGTGTGAACGGTACGGTCGGCGTCGCAATGGTAACGCTTGGTCCCGGTGTGACCAATGCCGTAACACCAGCCATGGTTTCTCATCTTGGCGGCACGCCCTTGCTCGTTATCGGTGCACAGTCTGCGACGACGAGTGCTGATAAAGGTGCCGGAATGACCTATAATGTACTGCCGGCAATGCAGGCTGTTACAAAATGGGCGGCGCGCTGCACCGAGGCCAAACGCCTGCCAGAATATCTTGACATGGCGTGGCGCCATATCTGGGCGGGTCGCCCCGGACCGGTATTCCTGGAAGTTCCGACTGATATCTTGCATCAGATGATTGATGCCGATCCAGCCACAATAGCCACGCAACCGCCGGTCATGCCAGGGCGCCCGGGAAATTGCGCCGGTGATATCGCTGCTTTTGAAACACTATTTTCTGAAGCCAAACGCCCCGTTCTTATTCTGGGTGATGATGTATTTTTTAATCCGAGCGATCGCTTGCTTGAAGCCATTGAAAAGCATCAACTGCCCTTTTTCACGATGCGGCTGGCACGTGGGGCGGTTGATGAGAATCATCCACTTTGGGCAGGCCCGGCCTATACGCCATGCAACAGTGCGCTGCGTCAGGCGCTAGCGGCATCAGATTGCGTCGTTCTTGTCGGCCATCATTTCGAATTCGACCTCGAATTCGGCTCAGGCCTTGGGCAAAATACCAAAGTTATTCAGATCGCCGGTGATCAGGCCATTCTGCACCGCAATCGACGTGCAGATCTGGCGATTAATGCCTCTGCGTTTCATTTCATTTATGCTTTGGCAGAAGCACCAAAAGGTACATTCGATGCGGGTTGGCGCGACGCTTTGATTGCCAAGTGGAATGATGAGTTCAAGGCGCAGGCCGGTGAAGATGATGAACATGGGCTGCATCCGATCAACGCCATCGATGCCGTTACTGCAGCGGCACCCGAAAATACGATCTACACGACATCGCACGGCAACGTGGATTTCTGGGCAGACGCCCGTTTGAAAATCAAGGCGCCGGGTCGTTATCTGCGTGCCGGGCAATCGGGCACATTGGGCGCAGAAGTTCCATATGGTGCTGGTGCTAATTTTGCTGACCCGGATGCGCCATCGATTGTGTTTGTAGGTGACGGTGGCGTTGGGTTCCATGTCACGGAGCTGGATACCGCCGAGCGCTATGGTCGTGCATTTATCATCGTTGTCCTCGACGACGAGTTATGGGCGGCAATCGCTCTTCCTCAGCAGATGTCATACGGCGAAACATACGAGATGGTTTTGCCGCGGCGCGACTGGGCGAAGCTCGCAGAGGCTTTGGGCGGTAAAGGCTATCAGGCGCGAACGCGTGACGAGATTGACGAGGCTGTGAAACAAGCGATTGCGAGTGGCAAGCCGGCTATCATTCAGGTGCCGGTGCGCAGCGTCATCAGCCCGTACATGGAATATATTTCGTAATCTCAATTCAAGACTGAGCTGCGATTTCTTCAAAGGATGCAGCTTGGTCTTAACCTTGCCGATTACGATTTGACTGATAAACTGGAGGAATAAATGAAAATCTGGAAAGACGGCAACAAACTTGGCATTACGCCCCCTAATCATTTTGGTGGGCTGAATGTATTGGACATTGTACCTTTTGAAGGTTCAAATTTCTGTATACAAGTATCTAAAGCCCCTAAAGGAGGCGGGGGAGAATTGCATCATCATGATGATGTGTCGCAAGTTTTTTATATTGCGTCAGGTGCTCTAACCTTTGATACAGGCAAGGAGCGCTTTACTTTAACCAAAGGGCAGGCAGTTCTGTTTGAACCATTTGACCCACATTACACAATCAACGAGCAAGATGAAGAATGCGTAAGCATTGTCATCACGGTAAAACAGTAACGATATTTTTGTTGGAAATGACAGCATGATCCGACCGGAGTGAAGTGAGGATCGACAGGATTATGCTTGAAGAAAAAGCGTCAAGATGCGCCGTTTTGATCAATTCAGCTCGAAACGGGCTCTTATGTTGGCCTTGATTTCCTGTGACGAAAATCGACAAGCGCAGATGGCAAAAGAATGAATGCAACTTTGGATCAGACCTCTTCACCAGCCAATTTAGTCCAGATACTGGAAGACGACATTTTGAGCGGTCGTCTGCATCCGGGCACCAGGCTTGATGAACAAGCGCTGGCCAAAAGGTTTGAAGTTTCACGTACGCCTATACGTGAGGCGCTGCGCCATCTCGCTTCCAGCGGTTTGGTCGATATCAAACGCAATCAGGGCGCGACCGTGATTGAACTCACAACGCGCAAGGTTGTGGAAATGTTTCAGGTGCTTGCAGAACTGGAAGGACTGGCTGCCCGTTTGTGCGCGCGTCGCATGACCAGAGCTGACATTGAAGCTCTGCGCATTGAAAATGACATTTGTTGCAACAAGGCTGATCAGGATGATCAGACCGGTTTTATTCAAGCCAATAATGCATTCCATGATGTTATTTTGCGCTGTGCACAAAACCAGTATCTCTATGAGGAAGCCTTAAAGCTAGGAAAACGCCTCAATCCTTACCGTCGTTATGTGACCCACCCGAGACGAATGCGCGATAGCTGCGATGATCATGGCCGTTTGCTACAGGCAATCGAATCCGGTGACGGAGAACTGGCTGACAAGATGATGCGCGAGCATGTGGCGTTGATTGCAGAAGGTGCGGCCGATGTAGTGGTCGCGCTCGAAGGCAGTGCTCGTAATAACGCGGACTGACGCTTTCAGGTTTCCGACGGCCCCTTCCTTCATCAACTGCAACACGCATCTCAGCGGTGCGTTCGGCGTCTGCTGAAGTCAATAGCCGTTTCATATCTATTCATGTGGGAGTGAGCAAAATGACAGACACTGGCCTGGTGCAAAATAAATCAGTCCAATCGGGTAAAAAACTGGATCATGCGCAATCGCTGATTGCGGGTGTCGCAGGCGTCGAGGAGGTCCAGTCTTTCCTGAGCGCCTTTCCCGATTATCAGACGACACCTCTGGTCGAATTAAAAAATCTGGCCCAGAGCCTCGGTCTCGACACGATCATGATCAAGGACGAAAGCGGACGTTACGGTCTCTCCAGTTTCAAAGCGTTGGGTGGCGCTTATGCTGTCGCGCGCGTTGTGCATCGCTATGTGGAGGAAAAGCTCGGACGTGAAGTGAAGCCTTCGGAACTGACAAGCGATGAGTGCAAAGCTGTGGCCTCACAGCTGACGATTTGTTGTGCGACTGATGGCAATCATGGTCGTTCGGTCGCCTCGGGCGCAGAAAAATATGGCTGCCGCTGTGTCATTTTCCTGCATGAAAATGTGACACAGGGTCGTGAAGACGCCATTGCCCGCTTTGGTGCCGAAATTATCCGGACCAAAGGGAATTATGACGATTCAGTCGCCCAATCCTTCAAAATGGCTGAAGAAAACGGCTGGATGGTCATCTCGGATTTTTCCCGCGCCGGTTATATAGAAATTCCCGGATTGGTCATGCAGGGTTATACGCTTATGCTCAATGAAATCTGGGAGCAATCCAGACAGGATTATTCTCATATTTTCATTCAAGCGGGTGTGGGAGGACTGGCAGCCGTGGTTGCCGGATTTTATCTGGATAAAATGGGCGATAAACGCCCCAAGCTGGTCGTCGTGGAACCGGAACGAGCCAATTGTCTTCAGCGCAGTGCACAGGCTGGACGCGCTATAGCGATGGAACCGGGCGAAGAAACCATCATGGCAATGCTTGAATGCTATGAGCCGTCGCTATCGGCGTGGGAAGTGCTGGAAAAAGCGGCCGATTATTTTCTGACGGTGGGCGAAGATACGGCTGTAACGGCACTGAAACAATTGGCGCATCCACTGGGTAGCGATACCGCACTCGAAATCGGTGAATCGGGAGCATCAGGCCTGGCCGGACTTTTGACCGCAGCCGCTAATCCGGCCGTTGTCAAAGAACTTGGCCTTAACAAGGCATCGCGTGTACTGCTGGTTGGTACGGAAGGTGCCACTGATGAGGTACTTTATCAGCAATTGCTGGCAAGCTAGTGGACTGAATTTGACACTTGAATCCCACGATGTCTTGCTGGCAATAAAGCCTTAAAAATAAAACCCCGACGTTACGTCGGGGTTTTATTTTATCATAATCAGAAAACACGCTTTAAGTTTTTCGCATGTCTTTATCCCAAAACCGGTTCCCATTTTGGGGAGACATGCTTTAGCGTAAATGTGCGGATAATTCCCAGATCTCATTTGCATTGAGTGGCACCGATGGCACACCTACATCAAGCGCATTGGCCACTGCATTGGCGATTGCGGCGGGAGGACCGATTGCTCCGCCTTCGCCAAGGCCTTTGGCGCCAAGCGGCGTTAGTGGCGTCGGTGTTTCAATGTGATGCACCTCAATATTTGGTATTTCCGGCGCAATCGGCATCAGGTAATCGGCAAAGCTTGTGGTTAAGGGCTGCGCCTCTTCATCATAGACGAAATGCTCAAACATGGCCGAACCAATGCCCTGCACCACACCACCGCGGACCTGACCGTCTACCACAAGCGGATTGAGAATTGTCCCGCAATCTTCCACAACGATAAAACGTTTCAGCTTCATCTTGCCGGTGGGGACGTCAATTTCAACGACGGCTGCATGGGTTGCGTTGGCATAAGTGCCGTCTGTCGGTCCATCGAGCGCATATTCTGCTTCCAGCCCCGGCAACACGCCAGCCGGTAATTGATCGACATTGCGTAACGCCGCGCGTGCTACCGATTTTAACGCAACATTGCGTCCGGGATCACTGCGCAAAAAAGCGACATTATCGCGCAATTCAATATCATCGCTGCTTGCCTGCAGAAAATGCGCGGCAATGGCTTTGAGTTTTTTTGCAATTTGCAACGATGCCATATGAACGGCACCGCCGCCCAAAGGACCACCACGACTGCCCCATGTACCAACCGAGTAGGGGGTTCCCATCGTATCGCCATGTTTGACGAAAACGTCTTGCGGTCGCACGCCCAACGCATCGGCGGCAACCTGCGCCATGGTTGTTTCCAACCCCTGTCCATGACTTTGCAGACCAAGATTGATCGTCACCGTGCCGTCCGGTGCCATTTGCACATGAGCGCCGATATAACCGGTTTCAATCGGTGTACGACGACGGGCAAAATCGGGCGTTCCATGGGCTGTTTGCTCGATAAAGCAAGCGATTCCGACGCCTATACGGGTCGTTTTAGAGCTTTTTGACTGTTCGGCTGCGACAATATCATCTTTCAGGAGTTCGCGTATGCGCACAATCGATTCTTCATAAGAACCGGGATCATAGGTGAAACCGAGCACGTTCTTATAGGGAAACTCGCGAATGATATTTTTCAGGCGGAACTCGAACGGATCCATCCCTATTTCTTTGGCAATATCATTCATCAGACGTTCCTGCGAGAAAACTGCAGAGGGACGTGCGACGCCTCGATAAGTGCCAAGCGGACATTTATTGCTGGCAAGCGCGCGGAATGTTGCTTCATAGGCCTGAAAATCATAGGGACCCGGCATAACTTTCGCTGCCATGCCCGGATCACCCGCAGCAGTGAAAGGAAATGTCGAATAGGCACCGACATCCACACTGATATCTGCCTGTAGTCCGAGCAAACGGCCATCCTTGGAAACGTAAGCTTCCAATGTATGATCGTGATCACGTGCATGAATGCTGGAAACCAGATGCTCGCGGCGATCTTCAATCCATTTAACCGGGCGACCGACCTGCATAGCTATCCAGGCAATAAGCACTTCATCCGGAAAAACCTGCCCCTTGACCCCGAAGCCGCCTCCGACATCAGGAGCGACCACGCGGATGCGCGATTCCGGCAAACCAAGCTCTTCTGAAATATATGTGCGCACGAGATGCGGCATCTGCGTGGAGGACCAAACGGTTAGAAACCGTGTTGCCGGGTCCATATAAGCCACGACACCGCGTCCCTCCATCGGAACACCGGCCTGCCTTTTGTTTATATATCGCCGCCGGATCGTATAATGCGCGGCAGCACGCGCTGCTTCCAGATCGCCGCCTTTCATCTGCCTTTCGACAAAGGTATTCTTCGTCCAGTTGTCAAAAATCGGCGGGATGGATGAATCAAGCGCATCTTTCATCGAGGCAACAACCGGCAACGGTTCATAATCAATAAAGAGCTGTTCGGCTGCATCTTCAGCATTATAAGGATCTTCTGCCAGAACTGCTGCGACAGGCTCCCCGACATAACGCACTTTGCCAACAGCCAACAATGGCTGTTCGGAATATTGCATTTCAGGATAATCCTGATGCGCTTTCATCGCCAAATGACGCGTATCCTCACCGGTGAAAACCCAGGTTTTAAAGCCGATGTCTTCCAGTGCGAATTGGTCAATCTCCAGAATTTTGGCATGGGCAGATTGCGCGCGTGCAAAGCGCAAATGCAGCATGTCCGGCATTTTTATGTCATCGATATAACGAGCCGTACCCGATAATAACCTTGTATCTTCAAAGCGTTGAATGCGAGCGCCGATGTGTCGGGGGCTTTCAGGTCTCATGTCTCAGCCCCTTGCTTCAATTGCGATGATATTGCTTTTTTTACCGCAGCAACAATTCCGTGATATCCTGTGCATCGGCAGATATTGCCGCTCATGGCTTCTCGGATATCGGCGTCATCGGGGATCTCGCCCCGCTCAATCTGGCTGCTGACATAAGGGGCGAGCGTCATTAAAAAACCCGGTGTGCAATAACCACATTGCAAACCATGTTCGCTTTTGAATGCCTGTTGCAAAATATGCGTTGCATCGATGCCGCCAAGGCTTTCCACGGTTTTTATATCACGGCCATCGCATTGAACGGCAAAGGTCAAACAGGAAAGGCGCGGCACACCGTCGAGATGCACTGTGCAGCATCCACAAGCACCGTGGGCGCATCCGATATGCACGCCCGACAAATTGAATTCATGGCGCAAAACATCTGCCAGAAGATGGCGCGGTTCAACGCAAACCGTGCGCGTATTACCGTTGACGGTTAGTGTTATTGGGGTTTTTGCTAATTGTGTCATTCCGCTTCCAATGCTTTGCTGCAAGCACGCTGCAATGTACGCTTGGTCAGTTCAAGGATCAGGCTTTTGCGATAAGCCGTCGTTGCGGTAAAATCCCCTGCCGGATTGAACCCAGCTGAAAATTGGGCGGCCAAAGCCGCAAAATCCACCTCATCCAGTCGTTTTCCAATTAGGGCGTTTTCAATCTCGGGGCCGCGGGACGGAACCATTTCTGCACCACCGCACACAATCGCTGCGGTTGTGATAGTGCCACCTTTATGCGTCAGCGCGACACCGATCGATGCGATGGCAAAATCTCCAAGGCGCTCCCCTAATTCGCTGAAAGCCCCTACGGGCTGATCCTTGGGTAGCGGAAAGTCCACAGCTATGACCATTTCCCCTGGTTCGACAGCCGTCATGTAAGCACCAAGGAAAAAATCGCGCGCCTTGACGCGGCGTTCACCCTGTAGCGAACCCAAAATGATTTCTGCGTCATAAAGGATGCACATGGCAGGAAGTTCAGCGGTCGGGTCGGCGTGGGAAATACTTCCCCCCAATGAGCCATGCAGTCTAATTGTGGGATGGGCAATCCAATGTACCGCCTCCTGAAAGGCCGGAAAATAAGCTGCGATATGCGGATTTTCGAAATATTCCTGATGACGCACCAATGCACCGATAGACAAGGTATCCGCTTTCAGTTCGAACTGATTGAGCGGCAAACGGTTGATATCAACAAGATTATTGGGACGCGCCAAACGCAAATTCATCATGGGAACCAGACTCTGTCCGCCCGATAGTGGTCTGCCGTCTTCACCAAACTCGGCCAGAAGCTGATAGGCGTGCTGAAGATCCTCAGCCCGGTGATAGTTGAAACCTGAAGGGCGCATGTCACTCCTCCCAAAGTGATGGAAACCGGCAGTACGGGCGGGCCGGAGCCCACCTATATATCTATATTTATCTGTAATCTACGCCACGATTGTATGCAATACAAAAAACTTTGTAGACAACTTCGATATAAACGCATTACGATGTCATCTGTTCTCATTGGAGGATTTGAGAGCAAGCCCGCACTTTTGGCGAAGTGCGACGGGGAAACCAAGGGAGGTGATGTCGTGATGTCAATCATGAAGAAGTTTATTACTCCTGTTACATCCATAGCGATTGCTGGTGCTGTCTTGGCCGGCACAGCGTGGATGACACAGGCGCACGCAGCAACAGTAACACTGAGAATGGTTGGCGCCTGGGCGCATGGCTTTTCTCCGACTGCCGATATCGGCAAAAGCTTCATGGAAAACGTCAACCGTATTGGTGACGGTAAAGTACGAATTCAATATATGGGCGCGGATGACGTTCTGCCGCCTTTTGATCAGCCGGAAGCCTTGATTAACGGCGTTTTCGATGTGTGGTACGGCGCGCCCAACTATTGGGCGGGCGTGGTGCCCGGTGGCGATATTACTGAACTCTCACCCTTTAAAACACCCGATAACGGGCCAGGAAGTAAACTTCACACGTATCTCGTTGACCTTTATGCGGCGAAAGGCGCGCGATATATCGGCCATGCCAGTGGCGATCTGGGCGTAGGGGTGCACTATATAAGCACCAATTTTCCGGTGAAATCCATTGATGACATTAAATCCAGAAAGCTTCGCTCAGCACCGCTTACACGCCATTTTCTGAAAGACGCAGGCGCGGAATCCGTGACATTGCCGCCAAGTGAAATTTATTTGGCGATGGATCGCGGCACGGTCGATGGCTTCAGTTGGCCGGTCGCTGACGGCTTTACCCGTTATGGTTGGCAGAGCGTCACAAAGTATATGATAGACCAGCCGATGTATCGAAGCGGCGCAAACATCGTCATGAATCTCGACAAATACGAGACGCTTTCCCCCGAAATCAAAGCCATTCTTGACCAGGCAATGACTGAAACACAGGAATGGACACGCGGCTGGTTCCAGCAGAATCTGGATGAGCAAACGGCTCTTATGCAAAAAGCCGGGATGGAAATCGTAAAACTTTCACCCGAGGAGGCCGAGCGCTGGAACAAGGTCGCTGTCGATTCGCTATGGGGTTATTACGCCTCCATTCTCAGCGAAAAACAAATCTCTGAAGTCAAAGAGCTCTTCGAACAGTGATCTCTCAAGTTTTCCTCGGGAGAGGAAGCAGTCCGAGAAGAAAGCTCCATTCGAACTGATGCAGGTTTGTTATGAAACAGATTGAAAAAATCTACGATTTTATCCTGAACTTCTTTGCCTTTCTCGCATGTTTGACCCTGATTGCCATGATGCTGGCAACCGTTATCAAAGTCGGGATGCGTGTCTTCTTTAACTACGGTATCCACGGCATTGACCAGATCAGCGGTATCATGATGGTCTATATTACCTTTTTAGGCGCAGCTTGGGTGCTGCGCAAGGATGGCCATGTCACCGTCGACATTGTAACGACGATCGTCTCGGGACCAGTGCGCCGCTATATGCTGATCATTGCCTCCATCCTGAGTGCCATAGTTTGCCTGATCATGGCGTATTACGGCTATCACTCCGTTGTCCGCTCCGTTCAGCGCGGCATCATGGTTGCAGCAGAGCTTGAAATCCCCCGCGCCATTAATCTGGCGGTCATTCCGGTTGGATGTTTCCTGCTGTTCGTAGAGTTTGCACTACGCGCCTTACGCTTTATCCGCGCTGATCACATTCAACCAACCAAACCGGCGGAGCACTGAAATGGAGTGGTGGGTTTTCCTTATATATTTCTTCGCAGGTCTCACCGCTTTAATGATGCTGGGCGTTCCTGTCGCCTTCGCGTTCATGATGGTCAATATGCTGGGCGTGTTCTACTTGTGGGGAGGCTTAAGCGGTTTTGGCCAGCTGGTGTTGAGTATCGACAGTTCGATCTCGACATTTATGCTGGTGCCGGTTCCGATGTTTATCCTGATGGGATCGGTGATGTTCCATTCAGGCATTGCACCGCGCATGATTGAGGTACTCGACCAGTGGCTCGGATTTATTGCCGGGCGTCTGGCGGTCCTGACCATTGGTGCGGGAACTGTGCTGGCTACCTTGACCGGTGTTGCCATGGGGTCGGTTGCCATGCTTGGCTCGACCCTGACCCCGGAAATGGAAAGACGCGGCTATGCGCGTTCCCTTGCCATCGGCCCGGTGCTTGGCAGCGGTGCTCTCGCCATTCTTATTCCACCCAGCACATTGGCGATTGTGCTTGCGAGTGTCGGTGGTTTTTCGATTGCCAAAACACTGGTTGCGATCATCGTACCGGGCATCCTGCTGGCAATTGCCTATGTGCTTTATATCGTCATTCGCGCGACGTTGCGCCCGCAGGATGCGCCTGCCTACGAAATAGAACCGGTGTCTTTTCGGGTAAAAGTGAAGAACACAGTGCTCTATCTCATCCCGCCGGTTTCGATCGTGGCGGTGACGATTTCGCTTATCTTTACAGGTATCGCAACGCCAACTGAATCGGCTGCAATCGGTACGTTCCTGACCTTCATCCTTTCTTCCCTGTATGGAAAGCTGGACTGGCAGACGATCCGTCTGTCGGTGTCTTCGGCTTTGCAGCTTTCTGTGATGATCCTGATCATTCTGACGGGATCGGCAGCATTCAGCCAGTTGCTTAGCTTCTCCGGCGCGACAACGGCGATTACTGAATGGGCAACAACCCTGCCGGTTGCACCTCTCGTGCTGATGCTGATCATGATGCTGATTGTGATGCTGATCGGCATGTTTATCGAGCAAACATCCATTGTTCTCGTGACCATGCCAATCTTTTTGCCGATCATTCACGCCATGGGCTGGGAACCGATCTGGTTTGCCGTTGTGATGATGGTCAATCTGGAGTTGGCAACGATCACACCTCCCGCCGGGCTATCTCTGTTCGTCATGAAAGGCGTGGCACCGGAAGGCACCACGATGGGCGAAATCTACATGGCGGCGGTTCCTTTCATTCTCATCAATATCAGTCTGATGGCCTTGCTGATTTTCGTGCCTGACATTGCGCTCTGGCTACCGAGCCAGATGAACTGACCAACCTTATGCCAACTGTAATTCGACGTCAGCAAAAGGCGTAAACACTATGAATTCGGAGAATAAAATGACTTCCGCGACCCGTCAGAAAATTTTGGAAACTATTGAAAACAGCCAGGAAGCTTCGATCGAATTTCTGCAACAGATGATCGCCATTCCTTCCGTAACCGGTGATGAAGCAGCCATTCAGGCCTTTGTGGCCGATTATACGAACAAGATCGGCCTTGACGTGGACATGTGGGAGACCGACTGGGAAAAACTGAAAAAGCATCCCGGTTATCGTCCTGTCGCGATGGGGTATGAAGGTCGTCCGAATATCGTTGCGACTTTAAAAGGGACGGGCGGTGGGCGCTCGTTGCTCCTTAACGGGCATACGGATGTTATTCCTGTTGGCAATGGTGAGGGCTGGTCCGACAATCCGTGGTCGGCAAAGATTGAAGATGGCCGGATTTATGGTCGCGGTTCCGCCGATATGAAAAGCGGCGTTGCAAGCCATATTCTGGCCGTCGAATATCTCAAAAAAGCCGGTGTGAAACTGAAAGGCGACGTCTATATCAATGTGGTGATCGACGAAGAGGTCTCCGGTCATGGTACGCTCGATACGGTCATGCGCGGTTATAAAGCGGATGCCGGTATTTCCGGGGAAACCAGCGATCTCGCCGTTCAGCCCGCCTGTATTGGACGCATCTGGTTCGAAATTGCGGTACAAGGCAAGCCAGCCGGCATTCAAAAGCGTTATGAAGGTATTTCAGGGATCGATCTGGGCAACAAGGTTGTACAGGCGGTGAAGGAACTGGAAGACCAGCGTGTGGCAACTGTAAGCCATCCTCTTTATCCAAATGCTCTGGATTCACTACCATGTATCATTGGCAGTTTTCAGGCAGGCAATTATCCAAGTGCGTTTCCAGACACAGCTCTGTTAAAGGGCAGTATAGGGACAGTGCCAGGTGAAGATCACGAAGGTGTCAAGCAGAGCCTTGTCGATAAAATCAACGAGATGGCAGCCCAGGATCCGTGGATGAAGGATCACCCGCCGGTCGTGCGCTTTGTGGGCTATGACGCGCAGGCATCAGAAATTGCGGTTGATCATCCTATCGTTGATCTGGTCAGCAAGAACTATACCGAGCTTACTGGCAAGAAGCCGGTTATCAGCGGACGACAAGGCGCTGCCGATACGCGTTTTCTCAACCTTTATGCTGATACACCAACGGTTATATTCGGACCAGGCTCAACGGCTGTCATGCATGCCAATGATGAATATGTATCGATTGAGGATTACATAACGTCGATCAAAGTCATGGCACTTTGCATCTATGACTGGTGCGGCGCAGAAAACTGAGGGGAATATTATGGCTGAGATTAAACAGGTTTTCAAAGTCAACCATAACCGCAAGGTCGTGTGGGAAAAGTTCCAGGATCTCGCAGCAGTCGTTGCCTGCATTCCCGGCGCACAATTAACCGAGCCACCGGTTGATGGTGTTGCCAAAGGGCGCATCACGGTGAAGCTTGGGCCAGTCAAGGCAGATTTTGGCGGTGAAGCCAAAGTCGTGCCGGATGAAACAAATTATACAGGTGTCATTACCGGCGTGGGTATTGATAAAAACCATGCCTCGCGCGCTAAAGGCGAAGTGACATATGCGCTTACCGAAGAAAGTGAAAGCACGACCGTCGTTTCGGTCGATGTGAATTATTCTCTCTCCGGATCCTTGGCACAGGTGGCAAGAGGGGGCATCGTTGAAGCGGTTGCGGGCCAGATTTGCAAGGAATTCGCCAATAACCTGGAAGCTGAGCTTTCTGCTGGTGCGCAGCCTGTATCTCCCCTTTCTCCAAACAGCGAAGAAGGGGCGTTTCCTCAATCTGCGACTGCCGCACCGCGCGCGGCAGCACCGGCTAAAGAGCTGAACATGCTTGCCGTTCTGTGGGCAGTGTTTAAAAGCAAGCTCAGCTCGCTTTTCAGGACACGCGATTGAGCGTAATCGAGGCAGGGCGCTTACGCTAAAGGAGAAGACATCAGTGGGTATCAAAACATCGCAGCCGGATCTTTTGGTCCAGCCCCTCCTGATGGCCTCGCAATGGCTGAAAGAAAAGCGGCCTGCATCTGTTGCGACGGTGATCGAGACATGGGGATCTGCGCCATGTCCTGTCGGTAGTCATCTGCTGGTTGACAGCGCGGCAAACTTCTATGGATCTGTTTCCGGTGGCTGTGTGGAAACTGATGTGATTACGCAGGCTATGGAGGTGATCGCAAGCGGTTTCGCACGTGTCTTGGAATTCGGGGTTGCGGATGAAACAGCATGGAGGCACGGGCTTTCATGCGGCGGACGCATTAGAATACTGATCACGCCCTTGACCGAGCATTACGGCCAGATTGACCAGGCTCTCGGACAACGCTGCGGCTCCTGCCTTGTCACTCATGCCGAAACTGGTGCGCAACACTTGTTTTTTGAAGGAGATGATTGGCCGCAGAGCTTCTCGGCCCCCCTCAAAAGTGCCCTGCAAGCAGGAAAATCTGGTCTGTTGCCGCAAGAGGCGGAAAATGTCTTCGTCAATTTTTATGCTCCGCGTCCGCGCTTGATTTTGATTGGCGCGGTCCACATCAGCCAGAACTTGTTGCTTGCAGCGCAACTGACCAATTTTGATGTCACGATCCTTGATCCCAGAACTGCATTCGCCACCAAAGAACGATTTGGTGAGGCGGACTTGCACACGATGTGGCCGCAGGATTATTTTGCAGATAACCCCATCGATAACCACACGGCTGTTGCGGCTTTAACGCATGATCCAAAGATCGATGATCCTGCACTGATGGAAGCAATAAGAAAAAAAGCCTTTTATATAGGTGCCTTGGGAAGCCGAAAAACGCATGCCAAGCGGATTGACCGGTTTTATAAGGCCGGGTTCTCACAAGCCGATTGTGCCCTGATTCACGCGCCCATTGGTCTTGATATCAAGGCGCAGGGTCCAGCAGAGATTTCTATTGCTGTGTTGGCGCAAATCATCGCTGCCTATCGCAACCGTTCTTCAGAATAATCCCATGCAGTTTGGTCGCTTCCTTTTAAAAGATGCTCTGGGAACCATTCTCGCACATACAATCGCCACGAAAAGTCGGGTGATCAAGAAAGGAAGGATCTTAAGTCGAGATGACCTTGAGGATATCAAGGCGGCAGGATACCACGAGGTTCTGGCGGCAAAACTGGAGGACTTTGATATTAACGAAGACGTTGCTGCCAGACGTATTGCGGATTGCATATCCTTCGAGCACATTCGTGCAGGCCCAGCGACAACGGGTCGGGTTAATTTTTATGCGGAAAAATCCGGGCTGTTTTGTGTCTCGCCCGGGCTGATTAATGCGATCAACCGTGTCGATAGTTCAATCACTATATCAACACTTGCACCTTTCACGCGTACAACCCCTGGCATGCTGGTGGCGACGATTAAAATTATTCCATTTGCCGTTGATGAAAAGCATATGGAGATGGTGCAAACATTAGCTAATAATCAACAGGCTTTTGCAGTCGAGCCATTCGTGCCAAAAAAAGTGGGTCTGATCCAGACCTTGTTGCCTAATATCAAAACCACTGTTCTTAATAAAACGGTCAACGTAACAGCCAATAGGGTTGCGCAGAATACAGGCTCTCTAATCAGTGAAATCCAGATCGAGCATGACGCGAATATAATTGCGCAGGCAATTGATTATACTTTAAAAAAAGCGGATATGGCGATCATTTTTGGTGCTTCTGTGGTTTGTGATCCCGACGATATCGTGCCACAGGCCATACGGCTTTCCGGCGGCACGATTGAACGTATCGGCATGCCGGTCGATCCTGGCAACCTACTTATTCTGGCCAGCCGGAATAATAAACCTGTTCTGGGCGCGCCTGGTTGCTCACGGAGCCCGAAAGAAAACGGGTTCGACTGGATTCTAGACCGAATCATGGCTGATATAAAAGTCGACGATCACATGATCTCAGATATGGGCGTGGGCGGCATCCTGTCCGAAATCCCCAACCGACCATCGCCGCGCGAAGCTATTAAAACTGAAGATCGTGGGTGATCGGACAACTTCTGTTCTGAATCTGCAAATATGCACAGGAGATACGCGAAATCGGGCATAGGAGCGAATAGAATCGCTCGTGTGACGTCAATAGTCATGCGGGGGTACGTATAATCAGCGTCACCCTTTAAATCAAAGAATTTATTGCTGTTTTCTTGGTCGGAGCGAGAGGATTCGAACCTCCGACCCCCTGATCCCAAATCAGGTGCGCTACCAGGCTGCGCTACGCTCCGCCATCCACTTGGATGACGAGTTCCCTAGAGAATTAGTTCTCCTAAAGCAAGACATATTTTATAATTGCTGTGAAGAAATGCACGTCTGGAACAGGAACCTCATATTGCAGTGCCATCTTCATGGTTGCCCTGACCAACCGATCCAATCGTTATCTACGTCGTTTGATAATTTTTCGATATCGCTTCTATTTTCCTTTTATGGCGACAAGGAATGAAATCGCTTCCCAGTCCAGCATTCACGCTTGTCGTGCCTAAAGTAGCATAAGGCAATGAATTGACAGGACTGGTAAAGTAAGCTTACCAATTATTGTCGTGTAAAAATCCCGCGAAGGATGCCTGCGGAGAGACGGGTATTCTTTACTGCACACCGGCAAAAGATCGGTGAGAGATCGGGAACGAGAGAGGACCTAAATATCCAGGAGGGAGGAACCATGACCTGGAATCAAGTCTATGATCCGCTAGGCAGCATGTTCTGGTCTACATTGCTGGCTGCTCTACCGATTGTCGTTCTTCTTGGCGGCATTGGTATTTTGCATATTAAAGCGCATACTGCCGCAATTCTTGGCCTTTTGACGGCTCTGTTCATCGCTGTTCTGGGGTTCGGCATGCCCGCTGATATGGCTGGCGCAACAGCCGTTTACGGCGCTGCCTATGGTCTTTTGCCGATTGGCTGGATCATTCTCAATGTCATCTTCCTTTACCGACTGACCGAACAGACGGGGCAGTTCAACATTCTGCGCGATTCCATTGCCGGTATTACGCCGGATAGGCGTCTGCAGCTTCTGTTCATTGCCTTTTCACTCGGTGCTTTTTTTGAAGGTGCTGCCGGTTTCGGTACGCCCGTTGCCGTTACCGCTGCCATGCTTATGGGGCTTGGTTTTGCACCACTGCCAGCGGCGGGCCTTTCGCTGATTGCCAATACCGCGCCGGTTGCCTTCGGTGCCTTGGGTGCACCGGTTATCGCGTTGTCTGCAGTAACGGGCATCGATCTTCTGCAACTATCAGGCATGATCGGCAGGCAATTGCCATTCTTTTCGTTGATCGTTCCGTTCTGGCTGATCTGGGCTTTCGCCGGGCGTAAGGGAATGCTGGAAGTCTGGCCCGCCGTTCTTGTTGCTGGCGTATCGTTTGCAATCCCGCAATATCTGGTTTCCAACTTCCATGGCCCCTGGCTGGTCGACGTTATCGGGGCTGTCTGCTCAATGGCCGCGCTGGCTGGCTTTCTACGTATCTGGCAACCAAAACGTATCTGGACTTCGACAAGCCTTGGAGATGAAGAAGCGCCGGTGCCCTATGTTGCGCCACCAAGTCATCCGACGGCGAGGGTGTTTCGCGCATGGCTGCCATGGCTCATTCTGTCGGTGTTTGTCTTCCTGTGGGGAACGCCACAATTCCGTGCCTGGCTCGATTCGCTATGGGCACCTAAAATTCCCGTGCCTTATCTGCATAACCTTGTGTTCAAAGTCCCTCCTGTGGTTGCTGAAACACATCCAGAAGCCGCTATCTATACGCTCAATCTGCTTTCGGCCACGGGCACCGGCATCCTGCTTTCAGCAATTGTTGGCGGACTTATCCTTGGTTTCAATCCGCTGAAACTGTTGAAGGAGTATGGAAAAACCGCTTATGTGGTGCGCTTCTCGCTCATCACGATCTCGGCCATGCTGGCTCTGGGTTACGTCACCCGCTACTCGGGAACGGATGCAACGCTTGGTCTCGCATTTGCGCAGACGGGCTGGGTTTATCCGTTCTTCGGAGCGATGCTCGGCTGGCTGGGCGTCGCCCTAACCGGGTCTGATACCGCATCCAATGTGTTGTTCGGCGGACTTCAGAAAATAACGGCCGAACAGGTCGGGTTATCGCCGGTTTTGATGGCGGCGTCCAATTCCTCAGGCGGCGTTATGGGCAAGATGATCGATGCGCAGTCTATCGTTGTGGCATCGACGGCAACGCAGTGGTACGGCCATGAATCGAAGATTTTGCGTTATGTGTTCTTCCATTCTGTCGTGCTGGCTTCCCTCGTCGGTCTGCTCGTCATGGCTCAGGCCTATCTGCCGCCCTTCACCTATATGGTTCCGACTGAAACCTTGCCTGCAGTCACGCATTGATTGATCGGTCAAAAAACAGCCCGCGCGCATTATCTGCGCGCGGGTTTTGATGAATTACCACCTCATTGGAACCGGAACCGTTTTCAGTCGTTTATGAACAGATTGAAGATGAACTGGAGTTTTAGCGTGAACAGGAACGGTCTTTATCTGATTATTGGTGCACTTCTCGTCGTGGCAGCGGGTTTGGCTGTCTATGTCTATCAGGAAGAAACAAAGCCGACAGGTGTGGAGCTAAAGATTGGTGAAGGTGGTGTTTCCATTGAAGAGAACTAGGGCGGGCGGGCTGTAAACATATTAACCGATTAAGATTTCAATTGATTACGCTTTGTGATGCAACAGTTGCTAACGAGCCGTGTTATTTGGTCATCAAATCAACGGAGGATTCGACATGGCTATCGAGACTGTTTCCGATGAACTCTATCGCCGTCACGAGCGCGAATGGGCTGCGATGCGCGATGCGGTCGAATCGAATGATATAAATCATAGTCAGACCGATCAAAGTTCAGTCGAAACGTCTTTTGAGAACAAGACGGCTGAATAGACCTTAATGTGAGTATTTATTGAAACGCCGCGTAAGCGGCGTTTTCTGTTTGTGCTATTATGATAAGGACAAGAGCCCTTAGTCGTCTTAGCAGTCTTCAACCTTTTAAAGTTTTCCCCGTTACGCCCGTCAGAGATAATATTTTGATCCTGGGCAATTTTGCCTGAAGGGCAGATCTCTGAGCCTCGTACGTATGGCGAGGCCGGCCAATCAACGCAGGGAAACATCATGAATATGCATCTTGGCGATACCCGCCTCTTGATTGAGGCGGGTCGAGAGCACGGGCTATTGCGCAATCAAATGGCTTATGTGCTGGCGACTGCCTATCACGAGACGGCTCATACCATGAAGCCGATCATTGAGAGGGGTGGAGAAAAATATCTGCGCTCGAAGAACTATTATCCATTCTTCGGTCGGGGCTATGTGCAGATCACCTGGCGTGAGAACTATGTGAAGGCAGGCAAGGCGCTTGGCGCCGATTTCGTCAAAAAGCCGGAACTGTTGCTTAAAGCCGAATATGCCGCTCCCATCCTGATTGTCGGGATGATTGAGGGCTGGTTCACAGGCAAGAAGCTTTCCGATTACATCACCTTGCAAAAGTCGGATTTCAAAGGTGCTCGCCGGATTGTCAACGGAACCGACCGTGCCGATCTGATTGCAGGCTATGCCAAGGATTATGACAGGGCGCTTCTCTCCGAGGGTTACGGCGTCGAACAGGTTGTGACGGCTCCAGCCGCAGAAGTCATTCCGGCACCGGTCGAGGAAAAGCCAATCTCAAAATCTTCCCGTTTCTGGACGTGGATGAGCAGTGGTAGTGCAGGGGCTGCAATTCCCTTTGTCGACTGGCGGGTGCAGATGGTGCTTGTCGTGTTCCTGCTGGCGCTTACCTTCTATGCGATCTTCACTATGCCGCAGGCGAGGGCCAAGCTTGAAAAGCTGGTTGATGCGCTATGATGGGTTTTCTCGGGCTTATTCCCAACTGGCTGAAACTCTCGCTTGCTGCCGTTCTGGCGGCATTTTTGTTTCTGGGGGCTGGATACACCTACGGCGCGATCAAAGAGCGCCAGCGGGCCGCGTTGGCTGCGGCAGCGGCCACAGCAAAAGCATTAGAGAAAAGGGCGGATATCGATGAAACGATTATTGGCATGGATGCTTATAGGCTCTGTCTTGAGCTTGGCGGGCTGCGCGACGAGTGCGCCCAACTGCGCAGGCTGGAAGCGGATCGGCGTTAAACCAGACACAGCCGTCTATCTGGCTGGAAATGATTTAAGCGCGGGGCAGGGCATTGCTGCGCATAATGCATATGGAAAGAAAGCGGGTTGCTGGAAGTGAGCAAGAATAACGTCCATCATGCCTGCGTGACATCGATGGAAGGTTGCAAAGATATTCCCGTAGACGCATCATTCCATTCTAATTTGAAGGAAGGGCCGCTTAGGACTCGCTTGGATCGCCAATCTGATGCAACCTTCAACGGCGTTGATGGATGATGACCGCAATGGCAAAAGCGGCCAGTCCAATCGCTATAAAGCCTTGAAGAATGAAAACCCAGCTCATCATGATGCATTCCTTTGTAATGGTCGCGTATTGTCGGTGTCAGATTGCAGCAAAGCCTTTTTCAAGATCGGCAATCAGGTCTGCAACATCTTCAACGCCGATCTGCAGGCGAATGAGCGCGCCGGGATAGTCTCTCTTCGCAACGGTGCGATCACCCAGGTGCACTTGCAGTGCGAGGCTTTCGTAGCCGCCCCATGAGTAGCCAAGCCCGAAAAGTTCGAGTGCGTTGAGGAAAGCATGCGCCTGCGCGCGATCACTGTTGGCCAGAACAAAGGAAAACACGCCCGAAGAGCCTTTGAAATCGCGTTTCCAGATAGCATGGCCGGGGTGGCTCTCGAGGGCAGGGTGCAGAACCTCAGCCACCGCTGGGTGGCCTTGCAGCCAATGGGCGATCTCAAGTGCTGCCTTGCGATGATGCTCGAGCCTGATTCCCATTGTACGCATGCCGCGCAGGATTTGGTAGGCATCGTCGGGTGCTGCACACAGGCCCAGCGTGCCATGGGTTTCGATAAGCTGCGGCCAGCATTTTTCATTGGCTGAGACAGTCCCGAACAGCACGTCGGAATGTCCGCATGGATATTTGGTTGCTGCGTGGATGCTGATATCGACGCCGAAATCGAGCGCTTTGAAATAGACTGCCGTTGCCCATGTATTATCCATCATCACGATGGCACCTGCTTCATGCGCTGCATGAGCTATAGCCGGAATATCCTGCACCTCGAATGTGTTTGAACCAGGCGATTCGGTGAAGACGACCTTCGTGTTCGGCCTGAGAAGCGCCGCAATGCCTGCACCGATTTCAGGCGCGTAATATTCAACCTCAACGCCCATGCGCTTGAGGATCGTATCACTGAAATGACGGGTCGGATGATAGACAGAATCCACCATCAGCAAATGATCGCCGGGCGAAAGAAATCCCAGGAGCGGAATGGTCACGGCAGCAAGGCCCGAGGGAACACAAACAGTTCCCGCTGAACCCTCAAGTGCGTCGACAGCCTTGCAAAGAGCCCGGCTGGTTGGTGTACCACGTGTGCCATAGGTATATTCGTGATCTTCGCTAGCCATGGTCTGCGCATCGGGAAAAAGTACGGTCGAAGCACGAACGACAGGCGGATTGACGAAGCCGTGATAATCGTGCGGATCATAACCATCATGGGCAAGTCGGGTATTGATGCCCGCTGACGATACCCCGTTTTGCACCTTGTCCTGCTGCTTAGCCACGAAATTGCCTCCAGAGCGTGTTGCATGCTGTCGCGATGATTCTGTTTCACGAAAACCGCCGTTGCCCTTGTTCTAGAGCATAATGGCTATGGAGTGAAACGCGGATCGATAGAATCGCATGCAATAAAAAGGATAGTTTTCAATGATGGCATCGGACATGAAAGATGTGTTTCTCGCGCCGGTCCGTGCTGCTCATGAATTACTTCGATGCCTTTTACGTAAACCCTATGAAGGTGCGCCATCCTCATGGACGCTGGAAATGACCGCTGTGCTGGTTGTTCTGCCTTTCATTATCCCGGTTCTGCATCTCTGGGATGCGGAAATTGTCCGCGCCGCCTCGCAGAGCAATCTCTTTGTTATGGAAATTTTGCGGGCGATAACCGATGTCATTCGCACGCAGGTCTGGCTGGCCGTGGCGCTTGTCATATGGGTCGCAACAGTTTTCATGCTCGTACTCGCCTCTCAGGAGCGATTACGGGATATGCTGACGCGGCTTCATGGCTGGGCGACACTGGTTCTGGTCTCGATCGTCATCGGCAGTATTCCGTTGGAACTTGGCAAATTGGCCGTTGGCCGTGCGCGCCCTTTTTTGTTCGATGAAGTGGGGTCTGCCGCTTTCTCACCCTTCCGCGGAGAATATCTTTATGAGAGTTTCCCCTCCGGTCATTCGATGATGGCAGGCATCATGATGGCGTCGCTGTGGATATTCCTGCCGCGCTGGCGTGGCCTGAGCGTTCCGGTCTGCCTGCTGTTTTGCGTGAGCAGACTTGCGGCGGGCGCGCATTATCCCACCGACATTGTGGCGGGCTGTGTCGTCGGTTTTATTGCGACATTGTGGGTGGCGCGCTTTATGGCGACGCGCAATATTATTTTTTCACTCAATCAGGATCGTGCTTTCCCATCGCCCTGATTCTCGCGATAAGTGACCAAATTTTACAGCCTGTGATGAGAAATCATTATTTAAGACATTGTTTTAATTAGGGTTACGCTATCGCTTATACGACTTTGGACTCATGCAGTCCGGGGCTGCGCCATTTTCCACATAAATCGCAAACCATGTAAAAAACCGGCTCCCTGAATGCGATTTTTATTGGCACGGGCCGTTTTGTTCCCCATAACACCTTGACCAATGCCAAAATATCGCCTTCGATAAGGCGGTTAGGCGACAGGCTCGTCACTGCGCTGAAATTTAATTGAAGACCGGGAAAACGGTCTCGGGCGAGGGGCGGTCAGCTACGGTATGAATTGGAGGGACGAGGGAAGTTCCAGGAGGAATGATTCCGAAAATTCATATCATTACGATAAGCAACAAGAGATGCGCAGGAAGAATGATCCGGCTCTCAGGGAACATGAAGGTTGCAGGCCAGATGAAAAAATTTGTTATGACGGGTGTCTTGGGTGCGGCTGCACTTTTCGGTGCAGCTTCGGGAGCATCCGCAGATACGCTTTCCGATGTGAAGGCAAAAGGTTTTCTACAATGCGGTGCCAATACCGGCGTGATCGGATTTGCTGCTCCCAACGACAAAGGCGAGTGGTCTGGTATCGACGTTGATTATTGCCGCGCCGTGGCTGCTGCCATTTTTGGCGATCCGACCAAGGTGAAGTTTACACCGCTCAATGCTAAGGAGCGCTTCACGGCTCTGCAGTCGGGTGAAGTGGACGTTCTGATCCGCAATACCACCTGGACGATCAGCCGCGATACGTCGCTGGGCTTTGATTTTACGGGCGTCAATTTTTATGACGGCCAGGGCTTCATGATCAATTCCAAGAAGCTGTCGGGCATCAATTCAGCCTTGCAGCTTTCGGGTGCATCTATTTGCGTTCAGGCCGGTACGACGACCGAACTCAACATGGCCGACTATTTCCGCGCCAACAAGATGGAATATAATCCGGTCGTCTTCGAAAAGCTGGAAGAAGCAAATGCTGCTTATGATTCCGGCCGTTGCGATGCTTACACGACCGATCAGTCGCAGCTTTATGCCGTGCGTCTGACGCTTGCCAATCCAGACGATCATGTCATCCTGCCGGAAGTGATTTCCAAGGAACCGCTTGGACCGGCTGTTCGTCAAGGCGATTCCAAATGGGCTGATATTATCCGCTGGACGCATTTTGCGCTTCTCAATGCTGAAGAATTCGGCATCACGCAGGCCAATGTCGAAGAAATGAAGAATTCCGACAACCCGGAAATCAAGCGTCTTCTCGGCACAGAAGCCGATACCAAGATCGGTACAGATCTCGGCGTGACCAATGACTGGGTCGTTAATATCATCAAAGGCGTTGGAAACTACGGCGAGATTTTCGACCGTAACGTCGGTGCGGGAAGCGCGCTCAAGATTGCACGCGGCTTGAACGCCCAGTGGACAAAGGGCGGTCTGCAATACGGTATGCCGATCCGCTAGTGTTTTGTTCCGGCATTCGCATCTTTGCCCTCGCGGTGAGGGGCGAATGTCGGAATTCATTTCACTGGCGTAGGTGGTCTCGTTGATCGAAAGAGGGGCGGGTGGCCCGAACAGTCCAAGAGGCAGCACAACGAACATGCCTGCCAGACTGTTTGACTGCCCGTCGCTTCGTCGATGCGTTTGTGTTTTCCAGTCGCCGTTCGAGCTAGTCACATTGCGGTCGTGCTGTGATAACGCCCTTTAAGGACCGGCATTCGGTAAGACGCTGACGGCAAGGCTCACCTGATTTGTCATTTATTCCTGCTTTGCACCAGATATTGGGGCAGGGCGGAGGGGACCGGTGTTCATATCGTTTTTGAGCTTTGCCGTGTTGACGCTATAGCTCAGAAAACGATGTAAAGCCGTAAACAACAGGAAATATATGGCTTCCTCAACTGCACCCGAACGCCGCCCGGATAACGGCGGAACCTCGCTCCTGTACGATCCGCGTGTTCGCGGCATCTTTTATCAGGTTGTCGTTTTTGGCGTGGTCCTTGCTTTTATTTACTGGATTGTCGGCAATACGATGTCCAATCTGCAGCGGGCCAATATCGCGTCTGGCTTCGGCTTTTTGAATGGCCGTGCCGGTTTCGACGTCGGCCAGTCTCTCATTCCCTATTCGAGCGACTCCACGTATGGTCGCGCGATTCTGGTCGGCCTGCTCAACACGCTTTACGTGGCAGCCCTGGGCGTCGTGACTGCTTCGATAATCGGGTTTTTAATTGGTATCGGGCGCCTGTCGCGCAATTGGCTGATACGCAAGATCTGTACGGTCTATGTCGAAGTCTTCCGCAACATCCCGCCATTGCTGGTTATTTTCTTCTGGTATTTCGGCGTTATCTCGGTGCTGCCGCCGGTGCGCGAAAGCCTGTCGCTGCCGCTTGCAACCTATATCAACAATCGCGGTTTTTTCATGCCAGCGCCTGTCTGGGGTGAAGGTGCATGGCTTGTGCCGGTAGCCTTCCTGATCGGAATTGCGGCCTCCTTTATCGTTGCCCGCTGGGCGCGGCGTCGGCAGATGCGAACCGGGCAGCCTTTTCATACCGTGCTCGTTTCTCTGGCGCTGATGATCGGCCTGCCGCTCTTGGCCTTTATCGCAACCGGTTTTCCGGTAACGTTCGATCTTCCGCAGCTTGGTACATTCAATCTTTCAGGCGGCGCGCAGGTCAAGCCGGAATTTTTGGCGCTGTTTCTCGCCTTGTCATTTTATACAGCATCTTTTATTGCCGAAACGGTTCGCGGCGGTATTCTGGGTGTGAGCAGGGGGCAGACGGAAGCTGCCTATGCGGTCGGTCTTCGCCCTGGGCCCACGATGCGCCTTATCATCGTGCCGCAGGCGTTGCGCCTTATCATTCCGCCGCTGTCGAGCCAGTATCTCAACCTGATCAAGAACTCGTCGCTGGCCATCGCCATCGGCTATCCTGATCTTGTTGCCGTAGGCGGCACCATTCTTAACCAGACAGGCCAGTCGGTTGAAGTCGTGGTTGTCTGGATGGTGGTCTACCTCGGCATCAGTCTGGTGATCTCCGGTCTGATGAACTGGTTCAATGCCAAAATGGCGCTGGTGGAGAGATAATCATGCAAGAAAACAATCTCCATTATGTCCGCACGCAGATGGTTGCGAGTGAGGCACCGCCCAGTTCCGTTCAGGGAATTGCGCATTGGCTTCGTGTGAACCTGTTTGCAACGCCAAAGGATACCGTGCTTACGATCTTTGGCCTTCTGTTGCTCGGGTGGTTTCTGCCCTCCGTCATCCAGTGGCTGTTCATCAATGCGGTCTGGACTGGCAGCAATCGCGAGGCGTGTCTCACGGTTGCGCAGGGTGGCGCACAGCCGGAAGGCTGGTCGGGTGCCTGTTGGGCCTTTGTTCAGGCAAAATACCAGCAGTTTATTTATGGCCGCTATCCGTTCGCCGAACGCTGGCGCGTTAATGTAACCGCGCTGATCTTTGTGATGCTGTTGGTGCCATTGCTTATCCCAAGAGTGCCGCACAAGGTTCTTAACGCAGTTTTGTTCTTTATCGTCTTCCCAGTGGTCGCGTATTTTCTTCTGCTCGGTGGGTATTTTGGACTGCCGCGTGTGGAAACCGCGCTTTGGGGCGGATTGCTGGTGACACTGGTGCTGTCCTTTGTCGGTATCGCCGTGTCGCTGCCGCTTGGCGTGGTACTGGCGCTCGGGCGACGCTCACATCTGCCGGTTATAAAGACGATGTCGATCATCTTTATCGAGACGGTGCGCGGCGTACCGCTGGTTACGGTGCTTTTCATGGCCAGCGTCATGCTGCCGCTGTTTTTGCCACCGGGCGTTACCTTTGATAAATTGATGCGTGCGCTGATCGGTGTCGCTCTGTTCGCATCGGCTTATATGGCCGAGGTGGTGCGCGGCGGACTTCAGGCCATCCCACGCGGTCAATATGAGGGTGCAGAAGCGCTGGGACTGAGTTACTGGCAGAAAACCGGATTGATCGTTCTGCCGCAGGCGCTGAAATTGTCGATCCCCGGTATCGTGAATACCTTCATCGGCCTGTTCAAGGATACGAGCCTCGTTTACATCATCGGTATGTTCGATCTCTTAGGCATCGTTCGCCAGAACTTCTCCGATGCCAACTGGGCCTCACCGCAGACGCCTGCAACGGGGCTTGTTTTCGCAGGCTTTGTTTTCTGGATTTTCTGTTTCGCCATGTCGCGTTACTCTATATTCATGGAACGACGGCTCGACACGGGTCATAAACGATAAGAATAAAGGGAATAATGCAAATGAGTGCACAAAGCGCCCTGCCGCAATCCGAACTCGGTGTCGAGATCGACCGCTCCAGGCTGGAAGTGTCGAAGACCGATGTGGCGATCGAAATCACCGGCATGCACAAATGGTATGGTGATTTCCACGTTCTTAGAGACATAAACTTGAAGGTCATGCGTGGTGAGCGCATCGTCGTGGCCGGTCCGTCGGGTTCCGGAAAGTCAACGATGATCCGCTGTATCAACCGACTGGAAGAGCACCAGAAGGGCAGTATCGTCGTTGACGGTATTGAGCTGACCAATGATCTGAAAAAGATCGATGAAGTGCGCCGCGAAGTCGGTATGGTGTTCCAGCACTTCAACCTTTTCCCGCATCTGACCATTCTGGAAAACTGCACGCTTGCGCCGATCTGGGTAAGAAAGATGCCCAAGAAGAAGGCGGAAGAAATCGCCATGCATTATCTGGATCGGGTCAAGATCCCCGAACAGGCCAATAAATATCCGGGCCAGCTCTCAGGCGGTCAGCAGCAGCGTGTGGCGATTGCACGCGCTCTGTGCATGAGCCCGAAAGTCATGCTGTTCGATGAACCGACTTCGGCGCTTGACCCTGAAATGGTCAAGGAAGTGCTCGACACGATGGTCAGTCTTGCCAATGAAGGCATGACCATGATCTGCGTGACGCATGAGATGGGCTTTGCGCGTCAGGTCGCAAACCGCGTGATCTTCATGGATCAGGGCCAGATCGTTGAACAGAATTCGCCCGCCGAATTTTTCGACAACCCGCAGCATGAGCGCACAAAACTTTTCCTCAGTCAGATATTGCACTGAGGTTTAAAAAGAAAACACCCGCCAAACCGGCGGGTGTTTTCGCATTGAGGGTTAAAATTTAAATCTTGCTGAATTCGATGTAGAAATCACGTACGCCCGAG
The DNA here is from genome assembly GCF_039545455.1 of Brucella sp. BE17. Lineage (NCBI taxonomy): Bacteria > Pseudomonadati > Pseudomonadota > Alphaproteobacteria > Hyphomicrobiales > Brucellaceae > Brucella > Brucella sp. BE17. The sequence goes on along the minus strand of NZ_CP154467.1, from coordinate 904,124 downwards.
GCCAGAAACTGAACGGCAACACAGGTCAGCAAGAATCCCATAATTTTTGTGATTGCCTGCATGCCATGTTCGCCCAGCAGTTTTTCGATCATGGTCGCGCTGGAAAGCGCCAGATAAGCGACAATAATGGTCAGAAGAATGCCCGATATAACCACTATATGGCCCAGAATGGTTTGATCTGCAGGTATCTGTGAACTGAAACTCATGACAATGGCGATTGAACCGGGACCGGCCATACTGGGCATAGCCAGCGGCGAAAAAGAATAGTCGATGCTTGCCTTTTTGATGTCTGCCGGTTCAGCATCGACATCGGAAGACGTATCATCCCCTGAGAAAATCATGCGTAAAGCCAGAATCATGATGATGATTCCGCCAGCAACCCTTATGCCGGGCAAAGAAATGCTGAAAAGTGCGATAATCCCCTGCCCAAGCAAGAGAAAGGCAGTCAGGATTGAAAATGCATAAATGCATGCTTTTTTTGCCTGCGTTCGACGGCTCTCCGCACTCATACGCTTTGTCAGCGCCATAAAAAGCGGGATGGTCGTTAAAGGATTCATGATCGGCAGGAGTCCGATGAGAACAATTGAAGTATATTTTATATATTCTGTTACGAAACTCATCAGATTAACACTCCTGTATCAAAAATAATTTTATGCGTTACAGATCAGGTCTGTATGGGAAATATATCTGGCAGTTTGAAATTATATGACTTTTCGTTCAACGGCGGCAATGGCATCATAGCCATAAAGCCAGTCCATGTCTTTCAGGAAGGCTTCGGGCGGTCGGGCGGCAAACAGCAGATTACGGCCAAGGGCGAGAGGCCCCCCCGCATGATAGGCGAAGCGGTTGAGTTTGCCGCGTCTGGCAACCGCGGCAAGCCGTGTCTTGCGCACGGCGTCATAATGGCGAAGCGCATTGTGCGTGTCAGATTGCTCCAGTGCCTGCGCCAGCGCCGCAGCATCTTCGATGGCCATGGCGGCTCCCTGTGCTGCGAAGGGTGTTACAGCGTGCGCTGCGTCACCCAGCAGGATCAGGCGGTTGTTGCAGACGAATTGCGCATCCTTCATTTCAAACAGCGGCCAATAGGTCCAGTCGGGAGACACTGCAATGACATCGCGAACCGCATCACACCAGCCGCTATAGAAGGATTTGAGCCGTTGATGATCGCCTGTGCGTGACCATGTTGCGCCAGGATTGTTACCATGGGTTATGGCGACAAAATTGAAGAATTCGCCACCTTTGACAGGATAGGCAATGAAATGCACCCCGGCACCCAGCCATGCTGAAACGGCTTTGTGTTCTGGCAAGACTTTTGTGAACGAAGCGGGCAGGGCATTTTTCGCAAGTGTGGTGCGCCAGGCAATATGGCCGCTGAATTGCGCCGTGCTAAGACCTGCAGCGGCGCGCTGCGCGGACCAGACGCCATCGCAACCGAGAAGCCATGAGGCTTGAAGCGTTTCAGTTTTTTCGCCGCTCCGGATTTCGGCTTTGATCCCGTTACCAGTGCTTTGATAGCGGACGATTTCCGCGTTGAGATTAATGTCAATGGCAGGATTTTCGAGACAGGCGCAAAGCAATGCCGATTGCAGATCGGCACGGTGGCAGACGAGATAGGGCGAATGCCAGCGCTTGAGCGCAATTTCACCTATCGGCATGGCAAGCAGCGGGCGGGCCTTGCGCCCATCGACCAGATAAAGCACATCCGGGCTGACGGCCCGTCCCGCCAGAGGCTCAGCAACACCAAGGCGGGTCAGATGACGCATGGCATTGGGGGCGAGTTGCAATCCGGCCCCGACTTCGGAAAGCTTTTCGGCTTTTTCGCAAACTGTGATCTGCCAGCCACGTGCAGCCAGTTCAAGTGCGGCGCTCAGACCCGCAACGCCTGCGCCTGTGATGAGGATATGTCCTCTCGATTGACTGCTCATGGTGCTTCGTGGCTTATGTGCGCAACGATGCGTCAGGCAGCTTTTTCGGCGGTCGTATTATAGGTGCAGCCAGCAGGTTCCGTCTCGTCGGCGTGCAATGTCGCATTGTAGCGATAGAGCGTCGAACAATAGGGACAGACGACTTCACTTTCGTCGCCCATATCGAGAAAGACATGTGGATGGTCGAATGGCGGGTTGGCGCCAACGCACATGAATTCCTTCACACCGATTTCAATCGCATGATGACCGGCGTCATTCTGGAAGTGCGGGATGATATGATCGGACATGATATGCTCCGCTATTGATATATTGCCAAGAGATTGGGGTGGGTGACATGCACCACCCTCTTTCCGCTCGCATGTATCGCGAATGACGTGTTATCGGAAGCGTTTTCAACAATTCTGGGGACATTTCAAGCGATTTGCTATCAAACTGTCATATAACGGCCATAGGTTCACAATCGAGCCGGGATGTTCTGGCTGGAGCCGGGGTTGAAAAAATGAACGAAAACAGTGTTATGGCAAACGAAACGAGCGATATGGCGGCAGAATTGGCCCCGGAGGGGCAAAAATTGCAGCCTGATACTGTTTCCACAGCACACCAAACTTTGAACGATGACGCGGCTTCTGCGCTTATGAAAAGTCCGGACCGTTTCGTTAATCGTGAATTTTCCTGGTTGCAGTTCAATCGCCGTGTTCTGGAAGAAGCCGCCAATATGCGCCAGCCTTTGCTGGAACGCTTGCGCTTCCTGTCGATCTCGGCAGCCAATCTCGATGAATTCTTCATGGTGCGTATTGCGGGACTTGCCGCACAGGTGCGTGCGGGCGTGGCCACACGCAGCGCCGACGGACGCACGCCGCAGGAACAGCTGGATTTTGTTCTGGAAGAAGTCGGACATCTACAGGAACAGCAGCAGGCACGGTTGCGCGCTCTGCGTGAAGAGCTGGCGCAGGAAAACGTTGAGGTCGTTCGTCCCTCGGCCTTGTCACACAAGGAAAAAGACTGGCTCGAAAATCATTTCCTCGAAACCATATTTCCAGTGCTGACGCCGCTTTCCATCGATCCTGCGCATCCGTTTCCGTTCATTCCCAATCTGGGCTTTTCTATTGCGCTTCAACTTTCACGCCGGGCCGACAATCATCCGATGACAGCTTTGCTGCGCATTCCGGTGGCGCTCAAGCGCTTCATTCAGTTGCCGAGCGAGGGGCAGAACGTCTATCGCCTCGTCACCATCGAGGATCTGGTCAGCCTGTTCATCGGGCGGCTGTTCCCGGGCTATGAAATGCGCGGCGTCGGCACTTTCCGTATCATCCGTGACAGCGATATTGAAGTCGAAGAAGAGGCGGAAGACCTCGTCCGCGTATTCGAGACGGCTTTGAAACGTCGCCGCCGCGGGCAGGTTATCCGCATCGAGTTCGATGGCGAGATACCCGAAGCGCTGCGCGTCTTTGTTGCGACAGAACTGGGTGTTGCCGAAAATCGCGTCAGCGTGCTTGAAGGCCTGCTCGCGCTCAACATGATTTCCGAAATCGTCTCGATCCCGCGCGATGATCTCAAGTTCGTGTCCTATAATCCGCGTTTCCCTGAGCGTATCCGTGAACATGCAGGCGACTGCTTTGCCGCGATCCGTGAAAAGGACATCGTGGTCCACCACCCTTACGAATCGTTTGATGTTGTCGTGCAGTTCCTTCGGCAGGCCGCGGCCGATCCGGATGTGCTGGCGATCAAGCAGACGTTGTACCGCACCTCCAACGACAGTCCCATCGTGCGTGCGCTGGTGGATGCTGCGGAAGCGGGCAAGTCGGTGACGGCGCTCGTGGAATTGAAGGCGCGTTTTGATGAAGAGGCCAATATTCGCTGGGCACGCGATCTCGAGCGCGCCGGTGTGCAGGTGGTGTTCGGCTTCATTGAATTAAAAACGCACTCCAAGATGTCACTGGTCGTGCGTCGTGAGGAGCAAAAGCTGCGCTCCTATGTGCATCTTGGCACCGGCAATTATCATCCGATCACTGCGCGTATTTATACCGACCTTTCATTCTTTACCTCCGATCCTGACATCGCGCGCGATGTGTCGCATATTTTCAATTTCATTACCGGCTATGCGCAACCTGCGGAAAAGATGCGGATTGCCATTTCTCCGCTGACGCTGCGCTCGCGAATCCTCAAGCACATCGATGATGAAATCGCGCATGCGAAGGCCGGACGCACGGCTGCGATCTGGATGAAGATGAATTCGCTCGTCGATCCACAGATTATTGATGCACTTTACAAGGCAAGTCAGGCGGGTGTGCAGGTCGACCTCGTGGTGCGCGGTATCTGCTGTCTGCGTCCGGGCGTTGCGGGGCTTTCAGACAATATCCGTGCCAAGTCGATTGTCGGACGTTTTCTGGAGCATTCGCGCATATTCTGCTTTGGAAACGGGCAGGATTTACCTTCAGATAAGGCTATCGTCTATATCAGTTCTGCCGACATGATGCCACGCAATCTCGACCGTCGTGTGGAGACGCTGGTGCCCATCACCAACGCCACTGTGCATCAGCAAATTCTGTCACAGATTATGTTTGCCAACATAATTGATAACCAGCAGAGCTATCAGCTACTTGCGGACGGCACCTCTCGCCGGATAGAAAAGGAAGAAGCAGAGGAAGCGTTCAACGCGCAGGAATATTTCATGACAAACCCGAGCCTATCAGGTCGCGGCAAGTCGCTCAAATCTTCGGCACCACGCCTGATCGCGCATCGCAAGCGCGCGCAGGCGGAAAGAAAAAGCACTGCATGAGCCCAGTAATAGCACAAGGCCGCCTCAAGGGCCTCAAGCCCGTCGCGGTTATCGACATCGGTTCCAACTCGGTTCGTGTTGTCATCTATGAAGGCATCGTTCGTTCGCCGACGGTGCTTTTCAACGAAAAAATCCTTTGCGGCCTTGGTAAAGGGCTAGTCACCACGGGACGCCTGAACGACAAATCCGTGGAGGCGGCCCTCCGCGCACTCAAGCGTTTCCGCGCCCTGGCCGAGCAGGCGGGCGCGGTTTCCATTCATGCGCTTGCGACGGCTGCAGCGCGTGAAGCCGAAAACGGCCCCGATTTCATTGCGCAGGCCGAAGCCATTCTGGGGCGGCACATCGAAGTGCTGTCGGGCAAGGAAGAGGCTTATTATTCAGCACTCGGCATTATCTCAGGTTTTTTCAAGCCATGCGGCGTGGCAGGCGATTTGGGTGGGGGCAGTCTCGAACTCGTCGCCGTCAACGATCACGAAATCGGCGAGGGGATTACGCTCCCGCTGGGTGGTCTCAGGCTTCAGGACATGTCTGGCGAAGAGCTGCCGCAGGCGGCAAAAATCACCCATGACGAGCTTACGAAAGCCGAATTGCTGGAAAAGCATCAGGGCAAGGTTTTTTATGCAGTCGGGGGTACGTGGCGTAACCTAGCCAAACTGCATATGACGGCAAGACATTATCCGCTGCATGTCATGCATGGCTATGAGATGGACCCCAAACAGGCGCAGAGTTTCCTCAAGCGCGTTGCTAAGGGCAATATCGATACGATGGCCGGCATCGAGGCGGTGTCAAAAAACCGCCGTCAATTGCTCGCCTATGGCGCGACGGTGCTGCTCGAAACAATCCGCCGCATGAAGCCTTCAAAGATTGTGTTTTCAGCACTCGGTGTACGTGAAGGCTATCTTTATTCTCTGCTGCCGAAAAACGAGCAATACCTCGATCCACTGCTTGCCTCAGCCGAAGAACTGTCGATCCTACGCTCGCGCTCGCCGAGGCATGCACGCGAACTGGTTGCGTGGACGGAATTGTCACTGCCGATCCTGGGCTTTGATGAAACCGAGGATGAGGTGCGCTATCGGCAGGCGGCGTGTCTTCTGGCCGATATAAGCTGGCGTGCGCATCCCGATTATCGCGGTTCACAGGCGCTTAATATCATTGCGCATGGCTCGTTCGGCGGCATTGATCACCCGGGGCGTTCCTTCATGGCGCTTGCCAATTATTACCGTCATGACGGCCTTGTCGATGATGAGATCGCGCCGGAAATCTTGCAGCTTGCAACGCCACGTCTGGCACAAAGGGCCAAGTTGCTCGGTGCACTTTTGCGCGTGGTCTATCTTCTGTCCGCTTCCATGCCTGGGGTCATCCCACGACTTTTCTGGCGCGAAGAAGAAGCAGGGATAGCCCTTGTGGTTCCTGGTGATCTGGCCGACCTGATCTCGGATCGGCCGGAAGGCCGGCTGGAACAATTGGCGAAATTAACCGGTAAAAAGCTTTTCTTTGCTGTGGGTGACGGGGCAATAGACGGCAGGGATACGCGCGGATAAGAGCAGGAGGGAATTTCTCATCCGCTTATACCAAAGCGTTGACATGCCGCCGCATAACGCCTTGAAAATATTCAATTTAGAAGACATTTACCAGATGTCGATGAAATATACTTATCGATATCTGGTATTAGTCCAGCGCTATGGCGCGAATACGGCGGTTCTCGAACCGGACGCCGATTTTGCCGAGAATAAGATCGAGCGCTTTTTGGCCGAAAACATCACGACGCCAGCCCTGAAGTGCTGCGACATTGGCGTTCTCACCCTCAGCGGCAATCTTGTCGATGTCATCGGAGTTGGCGATGATCTTGGCCGCAACGCCGTGTTCTTCGGCCACAATCTTGAGAAGAACTTTCAACAGTTCCGATGCTGCAGCACTTCCCTCCGGCGCATTGCTTTGCTTGGGCAGTTTTGGCAGGTCTTCCTTGGGGATCGCCAGGGCGGTTTGAATGGCGGTAACCAGACCTTGCGCCTGTGACGAGCGCTCCCAGCCTTTTGGAATCGTGCGCAGGCGACCCAGCGCCTCAGCGTCTCGCGGCTGTTGTGTCGCGATTTCTGCGATTGTGTCGTCCTTGATCACGCGACCACGGGGCACATTGCGTTCACGGGCTTCGCGTTCACGCCATGCGGCGACAGCCTTGACGATGGCCAGCTCCATCGGCTTGCGCACACGTGCCTTGACCCGCCGCCAGGCGTCGTCCGGGTGCAGATCATAGGTTTCGACGGCTTTGAGAACCGCCATTTCCTCGTTCACCCAGTCGCTGCGGCCTTCCTTGGCCAATTCCTGCTGCAAATGCAGATAGACATCGCGCAGATGCGTTACATCGGCCAGAGCATAATCGAGTTGCTTGTCGGAAAGTGGACGCCTGCGCCAATCGGTAAAACGCGATGACTTGTCGATTTGCTGCCCGGTTATCTTCTGTACAAGCTGATCGTAGGAAACAGAATCGCCATAACCGCAGACCATGGCCGCAACCTGTGTGTCGAAAATCGGCGAGGGGACAAGTCCGCCCAGATGATAGACGATCTCGATGTCCTGTCGCGCCGCGTGAAAGACTTTCACGACCTTCTCATCACCCATAAGACGGAAGAAGGGTGCAAGATCCAGTCCCGGTGCCAGCGCATCAACCAGTGCTGTCTGCTCGGGCGAGGCCATTTGGATCAGGCAAAGTTCCGGCCAAAAGGTCGTCTCCCGGATGAATTCGGTGTCGACTGTAACGAAATCGGATTTCGACAGGGCGGATACGGCCTCTTCAAGGGCCTCGGTCGTGGTAATGAGCTGCATAGTCTTCTTTTTAGATAAATGGACGCTCAATGTCGCGCCGCGATAAACACAGAAGGATGGAATAACACGGAAATAGTGTTTTTTGTCGACTTATTCTGTCAAGCTGCACTAACAAAGCTGTGGCAAGGCAGTGCAGGCTTGACAAAGCGTGGTCAAAATGCGCTTTTCCGCCAAATTGCAGGGCTTTGCCTGCACAAGATCATCGCGTTCCATAAGGCAGAAATCATGCACCGTTATCGCAGCCATACCTGCGCAGCCCTTCGCAAGACCGATGTCGGCTCGACCGTTCGTCTGTCCGGCTGGGTTCATCGCGTCCGTGACCATGGCGGCATTCTCTTCATTGATGTTCGTGACCATTACGGCATTACCCAGGTCGTCGCCGATCCCGATTCGCCTGCCTTCAAGGTGGCCGAAACTGTGCGCGGCGAGTGGGTCATTCGCGTCGATGGTGAAGTGAAGGCCCGTGCGGATGATGCGGTCAACGCAAACCTCCCTACCGGTGATGTCGAGATTTTCGCAACAGAAATCGAAGTGCTGGCAGCCGCCAAGGAATTGCCTCTGCCGGTGTTTGGCGAGCCGGATTATCCCGAAGATATCCGCCTCAAATACCGCTTCCTCGATCTGCGCCGCGAAACGTTGCACAAGAACATCATGAGTCGCACAAAGATCATCGCCGCGATGCGTCGCCGCATGAGCGAGATCGGCTTCAATGAATTCACCACGCCGATCCTGACTGCGTCCTCGCCTGAAGGCGCACGCGACTTTCTCGTGCCGAGCCGTATTCATGAGGGCCAGTTCTACGCGCTGCCGCAGGCACCGCAGCAATATAAGCAGCTGCTAATGGTTGCCGGTTTCGACCGCTATTTCCAGATCGCACCCTGCTTCCGCGATGAAGACCCGCGTGCCGACCGGTTGCCGGGCGAGTTCTATCAGCTCGACGTTGAAATGAGCTTTGTCACCCAAGAAGAAATCTGGGAGACGATGGAGCCGGTCATGCGTGGCATTTTCGAAGAATTTGCTGAAGGCAAGCCGGTTACGCAGAAATTCCGCCGCATTGCTTATGACGATGCCGTCCGCACCTATGGTTCGGACAAGCCGGATCTGCGCAACCCGATTGAAATGCAGGCCGTGACCGAGCATTTCGCCGGTTCCGGCTTCAAGGTCTTTGCCAACATGATCGCCAATGACCCAAAGGTCGAGGTGTGGGCTATTCCGGCCAAGACCGGCGGCAGCCGTGCGTTCTGCGACCGTATGAATTCATGGGCGCAGAGCGAAGGCCAGCCGGGTTTGGGCTATATTTTCTGGCGCAAGGAAAGCGACAAGCTCGAAGGCGCTGGACCGCTTGCCAAGAATATTGGCGAGGAACGCACCGAAGCGATCCGCACCCAGCTTGGGCTTGATGATGGTGACGCCTGCTTCTTTGTCGCTGGTGATCCGAAGAAGTTCTACAGGTTTGCCGGTGACGCACGTACGCGTGCAGGCGAGGAATTGAACCTCGTTGACCGCGAGCGTTTCGAGCTTGCATGGATCATCGATTTCCCGTTCTACGAATGGGACGAGGACAACAAGAAGCTCGATTTTGCCCACAACCCTTTCTCCATGCCGCAGGGCGGAATGGATGCGCTGGAAAACCAGGACCCGTTGTCGCTGAAGGCCTATCAGTATGATCTGGTCTGCAACGGTTTTGAAATTGCATCAGGCTCGATCCGTAACCAGTTACCGGAAGTCATGGTCAAGGCGTTTGAAAAAGTGGGGCTCAGCCAGCAGGATGTGGAAGAACGCTTTGGCGGACTTTATCGTGCATTCCAGTATGGCGCGCCGCCGCATGGCGGCATGGCGGCGGGTGTGGACCGCGTGATCATGCTTCTGGTCGGTGCAAAGAACCTGCGCGAAATCTCGCTGTTCCCCATGAACCAGCAGGCACTCGATTTGCTTATGGGCGCGCCGTCGAATGTCGGCCCGGCACAATTGCGCGATTTGCATATTCGTCTGGCACCGCCAACGCAAAAGAGTTGATCGACAACTTCTCAATACAAAAAAACCCGGCTTAGCGCCGGGTTTTTCTTAGTCAAAGTTCAGATCAGTCGTTGGCGGAAATGCCGACTTTCAGCAACTGGATGATCTTTGTCGGATCAAGCGATGCGGTTGCAGCAATCGATGCAAACGTCACCGGCTGGTCGGGGGTTGCCGAAAGCGTCAGCGACTTTGGATCGCTGAAATATTTGTCGGCTGCAGCCTTGACCTGTTGCGCGAATTCCGGGTTTTTCAACTGGGTTGCCAGAAGGGGCACCATCAATTTCATTTGCTCGCCAAGTGCCTTTGCGTCTGAACCCTGCTGCTTGGCATAATAGCCGAGTAATTTCTGCGTCAGTTCCTCGTTATCGAAGCGGATTGTCAGGTTCTTGAGGTTCAGCTGTTCGGCAAGACCCAGCATCGCCAGACCAGCGGCATCCTTGTTGGCGTCAGCCTTGCCCATGGCTTGCTGCGTCTTCTTTACAGCGTCAACGAAAGCCAGATCGTAACCGCCCAGATTGCCGGTGATGTTGATCTTACCAAGATCATCGGCATCGATTTCTAGTTGGTCAAGCGTGGTATCGCCGGACTTTGGTGACCAGCTTCCCTTGGAGGAGAGCGAGGCTTTCAACGTGTTCATGTCGAGCGCTGCGAGCGGGTTTTTGCCGGCTTTTTCAAACGTCGCATCGATGTCGTCAATGGTCCAGACATAGGCGATCTTTTCGGCCTTGTTGGATGTGTCGAGTGCCATCTCGAAATCCTTGATGGTCGCGCCGTCCTTGCCCGGTGTGCCGAATTCCACCCTATCGATCTTTACCTTGTCATAGAGCATGATCTTGTCGAGCGTTTCGGTCGCATTCGCCGATGGAACCTGAACGTTCTCCATCGACATGCCCTTGATCACAGCCTTGTCGTTCTTGCCTGGAGCACTGTCGAGGGCCATATCGGGAACCTCGATTTCGCCAATGGTGAAACCGCCATTGGGCGCGTCCTGCACGTTTTTGAGCTTCACATCGCCAATTGCCACGTCCTTGTCGGCAACCGTTTTCATCTTGAGCTTGGTGCCTTCAAGAACGATATCCGCGCCGTCGGCCTTGACATTGGTGAAGCTCAATTCCCCACCCTGTTCCGCGTAGAGGTCCTTCAGGCGTTCAGCGACCGCATTAGCGTCCGCGGCAATGGCAGCGCTGGCAAAAACCAGAGAAAGTGCTGTGCCAGCGGCGAGAATACGCGCGGCGGGCTTGAGGGAGATGAAAACGTGCATGGGGGGCTCCTGCCTGATCTGATTATGGGCTGCATTCATAGGCGCAAAAACTGATCGTTAACAACCGAATTTGCGGCTCACACGAATGCAACGGGAAGTTTACTTCCCTCAATGTTGTTTAAGGCATGAATGACGGCGGATTTGCGACGCACCTGCGCTTAAACAGATTTTGTATAGTGCGAATTTTTGCTACTAAGAGCCATGGGTAAAAGTTTGATTCCGCCGGGCGACGGCGAAGAGCACATTGAACGCGTCGATCTCAAGTCCGCGCTTGAGGAACGCTATCTCGCTTATGCGTTGTCGACGATCATGCATCGTGCGCTACCGGATGTGCGCGACGGGCTAAAGCCTGTGCACAGGCGCATCATGCATGCCATGCGCCTTCTGCGCCTTAACCCCGATCAGGCCTATGCCAAGTGCGCGCGTATCGTGGGCGACGTGATGGGTAAGTTCCACCCCCACGGCGATGCCTCGATCTATGACGCGCTGGTGCGTTTGGCGCAGGATTTCGCGGTGCGTTATCCGCTGGTCGACGGGCAGGGCAATTTCGGCAATATCGACGGCGATAATGCCGCCGCCATGCGTTACACCGAAGCGCGCATGACCGAAGTGGCAACGCTGCTGCTTGAAGGCATCAACGAAAATGCCATCGATTTTCGCCCGACCTATAATGAGGAAGACGAAGAACCCATCGTTCTTCCCGGCGCTTTCCCGAACCTTCTTGCCAATGGATCGGCAGGCATCGCAGTCGGTATGGCGACCAATATCCCGCCGCATAATGTGGCGGAGCTTTGCTCGGCAGCCCTCTATCTCATCAACCATCCCGATGCGGGCGTTGAAGAACTGGTCACATCGTCCGTTGAATGGGAAACCTTGAAAAAGGAAGCCGAGAGCGATCCGTCAGCCCTTCTCAAATGCAAGGTGCGCGGGCCGGATTTTCCGACGGGCGGTGTTCTGGTCGAGGATGAGAGCAATATTCTTGAAGCCTATCGCACCGGACGCGGGTCTTTCCGCGTGCGTGCACGATGGGAAAAGGAAGAGGGCAATCGCGGCACATGGGTGATCGTGATCACCGAAATTCCCTATCAGGTGCAGAAATCTCGACTGATTGAAAAGATCGCCGAACTGCTTCTCGCGAAAAAACTGCCTTTGCTCGACGACATTCGCGACGAGTCGGCGGAAGATATCCGTGTTGTTCTGGAGCCAAAGAATCGTAGCGTCGATCCCGAATTGCTGATGGAATCGCTGTTCAAGCTGACCGAACTTGAAAACCGCGTTTCTCTCAACATGAACGTGCTTTCGCATGGCAAGGTGCCGAACGTGTTGTCGCTTGGCGGCGTGCTACGCGAATGGCTGGAGCACCGCAAGGACGTGCTGGTGCGTCGCTCCGAGTTCCGCCTTGCCGAAATCGAAAGGCGCCTTGAAATTCTTGGCGGCTTCCTCAAAGCCTATCTCAATCTGGATGAGGTCATCCGTATCATCCGTGAGGAAGACGAGCCGAAACAGGAATTGATGCAGACGTTTGAGCTCAGCGACATGCAGGCTGAATCGATCCTCAATATGCGCCTGCGTTCGCTGCGCAAGCTTGAGGAATTCGAGATACGCAAGGAGTTTGACGCTCTGACTGTAGAAAAAGCTGACCTTGAAGGTCTGCTTGCGTCCGGCACACGGCAATGGAAGAAGATCAGCACCGAAATCAAGGCGGTGCGCGATAAATTTGGCCCGACAACCTTGCTCGGTAAGCGCCGGACCAATTTTGCGCAAGCTCCCACCCACGACTTGACAGATATTCATAATGCGATGATCGAGCGCGAGCCTGTGACCATCGTCGTGTCGGAAAAGGGCTGGTTGCGCGCGTTGAAGGGCCATATGGCGGATTTCTCAACGCTTGCCTTTAAAGATGGCGACAAGCTCAAGCTTGCATTCCATGCCCAGACCACCGACAAATTGCTGTTTTTCACGACAGGCGGCAAGTTTTTCACCATCGGTGCAAATACGCTTCCGGGCGGACGCGGCCATGGCGAACCGATCCGCATTCTGGTCGATATGGAAAACGATCAGGATATTCTGACGGCTTTCGTGCACGATCCGGCAGCAAAACTCTTGCTCGTTTCGCATGAGGGTAATGGATTTGTCGTGGCTGAAAGCGAAGCGATCGCCAATACCCGTAAGGGCAAGCAGGTGATGAATGTGAAGGTGCCCGATGAGGCAAAGCTCTGCCAGCGTATTTCGGGTGATCACATCGCCGTGGTGGGTGAAAACCGCAAGATGGTGGTGTTCCCGCTTGCAGATATTCCGGAAATGACACGCGGCAAGGGTGTGCGCTTGCAAAAATACAAGGACGGCGGCGTGTCGGATGTGCGCACTTTCGTTCTTGCCGAAGGTCTCACATGGCAGGATTCGGCGGAGCGGACATTTACGCGCAACGCGCAAGAACTTGGCGAATGGCTGGCCGCTCGTGCCTCCGCCGGGCGTCTGGTGCCAAAGGGTTTTCCGCGTTCGGGCAAGTTTTAATGCAAAAATAAAAAGGCGGCTTCAAGCCGCCTTTTTATTGCAATTTCCGTCGATCATTCTTCCGGCTGAAAGCGTTCCCAGCCGCGCGGTCCCAGATGTTCCTGTGGCGTGAAACGGGTTTTATATTGCATCTTGGACGATCCCTCGACCCAGTAGCCGAGATAGACATGTGGCAGTCCTGCGGCACGGGCGCGCTCGATATGATCGAGAATCATGAAGGTGCCGAGCGAGCGTTCCAGCATTAGCGGCGCGTAAAACGAATAGACCATGGAAAGCCCATCGCTCATCACATCGGTGAGTGCAGCCGCAATCAGTTCGCCATCGCCTTTGGGAGAGAGGAAACTGTCCGGACCCCGTCTGCGATATTCGATGATCTCGGTGTCGACATGCGTGTCCTCGACCATCATCGCATAATCGAGCACAGTCATGTCGGCCATGCCGCCGGACTGGTGCCGCGCATCCAGATAATCACGGAACAGCGCATATTGTTCGGTGCTGGGCTGGGCCTTGTGCGCGCGCCCGATCAGGTCGCGGTTCTGGGCCCAGATGCGACGCATATTGCGCGTCATGACGAATTCGTCGACCACGATGCGCACGGAAACACAGGCGCGGCATAATTCACAAGCTGGGCGGTAAGCGATATTCTGCGAGCGACGAAAGCCGCCCTGTGTCAGAAGGTCGTTTATCTCGTTGGCGCGGTCTCCGACAAGATGCGTAAACACCTTACGCTCCATCTGCCCCTCCAGATAGGGGCAGGGCGAGGGCGCAGTGAGATAAAACTGCGGAGACTGTTGCGGCTGATGGGTCATTCAATATCCAGCAAAAGGCAATATCCAGCAAAAGGCCTTACCCAAACCATCACGATACTGCCTTAAGGATTGGGCCGGAAGCGCAAAACGTCAATAGATATTATACGCAGTCGCGTTTGAATTCTTCTGAACTTTTTTGCGTAAGGCTGAAAACCATCGTCATGCCCCTTTCCTCTTCTGATCGACAGTGGTTCACACTCGGTAGTTTGCTATTATACGATCTTTTCATACTTGTGGCAGCTTAAGCTTCGAGCCTCAGGGATATTATCGGAACATAGCCCGATATTCACGCGGTGTCATATCGCGTAGTGCTTTGAACTGTCGATTGAAATTGGCCAGCGACGCATAGCCGATATCTGCAGCAATATGCTGGATCGGCTGCGAAGTGGCAGAAAGTCGGGCGCAAGCCTCGCCGATCCGCAGGCTGATTAGATAGTCGGAGATGCTGGCCTGCGTATGTCGTCTGAACATACGGTGCAGGCCGGACTCGCTCAAGGCTGCGACTTCGGCGATCTGACCGATCCGGATCGGCTGGTTGTAATGCCGATGGAGATAGGCAAGCACCCGGTCGATACGAGAGCGGTCCCCTTCAACGTCTTGCGGTACGATGGTGGAAAGGGGATGCCGCTTGCTTTCCGCAAGCCGCACCACGATTTCCAGAAGAGCGATCAGCCTTTGCGTGGGCGTTCGGGAGAACATGGCTTGAAAATCTGCCGACAAGGCATGGCCGAGCGCGCCATCGAATGCCAGCCCGGTTACAGCGTCACGGATCAGACGAATGACCGACGTAAATTCCACGCTACCGGCGGCAAGCGTTTCGATCCATTCCCGGCGAAACCAGAATACCAGAGCGATATGCGGTTCATTCGCGTCGATCTTCTCGCGGGAAGCCCATGTGTGCGGCAGGTTGGGACCGATCAGGACAAGATCGCCATGATCGTAGCTTGAGACATGGTTTCCTATGAAGCGCTGGCCACGCGAGTTGAGCGTCAACGTCAACTCATATTCCGGATGGTGGTGCCATTCGAACGGAATGGCATTGTCCAGTCGACGATTGAGCATGCTCCACGACGAATCCGGTGATGTGGAAAGATGTTCGAGATAGGGCTTCATTCTGGCCTGTTTATCAACTCAAAGGCCGGAATAGTATCATTATTGGCCCTATTCCGACAACATGCCAAATATTGCGGGCATAGTCTTGAGCATCAGGGGAAACAATGATGGGAGAATGAGATGCAAGCCACCACAGCGCACAAGCGCGACAGCCACCCGACTACCTCCGCCACGATGCCGCTCCAGGATATCAGGAAGACCTTGCCGCTGCGTGTCCTGTCGACGGCCGACTGGGAGCATTGGACGACGAAAGGCTATGTCATTGTCCGTGGCGCGGTGCCTGCAGCAAATGTCGAACGCCTTGTCGAGTTGCTCTGGAGGTTCGACGAAAAAGACCCCAGCAATCCTTCGACGTGGTACGCGCCGCAGCGGCGCGAACACAAGATGAAGGAATTGAACAATACCGGAATGCTGGAAATCTACAATCACCAGTATCTCTGGGACAATCGCATGGAAAAGCGTGTCTACGACGTATTTGTGGATATATGGGACCGTGAAGATCTCTGGGTCACCGTCGACCGCGCCAATCTTAATCCGCCGAAGAAGGTGAAGGGAAACCCGAACGGCTTCATTCATTGGGACGTGGATACGTCCATTCGGCCGCTTCCGATCGGCGTTCAGGGCGTTCTCAGCCTGCAAAAACAGGACGGAGATGTCGGTGGCTTCCAGTGCGTCCCTTACCTGTTCGAGCATTTCGAGGAATGGGTGAAGACACAGCCTGCGGACCGCGATCCGATGCATCCCGACATGACGGGCTTGTCGGTCGTCAATATCGACATGGAGCCGGGCGATCTGATGATCTTCAATTCGCTGCTGGCACACGGCGTGCGGCCGAACCATTCGGATCATCGCGTGCGCATGGCGCAATACATCTCCATGCATCCGGCTGAATTCGACAATGAAGCGGAACGACAGGAGCGCATCCGGCTCTGGAAAGAGCTTGACCATCCCAAGCGCGATGCGTTCCCCGGTGATCCACGGGAATGGGAAAAGCACAATGCCCGGACCGCCAGACTCACGCCGCTTGGTGAAAAGCTGCTCGGCCTGAGCCGTTGGTAGATGTGAGCAGCCCGCTCACGGGAGAGGGCTGCTTTTTTATAAAGTCGTGTCAGGGCGAGCTTTGGCCTTGAATTTAAAAACCATCAGATTAGAGCCGATACAGGATTTCCTGTATTGCAACAACGGGAGTTCGGTTGACGTGTCCAGTTACTGAAGGATTTTCGCTTTAACGATCCGAACGAATAACGGCGGTTCCGAGCAGCAGATCATGCACGGTGCGCTTGCGGTCGAGAACCAGTGTTGCAAGCAAAATCAACGGCGTCAGAACAACGTTGAAACCCCAGAACAGCACAGAATGCACAATGGCCAGCATCGGATCGATTGTGCCGCCTTCAAGCTTGACCAGCTTGAGGTTCATGATCTGCATGCCCTTGGTGGCCTGATTTGGGCCGCCCATTGTGCGCGCAACGTAAAAGAGTGCAACGGCTGGAAACATCACCGCATAAAGCATCCAGCCAAGGCTCAGCGTAATGATGCCGAGAATGGCAATCACGATGGCCGCCGGAATGCAAAGCAGAAACACGATCAGATAATCGATCAGAAAAGCCATGATGCGGCGCGTACGCACGCCTTCGAAGAAAGCGCGGCTTTCATAACGAGGACCCATTACTTCGCCGTGCAGTATATGATCGGACATGTTTCCTTCCAGTCTTTGCCAGATAGCAACCGGAA
Organism: Brucella sp. BE17; assembly: GCF_039545455.1. Taxonomy (NCBI): domain Bacteria; kingdom Pseudomonadati; phylum Pseudomonadota; class Alphaproteobacteria; order Hyphomicrobiales; family Brucellaceae; genus Brucella; species Brucella sp. BE17. The sequence goes on along the minus strand of NZ_CP154467.1, from coordinate 887,153 downwards.
ATGAGTGACCGGCGCTGCTCCGCACTGTGCGGAACAGAAAATAAGATGGGATTAAAAATCGACACTTTCAAGGACGGCCAAACATTTGCGCGAGAAGGATCGCCAATCAGTCCTGATTTTTGAGTTTTTGCGCGACATCGAGCGCAAAATAGGTGAAGATGCCGTCACAGCCAGCGCGCTTGAATGCCAAAAGACTTTCCATCATCACCTTTTCCTCGTCGATCCAGCCATTGATGCCTGCGGCTTTGATCATCGAGTATTCGCCAGACACCTGATAGGCGTAGGTTGGCAGGCGGAATTCATCCTTCAGCCGCTTAATGATGTCGAGATAGGGCAGGCCGGGCTTGACCATCAGCATGTCCGCGCCCTCGATCACATCCTGCTCTGCTTCGCGCACCGCTTCCTGCCCGTTGGCCGGATCGAGATAATAGGTCTTCTTGTCGCCCTTCAGAAGTCCGCCGGTGCCAATAGCATCCCGATAGGGGCCATAGAAAGCAGAGGCGAATTTGGTCGCATAGGACATGATCGGCACGTGGTGAAAGCCGTTTTCGTCGAGTGCGCGGCGGATGGCGCCGACGCGGCCGTCCATCATGTCGGAGGGTGCGATGATGTCGCTGCCTGCCTCGGCCTGCGAAAGAGCACCGCGTACCACCATGGCGACCGACTCGTCATTGATGATTTCGCCATTGCGCAAAATGCCGTCATGACCGTGTGTCGTAAAAGGGTCGAGCGCTGCATCGGTGATGATGCCGATTTCAGGCACTTCCTTCTTGATGGCGCGAATGGCGCGATTGATCAGATTGTCGGGGCTTGCGACGAATGCGCCGTCCTCTGTCTTGATATCCGCAGCTTCACGCGGGAAGGGGGCAATTGCCGGAATGCCGAGCTTGGCGGCTTTTTCGGCCATGTGCACAGCCTTATCGATCGAATAGCGTTCGACACCAGGCATGGCATCCACCGGTTCAGTGATACCTGTACCATGAGTGAGGAAGAAAGGCAGGATGAGATCGTTTACTGTCAGATGATTTTCCTGCACCAGCCTACGCGACCAGTCGGTCTTGCGCATACGGCGCAGGCGCCGGCTGCCGGTTACATCATCGACATGCTCGCTGATACGGGTCGGAAGATATCTGGACTGACGATTGCTCATAATTTTATTCCTGGGATAGCTGCCCTGAAATAGGCCGTGCTTCACGGGCCGACTTTATGAAGTGAGGCTTTATCACGGAAAAATGGGTGAAACCAAGCATATTGGCTTGCTTGGGCCTGTGTGGGATTGACGCGGGGGCTATCACTTTCTACCCCTTCTTTCTGACGCCTATTGAGCGGGAGAGGAAATCATGCAGGCAGAATTTGGTGGCGGCAGCGAAATCAGCTTCGAGCGCAAGGGCAAGGCGGGGCTTGTCCGGCTTACACGCACATCGGCGCTCAACGCACTCACACAAGAGATGATTCTGGCGCTCGACCGTGCCTTGCAGGCATGGGAAGACGATCCGGACGTATCCCATGTCATCGTCGAAGGCGAGGGCCGCGCTTTTTGCGCCGGTGGCGATGTGGTTGCAGCCTATAAGGCAAAACAGTCGAACATGCCTGCTTACGAATTCTTTCGCGATGAATATCGCCTCAATGCCCGCATCGGACGTTTTCCAAAACCCTATATTTCGCTGCTCGACGGGATCGTCATGGGGGGCGGTGCCGGTATTTCCGTACACGGGTCGCATAGGATCGTCACCGAAAACACCTTGTTTGCCATGCCCGAAACCGGCATCGGCTTTTTCCCCGATGTCGGTGGCAGCGCCTTTCTGCCTCATTTGCACGATCATTTCGGGCTTTATCTGGCTTTGACCGGTAACCGCATTCGCTGGGGTGATTGCCTTCAGAGCGGTATTGCCACCCATGCGATTGCAGCAAGCGATCTTGACGATCTGCGAGACGATCTTGTCGCAGGCGTTGATCTCGATGCGGCGCTGACCCGTAGCCAGTATCCCGATTTCGAGACCTCGATTGAAACCCGTGGCGTGATCACGCAGTGTTTTTCAGGTGCGACACTGGAGGAATGCCTCGCTGTGTTGCAGGAAATGGTGGCATCGGGCAGCAAGCCCGCAGCCGATATTGTGAATGTGATTGCCACGCGCTCGCCGACCAGTGTTGCGGTTGCCTTCCGGCAGATTACAGAGGGGCGGGCGCTTAATCTCGATGATTGCATGCGCCTGGAATATCGCATTGCCAACCGTATGCTGGAGAACCACGATTTTTATGAAGGCGTACGTGCGGCCTTGATCGACAAGGATGGTGCGCCGAACTGGCAACCTGCATCTTACGACGCAGTCAAGTCGGAAATAATCGACGCCTATTTCGATTCTCTTGGCAACAAGGAACTGACATTCTGATGCATATGGATGAATTACGCCAGCAAACCCAGTCGAGTGGTCTTGAATGGTTATTCGCTTTGTTCATGCGCCTTTTGGCATTGATTGTGTTGGCGACCGGCATCTTCTACTGGATAAGACTGATTGGTATCTACCCGGGATTGCTCTGGCGTTTTGATCTGATGCCGTGGATGTGGCAGACGGCAAGTGTTGCACTGGCCTTGCTGATGCCTGTGGCGGCGACGGGGCTATGGATGCGTGCCCCATGGGGGCCGGTGCTCTGGCTTGTCGCGGCAATCGGCGAGATTGCGATCTATTCGATTTTTTCGCGTTATTTCGAATATAGGCCGCTGACCGCCGGGCTCAATGCGACCTTCATTCTTATTTACATCATTTTCCGCGTGCTGCTCTGGCTTGAGAAGAAGAAGCAGGCGCGAAAGCAACTGGCTCTGTAAAGGCCTAGCCCTAAAGTGCTTTTTTGCCTTCAAAGCGGGCGAACGGTTTTGATTGGTCGCCCTTAAACAGCAGTACATCATAGGTATCGGGTGTGCTGCCCGGCGCCTCCATACCCGGTGCGCCTATTGGCATACCGGGGACGGTGAGTCCTTTTGCTTGCGGACGCCCAGCCAGAAGCTGTTTGACGGCCTGTGCTGGGACATGGCCCTCAATGACATAACCGTCGACGATGGCGGTATGACATGAGGCAAGCTTGGGGGAGACCCCATGATGCGCCTTGATTGCGTCCATGTCGTCTTCGGCTTTGATGGTCACGTCAAAGCCAGCGGCTTTCATATGTGCAGCCCATCCCTCACAGCATCCGCAAAACGGATCTTTATACATGATGACCGAATGTGCCTGAGCGCTGACAGGCTCGGATTGTGCAAAAGTGACAAGGCCTGTGAAGCTGAGAAGACTGCCAAGAATGAAAGAACGCACAAGGTAAAACGACATGATCACTCCGATGGACAGTCTATAGTCGACCTTACACCGCATTTTGTCTCATAACAAATAGCCTCTTCTCCCTGCCAGTTGTGGCAGAACGGCCACAACCGTGCCGTGTTGACAGGTATGAAGCGATAAATTGGCCGCATTTATACCTGATGAGGCTTGCAAAGCGGGTCGCGCGACATGATTAAGCCATAAAAAAATACATATGCATTTCATGAGATTGCGAGCGTAATATTTTAGCAGCTTCTGACTTATCCAGAAGTGAACACGCGCAGGGTGACGCGAACGGGGCCTCGTCTCAACGGCCAGTTGATGGTATGTTGCGGATGATTACCTTTTATGCGGTGCGCTTTTTTGGGACTAAAGCAAATGACCAAGATCGACAGACAGGCAGAAGCTTTCAAACTGGGCCGCCGCGGCTTCTTGCGCGGTGCTGCAACGGCTGGCCTTTCAGTAGCTGCTTCGAGCGTTGCGTCCTCATCCTTTGCCCAGCAGATGCTCTCAGACGTGATGGGATCGCCGGGACGGGGCAACTGGGCGGATCAGTTCGATGCGCGTGCAACCGGCGGTCAGACGGTTGCGACAAACCAGCCGGTGTTGAGCCCGCATACGGTCGGCAATCTCCAGAACGCCATTGCGCAATATACCGATATTGCCGGACGCGGTGGGTGGCCGAACGTGCCGGGACAGGCCAGGCTCAAGCTTGGCGTCAGCGACCCTTCTGTACAGGCATTGCGCAAGCGTCTGATCATCTCAGGTGATTTGCCGCAGAGTGCTGGTGTTTCCAATGCTTTCGACACTTATGTTGATGCTGCGGTCAAGCGTTTCCAGGCACGCCATGGCCTCCCTGCCGATGGTGTGATGGGCAAGTTTACCTATTCTGCAATGAATGTGGATGCCAATACGCGCCTTGGCCAGTTGCAGACCAACCTGCAGCGTCTGTCGCCGCTCGCAAGTGCTGGTTCCTCCGAGCAGCGTTTCGTAATGGTCAATATTCCGGCAGCACGCATCGAAGCGGTTGAAGGCGGCAGCGTCATGCAGCGCCATACGGCTGTTGTGGGCAAGATCGACCGCCAGACGCCAATCCTCAATTCAAAGATTCACGAAGTTATTCTCAATCCTTACTGGACAGCGCCGAAATCGATCATCCAGAAGGATATCATTCCGCTGATGCGCAAGGACCCGCAATATCTGGCCAAGAACAAGATCCGTCTTTACGATCAGTCCGGTCAGGAAGTCGCACCCGAAACCATTGACTGGAATACCGATGACGCTGTCAAGCTGATGTTCCGTCAGGACCCGGGCAAGATCAACGCCATGTCCTCGACCAAGATCAATTTCCACAACCAGCATGCCGTCTATATGCACGACACGCCACAGAAGAGCTATTTCAATAAGCTGATGCGTTTTGATTCGTCGGGCTGCGTTCGTGTACAGAACGTGCGCGACCTCGATGTGTGGCTATTGAAAAATACCGCAGGCTGGGATCGCCAGAATATCGAAGAAACCATCCGTTCCGGCGAAAACAGGCCGATCGCGGTTTCTGATCCTGTGCCGCTGCATTTCGTCTACATTTCGGCTTGGTCCACGGGCGATGGCGTGGTGCAGTTCCGCGATGACATCTACAAGATGGACGGTGCGTCGCAATTGGCGCTTGGCACAGATACCTGATTTCTGGCGCCTGATCGCCGTCCGATTTTGTCTTAAAAAGCCGTTCGGAGCTATTTCGGGCGGCTTTTTCTTTTGTGTCGCTACACACTGCCGCATTTTGGAACATGCTTTTCGCTTTGCGGCCATTGGCCTTGACCGTTCAAGTGTGATAATGCGCCTCATCCAATAGCTGTTACCGGCTGACCCGGAGGGTGTGAAATGTCGCAAGCCAATGCCGCCTCGAATGCGTCTTTAGATGCTTTCTTCAATGAAAACCTTGAAAGCGTCGATGCTGATATTTTCGGCGCGATTCGCAACGAACTTGGCCGTCAACGCCATGAAATCGAGCTGATCGCTTCGGAAAACATCGTCTCGCGTGCCGTTCTTGAGGCGCAGGGTTCCATTCTCACCAACAAATATGCCGAAGGCTATCCGGGCAAGCGCTATTATGGCGGCTGCCAGTATGTCGATGTTGTCGAAGAACTGGCGATCGAACGCGCCAAGAAACTTTTTGGCGCAGAGTTTGCCAATGTGCAGCCCAATTCCGGCAGCCAGATGAATCAGGCCGTGTTCCTGGCCCTTCTGCAACCGGGCGACACATTTATGGGGCTGGACCTCAATTCCGGTGGTCACCTGACGCATGGCTCGCCCGTCAACATGTCCGGCAAGTGGTTCAACGTCGTCTCCTATGGTGTGCGTGAAGACGATCATCTGCTCGATATGGACGAAGTTGCGCGTCTGGCACGTGAAAACAAACCAAAGCTTATTCTTGCTGGCGGCACCGCCTATTCGCGCATCTGGGACTGGAAGCGTTTTCGCGAGATTGCTGACGAAGTCGGCGCCTATCTCATGGTCGATATGGCACATATTGCAGGTCTGGTCGCCGGTGGCGTGCACCCGTCGCCTGTGCCGCATGCCCATGTCTGCACCACCACGACGCACAAATCCCTGCGCGGTCCGCGCGGTGGCATGATCCTGACCAATGACGCCGATATCGCCAAGAAGATCAATTCGGCCGTGTTCCCCGGTCTTCAGGGTGGACCGTTGATGCATGTTATTGCCGGTAAAGCTGTGGCCTTTGGCGAAGCCTTGAAGCCTGAATTCAAGCTTTACGCGCAGAATGTTGTCGCCAATGCCAAGGCACTGGCTGAAGAATTGAAATCAAGTGGCCTCGATATCGTTTCGGGCGGCACCGACAATCACCTGATGCTAGTTGATCTTCGCCCGAAAAATGCCACCGGCAAGCGTGCAGAAGCAGCCCTTGGCCGCGCCAACATCACCTGCAACAAGAATGGCATTCCGTTTGATCCTGAAAAGCCGTTCGTCACTTCCGGTGTGCGTCTTGGCACGCCCGCAGGTACGACGCGGGGCTTTGGCGTCACCGAATTCAAGGAAATCGGCTCGCTGATTGCAGAAGTCCTCGATGGCCTTAAGGCTGCCAATTCGGATGAAGGCAATGCAGCCGTCGAACAGGCGGTGCAAGACAAGGTCATCGCTCTGACTGCCCGCTTCCCGATGTACGGCTATCAGGGATAATTTTTGTCCTTTCAAAAGCCCCGCTCAACTTCTGTTGAGCGGGGCTTTTTTTTGTGAGCGCTCAATAGCGACAACTGATTTGGAGATGCGAGGTTGCGGGAAAAGTATTTAATTGAACTATCTTAATGATATTATTTTAAAGGATATTATAATGAAGAAAAATCTAATATTTTTTATGATGTGCATTGCCTTGTCCGGTGTAACTGAAACATATGCTACGCCCGGAACATTGCAAGCTGGCGCTTTGGGATTGCAACAGGCGCATTTTTGCCCGATCAGGGCGACTGGGCAAAGGATCGCGAAAAGTCATTGGACTAAGGGAGGCTCATCCGCAAAGCCACCCGCAAAGATGGAATGTTCATATGCAACACTGGATCTTTGTAAAAAATATTGCCCCTTCTGGAGAAATTTTATTTGTGCTGTGTGCGATGATGAGTCTTGGGAATGCGTGTCGCTTAGTCCGAAGCGGTAAGAGAAATGACTGTAAATAGAACACGGAACTGCTCTCACATGCTTATACAAGATTGTAAGAATGCGCTATGATCCGTGTGAATCAGCCGCTCATTTGTCATGTTGCAGTTTAGTTGAAAGAGTTCCATGCGTTGTCCCTACTGCCAGTCCGAAGATACACAGGTGAAGGATTCCCGGCCTGCCGAGGATGGCTCTGCCATTCGCAGGCGTCGTGTCTGTTCGGTGTGCGGCGGGCGCTTTACGACATTTGAGCGCGTACAGCTTCGCGATCTGATGGTGGTGAAGAAAAGCGGTCGCCGGGTGCCGTTCGACCGTAACAAGCTGGCTCGGTCCATCGATGTGGCGCTGCGCAAGCGCGAAGTGGACATTGAACTTGTTGAACGCGCCATTTCCGGCATCGTGCGTCAGCTTGAGAGTTCGGGCGAGGCGGAAGTTGCATCCGATGAAATCGGTCGCCTGGCCATGGATGCGCTAAAGGGCATCGACGATATTGCTTATATCCGCTTTGCATCGGTTTATCGCAACTTTAGCGAGGCCGTCGATTTCCATAACGTCATTGATGAATTGACCGCACATGACGCGGACGGTGACGTTGAGGATGACGTGGACGCATAGGCATGAATAAGCCGCAATCGCCCAAGGTCGATCTATCGGCCGACGATCTCCGCTTCATGGCGGCGGCAATCCGCTATGCGCGCCGTCACAAGGGGCTGACCGGCACCAATCCCTCCGTGGGAACATTGATCGTGCGCGATGGCGTGATCGTCGGACGCGGCGTGACGGCCATCGGCGGCAGGCCGCATGCCGAGCCACAGGCGCTCAATGAAGCAGGTGAGGCGGCACGCGGCGCAACGGCCTATGTCACGCTTGAACCCTGCGCCCATCACGGTCGCACGCCCCCCTGTGCCGAAGCGCTGGTGCGCGCGGGTGTCGCCCGCGTCGTGGTTGCAGCAACCGATCCCGACGAGCGGGTGAGCGGCAAGGGATTTGCCATTTTGCATGAGGCGGGTATCGAAGTCGTACCGGGTGTCTTGGCAAAACAAGCCGCCAATGATCTCGCGGGCTATTTGAACAGGTCTTCCAGAAAACGCCCCGAAGTCATTCTGAAGATTGCACTTTCTGCAGATGGAATGATTGGACAAAGGGGCGAGGGGCAGGTGGCAATCACCGGTGCTGTGTCGCGCGCGCAGTCGCATATTTTGCGGGCGCAAAGCGATGTGATCCTCATTGGCATTGGAACAGCGCTGGCCGATGATCCCCTGTTGAACTGCCGCCTGCCGGGACTGGAAAGCCGTGCGCCGGTGCGTGTGGTTCTCGATAGCAGTCTGCGTTTGCCCTTGACCTCGAAGCTGGTGAGAACGGCGGACGTGCAACCACTGTGGATCGCTTGCGGCGAAGAGGCAAGTGATGAACGCCGCTATGAATTGAAGGCTGCGGGGTGCCGTATCCTTGCAACCGAGACTCATGAAGGACGTGTAGCACTCCCCGAAATGATGGATGACCTTGCAGCCCTTGGGATCGGATCGGTTCTGGTCGAGGGCGGAGCCGCAATAGCACAAAGTTTTCTGGAGGAAAAACTGGTCGACCGGCTTATTGTCTTTCGCTCCGCTATCGAAATCGGGAGCGAACAAGGGGTTGCCGTGGCCGGTCTTGAAACCCACATGACTGAGGAGTTTGAAATTCTCAGGCAAGCGCAATATGGCGAGGATGCCTATCGTGAATATGTAAGGAAGACTTGATGTTTACAGGCATTGTGACCGACATTGGCAAAGTGGAGCGGATCAAGCCTTTGAATGAAGGCGTGCTTCTGCGTGTCGAGACTGCCTATGATCCCGAAACCATCGAACTGGGCGCATCCATTGCCTGTTCAGGCGTGTGTCTCACCGTTGTTTCCTTGCCGGAAAAGGGCAGCAATGCTCGCTGGTTCGAGGTTGAGGCATGGGAGGAGGCCTTGCGCCTCACGACCATTTCGGATTGGCAGGCCGGACGTCCCGTAAATCTGGAGCGCTCGCTGAAATTGGGCGACGAAATGGGCGGGCATCTGGTGTCCGGTCATATTGACGGGCAGGCGGAAATCATCATGCGCAAGGATGAGGGGGATGCCGTGCGCTTCACGCTGCGTGCGCCTGAAGCATTGGCACCCTTCATTGCACAAAAAGGTTCTGTTGCGCTGGATGGCGCGTCGCTGACTGTCAACGGTGTTCAGGGCAATGACTTCGACGTTCTCCTGATCCGCCATTCGCTGGAAGTCACCACATGGGGCCAGAGAAAAGCCGGTGATCGCGTCAATATTGAGATCGATCAGCTGGCTCGGTATGCGGCAAGGCTTGCGCAATACGGGAAATAGGCTTAGAGCCTAGTCCACAGCTACAATCACAGTCGATTTTCGCGTTGAACGCAGGATTTGCGGTCCGCAAATTTTACCATGGAGTCTCTCATGTCCAAGCACGAGGCGCATGCGCCGCATTTGCTTATCGTTGAAGCACGGTTTTACGACGATCTGGCCGACGCGCTGCTCGACGGCGCTAAAGCTGCTCTGGATGCGGCGGGTGCGAGCTATGATGTGGTGACGGTGCCGGGCGCGCTGGAAGTTCCGGCAACCATTTCCTATGCGCTTGATGGCGCAGATAATGGCGGCACGAAATATGACGGCTTTGTAGCCCTTGGCACTGTCATTCGTGGCGAAACCTATCATTTCGACATCGTCGCCAACGAATCCTGCCGTGCGCTCACCGATTTGGCCGTCGAGGAAAGCATCGCTATCGGCAACGGCATATTGACGGTTGAAACTGACGAACAGGCATGGGTGCGTGCCCGCCGTTCCGATAAGGACAAGGGCGGTTTTGCAGCTCGTGCAGCACTGACGATGATCAATCTGCGCAAGAAATTCGGAGCCTGAAACCATGAACTCTTCCGCAGAAAACCGCCCGACGCCAACCGGTCCGCGCACCGCCAACAAACGCGGCGTGGCTCGCTTGGCCGCTGTGCAGGCGCTCTATCAGATGGATGTTGCAGGAACCGGCGTCTTGGAAGTAGTGAGCGAATATGAAGCCTTCCGGCTTGGCAAGGAAGTAGACGGCACACAATATCTCGATGCCGATCCACAATGGTTTCGTTCAATCGTTGCCGGTGTCGTGGAAAACCAGCTTACGCTTGATCCGCTCATTCATCAGGGGCTGACCGAGGACTGGCCGCTGTCACGCCTTGATTCGACCCTGCGCGCCATTCTCCGCGCTGGTGCGTGGGAATTGAAAACACGCAAGGACGTGCCGACCCCCGTTATCGTCTCGGAATATGTCGATATCGCCAAGGCTTTTTATACCGAAGAAGAACCGAAGCTCGTCAACGCCGTGCTCGACCGGCTGGCATTTGAGCTGCGCGGCGAAAGCCGTGGCGTGAAGCCGCGACACTAATTTGTCTTTTGCAATGATGCAGACAAGGCCTGTGAGAAATCGCGGGCCTTATTCATTTTAGGCTCATAAAGAACGACTTGACGTTTGTTTAACCGTTTCGCATGCTGCGGGTGCGGCATAAAGAATGCTGAACTGACCAAATGCTTCGATGCCGCTCTTGTCGGTCCGGGGAGGGGATTTCGGGCCTTGAATGCGTGTGACTGACGTGGCTGTCTGCCCGAAGGGCGGAGCGGGGCGGGTTCACGCAAACCCAATGGGAGTTGGCCTTTATGCAAATGGCAGTTTTACTTCTCGTCATTGTCTGCGGTGTGCTTTCTGTTCTTTTTGCACTGTGGTCGATCCGCTCGGTCCTCGCAGCTGATCAGGGCACCGCACGTATGCAGGAAATCGCCGGTGCTATCCGCGAGGGTGCGTCGGCCTACCTTACCCGGCAATATTCGACCATTGCTATCGTCGGCATCGTCGTATTTGCCGCCGTCTGGTATCTGCTTTCGCTCAGTGCTGCGATCGGCTTCCTGATCGGCGCGGTGCTCTCGGGGCTTACGGGCTTTATCGGTATGCATGTCTCGGTGCGTGCCAATGTGCGTACGGCGCAGGCCGCATCCTTGAGCCTTGCGGGCGGACTTGAACTGGCATTTCGCTCCGGCGCGATTACCGGGCTTCTGGTCGCGGGTTTGGCACTCCTCGGCGTTTCGGTTTATTATGGTATTCTTACGCTCTGGCTTGGTTATGCACCTGCTGACCGCACGGTGATCGATGCGCTGGTAGCGCTCGGTTTCGGTGCTTCGCTGATTTCGATTTTTGCGCGTCTGGGCGGCGGTATCTTTACCAAAGGGGCGGATGTCGGCGGCGATCTGGTCGGCAAGGTCGAGGCGGGAATTCCCGAAGACGATCCGCGCAATCCGGCAACCATAGCCGATAATGTCGGCGATAATGTCGGCGACTGCGCAGGCATGGCCGCCGATCTGTTCGAGACTTATGCCGTTACCGTTGTGGCAACCATGGTGCTGGGCGCAATCTTCTTTAACGGCTCGGACGTGCTGCCGAGTGTCATGCTCTATCCGCTGATGATCTGCGCCGCCTGTGTCATAACCTCGATTGCAGGCACGTTTTTCGTCAAACTTGGCGTCAACGGTTCTATCATGGGGGCGCTCTATAAAGGGCTGATTGCCACTGGCGTGCTTTCCGTGGCGGGCCTTGCCATTGCAAACATGCTGACCATCGGCTGGGGCGAAATAGGTACCGTTGCCGGTAAAAGTATCACCGGAACCAATCTCTTCATCTGCGGGTTGGTCGGCTTGCTCGTTACCGGTCTTATTGTGGTGATTACCGAATATTATACCGGCACCAACAAGCGTCCGGTCAATTCCATCGCGCAGGCGTCTGTCACCGGTCATGGCACCAATGTCATTCAGGGGCTGGCGGTATCGCTTGAATCAACCGCTCTGCCTGCGATCGTCATCGTTGGCGGCATCATTTCCACCTATCAGCTCGCGGGCCTTTTCGGAACGGCGATTGCGGTCACCGCCATGCTTGGTATTGCCGGTATGATCGTGGCTCTGGATGCGTTCGGCCCCGTAACGGATAATGCTGGCGGTATCGCTGAAATGGCGGGGCTCGACCCTGAAGTGCGCAAAGCGACCGACGCGCTTGACGCGGTTGGCAATACCACCAAGGCCGTGACAAAAGGCTATGCCATCGGCTCGGCGGGATTGGGCGCTCTGGTGCTGTTTGCGGCCTATTCCAACGATCTCGCCTATTTTGCCGCCAATGGCCAAACCTATCCCTATTTTGCGGATATGGGGCCGGTATCGTTTGATCTCTCCAATCCTTATGTGGTGGCCGGGCTGATTTTCGGCGGGCTTATTCCCTATCTGTTCGGCGGCATGGCCATGACGGCTGTGGGGCGTGCGGGCAGTGCGGTGGTGCAGGAAGTGCGGCGTCAGTTTCGCGAAAATCCGGGCATCATGACAGGCGAGACACGGCCAGATTATGCGCGCGCAGTCGATCTGCTGACGCGGGCGGCGATCCGCGAAATGATCCTTCCCTCGCTTTTGCCGGTCCTGGCACCGATTGTGGTCTATTTTGGGGTATTGCTGATTTCAGGCTCCAAGGCTGCGGCCTTTGCAGCGCTTGGCGCGTCGCTTCTGGGCGTCATCGTCAACGGTCTGTTCGTGGCTATTGCCATGACGTCGGGCGGCGGTGCATGGGACAATGCCAAGAAAAGCTTCGAGGACGGCTTTACCGACGCGGATGGCGTCAAGCACCTCAAGGGCTCGGAAGCGCACAAGGCTTCGGTGACGGGCGACACGGTCGGCGATCCCTATAAGGATACGGCGGGACCAGCGGTTAATCCGGCCATCAAGATCACCAATATCGTGGCGCTTTTGCTGCTGGCGGTCTTGGCGCATATGGGATGAGCATTTTAAGCCAAAAGTGCGAAGCGTCTTCGCAGGCAAATCAGTTCACTGGACTGATTTCTAATCCTGCTTCGATGCGTTGGATAATGTGATAACTTTAATAATAAAAAACCCGCCGAAAGGCGGGTTTTTTTGGAAAGCCGGGTAAATGAAAGCTGGCAATCAGTTGGTCGCGCCACCGGCAGATGGCAGTGAGGTGGGTGCCTTGGACACACCCTGAATAACCTGCCCGAGGAAGGTCTGGTCCTTGCCGCCAGTCGGCGTGGTGCGCGTGACGAAATCGAACAGCTTGCCATCCTGCATGCCGTAATTTGCGATGTGATGAACCTTGCCGTCCTTGTCGAAATAGATTGCGAGAATCTTTCTGTCGACGAGTTTCGGTTTCATGAACTGGGCAGCGCGGCGCCGCGTCTGGGAAATGTAATAAAACACTTCATTGTCGAAGGTCGCAGTGGTGGACGGTGTACCGAGCGCCAGCAGAACCTGTTCGCGGCTTGAGCCGACCGGTACCGAATCCAGCGCATCCTGATCAAGCACATAGCCCTCGGTGATTGTTTCGGACGGGTTCAGGGTTGATGCCGTGTTGCATCCTGCAAGCGCGACCGCAAAAACTATGACCGTACTCGCCAGAAGGGCACGCTGCCCAAATGTGCCTGCAAAAGCACGTGGGAAAATCCGCTGCAACAAAGACCTCTCCATCATTCTATATCAGCGCGGCACTTTCGCCGTCGGAAGAACTTCGGTAAACCACCTTGCTCCTATATGCAACTGGAACGGTCGAACGGACATGATTCTCCAACTTTTCCGCCGCAAATCAAAAGCCAACGAGGCTATCATGCTTCGCGTTTACGAGGTGATCGTGGCGGCGGCGCGGCAAAAACGTTTTTTTGCACAGTTTCATGTGCCCGATACCGCATTGGGCCGCTATGAAATGCTGTCGCTGCATGTTTTCATGGCGCTGCATCGCATGCGCGGCAACAATTCGGCACTCACGGATCTTGCGCAACGCATCACCGACGAATTTTTTAAGGATGTCGATCATTCGCTGCGCGAGTTGGGAATCGGTGACCAGAGCGTGCCCAAACGCATCAAGAAGCTGGCACGCATGTTTTATGGCCGGGTGAACGCCTATAGTGAGGCGCTTGACGACAATGACGTGGAAGCGCTTGGCCACGCACTGACGCGCAATATTCGCCCTGATCTGGAATTATGGCCTTCGGCACGCCATTTAAGCACTTATGTAATGTGTTGCCGTGATAATCTTCAAGGCATCAGCGATGAGGCGCTGGCGGCAGGAGAAATATCCTTTATGGATCCCGATATGCTCGACCTTCCAGAAGCCAGCACTGCAAAAGACCAAAGAGGTTTATAACAATGACTGAACAGCAGGCACTGAGCTATCCCGTGCCGGTTCTCTACCTACCGCCCACGGGGCTGACGGTGACCATTTCTACCGATGAGAAGGAACGCGCACAACTTGCTCAAAACCATGCTCTCGAATCGGTACGTTCGTTCAAGGCGGAGTTTTTGCTCACGCAATGGAAAAAGAACGGCATTCGTTTGCGCGGGCGCATCGATGCCGAGATTGTGCAGGCCTGCGTGGTTACACTGGAACCTCTGACCAGCACGATTGCCGAAGATGTCGATACAATTTTCGTGCCCGAAAACTCGCGTCTGGCGCGTGTCCAGCTCGATGACAGCGGCGAAATGCTGCTCGATGCGGAAGGTGCAGATGCGCCTGAAATCTTTTCTGGCGACAGGATCGATGTGGGCAGCGTTGCAGAGGAATTCTTTGAGCTTGCCATTGATCCTTATCCGCGCAAGCCCGATTTGCCCGAAGAAGTCGAGCCGCAACGCTTTGGCAATGATGATGCGGTAGAAGAGCCTGTTTCGCCTTTCGCGAAGCTTTCTGAATTACACAAGAAGCCGTGATTTACGGTAGGTTTGGCAGAATTTGGTTGTGCCGTAGCGTAAAACCACTATTTTCCCCGAAAACCCGGCCGTCATGTTTGGCGAATGGGAAACAGGGGTCGTACAGGATTAATCAAGAGTGGTAAAAATTTCCATTGACGCTATGGGCGGTGATTTCGGTCCTGAAGTGGTCATCCCCGGCGCGGCAAGAGCGCTTGAGCGCCATCCCGATATGCGTTTCATCTTTTTTGGCCTGGCCGGACAGGTTGAGCCGCTTCTGGCACGCTTTCCGAAACTGGGCGCTGCATCGGAATTTCGCGCCTGCGAAGTGGCGGTCGGCATGGACGACAAGCCCAGTCAGGCGCTGCGCATGGGGCGTGGCAAGTCGACGATGTGGAAGGCGATCGAAGCGGTGAAGACGGGGGAGGCGGATGTTTGCGTTTCGGCGGGCAATACCGGCGCACTGATGGCGATGTCGAAATTCTGCCTGCGTATGATGTCGGATGTGGAACGTCCGGCCATTGCCGGTATCTGGCCGACGCTGCGCGGTGAAAGCATCGTTCTGGATGTCGGTGCGACGATTGGCGCCGATGCACGCCAGCTTGTCGATTATGCTGTTATGGGTGCAGGCATGGCGCGGGCCTTGTTCGAAGTGCGTAAACCCACAGTTGGTCTTCTCAATATCGGTACCGAAGAGGTCAAGGGCCTCGACGAGATCAAGGAAGCAGGCCAGGTCCTGCGCGACACTCCGCTCAATGGTCTGGAATATTATGGTTTTGTCGAAGGCAACGATATCGGCAAGGGTACCGTCGATGTGGTTGTGACTGAAGGTTTTACGGGCAATATCGCGTTGAAAGCCGCGGAAGGTACCGCACGGCAGATGGCGCAAATGCTGCGTCAGGCGATGAGCCGAACCTGGTTGGCCCGGATCGGTTATATTTTCGCCAAGGGTGCATTCGACCGCCTGCGCGAAAAAATGGACCCCAACAAGGTTAATGGCGGCGTGTTCCTTGGGTTGAGCGGCATTGTCATCAAGAGCCACGGCAGCGCCAATGCCGAAGGTTTCGGTTCGGCTGTTGAAGTGGGTTATGATATGGTGCGCAATGGCCTGTTGCAGAAAATAGAAGCCGATCTGGCTCATTTTCACCACAGTCACCCGCATGTTGCATCGGATGATCATGCTGCTTTAGCAGTGAAGGCAGATTGACGGGGCATTCACGGTTTCGCCAGGGCTTCGGCAAGGCTTCACTTTTTTTGATGATGCAGGGACGGCCCTGCGCCATACGGTTTTGAAGACAGGAAAATAACGATGATACGATCTGTCGTGCGGGGTATCGGTTCGGCATTGCCGAAGCGGATTATGAAAAATAGCGACTTTGAGGGTATTATCGAAACATCCGACGAGTGGATCGTGCAGCGCACGGGCATTCGTGCTCGCCATATTGCAGGCGAAGGAGAAACCACAGTCTCGCTCGGCGCTGCTGCGGCACGTGCGGCAATCGAAAATGCCGGTCTTGAACCTTCCGATATTGATCTGGTTCTGGTCGCAACCTCGACGCCCAACCATACGTTTCCGGCCAGCGCCGTAGAAATCCAGCGCGAGCTTGGTATCACCAGCGGCTTCGCTTTCGATATTCAGGCGGTGTGCAGCGGTTTCATCTATGCGCTGACCACGGCTGATCTTTACATTAGCGGCGGTATGGCAAAGCGCGTGCTGGTCATTGGCGCGGAAACCTTTTCGCGTATTCTCGACTGGAACGACCGCACGACCTGCGTTCTTTTTGGTGATGGTGCCGGTGCGCTGGTGCTCGAATCTGCCGATGGCAAGGGGCTGACGTCGGATCGCGGTATTCTTTCCGCCAACCTGCGTTCAGATGGCAGCCACAAAGAAAAGCTTTTTGTGGATGGGGGCCCGTCCACAACGCAAACCGTCGGACATTTGCGCATGGAAGGCCGCGAAGTCTTCAAGCATGCAGTCGGGATGATTACCGATGTGATCGAGGCATCCTTTGCCGAAACCGGCCTGACAGCGGAAGATATCGACTGGTTCGTGCCACATCAGGCCAACAAGCGCATCATCGATGCCTCTGCAAAAAAGCTGTCAATTGCTGAAGACAAGGTGGTGATCACCGTCGATCGGCACGGGAATACCTCCGCTGCCTCAGTGCCTTTGGCGCTTGCAACCGCTGTTTCCGACGGTCGCATCAAGAAAGGCGACCTCGTACTTCTTGAGGCGATGGGCGGCGGGTTTACATGGGGTGCGGTTTTGTTGCGCTGGTAAAAGAAACGGCCTGAAAGCATGCCTGAAATTTGCTTTGGCGATTATGTTAAAGCAAAAAGCTAAAAAATTGATCCGCCACGAGGAAACTCGTGGCTTGACCATTGTGCTTTTATTTGTGTAACGTCCTGTCACTTAAGGATATTATCTCTGTTTTAACGCTAACAGGCAGGTTCGGTTATGGGAGGCAAAACGGTCACGCGGGCTGATCTGGCAGAGGCTGTCTACCGCAAGGTTGGTCTTTCCAGAACTGAGTCGGCGGCTTTGGTCGAGATGATTCTCGATGAAGTCTGCGATGCAATCGTTAACGGCGAGACGGTGAAGCTTTCATCTTTCGCCACGTTTCAGGTTCGCGACAAGAATGAGCGTATTGGCCGCAATCCGAAGACCGGCGAAGAAGTGCCGATTCTTCCGCGGCGCGTCATGACTTTCAAGGCTTCCAATGTTCTCAAGCAGCGCATTCTGCAGGAACATCAGAAGCGTCAGGGTAAAAGCAGCAAATAACCCACCATCCTTTGCCAGATCGAAGCACGCTTTAATGCCTTGCGCGTGTGGTCTGGATTGTTTTTGCCAGCCCAGCGCATCTATCCCCTGATCCATGTTATGGGAGGGGTGCGCATAAAACTCTGCTATTATATAATCATGATAGCGAACGAATCGTCGGGCAGACGATTTGAGTTTATGAAGGCTGTGCGGTGGCACACCGGAAAGGGCAAGTGGATGGACAAGAGCCCTGATGCATTCAGGACGATCAGCGAAGTAGCGGACTCTCTTGATCTCCCGCAGCATGTGCTGCGTTTCTGGGAAACACGCTTCACGCAGATCAAGCCGATGAAACGCGGCGGTGGTCGTCGTTATTATCGTCCCGTCGATGTCGAACTGCTCAAGGGGATCCGGCATCTGCTGTATGATCAGGGCTATACGATCAAGGGTGTGCAGCGTCTCTTACGCGAAAACAGCCCGCAATTCGTGATGGCGCTCGGTAATGGCGACGTGGAAGCGGTTGAGGTCATAGCGCGCCAAAAGCAGGTGGCTGCTGCCAAGCGGGCAGCCGAAGAGGCTGCAGATGGCGAAATGAACCTACCCAATGGCATCAAGGCGCCGGTGCCGTCGCGCAAGCTGTTCGGCTTGTTGAAGGGCGAGAATGATGGTCCTGTGGGCGCTGATGGCAAGCGCCCGTCCAAGGATAATCGCTCGCTACTACAGGAAGCGCTATTCGACCTTCTGGAATGCAAGCGGCTTCTGGATCAGGTTCGCTAACCAATCGGCTTGGTGACGTAAAAAAGGGAGGCAATGCCTCCCTTTTATTTTTGCAATCATGTGGAAGATATTTTCAGGCCGACCAGGCCCGCAATTATGAGCGTTACGCTTGCAATTCGAAAGAACGTCGCCGCCTCGCCAAGCACAAAAATGCCGACCAGAAATGCGCCGACGGCACCAATACCCGTCCAAATCGCATAAGCGCTGCCTAGTGGCAGGCTCCGCATGGCCAGCGACAACAGCAGGAAGCTTCCGACCATCGTCACAAGCGTGATTATGCTGGGCGTAAGCAGCGAAAAACCTTCGGACTTTTTCATGTAATAGGCCCAAATGACCTCAAGAATGCCTGCGAGCGTCAAATAAATCCACGCCATGGAATACCCCTTTATATGGGGCCGTCCCCGATGCAACACAGGCCCGGGTCGTCCCGAGTGCTTTCTTAAATAATGATTTGCGTCGAGCGATGCAAGATACGTCTGTCATAGCAAAAATGCAGTTTTCCCATGAAATTGGGGACCATATATGGTCTTATGAATGCTGATATAAAATTGCGATCAAGATGCTCTTTGATGAACAGACATGACAGGAGATCGATTGATGACAATTTCAAGACGTAATTTCATTGCGGCAGCTTCCAGCGTCGGGGCAGGCGTGGCCTTGTCTCCGCTCGCACCAGGGATGGCACAGGCTAGTGGTTCAAAGGAGCAAAAAGCTGCTAGCGTGGAAAATGCCGGGTTTCATCGCTTTCAGCTGGGCGGCTTTGAGATCACCACCTTGCTCGATGGGCGGCGTGGGGGCGAGGCACCTGAAAAAATCTATGCGATTGATCAGCAGGCCGGGGATGTCGAGCGCCTGCTTGAGGAAAATTTGCTGCCCACTGACCGTTTTGTGAACAGTTTCACCCCTGTACTCATCAACACCGGCAAGGAACTGGTGCTATTTGATACGGGGATGGGGGCGGGTGCACGTGAAGCTGGGCAGGGTAAGCTCATAAGCGCGCTCGAGGCATCCGGCTACAAGGCGGAGGACGTAACGCTTGTTGTTCTGAGCCATTTCCACCCCGATCACATTGGTGGCCTGATGGAGGATGGCAAGCCTGCTTTTGCCAATGCCCGCTATGCTGCAGGCCAAAAAGAGTTCGACTTCTGGGCCGATCCGGCGCGCCTAGACAGCCCTGCGAAAGGTGTTGCGGAACTGGTGGCTAAGAATGTCAAACCGCTTTCGGAAAAGATAACCTTCCTTGATGGCGATAGCGAGGTTGTCTCCGGCATTCATGCGGTGGAAGCGTTTGGGCATACGCCGGGCCATCTGGCTTTCCGTGTAGAGACGGACGGGAAATCCCTGATGCTGATCTCGGATACGGCCAACCATTTTGTCATTACACTGCAACGACCTGAATGGCATGTTTCCTTTGATATCGACAAGGACATGGCTGCGGCAACGCGCAAGCGCATCTTCGCAATGCTGGCAAGCGAACGCCTGCCGTTCATCGGATATCACATGCCGTTCCCATCGGTGGCTTATCTAAAACGAGAAGGTGAGGGTTATCGTTATATTCCAGAGACCTATCAGTTCCAGGATAAATAAGGCAGGCCTTGCTCCAATCTCTAGCTTGCAATGTCTAATGAGGCTGAAGTTGTACATGCGGAATAGATGACAACACTATAAAATTGCGCTTTTTCGTGAAGGATATGATCATGAAAAAAGCCATTCAATTTGCACTTATCACGATGTTTGTGATTGGGTGCGGAGGTGCTTCTGCCTGTCCATTCAGCAGCCATCCGGATGACTGCTACGCGGTGGATTGCAGCCAGAAACCGACATGGTTTCTCAGGGCTATGTGCCATTTAGGCGTTCTGGGAAGTGCTCACGACACTGGTGGATAGAAAAAACGGGGTTTTGAAAAATGGTCGGAGCGGCGGGATTCGAACCCACGACCCCTTGACCCCCAGTCAAGTGCGCTACCGGGCTGCGCTACGCTCCGAGCCGGGAGAAGCCTTAGAATGCAAAGGCTTTCTCCGCAAGCCCTAAAAACAAGAATTAAGAACAAAATGCAGGATTGTTCTGCAGCTGGGGTTAATCCTTCACAAGCGTAATATTCGGGTGATCGGCAATTATCGTAAGAACAATATCGAAATAGGTGGGTCCAGTTCCATTTTCGAGTTCTTCGAGGTCGCGAAGGATGCGCTCAGCATTGTAAGTTGACGATTGCGCAAGTTTCGAGAGATAAAAATTGCGGGTCGTTTCATGCCCAAGCGCAATTGCGCATTTCTCAAAATTCCTCCAGATGATCGTTGCGGTTTTGGCACCTTGCAATGCACCATAGCCGCCATAAAGAAGATCATCCAGGGCATCGAGGCTTTGGCCAAGCTGCCAATTTTCTTCCTGCATGAAGAGACGATTTATCTCGTCGTAAAATGACGCGATGTCGTGGACTCGGCTTCCCTCGATGATGAAATTCTTATGTGAGTTGTTCATACGGCTTCAATAGGTATGCTGGTTTCATTGAGAGTATCTCGTCAATATCTCGCGGGAGATTGTATCCTTGGCCCGGCTTTTAGGGAATCGTGATATGTTTGATTGCATCAGATTGCGACATCGGACTTAAGGCCCTTTGTCCGCACAGGGGACACCGTTTAGCGATGTCTTTACTGCGGTAATCGACATTGCGCTGTAAAAATTTGGTGCGGAAATAATTTAACGAAATTGACGATCAGCCAGTTGGCGCCTTGAAATTAATCGTCACCTTTCCAGCGGGCACATTGCTATAGGGAGCACATCTGCGAACGGCGCGTATTGTAGAATCCACGAAGGCTTTGCTCTGCGGGCCCGAAGGGGATTCTGTAACTTTCAAATCTTCTATTTCTCCGGCCGGCGAAAGATGGACTTCAAGCGTGGCCTTCATATGCCGGGTTTCTTGGTTTAATGGAGCAAGCCAGCAAATCGAAATAGCGTGCTTGAGTTTATCTTTATCTACTGCCGAGGCCGTAGTGGATAGAACCGACAGCAACACGACAACGAACCAGCGCATGAGGCCTCCCTTGCATCAAAGAAAACCCCGCCGAAGCGGGGCTCTTTTTATGGTAGCCATTGCTGACGTCCATACCAATCGTCAACTTCTGATTTTACACGGTCTTTTTCGATGCCGTAGCGTTCCTGAATTTTGCCTTCAAGCTGGTCACGGCGACCATTGATCTGATCGAGATCGTCGTCGGTCAGCTTGCCCCATTGTTCCTTAACATTGCCTTTAAGCTGCTTCCAATTGCCTTCTACTCGGTTCCAGTCCATTGCGATTTCCTCCGTTTTGGGTGGGACAGAGAAATAACGCATCAGAGGCTTTATGGTTCAAAGCTTTCTCCAGATTTCAGGTGCGCGGCGCGAAAAGAATGATACAGGTGCCGCTTAGAGCGACACAGGCGCCCGCTAAGTCCCAGCGGTCGGGTTTGGCACCTTCCGCTAACCAGATCCAGAGAATAGAGGCTATAATATAAATGCCCCCATAAGCAGCATAGGCACGACCTGCTGTATCGCTTTCAACAAGCGTCAACAGATAGGCAAATAGAGCCAGCGAAGCCACACCGGGAATAAGCCATAGCGGTGATTTGTCGAGCTTCAGCCATGCCCAGAAGGCAAAACAGCCAGCGATTTCGCAGATCGCTGCGCCTATATAGGCGAAGAACGGCAAATGAATTCCTTTTCGGTGTTCGCAACAGGCACGGAAATCTCGCCATAAGCGATTTTCCGCGCAATAAAGGTACGGGCTACGCGAGACATTAAAACCCGTATTACAGAGCCGGACAATAGAGTGCCGCCATTTAGCAGCACATCCTTCATGCTGGCATAATTTCGATGTCGGACTTATTGATCACTTATGGTTAAGGGGCGGTAAAGAAGCGTGGCGGTCCGAAAAAAAAGGCCGTTTAAGTAAAATAGCGGATTTAACCCTATGGTTACCTCAGAGCCTTATTTTAAAAGTGGAAGGGCTTCCTTGCTAAACGTTGAAGATCGCTGATCGGTGGACGCCTGCGGAGTGATAGAATGGCGAAGGTCGATGCGGCGCCGACAGACGCCCAGATCGATAGCAGTGCGCTTGCAAAAGGTTTGCGCTGCAACTGGCTTCTGATTTTAGGCGGCGCTTCGATCACGGCGGCGCTACTTTGGGCTGCCTGCTTTTTCCTTGTACCTGTTCATCGAACAAATGACGTTGCCTCGCTTCCAAACCAGAGCGCCGCGGCGGACAACCTCGATCTCGATGCGCTGCGAAGCCAGATACGGGCAGCCGAAACCGCTGCATGGGACTATCGCGCGTCACGCCAATTACTTACAAGCCAGAACAATGGCGAAATAGCTGCACGTCAGATTAGCGAAATTTCGGCCGAAGCGCGGCAGATACGCACCGCGCGACTGGCACTCGAGGCGAAGGCGGACAGCATCCGTCAAGCGCTTGCGAGTGGGGAGCCGGTCGAGATGCTGCCGGATATTCTGGCAGCTGGTGCCATGCAGCAACTGGCCGACTACCGGCTCCAGCTCAACACCTTGCTGGCCGAGCTGACCGCGCGGCTTCGCGCCAATGATCCGCGTATCAAGGCATTGCGTGCGCAATATGCCGATCTGGAGCGGCAGGCCCGCACGGCCGGGCGCTTGTTGCTTTCAGGCCTTGAAAAGGAAAGTGCTGCGGCGAAACTGCGCGAAGATGAACTCAATGGCGATCTGGAACGTGAAAAAGCGCAGCTTGCTATTGCCGATGAAGCGCAATCTAAATTGCGTCGTTTGGAAGGTGAGGTGGCTTCGTTAGGCCATCTTTTAACTGATCGTCTGGCCACAGAGCGGAAACAGGTAAAAGCGCCGCGCGTATCTGTTGCCGCAAGTATGGTGGACTTCCCAAATCTTTTGTGGTGGGTGCCGACCGTCGGCTTTATCCTGTCGGCAATACTGCTTGCGGCGCTCGCCTTGCTGCGCGAAATGTTTCGCGGGCAAACAAGTGCATCCACCCCCGTGTCGTTATCTGCCGTAAACGAAATCGCCATGCCGCAGCACGATATTGCGGCCGATGTTCCGCTAAAACCTGCACTCGAAACCGTCGCGGGAAATCCGCATGGCGTGAAGGCCATCGCAGATCGTTTGTGTGAAGGCGACGCGAAAAGAATTGTCGTGGTTTCGCCGGAGGGGGACGAAGCCTCCGCTACGACGGTGCGCTTACTGCGGGAACTGGCTGATCGCAGCAAGCGCTGCATTCTTGTCGATATGAGCGCGTATGGTGCGCTTGCGCTTGCCATGCTTGATGGTCATCGTCATGCAGGTCTCACCGAGCTTCTTCTCGGGCGAAAACGGTTCAACGAGGTCATTCATAGCGACCGTTTTTCGCAGGCCCATGTTATGCCGCTCGGCGAGGCTGATCCCGCCCACGCTATGCGTTCGGCGGATCATCTGCCGTTTATTCTTGATGCACTCGAAACGGTCTATGATTTTGTGCTTGTAGAATGCGGGCCGACTTCGGCAGCGCAGCTCGAATGGGTGGCAGAAGGTGGTATCACGCTTGTGATGAGCGTCATCGATCCTGACAGCGAAGCGGTCATGAATGCGTCGCTCGATCTCGATCGTGGGGGCTATGAGGAGATGCTGATCCTGATGGATAGCCCTTTTACGGTTTAACCAGCTATCGCGGTTGCTTTTTACGTTGTGGCTGTGCCATCCACCAGATAATGGCCATGGCAGGCAGCACCCAAAGAATGCCGGTAAAGAAGAAATAGAGCAGATGCACCAGAGCGCTGGATTCTGCCAGATGTGCCACCGCGATGATGGTGGCAAATAGTGCATAAACAATGACCAGCAGCACCAGAAGCACGGTGCCGATCAATTTCTTCAGTCTTACGGGCATGCTTGTCTCTCCGCTCTCGTATCCATTCCTAAACCGTGGCGCTTGGCAAAGGAAGGAATAAAAACGCGGCGGCATGTCGCGTGAGCCTGGCTTGTATCGGCTCATCCTATGCGTCATGTATCCGTGATGAAATTTTGAAGGGTAAGGCGGCATGACAGCAATATCGGTCGGACAGAAAAGTGGCGTGCTAAAGAGCGAACGCGACCGGCAACTGGTGCGCTGGTGGCTTTATGCTGTCTTTCTGGTCCTGATCGCCATCGTCATGGTGGGTGGCGCAACGCGCATGACCGGTTCTGGCCTGTCGATCACCGAGTGGAAACCGATTCATGGCGTCATTCCGCCGCTCAACCACGCCGAATGGATGGAAGAATTCGACAAGTATCGCCAGATTCCCCAATATCAGCAGATCAACAAGGGCATGTCGCTTGGAGAGTTCCAGTCGATTTTCTGGTGGGAATGGGCGCATCGTATGCTGGCCCGTTTCGTGGGTTTTCTCGTGGCCCTTCCGCTTGCCTTCTTCTGGCTGACCGGGCGGCTTACCCGCAGTCTGAAATACCGCATGCTGGGCCTTCTGGTGCTTGGTGGGCTGCAAGGTGCTATCGGCTGGTGGATGGTTGCATCGGGACTGAGCGTGCTGACCAGCGTCAGCCAGTACCGTCTTGCTATCCATCTGACCACAGCCTGTGTCATCATCACTGCCGTCTTCTATATTGCGCGCGGCCTTGCCACCTATACCGAACGCCCGGCTGAGCGTAGCGTTCAGCGCCTTGCGGGCTGGCTGGTCTTCGCGGTTCTGGTGCAGATTTATCTTGGCGGTCTGGTTGCCGGTCTTCATGCCGGCCTGACTTATAACACCTGGCCATTGATGGACGGTGTGATCATTCCGTCAGATATGTTCATACAGTCGCCTTGGTGGCGTAACCTGTTTGAAAATCCAAAGACCGTGCAGTTCGTTCACCGGATGTTTGCCTATACGGTGCTGGTACTGAGCCTCGTGCATGTGTTTCAAGTTTTCAAACGCGTGCCTGGCACCACGCATGCGCGGCGTACCGTTCTTTTGCTCAGCCTCGTTCTCGTGCAGGCAGTAATCGGCATTGCGACGCTATTGATGAGCGTGCCGCTGCATCTGGGACTGACGCATCAGTTCATGGCGTTGGTCGTGCTTGCCTTCGCCGTTGCGCACTGGCGCGCAACCAAAGGCGCTTACGCCAAATAAAAACCCGGCAGCCTTATGTATGCTACCGGGTTTTCAACACTCTGGATTGCGATCTATTTGCCGAGCATCAGGTCCATGTTCTGCACCGCGGCGCCTGACGCCCCCTTGCCGAGATTATCAAGAAGCGCCACGAGATTTACCTGATTGTCACCTTCGGTCCCAAACACGAACAGCCTCATGCCATCCTTGCCCGCAAGTTCCTCCGCATCGACGCGTGTCAGCTTTGTGCTGTCATCACGTGGCACGACTTCGACAATGTCCTGCCCGGCATAATGTGCGCTCAACGCCTGATGTACGTTTTCAAGCGAGGGGGACCCCTTCAGGTCATCCAGAAACAACGGTACCTGTACGATCATACCCTGTAGGAAACGGCCCACGCTTGGGCTGAAAATTGGACGACGATCCAGACGACCATGCAACTGAAGTTCCGGCACATGCTTGTGGTGCAGCGACAAGCCGTAAAGGAAGTTATTGGCTGCGAGGTGATCTGGATGGTTCTTGTCTTCCATCTGCGCGATCATCTGCTTGCCACCACCCGTATAACCGGAAACCGCGTTCACGCTGATCGGGTAATCAGTAGCTAGCAGGCCGGCGTCGCGCAATGGACGCACAAGCGCGATTGCACCGGTCGGATAGCAGCCGGGATTGGCAACGAGACGCGCTTCCGCAATACGTTCGCGCTGGCCTTTTGCCAGTTCAGCAAAACCATAGGCCCAGTCCGGGTATACGCGATGCGCGGTCGAGGTGTCGATGACACGAGTCGCGTGATGATCGGCCAGAAGCGCGACCGCTTCCTTCGATGCGTCATCGGGTAGGCAGAGAATGGCAATATCGGCCGCCCGCAGATAATCGGCTCGCAGATCGCGGTTGCGCCGGTCAGCTTCCGGTATGGAGATGACTTCAAGGTCATTGCGTGACGCCAGCCGGCTGCGGATATGCAGGCCAGTGGTGCCGTGTTCGCCGTCAATGAAAATTTTCGGTTTCATGGAGTTTCCTGCCTGCCGATAAAGTTACGCCGGACGGATAAGGACGTGCCGCTTCTTGCCAAGCGAGAGTTTGATTACACCCTGATCGTTCAATGAAGAGGCATCGATGGTCATGCGTGGATCGCTGATCTGCTCGTCATTGATACGCACCGCACCGCCTTCGATGTGACGGCGGGCTTCGCCGTTGGTGGTGCAAAGTTCGGCCAGAACCATCAGCGCGAGGATGCCGATGCCGCTGTTCAGGGTTGCCTTGTGTACGCCGACGGTGGGCAGGTTTTGCGACAGTTCACCATCTTCAAAAGTCTTGCGCGCTGTTTCGGCGGCTTCCTCAGCCGCATCGCGACCATGCAATATGGCGGTAACCTCGGTCGCGAGGATTTTTTTGGCTTCGTTGATTTCCGAACCTTCGAGCGCTGCAAGCTTTGCGATCTCGTCCAGTTGCAACGTAGTGTAAAGCTTTAGGAAGCGTTCGACGTCGGCGTCTTCCGTGTTGCGCCAGTACTGCCAGAAATCATAGCTGCTCAGCATATCAGCGTTGAGCCAGATGGCGCCACCCAGCGACTTGCCCATTTTTTGACCGGAAGCGGACGTCAGAAGCGGGGAGGTCAGGGCATAAAGCTGTGGCGTTCCCATGCGATGGCCAAGGTCGATGCCATTGACGATATTGCCCCACTGATCGGAACCACCCATTTGCAAACGCACGCCGTGGCGCTTGTTCAGCTCCACAAAGTCGTAGGCTTGCAGGATCATGTAGTTGAACTCGAGGAACGACAGCGATTGTTCGCGGTCGAGACGCATTTTCACCGAATCGAAGGAAAGCATACGGTTGACCGAAAAGTGACGGCCAACATCGCGCAAAAATTCCAGATAATTGATGTTGCGCAGCCAGTCGGCATTGTTGACCATCAGCGCGTCGGTTTCGCCTTCACCAAAAGTGAGGTAATTGGCGAAGACGCGCTTGATGCCCGCGATGTTTTCAGCAATCGTGTCCTCAGTCATCAGCTTGCGTGCTTCATCCTTGAAGGACGGGTCGCCAACGAGGCCCGTGCCGCCGCCCATGAGGGCAACGGGCTTGTGGCCTGTCTGTTGGAACCAGTGCAGCATCATGATCTGGATCAGACCACCGGCATGCAGGCTCGAAGCGGTCGGATCGAAGCCGATATAGGCGGTCACGGTTTCCTTGGCGAGCAGTTCGTCGAGACCTGTTTCATCGGAAAGCTGATGAATGAAGCCGCGCTCGGAAAGTGTGCGAAGAAAATCGGATTTGAAACCGGACATGCCCTTTTCCTGACTGATAAGGCTGGATTGATGATGTTGGCAGGCCTGGCCTGCCACAGGACGTTTTTGGCGTTTACCACCAATTTACCAGTAATAACAAGGCAATCATCCCTGTATCAAGCCGGTAACGGTGGCTATCAGCGCAAGCGCTTAGGGCGAACTTCGACCAGTTCGCCCATCAGGCGGCGGTCGAGATACTCCGAGCAATGCTCGATTAGTTCGTCAGCTTGCCCGGTAAAAAAGTGATTGGCGCCTTCAAGCGTGTTCTGGGTGATGGTGATGCCCTTCTGCGTCTTGAGCTTGTCGACCAGAACCTGCACGTCCTTGGGCGGTGCGACCTTGTCCTGATCGCCATGAATGATCAGGCCCGACGAAGGGCAGGGCGCCAGAAACGAGAAGTCGTAGGTGTTGGGCTGCGGCGCAATCGACATGAAACCTTCGATTTCCGGGCGGCGCATCAGAAGCTGCATGCCGATCCATGCGCCAAACGAATAGCCTGCGACCCAGCAGTTCTTGGAATCGGGATGCAGCGCCTGAACCCAGTCGAGAGCGCTTGCCGCATCAGACAGTTCGCCCGCACCGTGGTCGAATTCACCCTGGCTGCGGCCGATGCTGCGAAAATTAAAGCGAAGCGTGGTAAAGCCGCGTTGTTGGAACATGTAAAACAGATCATAGACGATCTTGTTGTTCATGGTGCCGCCAAATTGCGGATGCGGATGCAGGATCAGCGCGATGGGCGCATTCTTTTCGCGCGATGGCTGATAACGACCTTCAAGGCGTCCGGCTGGTCCGTTAAAAATGACTTCAGGCATGTGTACTCCGTTGGTAACGGGATGACCGGACCGGAAGCTGCGAACTTGACGTTGAAGAACGCCGCTTCTAGAACCGATTTGAATTTCGACTGGCCGAACGCATATGTCCGACACGTAGACTGGCTTAATAGGCTTTTCTTGATTGAAAATTCAAGGAAATTGCGCTCATAGCCGGTCCAAAACCCGCCAAAACTAGATTGTGATGGTATTCAGGAGATAAGAACGGTGAACTTGAGCGGCAAGAGGCTCTATCTGGACTATAATGCCAGTGCGCCGTTGCTCGATGAGGCACGTGATGCAGCGATTGCAGCACTTGCGATTACGGGCAATCCGTCTTCTGTGCACCAGGAGGGACGCGGTGCGCGTGCACTGATCGAAGCCGCGCGTCGCAGCATTGCAGCGCTCGTCAATGCCAAACCCGATCATGTCTTCTTTACATCTGGTGCAACGGAGGCCGCATCGACGCTGCTTACGCCTACCTATATGATGGGACGCTCGCCTGTTCGCCTGTCGCATCTTTATGTGAGTGCTACCGAGCACCCTTGCATGCTCGCCGGCGGGCAGTTTTCGTCCGAAGACATTACCGTTCTGCCGGTCGATGAAAACGGTATTCTGCGTCTTGATGTGTTGGCAGAAAAGCTGGCCGCTCACGACAAGAGCAAGGGCCTGCCGCTGGTGGCCGTTCAGGCTGCCAACAATGAAACCGGCATTCTTCAACCCGTCGCCGAAATCGCCCGGATCATCAAGGATGCGGGCGGGATCTATATTGTCGATGCGGTTCAGGCGGCAGGCAGAGTTTCTCTCGATATTACAGATAGTTGTGGTGATTATTTAATAATCTCTTCGCACAAGATCGGTGGCCCGAAGGGTGTGGGTGCTATTGTTGCTATATCGGACCTGATGATGCCGCGTGCGCTGGTGCGCGGCGGCGGGCAGGAAAAGGGCCATCGTGCTGGAACGGAGGCCTTGCCGCTGATCGCCGGTTTCGGCAAAGCTGCCGATATTGCCCGGTCACGGTTTGAGAGCGGGGGCTGGTCGCCGCAAATGCGTGACCTGTTGGAGGCAGGCATTGCGAGAATTGCTCCTGATGCCGTTGTTCACGGTCAGGTGGTCGCTCGTCTGCCCAATACAAGTTTTGTTTCACTCGAAGGGCAGAAAGCAGAAACGGTACAGATTGCCTTTGATCTGGGTGGTATTGCGCTTTCAGCGGGCTCGGCTTGCTCGTCAGGCAAGGTTGGGCCTAGCCACGTTTTGGCGGCCATGGGGCAGGAGCACGGTCCTGGCGCCATACGGATCTCGCTGGCACCTGACACGGATAGCGAAGCTGTAGAGCGGTTTTTAATGGTCTTGCAGCGAATCGTTGATCGTCACAAAAGCAGTCGGTGAGCGAAAGAAGCTGAAAAAGTCGATAAATCGGCCTTTGCCCTTCCTTTCCCTAAATAATTCTTGAATTTTTCGGACAATTTTACGTGTGACGCTTGAAATCCACTTTAGAGAGGTTTTAAAGAAGCGAGACGCACACTATATTGTGGCGAGGATAGCGACTATCATCGCCCTGACGTTTGCAACTGTCGGACCTTGACTCCGACGAGGATGGAGAACGCCAATGCCTGCAGTGCAGGAGACCATTGATCAGGTCCGCGGCCTTGACGTGGATCAGTACAAATACGGTTTCGAGACGACCATTGAAACCGAAAAAGCCCCCAAGGGGCTGAACGAAGATATTATCCGCTTTATTTCCGCCAAGAAGAATGAGCCGGAATGGATGCTGGAATGGCGTCTGAAAGCCTATGAACGCTGGCTCACCATGGAAGAGCCAGAATGGGCGCGCGTCGATTATCCAAAGATCGATTTTCAGGATGCGTATTATTATGCGGCGCCCAAAAACCAGTCCGGTCCCAAATCGCTCGATGAAGTCGATCCGGAACTTCTCAGAACCTATGAGAAGCTCGGCATTCCATTGCGCGAGCAGGAGATTCTTGCCGGTGTGCGCAAGCAGGGCGAGGCAAGCGAGATCGACGGTAATCCCGCCGACAATGTCTATGCATCCGGCCGTGTGGCCGTCGATGCCGTCTTTGACAGTGTTTCGGTCGTCACCACGTTCAAGGAAGAATTGTCCAAGGCAGGGGTGATTTTCTGTTCGATATCGGAAGCCATCCGTGAACATCCTGAACTGGTGCAGAAATATCTGGCCTCGGTGGTTCCTGTTTCCGACAATTATTATGCGACGCTCAATTCCGCAGTCTTCACCGATGGTTCTTTCGTGTTCGTTCCCAAAGGCGTTCGCTGCCCGATGGAGCTTTCGACCTATTTCCGTATTAATGAAAAGAATACGGGACAGTTCGAGCGCACGCTGATCATTGCCGAAGAGGGCGCTTACGTCTCCTATCTAGAAGGCTGCACTGCACCGCAGCGCGATGAAAACCAGCTTCATGCGGCCGTCGTTGAACTGGTGGCGCTCGATGACGCGGAAATCAAGTATTCGACTGTTCAGAACTGGTTTCCGGGCGACAGCGAAGGCAAAGGCGGCATCTATAATTTTGTCACAAAGCGTGGCGATTGCCGGGGTGCTAATTCCAAGATTTCGTGGACGCAGGTCGAAACCGGCTCGGCGATCACCTGGAAATACCCGTCTTGCATTCTGCGTGGCGACAATTCACGCGGCGAGTTCTACTCGATTGCCGTTTCAAATGGGCATCAGCAGATCGATTCTGGAACAAAGATGATTCATCTCGGCAAGAATACGTCGAGCCGCATCATTTCCAAGGGTATTTCGGCAGGTAAGTCGAGCAATACTTATCGCGGTCAGGTTTCAGCGCATCGCAAGGCAGAAAATGCCCGCAACTTTACCCAGTGCGACAGTCTTCTGATCGGCAACGATTGCGGCGCGCATACCGTGCCCTATATCGAAGCCAAGAACGCGACAGCGCAGTTCGAGCATGAGGCAACAACCTCGAAAATTTCCGAAGACCAGCTGTTTTATGTCATGCAGCGCGGCATCCCGGAAGAAGAGGCGATTGCGCTTATCGTCAATGGCTTCGTCAAAGAAGTCATTCAGGAACTGCCGATGGAATTCGCGGTCGAGGCGCAGAAGCTGATCGGCATTTCGCTGGAGGGCAGTGTCGGCTGATCCAGTCCCTGCTTGCTTACTAAAGATTTTCTGACCAGCCTTTAACTGGTCCATGAACAAGGCTTAAAATCATGCTTGAGATCAAGAACCTCCATGCAAAGATTGCGGACACCGATACGGAAATTATCCGTGGCCTCAACCTGACCGTCAATAAAGGCGAAGTGGCTGCCATCATGGGGCCGAACGGTTCCGGTAAGTCGACGCTGTCTTATATTCTTGCCGGTCGTAACGACTACGAAGTGACCGAAGGCGACATTCTCTATAATGGAGAATCGATCCTTGAACTGGATCCCGCCGAACGCGCCGCTAAGGGCATTTTCCTTGCTTTCCAGTACCCGATGGAGATTCCCGGCGTCGCCACCATGGAATTTTTGAAAGTCGCCATGAACAGCCAGCGCAAGGCGCGCGGCGAGGCCGAGTTGAAAATTCCAGAATTCATCAAGCGGGTTAAGGACGCTGCAGGTGAACTGAGCATCGACATGAACATGCTCAAGCGCCCGCTCAATGTCGGTTTTTCGGGTGGTGAGAAGAAGCGTGCTGAAATTCTTCAGATGCAGCTTCTTGAGCCAAAACTCTGCGTTCTCGACGAGACCGATTCCGGCCTTGATATCGATGCGCTCAAAATCGTTTCCGATGGCGTCAATGCGCTGCGTTCCCCCGACCGCGCCGTGATCGTCATCACCCACTACCAGCGCTTGCTGGAGTACATTGTGCCTGATAGCGTGCATGTGCTTTACAAGGGCCGGGTGATCAAGTCCGGTGACAAGAGCCTGGCACTGCATCTGGAAGAAAACGGCTATGCCGACGTCATCGGCGAAGCAGCTTGAGGAGGGATGGATCATGAATATCCAGACCGCCCCGACCACAAGGCAGCGAACGTCAGCCGAAAGTGCACTGATCGATAGTTTTGACGAGCGCATCGGTGGATTGCCCGGCAATGGCGACATCGTCATTGCCCGCGACAACGCACTGGAAGCCTTGAAAGAGAACGGCCTTCCATCACGACGTATCGAAAGCTGGCATTAC
The DNA here is from genome assembly GCF_039545455.1 of Brucella sp. BE17. Lineage (NCBI taxonomy): Bacteria > Pseudomonadati > Pseudomonadota > Alphaproteobacteria > Hyphomicrobiales > Brucellaceae > Brucella > Brucella sp. BE17. Next base: position 854,571 of record NZ_CP154467.1, on the reverse strand, counting down.
ACAGACTTTCGTACGCTTCTGAAAAACGTATCCCCCTTTGATGCGGCAGCCGGAACGCAAGCTATACCCTCATTGCTTGCCGGCACCCCCATTGTGGCCACTAGCAATGGCTGGTCATTGGATACAAAGGTTGCGGAAGGCGTGTCATTGACACCCGTGCGTGATGCGCTCGCGGATGGTTCACTGGCCCTCCAGCTCAAAACACGTGGGTTCGACGATACGATCGGGCAGATCAATGCGGCCTATGTCAGCGACGGCTGGATGCTGGCGATTGATGATGGCACTAAGCTGGAAGAGCCGCTTGAACTCCAGAATATCCAGAAAACTGGTCAGGGCCATTCGCGCTTTCCGGTGAGGATCGGTTCGGATGTCAAGGCGACGATCATCGAACGCCAGAATGGCGGTGAAGGTGATGCTTTCTCCACATCGGTCAGCCATGTGAGCGTGGGCGATGGCGCGGAAATCTTGTGGGTTATCCTGCGTGATTTCGGGCAGGCGACGCAACTGGCACAGTTCAACGCAACCATCGGCAAAGGCTCCAAGTTGACGCTTTATATCGTCAATGCGGGCGGCAAGCTCATCCGGCAGGAAGTGCATGTCAACGTCACCGGCGAGGATTCGGATTTTGAACTGCGCGGCCTTAATCTTCTGGCCGATGACAGTCATACCGACATCACCATGACCGTTGGTCATCTGGTTGAAAACACCCGTTCGACGCAGATCATCCGCAATGTGGTCAAGGATCGCGCACGCGGTGTCTTTCAGGGTATGATCCGTGTGGCGAAAATTGCCCAGAAGACCGATGCTCGTATGGCATGCAACACGCTTCTGCTTTCCGATGAAGGCGAGTTCGACGCAAAGCCCGAACTTGAAATCTTTGCCGACGATGTTGCCTGTGGCCATGGTGCTACGGTGACGGAATTGTCCAAAGATTATCTGTTCTATCTGATGGCGCGCGGCGTATCTGAAAATGACGCACGTGGCCTTTTGATCAAGGCATTTATTGCTGAGATCATTGAAGAACTGGAAGATGAAAGGCTGGTTGAGGCACTCGAAGAGGTGTTGTCGAACTGGCTCGCCGTTCATGCCTGATTATAGGGGGCGTGATTGAACAAGGCGGTGATGCTTTTGAAGCTGCCCGCCTTTTCCTCACGTAGCGGCTAAAGGAACGACTATGGACCAGAAGACCCCGCCGGTGGCGCCTTATGACGTTGAAGCCATCCGTCAAGATTTCCCGATACTTTCTCGAGAAATCCACGGCAAGCCGCTTGTCTATCTCGACAATGGTGCTTCCGCACAGAAGCCGCAAAGCGTCATCAACGCCGTAACGAACGCCTATTCCAACGAATATGCGAATGTGCATCGTGGCTTGCATTTTCTTTCCAATGCAGCAACCGACGCATATGAAAAATCGCGTGAGACGGTGCGCCGGTTTCTCAATGCCGGTTCGGTGGATGAGATCGTTTTCACCAAGAATGCCACCGAGGCGATCAATACCGTCGCTTATGGTTATGGTATGCCGAAGATCGGCGCGGGCGATGAAATCCTGCTGTCGATCATGGAGCATCATTCCAACATCGTGCCATGGCATTTTATCCGCGAGCGGCAGGGTGCAAAGCTTGTTTTCGCCCCTGTGGATGATGACGGCATTTTCCATATCGAAGAATTTGAAAAGCGTCTGACCGACCGCACCAAGCTCGTCGCCATTACCCATATGTCGAACGCACTTGGTACGGTGACGCCGGTGAAGAAAATCGTCGAACTGGCGCACGCACGTGGCATTCCCGTGCTTGTCGATGGCAGTCAGAGTGCTGTGCATCTGCCAGTCGATGTGCGCGATATCGGCTGCGACTGGTATGTCTTTACCGGCCACAAGACCTATGGCCCATCCGGTATCGGCGTGCTTTACGGGCGCGCTGAAATGCTCGAAAAGATGCGACCCTTTCAGGGGGGGGGCGAAATGATCGAGGATGTGAGCGAAGACTCCATCACCTATAATCATCCGCCGCATCGCTTTGAAGCTGGAACGCCGCCCATCGTGCAGGCGATTGGACTGGGCGCGGCACTTGAATATATGGAAAAGATCGGCCGCCCCGCCATTCAGGCGCATGAAGAAGATTTGCGCGATTATGCGCATGAACGGCTCGGTGCGATTAATTCTCTGCGCATTTATGGCAATGCGCCGGACAAGGGAGCGATCATCTCCTTTGTACTTGAAGGCATTCATGCCCATGACGTTTCCATGGTGATCGACCGGGCAGGGGTTGCCGTGCGCGCGGGTACTCATTGCGCGCAGCCGCTCTTGAAACGATTTGGTGTCACCTCCACATGCCGTGCATCCTTCGGCCTCTATAATACGCGTTCGGAAGTGGACGCGCTGGCGGATGCTCTGGAAAAGGCAAGGAAGTTTTTCGGATGAGTGATATGGAACACAAAGAGCACGACACGGCCAGTGTGGTGGCGGAAGTTGAAGGCAATACGGGCTTTTCGGCATCCACCATTGCTCAGGATGAACTCCTGCGCATGACGGATGATATTATCGCTGCCCTGAAAACGGTTTATGATCCTGAAATTCCCGCCGATATCTACGAGCTTGGCCTCATCTACAAGATTGATATCGAGGACGATCGCACGGTCAAGATCGAAATGACTTTGACTGCCCCGGGATGCCCGGTTGCTGGCGAGATGCCGGGCTGGGTTGAAAATGCCGTCGGTACGGTCGAAGGCGTCTCAATGGTTGAAGTCACCATGACGTTTGATCCGCCATGGACGCCTGACCGTATGTCCGAAGAAGCGCAGGTCGCCGTTGGATGGTATTGATAACCAGAAATGTTCTTGAGTTCCGGAGATATTCTTGAGTTAGTGACCCGTTGTATATTTGTAATGGGCTGATTGTTTTCCTATGAACCCCTGGATTTGGCCAACAATTCCGCCCAGGGCCATTGTTGCAGAGATTGCTGCCGACGGGCCCTTGATTGGTAGTGACAGAACAGAAACAGTCAACTTCCAGAGGCGGCTGGCTAGCTTTGCGGGCAGGCCCGTTATTGCCCGTCGCGGATTTGCCTTATAGGCGATCAGGAACTTTGTTGCCTCATGATCACGGTTGCGCCGGAAATGATAGGTAAGCGTCAAACGACATAGCGGAACGGTTTCATAGACCGTCGCGTCCGGAGCCCATCCGCTTTTGGCTCCCTTGCTTTTGGCTTCTGTCCATAAATGCCAGTCCTCTCCTCCAGTCAGGTTCAAGCCCGTATCGAAACGCAGCCCGGTCTGCCGGAAGAAGGTAAGTTTACCCATCCAGCTGCCGGTAGCCACCTTGATCGTATCTGCCGCACCGCGTTCACATTTTCTGCGTGTTTTGAGCTCGCCATATTCGGAAAGCTGCTGGATGCCGGACCAGACGAATTTCTGCCAGAAGCTCAGCGTGCATTGTTCTGGCTTGGGCCAGACAGGAGAGCCGACGATATCCAGATTGCCACGCTGTTGCTCTGAAAACAGTTTTATCAGCCATTCTGGTTCTGCGCGTTCATCATCATCGATGAATACGAGAAAATCATAGTCGTTGGCGATAGCATAGGTCAGGGCGCAATTGCGCGAATAGGATATGCCTATCCTGACTTCAAGCAGATACACAACTTTGCTTTCCGACATGCCAGAGGCAAACGTGTCGATACATCCAGACAGGGTTTTGGATGAATGGTTTTCGACGACCAAAAAATCGACTTTTGTGGAGGCTGGCAGAGCGATATTCGTCAGAGAATGAAGGAGCTCTTTCAGCATTATTGGGCGGTTTCGCGTCACGATAGACACCAAAATCCTGGCGTTTTGCATGATTTCCTCGTATCAAATAAAGTATATATAAATTTTAGATTTTTATTGTATACTTATATTCTAATAAGTATTTTTACTTGTATTGGTAGTATGTAATCATTTATAATTTTTTATTGCAAGAATATATTCCAGATAGATTGCAATTTTGAGCGCGTTTCGACCAGGCCTAATGAAATCGACGCTCTAAATAAAGGCCTTGAAGCGCGCCTACATCTTCATGCGGAGAAGTTACGTCGTTTTGAAAGTTGCAAGAATGGAGCGGGTAGCGGGAATCGAACCCGCGCGTTCAGCTTGGGAAGCTGACAGGCTACCATTACATCATACCCGCGTTTTGGTAGTTATTTCAGATGTTTATATCGTTTTTTACAAAAAACAGTTTAAAAGATTTTACAATATGTTTTCTAAAATATGTTCTCTTTTTGGCTTCGTCAATCCGTTTCATGTTCAATGTCTTACAGGAATCTGAAGTTGTGACATGAACTCAGCAAAAACCATCGAGCCTTCCGGCCATGGGCCGTGACCTGATTCCGAATTGATGTGGCCTGCTTCGCCCGCATCGATCAGCATGGCGCCCCAGTCGTTGACCACCGCTTCCGCTGCTTCAAAGCTTGAAAAGGGATCGTTGCGGCTCAAAATCGCAATGGTTGGAAAGGGCAGTCGTTCGCGGGGGTAAGGACCGAAGGTCATCAGATGTCTTGGCCGGATAGCGGCATTGGCAACATCGGGGGGAGCGACGAAAAACGCACCGGCGACCTTATGCTGGATATGCTCCATAGCATGCATGGCGGTTGCCACACCCAGAGAATGCGCCACCAGTACAACCGGTTTTGTTGCCTCGTTTACGGCCTTGACCAGCTCATTCACCCAGTCTTCGCGCACTGGCTTCGACCATTGCGCCTGTTCTACACGACGTGCTGTCGAGAGCTTGTTCTCCCAGCGTGTCTGCCAGTGATCTGGACCGGAATTGGTATAGCCGGGGATAATCAGGATATCTGCGTCTTTGACTTTCATGTGCCCCATTTAGAGGGGCTTTGCCAAGACTTCAAGCCTGTGGGGTATTTGTTGGCATGCAAATGATGAACAGCCTGTTCGTTGATCGCGATCTTGTGAACGATGCCGCAAAACGCGATGTTTAGCGACAAGAAAGGCGCATATGAGAAGGGCCACATGGCGTGGCGGGGCCAGCAGGATGGCCAAACTCCTTCCGATTGGCGCTATATCTGGTAGGAGAACAAAATGACTGTGCAGTTGAAGAAGGCCGGTATTGATGCCGATCACGGGCCTGTGGCAGCACTTCCTTTCGCCATGACGACGCCGGTCCATGTGGCGCGTGTGGGTCTCAAGTCGAAAGATGCGGAATCGCTGGCCGAATATTATCGTGATGTGGTCGGCTTGAAGGAAATGGCGCGGCGTGGCACTTCCATCGTACTGGGGGCGGGCGACCGAGAACTGATGGAAATCGAGCAGTGCTCGCAAGCCAAGCCTGACGAGCAGCGCAGTGCCGGCCTTTATCACACGGCATTTCTTCTGCCGACGCGCGGCGATCTCGCGCGATGGTCGCGCCGTGCCATCGACAGGCAATTGCCGGTCAGCGGTGCTTCCAATCATAAGGTGAGCGAAGCGATCTACCTGACCGATCCTGAAGGCAACGGCATCGAAATCTATTCCGATCGTCCGCTTGAAAACTGGACATGGAATGGTGATCGTGTGGCCATGAGCACCGATCCACTCGATATGATCGATCTGCTCGGTGTGATTGACCGTGAGGGTGGGAAGTGGAACGGTGCACCGCAGAACACCGTCATCGGCCATGTACACTTACGTGTCGGCGATGCACAGGAGGCTGAAATCTTCTGGCATGATAATCTCGGGCTGGAAACCGTGGCGTCCTATGGCAACAAGGCGGTGTTCATGTCCACCGGCGGCTATCATCACCACATCGCAGCCAATGCCTGGCAAAGTGCTGGTGCGGGCAAGCGTGATGTTGATCGCACGGGTGTTTTATGGGTAGAACTGGAAGATACGCGCGGCGGTGCCGGGCGCGAATTTGTTGACCCATGGGGCAATGTGATCAGGACAGTCAAGCCCGCAGTATAAAAAAATCCCCATCTTTTCAAAAAGATGGGGATTTTTATTGTTTCAATTTATTCGACTCTGATCAGAGCCGAAATCTTTCAACCAAACACGCGCTTGAAGATGGTATCCACATGCTTGGTGTGATAGCCGAGATCAAATTTTTCGCGGATCTGGTCTTCGGAAAGTGCCTTGCGCACGTCCTCATCGGCCAACAGTTCTTCCTGAAAATCCTTGCCCTGTTCCCAGACTTTCATGGCGTTTCGCTGTACGAGGCGATAAGAATCTTCACGCGAAACACCCGCCTGGGTGAGCGCCAACAGCACGCGCTGCGAATGCACCAGACCGCGGAACTTGTTCATGTTGGCAAGCATGTTTTCTGGATAGATCACCAGCTTCTCAATCACGCCCGCCAGACGGTTCAGCGCGAAATCAAGCGTGATGGTAGTGTCTGGCCCGATAGCGCGCTCAACGCTTGAATGGGAAATATCGCGTTCGTGCCAGAGGGCTACGTTTTCCATCGCGGGCGTCACAGACATGCGCACCAGACGGGCAAGTCCAGTCAGGTTTTCGGTCAGAACCGGATTGCGCTTGTGCGGCATGGCGGACGAGCCTTTTTGCCCCGGCGAGAAGAATTCTTCCGCTTCCAGAACTTCCGTGCGCTGCATGTGACGGATTTCGATGGCGATGTTTTCCATCGAGGACGCAATCACGCCGAGGGTTGCAAAGAACATCGCATGACGATCACGCGGAATGACCTGGGTGGAGACGGGTTCTGCTTCAAGGCCGAGCTTGTCGCAGACATATTCCTCGACGCGCGGATCTATATTGGCGAAAGTGCCGACAGCACCCGAAATCGCGCCTGTAGCGATTTCCTTTCGCGCTGCGACGAGACGGTCGCGTCCACGAGCCATTTCGGCATAAAAACGCGCAAAAGTAATACCCATCGTAGTGGGTTCGGCATGAATGCCATGGCTGCGTCCGATACGCACAGTGTCCTTATGCTCGAATGCGCGCTTTTTAAGCGCTTCCAGCACGCGGTCCATTCCGGCAAGCAGGAGGTCGGTGGCACGGACAAGCTGCACATTGAGCGTGGTGTCGAGTACGTCCGAGGAGGTCATGCCCTGATGCACGAAACGGCTGTCGGGACCGATGAATTCGGCCAGATGCGTGAGGAATGCAATCACGTCATGCTTGGTGACGGCTTCGATTTCGTCGATGCGCGCAACATCGAATTTTGCAGCATCGCCCTTTTCCCAGATGGTCTTGGCTGCTTCCTTCGGAATGACGCCAAGTTGCGCCAGCGCCTCGCAGGCAAAAGCTTCGATCTCGAACCAGATGCGGAATTTTGTTTCTGGCGACCAGATGGCGACCATTTCAGGCCGGGAGTAGCGCGGGATCATGGGTATTTCCTGTCGAATAGAGTGTAAATCAGTTTTTTCGGGCAGCCTCGGCGGCCTGACGAATGGCAGCGATATTGTCGCGGTAGCTCTCGACCGAGTTCCCCTTGTAAACAGCCGAGCCGGCCACAAGGATGTTTGCACCTGCGGCAACGACCGAGCCTGCAGTTTCAGGCGTAATACCGCCATCGACTTCGATATCGATGGGGCGATCCGCCACCATTTCGCGGATGCGGGCGATTTTTTCGAGCATGGGCGCAATGAATTTTTGGCCACCAAAGCCCGGATTGACGGTCATGACCAGAATGAGATCGACATCGTCGAGCACATGGGCGATTGCCTCAACGGGTGTTGCCGGATTGAGCGCCAGACCGGCCTTTTTGCCAAGCGCCCGGATTGATTGCAACGAGCGGTGCGTATGCACCCCTGCTTCGGCATGAACGGTGATGAGGTCACAACCCGCATCGGCAAAAGGTGCGAGATAGGCATCACAGGGCGCGATCATCAGATGCGTGTCGAAAAAAGCCTTTGTGCGCGGACGGATCGCGTTGACCACCTGTGGGCCAAAAGTGATGTTGGGCACGAAATGCCCGTCCATGACATCGATATGGATCCAGTCGGCACCCGCTTCCAGCACGGCATCGACTTCCTCGCCAAGACGCGCGAAATCGGCGGACAGGATGGACGGGGCAATGGCGATCGGGCGCATGTCTGTTCTCCGTGGGAAGTTAACTTGCCCCTAGCATAGGGAACACAAGATTCCTATCCCCAGCGCTTATGGAACCACATCCATTGGCCGGGATATTCCCGCACCCATTGTTCAACCGTATCGTTGAGCAATTGTGCGGTGGCGTCGATATCGATCTGGCCCTTGTCGTCGCGTGGCAGGTCCATGCGCTCATAGAGTTCCAGCCGGTAACGTCCGCCGGGTAGGCGGATGCAGCGGGCCGGATAGACATCGCAATCATATTGCCGCGCGAGCTTTGCGAGAAGTGGGTTGGTTTTGACGGGGCGGTTGAAGAAGGTCGACGGAATGCCACGTGCAAACTTCTGGTCCACCAGCATACCGACATTGCCACTATCGCCCAAAATGCCTGCCAAAGCCCATGCAGCGCCAGCCTTGGACGGAACCAGATGCCCCATGTTCGTATGGCGGGCCTTCAAAACCTTGTTGGCGATATAGGGGTTGTTGGGCGGGCGGAATAGTGCCGTGACATTGAGGCCGAAGGTGGCGGCACAGATCGGTAGCAGTTCAAAGTTTCCAGTATGGGCGGTAAAGAAAATGTGGGGTTTCTTTTCATCGCGCAGGCGTTCGAAAATCGGAATCCCATCCACCTCGACCATCCCAACCTCGTCGGAATGCGGATCGAAGTCGAAAATCGCATCGAGAAAAATATATTCGGCAAAAAGCCGCGCCATCGAATCCCACATCTCAATGGCGATCGTCTGGATTTCCTGTTCGCTTTTTTCCGGATAAGCCTGACGCAAATTGTTGATCGCAACCTTGTGACGCGGCGTCAAAGGCCCGATGAGACGGGCAGTTTTTGCCGAAAAGCGGATGGCTGCTTTCGCCGGAAGCAGACGCAGAAGTCCCAACAGAACAAAGACCGCCTGCGCCCAGAGCCAGTAATTGAATTGCTTGAACTTGCGCGTCCAGCGAAAGAGTAAAAGTTTGAATTTAAACATCATGAAAGTGGCGGGTCAGTCGATCTGCAAAATGATCTTGCCGAAGACGTCGCGACCTTCCATACGCTTCAAAGCTGTATCAATCTCGTCAAAACCAACCACCGTATCGATGACCGGATGTACAATGCCCCGTGCCATTTTCTGCATGGCATCTGCCATGTTTTCCTTGCGGCAACCAAACGATCCCAGAATTTTAAGCTGTTGCTGGAAGAGCTGCATCAGGTTCATATTGGTCGAAACGCCGGATGTCGAACCGCAGGTGACGAGGCGCGCGCCACGCTTCATGCACAGCATTGAACCCGCCCATGTATCGGCACCGACATGCTCGAACACAACATCAACGCCCTTTTTCTTGGTGAGTTTGCGCACGACACCTTCAAAACGGTCTTCGCGGTAATTGATGACATGATCCGCACCAAGCGCTTTGGCCTTTTCGATCTTGTCGTCGGAGCCGACCGTGGTGATGACCGTGCAGCCCATTTTCTTGGCTAGCTGGATGGCAGCCGAACCAATGCCCGAGCCACCGGCCTGAACGAGTACCGTTTCGCCAGGCTCGAGCTTGGCATTGTCGAACAGCATGTGCTCGACGGTTCCGAAAGTGACGGGGGCGACGGCTGCACCGATCGCATCGACGCCGGGAGGGGCGGGTACGAGCAAGCGCGCCGGCAGATTGACGGCTTCGCAGGCAAAGCCATCAAGGTGGAAGCCGTGCACACCGCCGACATGCTCGCAAAGATTATCGCGGCCTTCGCGGCAGGCTCGGCAAAGCCCGCAAGTGCGCGCGCCATAAATCGAAACCAGTTGCCCGGGCAAAAGGTTGGATACGCCTGGGCCGACCGCATCGACGACACCGGAGGCTTCCGCACCGATCACCAGCGGCATCTTGCGTTTGGCGAACGCCATGCCGCGCCAGCCCCAGACGTCGATATGGTTGAGCGCGACGGCCTTGATCTCGACCGTCACTTCGCCGATGCCGGGGGGTGGGGGGGAGTCTATATCGGTGATTTCGAGACGACGGTCATCGAGAAGTTGCAGGGCGCGCATAGGCTGTTCCTTGTCGTAGCATGATCCCGAAGAGCCATGCGCTTTCCGGGACCATGAGGAAATTCGAGTTTGTCGAACGAATTAGTTCGGTTCCGTCGCCAAGACAAGGCTTGATTTCGGCTCGGCGGCTTGCATGTATCCTGCTTCATCGACGTTCATAGTCTCATTCAAGCACTCTGTTTGCGGTTCGAGACTGTTAAATTGTTGCCAAACAAGTCAGGATTGACCACATATTCCTTATATAAATTCCTGATGTTAAGAATTGGGCCCAATCTTGAAACGTTTAAAATATGGTTTTCTGTGTCTTTTCCTGGCGTTTGCCTCTTCCGCGTCCGCGTTGGAAGCCAATTCGCCACCGCTTCTGGAGCCGTTGCCGCAACAAATGCAGGCCGCTCATCTGACGACGGAATTTCTTGAGCGTTTCCATTACAAGCCCGTGCCGCTGGACGACAAATTGTCGGCAAGGATCATGGATCAGTATATCGAATCGCTCGATCCGGATCGCCTTATTTTCCTGCAAGCGGATGTGAATGCCTTTAAGACGAATAGCACGGAAATTGATGATGCCATCAAGCAGGAAGACTTGAGCATTCCTTTTGCGATGTTCAATACATATGTCGAGCGCATTACTGAACGCACCGCTTTTGCGCGTTCATTGCTCAAGCAGAATTTTGATTTCAGCGTGGATGAAACCTATTCTGTCATCCGAAGCAAGGCACCTTGGCCGCAGAGCGATGCGGACCACGATGACCTTTGGCGTAAGCGCGTCAAGAACGACTGGTTGCGGCTGAAACTGGCAGGTAAGGACGATGCCGCCATTCGCGATACGCTCGACAAGCGTTATAAGAACGCGCTTGACCGCGCCGCAAAATACAACAGCGATGATGTATTCCAGATTTTTATGGCCGCCTATACACGGTCGGTGGATCCGCATACCGACTATATGGGCGCCAATGCATCGGATGAGTTCGATATTTCCATGAAGCTTTCCCTTGTCGGCATCGGTGCTGTGCTGCAGGAAAGGGACGATTACGCGACAATTCGCGAACTTGTAGCCGGAGGTCCGGCACAGGTTTCAGGCAAGCTTGCTGTGGGCGACCGTATCGTTGGTGTAGGACAGGACAAGAATGGCCCGATAAAGGATGCCGTCGGATTACGCCTGGACGAAACCGTGAAAATGATTCGCGGAGAAAAAGGCTCTGTCGTGCGTCTGGAAATTCTGCCAGCCGACGCAGGCCCTGACGATCCGCACCGCATCATCACACTGGTTCGCGATAAGATCAGCCTGGAAAAGCAGGCTGCTCAAAAAACCGTTCTGCCGGTAGAGGATGGCGACACCACTCGCCAGATAGGCATCATTACATTGCCAGTCTTTTATGAAGATATCGAAGCCCGGCGAAAGGGCGAGAAGGATTATCGAAGTGCCAGCCGTGATGTTGCAAAGCTTCTTGCAGAATTGAAAGCCGAAAAGGTTGACGGTGTTCTGATCGACCTGCGCAACAATGGCGGTGGCTCGCTATCCGAGGCGATCGATCTGACTGGTCTTTTTGTCGGCAAGGGACCTGTCGTGCAGCAGCGCAATTCGAGTGGCGAGATCAAGGTGGAAAGCGACGATCTGCCCGAACCTGCTTGGAAAGGTCCGCTTGGCGTATTGATCAATCGAGCCTCGGCCTCCGCTTCGGAAATCTTTGCCGCCGCCATTCAGGATTACGGTCGCGGCGTGGTCATAGGCGAACCCAGTTTTGGCAAGGGAACGGTGCAGACGCTGGTGAACCTTGATGAGGTGGCCCGCAATTCTGGTCCTAAGTTCGGTGATCTGAAGTTTACTGTCGCTGAATTCTTCAGGATCAATGGCGGCTCGACGCAGTTGCGGGGCGTGACACCCGATATCAGCCTGCCGGGGCTGTTCGACCCGAAGACAGTGGGCGAATCGAGTTTTGACAATGCGCTGCCATGGACCGAGATCAAACCAGCAAAATATAAATCTGCCGATCATATAAAAGCCTTGCTGTCACAACTACAGAGCTGGCACGACAAGCGCGCGGCAAATGATCCGGAATTTCAGCAGTTCGTCGAGGATTTGGCAACGCTGAAAGCGCAGCGTGACAAGGCTGTTGTTTCGCTCAACGAAAATGAGCGGCGCGATGAAATGGCCGCTCGCGCCAAGCTTATAAAGGAACGCGGAGAGGGCAATGACAGTGCCGATGCCGAGAGTGACGACGGGCTGCTTTCCAATGAGCGCAGCCTGAGTGCGGATATGAACCTTGAGAAAGCTCGTAAGGGTAACAAGGATGTGCTGCAAGGAGCTGCAGCTGCTATTATTGCCCGTCTTTCCGAGTTGCAGCCCGGTGGAGAAAAAGCCAGTGCGGATTAGAAACTGGCACGCACAAACCTTCAAAGGAAAGGCCCGCACAGATTGTGCGGGCCTTTTAATTTCATAGCTATGTCAAAGGGTTATTGGTACTCTTTGACAACAAGGCTCGTGTTTTGCCCGCCAAAGCCAAACGAGTTTGAAAGGACCGCAGAAACCTCGGCCTGACGCTTTACATTCGGCACGACATCCAACGGTATGGCGGGGTCGGGATTGTCGTAATTGATAGTCGGCGGCAGCGTTCCGGTCTCAATTGTCAAAAGTGAGAACACGGCCTCGATGGCACCTGCCGCTGTCAACGTATGGCCGATCATCGACTTGTTGGATGAGACCGGGATAGAGCCGAGCGTGTCACCAAACACTGTAGAAAGTGCGAGATGTTCCATCTTGTCGTTTTCCGGCGTCGAGGTACCATGCGCATTGATATAGGAAATCTTGTCTTCGGCAAGACCCGCATCGGCAAGTGCCGCACGCACCGTTCCAATGGCAGGCGAGGCGTCGGGCTTGGAGCGTGTGCGATGGAAGTCATCAGCCTTTTCACCGCAACCGGCCAGAATGCCTAAGATTTTTGCGCCGCGTGCGATGGCACTTTCCAGCGATTCCATGACCAGCGCGCCCGAACCTTCCGCCATCACGAAGCCGTTGCGATCTTTCGAAAACGGCTTGGATGCCTTTTCAGGCGCTTCATTCTGTGTGGAGAGGGCGGAGAGCAGTGAGAAGCGGATCAGGGCTTCCGCCGAGACTGATCCATCGGTTCCGATGGAAAGCACGTGGTCGCTTTCACCGCGCCGGATCGCCTCGACGCCGAGCTGGATCGCGGTCGCCCCCGACGCACAGGCCGTTGATAGTGTCACCGGCAGGCCGCGCGTGCCAAAGGTTTTCGAGAGACGTTCAGCGATATAGCCAAATTGCGTGGTGTTGAAGAGCGTGTCCTGACGGGCGCGGCGGCAGGCTTCAAGCAATAGCTGATAGCTGGCCGGGCCTTCGTCCTTGATGCTGGCATCAAGTGCAAAACGGCTTTTCCAGTCGAGTTCAACGGGCGGTGCTGCCAGAAACAGAGGTCCGCCGAAATCCGTGGTCGAAAGGCCGGACTGCGCCAATGCCTCTTCGCCCGCGAGGCGCGCAAGAGATTCCGATAAGGCAGATGCACCGACTTCACTTTCAGACAGAAAATCGACCGTACCGGCAAAGCGTGTATTGAGGCTCTCAGTTGGAAAGCGGGTGATTGAATGCAGGCCGGACCGACCGCTGGTCAAGGCGTCCCAATTATCCTGTTTGCCCTGTCCGAGTGCGGAAACGACACCGGCCCCGGTAATGACGACGATGGGACGGCCGAGATGGTCTTGATATTTGCTCATCTTATGCTCTCACCAGCTTGGCGGCGCCTTCGGCGCGAGTTGCTCCGATCGTGGTGACAATGGCTTCACCAACGGCTCCCTGCACAGGCTTTTCCGACGTGTCGAGAGGCGCGAACGCTTCACCCTTGGCAACCGAAATCGCAGCCAGTGCGAGTGCCAGCGGAAACTGGGCTTCGCGCAAATGACCTGTCAGGCCGGATACGCTGCGATAGGCGGCAGAAAGGCCGTCGAGGACTGTCTTTTCAGCGCTCGTTGCCTGATGGGCACCTGAAGCACCTGAAACCACATAGCTTGGTTCCTTGCCGCCGTTGGCTGCAAGGATGAGATTGCGAATTGCTGTTGTAAGATCGTGCTCGCCACGGCGGACTTGCGATGTTTCGATGTGTGCGATCTGGGCATAGGCGCGTGCGCCACGTTTTTTTGCATGTTCGGCATCTTCGAGCACTAGGAATACGCCGCCGGAACCCGAAATCATGCCGCCGCCCGCCGAGCCGTCCCGCTGCCAGAGCGGTGCCCAGCCATCATGTTTCAGCAACCCGCCCAGTTCATGACCGAGAATCATGTCGAAATGCTCGGCATTATAAGAGCCACCAACCAACACATGTGTGCTCTGGCCAGTGCGGATGCGCGCGCTCGCCGTCTCGATCGCTGAAATGCCGGAACCTTCTTCACCCATAAAAGTACGTGAAGAGCCCGTGACTTTGTGGACGATGGAAATATTGCCGGCAAGCAGATTGGAAAGCTGGGCGAGAAACAGTGTCGGGCGCAACTCGGTCGAAAGCTTCTCGTTGAGCATGACGCCGCGGTTGTTACTGGTGCGACCTTCTTCGAGAATCTGCATATCGACGGCTATATCGCGTTCACCGCCACCGGCACCGACCACCATGTCCATGCTGGCGCAGAGCGTTTCGTCATCCTTGATACCTGCATCGGCAAGTGCAAGACCGGCCGCATAGGTGCCGAGCCGCTGCCATGTTTCCATCTGGCGCTGATCACCACGCTTGGGGATTTGCAGGCTCCAGTCCACCTCGCCGAGCGCATGGACGGTATAGGGCGCAAAGGCTTGGTTTTCGAGCCGCGGCTTGGTGCCGGCGTTTGAAAAAGCATTCCAATGCACATCCGTTCCTTCGCCGAGTGAAGAAAGAATGCCAATGCCAGTGATGACGACTTTATTGTTCTGCATGAGTTCGGTTCTGCCCGTGCTGCTGAAACTGCTTGCTATAAACGGAATTAGGGCGAACACGGATGTTCACCCTCAAATGCCGTCAAAGTGGCGCCGGTTTCAGGCCTTCTTGGCTGCGACCAGTTCGTCGATCTTGGCGCAGAGGTTTTTCAAAACGAAATATTCTTCCGTCGGAACCTTGCCTTCGTTGACTTCCTGCGTCCACTGTTCCAGCGGAATCTTGATGCCGAAAGCTTTATCGATCGCGAAAACGATGTCGAGGAAATCAAGGCTATCGATACCCAGATCATCAATAGTGTGGCTTTCTGGCGTGATCGTATCACGGTCGATTTCACTGGTTTCGGCGATGATGTCGGCGACTTTGTCGAAAGTAGAGGACAAATTGCGATTCCTTTATTCCTGGCGATGCCGCAAAGGGCGAGCATCTGATTATCTGCGCGTATCTAGCGTTTTTTGGCCGCAAGGGAAAGTCATATTGATTTCCTGCGACGTGATTTGGATAAGCGCATATAAGATGTGCAGTTGCGAGAGTGCAATATAAAGGCTATCGCAATTTTTTGAACAGTTTTCGAGTATAGTCCTTTGGACGGTGCTCCTGTCCCCATTTTGTGAAATAGAAGAAGCTCGAGACCGTCACTATCATGACAAAAACAGCAAGCCCGGTTTCGAGATAGCCATCATCAAGAAGAATGGCGATAAGGCTTGAGGCGACGCTGCCAACCGTACCGACTATCCCGGGATGGTGTATTGGCGGAAACATTTCAGAAATAGCCGATTGTTGCGGCTGGGTCTCGCTTTGCTGTGCGGCACTGGTTTGCTGTGAAGCGGAAGCGGATATTGGAGGGACTGGCGGAGGCTGTAAGGCCACATCTGTTTGTGTTGCCGCTAGGGCCAGTGAGCGGGTGCGAACCCGTTTGACCCTTGCCTGCCATCCTTTGCCGAAAGTGGCAGCAGCGGCAAGTTTCTTAAGCCATGCTGCACGCGCATCGCAAAGCGCATTGATGGTTTGCGCAAGTGGCTGTTCTGCAAGCGCTGCCATAGTTCTGGGGTCTATAAGTGCTGTCTCAGGTACGTCAAGGACCTGCTGCAGCATTTTGATGGCGTGCGCCGTGCCGGAGTTTACGGCAAAGTCAAGCAATGCATAATCGACACCGGGAGGCAGATGATCACCATCGATCTTGTCCCAATATTGCTTTCGATAAATTTCCATGGCTGTGCCCTTGGAGAGATTCTTTACCTCCTCTCGTGAGGCTGCACGTCCCATCCATCCAGACAAAGTACCTTGGGTGATGCCCATGTTGGTGGCACCACCGGGATCTTTAGGATTATCGACGTAACCGCCTTCCTCCTTGAAAATATACGGCATAATTTCCGTAAAATTGGAGCGCATCGTCATCCCTTTGAAAATTCATTTTTAAAAAAATTACTTGAAACGGTTATGGAAATTTTATCCGGTTATGGGCCAATGTATACTGTTGTTTCTGCGTGGAGCGATGAAAAATACAGGTAAATCCTGCCCTCAATCAGAAATCCTCTTGCGTCCAACCACGCACTGTTGATTGATGGCGCAAAGATAATTCACATTTCGTGGGGTGAGGCACAAGTGACGACAGAAGTTTTCGGACACGCACCGGATGGACAACCGGTTCATCGGCTAACCATTTCCAACGGGCCGCTGGCGGCCAAAATCTTAACGTGGGGCGCGGCCATTCAGGATCTGCGCATGGCTGGTCATGACGCGGCGCTTGTGATCGGCTATCGCGACTTTGACGATTATCCGGCGTATTCACCGCATCTGGGTGCAATAGCCGGTCGTTCCGCCAACCGAATCCGAGATGCTCGCTTTGTGATTGACGGCAAGAACTATCAAGTCGAAGCAAATTATTTCGGACGCCATAACCTGCACGGCGGCAGCAAAGGTCTGGGCAATCGGGTGTGGAACATCACCGGAAGCGGCTCCGATTTCGTCACGCTCGGTACCGTGGCCGCAGACGGTGAAATGGGCTTTCCGGGTAATCTCAAGGTAAGCTGCACCTATATGCTCAACGATAGCGGAGAGTTGATCGTGCGGCTGGAAGCGGTGACTGACAGGCCCACCGTCTGCAGTTTGTTGCATCACAGCTATTTCAATCTCGATGATGGTGGTGAGGGCGATATTCTCGATCACCAGCTCAAAATCAACGCCGATGCCTATATGCCGGTGGATGATGCGCTGATTCCCGATGGCCGCATATTGCCGGTGCGCGATACGGTTTATGATTTTCGTGAGTACCGACCAATCCGCCGTCAGGAAACAGGCCAGCAGATTGAATATGACATCAATTTCTGCTTGTCCGCAATGCGGGGGCCGATACGGTCATGCGCTTCGGTGAAGGCTGCGCGCTCTGGCATCCGACTCGATGTTGCAACGACCGAACCCGGTTTGCAATTCTATGCTGGCAATACCATGGCCAATGATTGTATCGGCCTGACTGGAAAGCCCTATGGCAAACATGCGGGCTTTTGTCTGGAGCCGCAGGTCTGGCCTGGTTCGCTCGAATATCCCTATTTTCCGCAGGCTATCCTGCGCCCCGGTGAAATCTACGCGCAGGAAAGCCGCTTCGCCTTTTCCAAAGAATGATTATTCACCGAAAGCGGCGCGAGCCATTTCCATCGGTGTCAGCGCACCGCGTGCTTCAACCACACGCGCTGCGACTGCATGCGCCTTTTGTGCCGCCGCCACCGGCTGAAGCCCTGCTATGCGCGCGGCGAGATAGCTTCCGTTAAAGCTGTCGCCCGCGCCTGTGGTATCCACGGCCCGTGCCGCGACAGCGGGAACTTCCGTGCGCTCGCCGTTGGCAAGCACCAATGCAGGCTCGGTCCCGTCCTTGACGACGATTTCACTCACGCCAAGTCTGCCTAGACGTTCGGCGCAAGCTGCAGCATCTTTGTCGCCAAATAGCGCCTGCTCGTCGGGGAAGGTCGGCAGTGCAATATCGGACAGCCGCATGGCTTCGCTGATGAGGTCCTGTGCGACCTTGCGATCAGGCCAGAGCTGATGGCGGAAATTCGGATCGAAGGCGATCCGGGATCCGGCGGCACGGCATTGCCGTAATATCTCAAAGAATTGCGTCCGATGCTCCGGCAGAATAATAGCAAGCGAGATGCCTGAGAAATAAATGATATCGCGTCCGGCAAGGCTCTTTTCCAGCGCTGCGTGGTCGCTGGCCAAATGTCGGGCGGCGGCTTCGCTGCGCCAATAGGTAAACGAACGTTCGGCACCCTCAAGCGTGATTGCGTAAACTCCCGGATGAAGCCCGGCAATAATCGGGCTGTGTGCAATGCCGATACCGTTCGAGGTCAAAAATACCCGCTGCTTCTGCGAAAAACTGTCTTCGCCAAAGGCGCTTACATAATCCACCGGCATCGCTTTGTCGGCAAGCGCACGCACATACCATGCCGTATTAAGCGTATCGCCGGCAAAGCCCATGCGCCATTGGTCACCATTTTCGCCCGAAAGCTCGATCATGCATTCCCCGATGGAAGCAAAGCCGCTCATATTGATCTCCTCACTTGCAATGTCAGAGGCCTATACCAATTTGCAGCGATGTAAAATTGCTTTGTTAGTTGGGGAATGTCATCAACGCTTTATCGACTTGCCACAATCCTGCTATAACGGTCCGCCAGCCGCATCGAGCCGTAGATTTTCAGTCGTGCGAAGGCTTTCATAGCAAGGAATTTGATATGCGTTATGCGATTTATTACACGCCGCCATCAAGCGACGCGCTTTTGAAAGTTGCCGCCAACTGGCTGGGTCGCAACGCCTTTAGCGGGGAGGCCGTCAAAGCTCCGGCGATTCGCTCGTTCGCCCCGGCAGAAATCGTAAATCTCACCGAAGAACCCCGCCGTTACGGCTTTCACGGTACGATGAAAGCGCCTTTCCGGCTCAAAGACGGTTTTACGGAAAACGATCTTCTGTCAGCGCTGATGCATTTCACCTCTGCTGCCTTGCCTGTGACTATCCCGCGCCTTGTACTAAAGGGCATCGGCCCTTTTTTTGCGCTCGTGCCGCAAGAACCTGTGGCTGAACTCAATCAACTGGCCAATGATGTCGTGGTGGCGTTTGATCGCTTTCGTGCGCCACTAAGTGATGCTGAAATCGCCAGACGTCGTCCCGAACGTCTAAGCGAAGCACAACGTCACAATCTGGAGCGCTGGGGTTATCCCTATGTTTTTGAAGAATTCCGTTTTCACATGACGCTGACCGGACCGGTCGATGAACAGGATCGCCCGCGCATCGAACGCAGGCTGGACGAGTTTTTCGCGCCCTTGCTTGACGATTCGGTAGAGATATCCAATCTTGCCCTGTTCGTGGAGCCGGAAAAAGGTACACCTTTTGAGATACACTCGCTGCATCCGCTGACGGGCGGTGAAAAGAAGGTCCGCGCTCTGCGACCAGTGGGAAGGCCGTAATCGATAATGACTGAAACTATTTTGCGCAATGCGCGCATTGTTCTTGGCCGTGAAGTGATCGACGGCACCATCAGGATTTTGGACGGCACGATTGCCGATATCTCCAGCGGACCTTCTGCCATCGGTGAGGATTTGGAGGGCGATTTTTTGACGCCTGGGCTGGTCGAATTGCATACAGATCACCTGGAAGGCCATTATGCACCGCGACCCAAGGTGCGCTGGAACCCGATTGCCGCCGTGCAGGCACATGACGCACAGATTGCCGCCTCCGGCATCACCACGGTTTTCGATGCCTTGCGTATTGGTCTTGATGACGATGCTCCGACCAATATCGACGACATGCTAAAGCTTTCTACAGCCATTGCGCAGGGACGTGAGGCAGGGCGGTTGCGCGCCGATCATTTTCTACATATGCGCTGCGAGGTTTCAGCACCCGATTGTCTCGACGCGTTCGAGCGCTTTGGAGCGCATCCGCTGATCCGGTTGGTGTCGCTGATGGATCATGCCCCCGGTCAGCGGCAATTCACCAATATTGACGCTTATAAGATGTATTTCCTCGGCAGGAACAAGCTTTCGGAAGAAGAATTCCGCCTCTATTGTGAGCGCCGCATCGGCCAGTCACAGCAATATGCGGACAGGAACCGTAAGGCTATTGCCGAGCTTTGCCATGAGCGTGGTATTATTCTGGCAAGTCATGACGATGCAACGACCGGTCACGTGGCAGAAGCCCATGCTCAGGGCATTCGCGTGGCCGAGTTTCCAACAACCCACGCTGCGGCCGAGGCCTCGAAACAGGCAGGCATGTCGGTTCTTATGGGCGCGCCGAATGTGGTGCGCGGCGGTTCGCATTCCGGCAACGTTTCGGCGCGTGAACTGGTTGAGGCGGGACATCTCGACATTATCTCATCCGATTATATCCCGGCCAGCATGATGCAATCAGCGTTTTTTCTGGCCGATACGCTCGACCAGGTCTCGCTGCCCGATGCCATTCGGCTGGTATCCTTCAACCCGGCCCAAGCGGTGGGGCTGGATGATCGCGGCGAGATTGCTGCGGGCAAACGCGCCGATCTGGTGCGCGTGCAGATGGCTGATCACGTGCCAATCATCCGCACTGTATGGCGCGAAGGACAGCGGGTGATCTGATCAGGCTATCATCGCAAGGCCGAGCTTTCCATTTTCCTCGATGACGAGATCAAGCTCGCGATAGCTATTGATGCTTGCGCGGGATGTTTTTGGGGAATGGAGATGCGTTGCCGTCACGACGAGAACAGAAGCGCCAGCTGTCTCGCCCGCGAGAATTCCGGCCGGGGCATCCTCAAAAACCAGACAGTTGTGCGGGTTGAAGCCAAGTCTTTCAGCGCCAAGCTCAAAACATTCGGGGCTTGGCTTGCCGTGACTGACGTCTTCTGCCGAAACAATTGTTGTCGCCATGGGTAGGCCAGCCGCTGCCATACGACGTTTTGCCAACTCAAGCGGCGCGGAGGTGACGATAGCCCAGCGGTTTTGCGGCAAAGCCTTTAAAAACGCGGCAACGCCATCGATGGGATGAATGCCATCGAGATCCTGCATTTCCGCTTCCAGCAGGTTTTTGGCCTCGCGTTCCACATCCAGACCAAGGTCGAGCCTGCGAATTGTATCGGATGCGCGTACGCCATGAATGGTTGGCAAGAATGTTTCCCGATCGATGCCGTGGCCTTCAGCCCATGCGCCCCAGACGCGTTCTGTGGCAGCGATAGAGCTTAAAATCGTGCCATCCATATCAAACAGAAAAGCGTCAAAAGATTTACCAAAGGGGGAAAGTGTCACGCCGATGTCCTTGCAGGATGGAAAACGAGAATCGGGAAGAGGTTGCTGCATTCCATCATATTGTGCCAATAAGTCCAGAATTGCGACGCTATAGGGTTCGGAGCAAATTTGCTGCACTGCTGAAAATAGGTGGCAAGTCCTATATGGTACCAAGGTTTGAATACTCTCTATCATAATATCAGGAAACACAAACAAATGACTGATAATATTTCAAATTATCCTGATATAAAATTCGCCGTTGCCCCCATGATCGACTGGAGCGACCGCCATTGCCGTTTCTTTCACAGGCTCTTTTCGCACCGCGCGCTACTTTATACCGAAATGGTTGTAGCCGATGCTGCGATCCACGGGCCGCGCGAACGGCTGCTTGGTTTTGACGCTACACAACATCCGGTGGCGTTGCAGCTTGGCGGCTCCGATCCACAAAAACTTGCTGAGGCTGCCAAAATCGGAGCCGATTTTGGCTATGACGAGATCAACCTCAATGTTGGTTGCCCTTCGGATCGCGTTCAGTCGGGGACTTTTGGTGCGTGTCTGATGCTGACGCCCGATGTCGTCGGCCGCGCAATTGCGGCGATAAAAGATGCGGTGTCCGTTCCCGTGACCGTCAAGTGCCGTATTGGTGTCGATGATCAGGATACGGAAACGGCGCTGGATAATCTCGCTGATCGCGTACTCGCCGAGGGTGCGGATGCTTTATGGGTCCATGCCCGCAAGGCTTGGCTGAAAGGCCTGTCGCCCAAGGAAAACCGCGAGGTTCCACCGCTTGATTATGAGCGCGTCTATCGTCTCAAGCAGCGTCTGGGGTCGGTCTTTGTGGCAATCAATGGCGGCATTACGACATTGGATGAGGCGGAAGATCATTTAAAGCACGTCGATGCGGTGATGCTGGGGCGTGCTGCCTATCACAATCCCGCATTACTGGCCGAGGTGGATGCGCGTCTTCATGGGGAGCCGACGAGGGTTCTCGATATGGCGCAAGTGATCGATGCCATGTGCGATTATGTCGATGCGCATATAGCGTCCGGCGGCAGGCTTTCGCATATCAGTCGCCACATGGTCGGGCTTTTCAGCGGCCAGCCCGGTGCCCGACGCTGGCGGCAGATACTTTCCACCGATGCCACAAAACCCGGTGCTGGCAGCGACATTCTGCGTCAAGCCTATGAGGGTGTCATGCAAGCCTGCCATGAAGCCGCTTGAGAGATCAATCGATCAGGATCAACTGATCGCCGCGCACTGTAAAACCGTCGAGTGTTTGCAGAAAATTCATGCCGAGCAGGCTGCCGGTCATAAGACCTTCCTTTGTCACCATGGCGCGAATGTTGTGACGCTCGATATCGCCGATCTGCAATTTTGCAATCGTGATGCTGGCCGCCGTCGCCGACCCATTGGCGGTCATGATGGGGACAGTATAGCTGAGCGCGTCTGTATTAAGCCCAGCATTTTCGGCATCTTCCTTGGAGAGGACGACGGAGGATGCGCCTGTATCGACCAGAAAATGCACGCGGGCATCGTTGACGCGACCATTGACCTCGAAATGACCATTGGCTGATTTGGCGAGCGTCACGGTGAGCGAGCCTTCCGCATTGCGGCCCGAAATTGGGCTGCCGGGAATAAGGCCTGCGGTAATGCGGCTACCGACGTCCTGCAGCTCATAGCGGTATTGGTAGCCCGCGACGAGCGCGAGAATAATCACGGCCCAGACAGCCATGTTTCGCGCAAAGTCCGTCAGCTTGATACCTGACGCAAGAATACCGGACGCCAGAACAACACCCCATATGCCCATATAGGCGGTACGGGCAAAGCTATCATTGGCAAGCCCCAGTGTAGTTCCGCCATCGCTATTGGACATAAGCAGCAAAATGACGATTGCGATTGCTGCGATGATAAACCAGAAAAAACGCCCCATCAGCCCGCTTTCTTCTCAGTCAAAATTTTGTGCCTCCAAAACCTTATGGCGCTTGGGCAGAAGTGCCAGAACAGCCTTTCGCTCCTGCATGCTCATGCCCGACCATTTTGCGATTTCATCAAGAGTACGCGCACAGCCCCGACAAAGGCCGGTCGGCGTGTCCATTGTGCATACCAATATGCACGGTGATTCGATTGCCTCCATCGTCATGACTGGAATGTGGTTGTATCACAGCGCCATGACAAGGCCGACCAGCACGCCAAGCGATGCGATCTGCTGCGCGGCTCCCAGCGTGTCGCCTGTCTGTCCGCCGATTTTGACCATACACAGTTTTGAAAACCCGAACAGAAGTCCGCTGACAAGCGCCAATGAATAAATCAGCGCTGCAATGCCACCCGCAGGCCACAGCCCAATGGCGAGAATTACAAGACCCAGCCCCGCGCCATAGACAACTGTTTCCCATTCGGGCTGGCCGATGCCGTCGGCAAGTCCGCCGGGGCGGGCAGAGGGCAAGCCATGCCACAGCGCCAGCATGGCCGCGCGGCTTGCGGCTTCTGAAGCAATAAGAACAAAAACGGTGTGTCCCGGACCGAGCCGCTCAAGAATGGTCGCCAGAAGCGACGCTTTGATGCCCACCCAGACTACAAGGGTTATGGCGGCAAATGTGCCAATACGCGAATCCTTCATGATATCGAGGCGGCGTTCGCGATTTGACGCACCAAAAAACCCATCCACGGTATCGCCAAGTCCATCTTCATGCAGAGCGCCGGTCATCGCCGCAAGTGCTCCGACCGCGATAAACCCACAGGCGAGGGCTGGAAGATGCAAAGCATTCGCGATGAAAAGAGCCACGCCGCCCAGAAAGCCCAACACGCCGCCTGCAAGGGGAAATGCGCGTGTACTCGGCGGCCACGATTCGTGGCTGTGGGTATTCCAGCGCCCAAGCCACTTATCCGGAAGGGGCAAGCGGCTTAAAAAGCCCAACGACCGAATTGTGTCGCCGATCAGACCGTTTTGCTGCAACTCTTTGCTCCGCAACAATTTATCCTATCCCGTACCGCGTTATTCCCGTGCCGGGAACATTGGCGCGAAGAGGTGATTTGAAAAATCACGTCAGTGCTTATAGGACGAGCCGAAAAGATTTGCATCCTTCCTTGATCGATTGGACTGAATGATATGAGTGCAAGTGGCCTGCCTTTTGATGATTTCCGTGAACTGATCCACAATCTTCCCGGCCCCGATCTGGGCGCGGAGAGGGCTGTGCGTGAACGCGAACGGATGCTTACCAAGCCAGCAGCTTCGCTAGGGCGTCTGGAAGAGATTGCCGCATGGCTTGCAATCTGGAGCGGAAAGCGCACACCACAGATTACGCGTCCGCTGGTGGCCATATTTGCAGGCAATCACGGTGTGGCGGCCAAAAATATCACGCCTTATCCTTCAAGCGTTACGGCACAGATGGTAGAAAATTTTGCAGCCGGCGGCGCTGCGATAAACCAGTTGTGCATTGCCAATGATCTTGGCCTAAAGGTGTTCGATCTGGCACTTGAACATCCGACAGCCGATATCACTGAGGACGCAGCAATGGATGAGCGCACTTGCGCTGCGACCATGGCTTTTGGAATGGAAGCCATTGCTGGCGGTACTGATCTTCTTTGCATTGGCGAGATGGGTATCGGTAATACGACAATCGCCGCTGCCATTTCACTGGCGTTGTTTGGCGGTACGGCTGAAGACTGGGTTGGCCCCGGTACCGGCTCTACGGGTGATCAATTGCAGCGCAAGCTTGACGCCGTCAAGCAGGCCGTGAGCCTGCATCAGGCGCATCTCGGTGATCCGCTGGAGGTGCTGCGCCGTCTCGGTGGGCGTGAGATCGCCGCCATGTCAGGCGCTATTCTCGCTGCGCGCATGGAAAAGATTCCGGTCATCATCGACGGCTTTGTGGCGAGTGCTGCGGCTGCCGTGCTTTATGCGGCAAATCCGGAAGCCATCGATCATTGCCTGTTCGGCCATGTTTCCGCCGAACCGGGACATGTGCGGCTACTTGAAAAACTCGGCAAGGAGCCGTTGCTTTCACTCGGCATGCGACTTGGTGAGGGAACCGGTGCAGCACTCGCAGCCGGCATCGTCAAGGCGGCAGCACTCTGCCATAGCGGCATGGCGACTTTCGAGCAGGCCGGCGTGGCATCTTCCAAGAACTGACAAAAAAAGCCCGCCATCCGGCGGGCTTTTTTCTGATCTGCTGATGATCAATTGTTGTCCTTGTCCAGCACCATGTAATCAAGTGGTAGCTCGGTCGTGTATTTGATCTGCTCCATGGCAAACGAGGACGACACGTCACGAATCTCAATCTTGCTGATCAGTCGCTTGTAGAAAGCATCATAGGCTGCAATATCAGGGACCGCGACGCGCAGCAGATAATCAACGTCACCGCTCATACGGTAAAACTCGATAACTTCGGGGAATTCCTGCACCACTTCTGAAAAGCGCTTGAGCCATTCATGGCTATGTGACCCCGTGCGAACCGACACGAAAACCGTCACGCGTGCATTGACGCGAACGGGATCGAGAATCGCCACGCGACGCTTGATGACGCCGTCTTCTTCCAGTTTCTGGATACGGCGCCAGCACGGAGTGGTAGATAGCCCAACCTTCTTGGCCACGTCAGCCACGGCCAATGTTGCATCTTCCTGCAATAAACGCAGTATCTTTCTGTCGAGCCTATCCATGCGATTCCGTTCCCGTTTTTGGAAATCGTTTCCCGAACTTATCTAAAGTTCGAAACGTCATACCTTATGCGGTTCTACAAGAGGAAATTACAGGAAAAATATTCTTATGAGAATTGGTTCTGTAAAATTTATTTTCCCGTCTCGATAATGCTACGGATTTTGGCGCGCAGGGCGGGCACTGTTTCTGCATCAAACCATGGATTGCGTTTGAGCCAGCCGCTGTTGCGCCAGGATGGGTGCGGCAAAGGCAGTACCATGCGCCCAGTGTCATTGGGCGTTTCCGTGAAATGCCGCCAGTTTTTAACAGTTTCGGTCAGATTGCGACCGCGGTGACCGGGCAAGTGATAGGCGAGCGCATATTGCCCTATCACCAGTACGAGCTGCAATTGCGGCATCGCGGCAAAGACCCGATCGTGCCACGTCTTGCGGCATTCACGGCGCGGCGGCAGGTCGCCACCATGCTTGTCATAGCCGGGAAAGCAGAACCCCATCGGCACGATGGCGAAATGTGCGGAATCGTAAAACTCGTCGCGCGTTGTGCCGAGCCATTGCCGTAGCCGATCGCCGGATGGATCGTTGAACGGCAATGAGGTTTTATGCACACGAATGCCCGGTGCCTGCCCACAGATTGCGATGCGAGCAGAATCGGAGACGACGCATACGGGGTTGGGGTCGTGCGGCAAGGGTGGTGGAAACAGCGGCTCATCACGACAAATACGGCATTTCTTTATCGAGTGCCGGAGCTTTTCCAGATTGTGCATAGATAGTGCTCCTGCCCGCTAAAGAACAAGGCTTTTGATAGGCCCCATCAAAACAGATTGATGAAAGCGTCGATTTGCTCTCTGATATAGTCTGAGATCCGGCCAATTGCATCCGGCGCTGATCGGGCGTTCTGCTTTGCATCTTGCCCGTGGCTCTTGCGCCATGATGAAGGCTGCTCAAACTGGCCCATCCAAAGACCGCCTTTGTTAGCACGGGCCTCCGCTTCTTCACGTTTATAATCGCCATAGGCAACGGCCCAGCCCTGTTGCACCATCCAGCCGTTCAGGTCCGTGCCGGCTAGATAACAGCGCGCCAGCACACGGCCATAAATATCCTTTTCGTGTCCGTCACAACGAATCGGTGACTTACCGATTCTGGATCGCAAGATAGTGCGAGCTTCTTTACCGCATTCATAAGCTGCGCCACCACGCTCGCAACTTTGCGCAATTTCTGGCGCATCAATGCCGATAAGGCGAATACGAACATCCTCTATGATGACGGTGTCACCATCAATTACATGGGGCTTGCCTTGAAAAGATATGGAAGGCGATGTTTCTTTTTGAATATGAAGAGTGATTAGGATTAGCAAAAGGAAAATTAGTAAAGTCAAATAGATGTCGAGTTTTCTTCTCAAAATCCTTTTGCTTTTGGAGTGGTGATTTCCTTTACGGCTTTGTCGGTATGGGCGTCTTTGGCCGCGCATGAGATCCGGCTTTGCCTTTTCAAATTTGTACGGCCTGCAAGCCGGAGGCGGGGTAATTTAAAGCGTGCAAGGAAAGAGTTGCACTCGTTTTACCCGGGATAACTACAATCTGTTTGTTGTCAAACGGCAACAGTCTTTACTGTTACTTTAGGCTACAAGGAGTGCAATAAAATTCTGCCTATTTCCCGCCACAAAGGGACATCATTCGTGATGAGAGGCAGGAGCCAGTTAAAATTTGAAGCCGCAGGAACGGGCAGGAATGATCTGGAGCGCGTGGTTGCATAAAACAGCATTTGCAGGCGGGAGAAGTCTTGCCGCAACGTCCACGATTCCAGACAGTAACAGGCGGGCTTTTTTCGGCCAAGATCGGGACGCAGTCTTGACGAAAAGCCGGGTTATTCTGCGTTTAGTCAAAATACATCCCTTGGAATTGGGTGTCTTGCGAGAAAGACAGACCCTTATGGTGAAAGACCAGCATTGTGATGCGTAGTCGCAGTTTTTCATATTCCCTTGTTGCCGCGGCTGTTGGTTTTACCATTGCCTGCGGCAGTGCCTTTGCTTTCGATCTGAACGACGACTCCGAAAAATCCCGTAGCCCGTTCGAACTCTTCAAATTCGGTTTTTCCGCTTACAAGAGTGGGCACAAGGACGAAGCCGTCAAGGCATTGCGTTATGCTGCCGAACGCGGACACCAGGGCGCAAAATGGAAACTGGCGCGCATGTATGCCGATGGCGACGGCGTGGCGGAAAACGATTACGAAGCCTATCAGATTTTTGAGAAAATCGTTCGTGAGGGCTCTGAACCTGGTTCGGAGAACGATTCTTATGTCGCGGATGCACTTGTCGCGCTTGCAGGTTATGCAAAACGCGGCATTCCCGGCACACCGGTAAGGGCAGACCTTGGTGTCGCGCGTGATCTTTATGTGCAGGCGGCGGCGAATTTCGGCGATCCTGACGCGCAATATGCGCTGGGCAAAATGCTCCTCAATGGTGAAGGCGGCGAGCAGAATTCCGTTCAGGCCGCACGCTGGTTCCAGTTGGCTGCTAAAAAAGGCAATGCAAGCGCGCAGGCCGAATTCGGCAATATGTTGTTTCAGGCTGGTAAGACAGTTCGCGGCCTTGCGCTTATGACGGCGGCATTCGAGCGTTGCCCGATAGAAGACTGCTCGCGCATCCGCGACATGCAGGAACAGGCCTTTTCCATCGCTGGTGAAGCCGATCGCCGCAATGCGGTTGCTCTTTCCAGCAATTATATCGCAAAAGGCGACTTCTGATTCTTTTCAATAAAATCAACTCATTGAAATAATAAATTCAGATTTTTGTTAAGATTATAAAGACAGAGTGACCGTCACAGGCACGTGATCCGATGGTCTTTCCCAGCCGCGTACATGTTTTTCAATTTCTACCGATTGAAAATGACAGGCAGCTTCTGGCGACAGCATCAGGTGATCAATGCGGATGCCGTTGTTTTTCTGCCATGCACCCGCTTGATAATCCCAGAAAGAATAAAGTCCGTTATCATCGGTCGTGGCGCGGATGGCGTCAGTGAAACCAAGATTTTCCAGCCTTCTGAAGGCTTGGCGTGACTGCGGCTGAAACAGCGCGTCACCAAGCCAGTTCTGTGGATTTTTTGCATCCTGCGGTTCCGGAATGACGTTGTAGTCACCGGCCAGAATCAATGGCTCTTCAAGAGCGAGACGGTGTTGCGCCCATCTTTCCAGGCGTTGCATCCATGAGAGCTTATAGGGGAATTTTTCAGTATCGATGGGGTTGCCGTTTGGCAAATAGAGAGAAACGATGCGAATAACGCCTTTATCAGTTGAATAGACGCCTTCGATAAAGCGCGCCTGTTCGTCCATATCGTCGCCATCGAGACCGCGATTGATCTCATCGGGGGATTTTTTCGACAGCAGAGCAACGCCGTTAAAACCTTTTTGGCCGTGGGTTTCGACGTGATATCCCAGCGCTTCGATTTCAAGACGGGGAAACTGCTCGTCGACCGATTTGATTTCTTGCAAGCAGGCGATATCCGGATCGGACTCTTTGAGCCAATGCTGAAGATTATCGATGCGCGCTTTGACGCCGTTGATGTTCCATGTCGAAATTTTCATGGCCTATGATTAGGCGCTCACGCAAATGAGGGCAAGCGGCGCTTGGCGCACATCACAGCAATCATATTCTCTAAAACACGCCTCGCCAAAGTGGGAACCGGTTTGGAGCGACGCATGAAACAATAAAAACTTAAACGTGTTTGCTGAATACAATAAAATGCACAACGCTTTAAAATTCGCAACAAGGGGATTTGTATTGCCGGATTTGTATTCCTATTTCCTGCTTATTGAAGCCAGACAGGAGACAGGAATGTTCGACGCCAAAAAACTTCTCGACCAGTTTCTGGGCGCACAAATGCCGGGTGGTGTGGGAAGCGTCCGTGACAGGGCAGGGCAGGCCACCGAACTCGCCAAGAAAAATCCACTGGCGACGAGTGCGATCGCGGCCGCCGTTCTCGGTACAAAGACTGGACGGAAGCTTGCTGGAAATGTTGCAACCGTCGGCGGAATTGCTGCCATTGCTGGACTTGGTTATCTTGCTTACAAGAATTACAAATCCGGCCAGGCACCTCAGAGCGCCGAACAGTCTGTAGCCCGCGAGCCGGAACTTCTGCCGCCGCCGGACGATTCCCCTTTCAGCCCGCAATCGCCAGCCATGAGCAACAGTTTTGCTCTCACTCTGGTGCAGGCAATGATTGCCGCCGCCAAGGCCGATGGTCACATTGATGATGCCGAGCGTGCGCGCATTATGGAAAAAGTGCAGATTTCAGGTCTTGATGATGAAGCGGAAGCTTTTTTTGCCAAGGAACTGGCCGACCCGGTCGATATAGACGCATTGGTGGCGGCAGCCGTTACGGAAGAGCAGAAAGTCGAGCTTTATACCGCATCGCGTCTCGCCGTCGATCCAGACAGTCGTGCCGAGCGCGGCTATCTTGATATGCTCGCCGGTCGGCTGGGCCTTGCGGATGCGCTGATCGATCATATCGATGCCACAGTATCTTCCATCAAAGTCTGATCAAAGAAAAGGGCGGCTGAAAAGCCGCCCGCGTTTTGTCGATTTGCTGTAAATCAGAGTGCGAAACTGGTACCGCAGCCACAGGACGCCGTGGCATTCGGATTGCGGATCTGGAACGACTGTCCCATCAGATCGTCGACGAAGTCGATTTCGGAGCCGTCCATATAGGGAACCGAGATCGAATCAATCAGCACTTTGGCGCCAAGCTTTTCGATCACGATATCGTCCTGCGTCTCATCGTTGACGAGATCGTACTTATAAGAAAAACCTGAGCAACCGCCGCCCTCGACAGAAACGCGAAGCGCAGTCTTGTCCGGTTCGGTGCTCAAAATTTTAGCGATCCGCTTGGCGGCGGAATCAGAAACGGTAATGTCTGTCATCGGTCTCATCCGCTTGGAGGGGCGATAATCGGGATAATTCCCGCAACCGCCGACTTGCCTTCATCTTCCTCTGATAGCTATGAACGCAATCATTGGAAGTCAATATTTGTGCGTAATCATATTACAGTGAAGGGTCTATCGCAATGTCGCAAGATTCCCCTAAACCGCTTGAAGGAATAGGCTTCGGTTATCGTGAGCGTGCTGCCTATGCCTGTGATCCCGCCTCAAGCCGGGGACGGCAGGTCGCAGAACCCGAAAGCATGACGCGCACCCCCTTTCAGCGGGACCGCGACCGTATCATTCATTCCACCGCCTTTCGTCGCCTCAAGCACAAGACGCAAGTGTTCATCGCGCATGAAGGCGATCATTATCGCACACGGCTAACGCACACCATCGAGGTGGCGCAGATAGCGCGGGCTCTGGCGCGGGCTTTGCGGCTTGATGAAGACCTGGCCGAAGCGGTGGCACTTGTTCACGATTTCGGCCATACGCCTTTCGGACACACCGGCGAGGAAGCACTGAACACGCGCATGAAGGACTATGGTGGTTTCGATCATAACGCCCAGTCGCTGCGCCTCGTTACCAAGCTGGAACATCGCTATGCCGATTTCGACGGGCTCAATCTCTCGTGGGAAACGCTGGAGGGGCTGGTTAAGCATAATGGCCCACTGCGGGGACCTTATGCTGCACATCCGGAAATTGCCGTGCCGCAGCCTATTGTCGATTTCAACCAACGCTATGATCTGCAACTCGAACAGTTTGCAAGCCTGGAGGCGCAATGCGCAGCGATTGCTGATGATATTGCCTATAATGCGCATGACATTGATGACGGTTTGCGTTCCGGCCTGTTGACGGTCGAGGCGCTCGACGCGGTGCCGCTGACAAAACGCTTGCTCGACATCGTGCGCGACCGTTATCAGGGCCTTGATAAGGTGCGCACCGGCCATGAACTGGTACGCCGCCAGATTACCGTGATGGTCGAGGATGTGATAAGGGAATCGCAGAGGCGGTTAAACGA
The DNA here is from genome assembly GCF_039545455.1 of Brucella sp. BE17. Lineage (NCBI taxonomy): Bacteria > Pseudomonadati > Pseudomonadota > Alphaproteobacteria > Hyphomicrobiales > Brucellaceae > Brucella > Brucella sp. BE17. The sequence goes on along the minus strand of NZ_CP154467.1, from coordinate 822,803 downwards.
AGAAAATCCGCAAAGTGTGGAGGAGGTGCGCGACCAGCATCGCAGCCTGATCGCCTTTTCTGACCCCATGCGCGAGGACGAGAAGACGCTGAAGCGCTTTTTGTTCAAGAACCTTTACTTCCATGACAGCGTCGTGGTGCGCCGTCATGCGGCAGACCGGATTGTGCTCGATCTTTTTGATGCCTGTTTCGCCGACCCCACGGTCATGCCAGCTGAATGGCGCACGGGCTGCGAGACGCTGGATGAGGCCGCGCGCGCCCGGCAAATCGCCGACTACCTCGCCGGTATGACGGATAATTATGCCGTGCGTGAACATCGACGATTGTTTGACCATACACCCGATTTAGCTTAATCGGAGCGGGACGAAGCGGGTTTCGAAGCCGTTGGGCGACGAAAGCTCCGCTATTTTTTGATGAGCCGACGCGCAGGATCGCACCACGATCATCGCGAAAAGCCTGGCAGGATAGACAATGAATATCTTTGCAGATTTCGACGCACGTATTAAAAAAACGCTGCAAGAGATTGATATAAAACAAAAAGACGGAAGTGTTCTTGAACTCGCGCGTGTTAGTGTCGAGCCGCCGCGCGATGCGTCTCATGGCGATATCGCGACCAATGCGGCGATGGTGCTTTCAAAATCTGTCGGTCAGAATCCACGCGAGCTGGCAGTCCGCATTGCTGAAGCGTTGAAGAATGACAGCGATGTCGAGACGGTGGATGTCGCAGGGCCCGGCTTTATCAATCTTCGCCTCAAGGCTGGATACTGGCAGCGCGAGCTTGCCGCCATGCTGAATGCAGGCACGGATTTCGGGCGCTCGCAGTTCGGTCAGGGCACAAGGGTTAATGTTGAATATGTTTCCGCCAACCCGACCGGCCCAATGCATGTCGGCCACTGCCGGGGAGCCGTTGTCGGCGATGTGCTTGCGAATCTTCTGAAATTCGCGGGCTATGACGTCGTCAAGGAGTATTACATCAACGATGCTGGCGCGCAGATCGACATTCTCGCGCGTTCCGTCATGCTTCGCTATAACGAGGCGCTTGGTGAAGAGATCGGCGAAATTCCGGCGGGGCTTTATCCGGGTGATTATCTGGTGCCGGTTGGTAAGGCGCTGGCCGATGAGTTTGGCCGCGGCCTCAACCAGATGCCGGAAGATGAAGCATTTGCGATCGTCAAGGATCGCACCATCGACGCCATGATGGTGATGATTCGCGCCGATCTTGAAGCGCTTAACGTGCATCACGACGTGTTTTATTCCGAGCGCACGCTGCATGCGGATCGGGCGCGGGCTATCCGCAATGCGATCAACGATCTGACGTTGAAGGGCCATGTCTACAAGGGCAAGCTGCCGCCACCCAAGGGCCAGTTACCTGAAGAATGGGAAGACCGTGAACAGACCCTGTTCCGCTCGACCGAAGTGGGTGACGACATCGACCGTCCCCTGATGAAGTCGGACGGTTCCTTCACCTATTTTGCTGCTGACGTTGCCTATTTCAAGGACAAGTACGACCGTGGCTTCAATGAGATGATTTATGTGCTTGGTGCTGATCATGGTGGGTATGTGAAGCGTCTCGAAGCCGTTGCGCGTGCCGTATCCGACGGCAAGGCCAAGCTGACCGTTCTTCTGTGCCAGCTGGTCAAACTGTTTCGCGACGGCGAGCCGGTACGCATGTCGAAGCGTTCGGGTGAGTTCATAACTCTGCGCGATGTGGTGGATGAAGTGGGGCGCGATCCAGTTCGTTTCATGATGCTTTACCGCAAGAATGATGCGCCACTCGATTTTGATTTCGCCAAGGTAACCGAGCAGTCGAAGGACAATCCGGTTTTCTACGTGCAATATGCGTCTGCTCGGTGTCATTCGGTGCTGCGTCAGGCTGTCGAGCAGATCGGATTGGCTGATCTGGATCGCGCAGCTATGGCTGCACAATTCGAGAAACTCACGGATGAGAGCGAAATTGCGCTGGTACGCAAACTTGCTGAATATCCGCGTCTGATCGAAACGGCAGCCCTGCATCAGGAGCCGCACCGGCTTGCATTTTACCTCTATGACCTTGCAAGCGCGTTGCATTCGCAGTGGAATAAGGGCACCGAAAATCCAGACTTACGTTTTATTAAGGTTAACGATCCAGAATTGTCGTTAGCCAGGCTAGGGCTGGTAAAGGTTGTTTCTGAAGTGCTGACGTCCGGGTTAACGATAATCGGTGCGGATGCCCCAACGGAAATGCGCTGAGATCGAACATTCTGCAACCGTTCGATACCCGCGCGGTGACCATCGCCTACTTTTGCCCATATTGCCTCGCTAAAAAGCAATGTAGGACGTCTTGCGGCGTCCAGGGTTTGAGTTAGGAACACGCCATGACGGACAGCAGTGCAAATTCCCGTAGTTACGGCGAGCGTCCGCTGCACGATGACGATCCGCTGATGGAGCTTTCGCGCATCGTCGATTTCGGCACACCTGTTGGAAACAATCAGGCGTGGAACGCGCGCGAAACACATAATGTCCATGATGCCGATGAGGGGCAACACGGACAGTCTGGGTTCGATTCGCTTGCTCTTGATCTCGAAAATGAGCTTTTGGGTAATTTCGATTATTCCGAACCCGCCGCTCAAGAGAGGCAATACGATGTTGATCCTCTTGACGCGCCCCATGAAGAATATCATCGCGCCGCAGAGCCGTTAATCCACGACGATGAGCTTTTTTCTGCGCTGGGCGAAGAGCTCGAACTTAATCACGAAGCACCAGTTGCCGCGCCTTCGGTTCCGGCCTTTGAAGATATGGGGTCGTCCGAGCCAGTTTCGCGGTTCGATTATACGCAGTATTCATCTTCGAGCGATTCTTACTCCCCGCAGCCCGCCGCCGGTGATGAGACGTCTTACCGCGAAAATTATGAGGCCGATGAGGTTTCTTATACGGCATCGGCTGCTTATGATCGTATGATCGAAACCCCGCCATCCCGCCCAGAAGCCGTCCGCCCGACGCTTTCGCTGGAAGACGAGCTGGAAAACCTGCTTTTCAACAATGAACCATCCGATAACGATACGCAGTCTGCTCTCAATGAATATGCAGACCCTGACGCCGATGTTTCGAGAGACGATTATAACCCCGTAAAAGTGCCGGAAAACGCCTCTTTCGGCCGTGGGGATTATGCCCCCTTTTCTAATCAACAGGTCTCTTTCCAGCAGGAAAATGAACCCGCTTTTGATGAACAGATTCTCGATAACTTCAATCTTGATGATCTGACTTTTGACGAACAGCAGGAGCAAATCACAGCCGATTCGGCGTATGAGGAACCGGTAGCCCGTTTGGAAACCACGGAAAATTCCTATTATGAGCGCGGCAATTTTATGCCCGGTATTGCCGGACAGATGCCGTCTGCTCTTGCATCATCGCTTGCGTCGACAGGCATGCAGAGCGAATCGGGTCTGGAAGGCGAGGATTTCTCTTTTGATGAGGCCTTTGCTCTTGATTCGGATGAATTGACCTCCGCAGGGACTGTGGATGGTACTGAGGAGGATGTCGCCGGGCTTTCGGATATCGGTCTCAATGAAGATGATTTCTTCAATGAAAGCGATCTGAATCTCAGGGACGGTAATGTCAGCGATGATGCTCCAGGAACCTATACCCATGCCGTTCTTGCAGATGAGGATTATCGCTCTTCTTCAGCTTTTTCCCAATTCTCCGCTCCGCGTGTGGCGAGCACGCCAGCGCCGGAAGTCGAAACGCTCAGCGTCGCTGAAAACAAGGTAGAGCAAACCTTTTCGCTTGATTTACCCGAAGTCAATTACGACAATGAAGAGGACGCGGCGACGGGCCTTGATGATCTTGAAGCCGAGTTTGCCGAGGTGTTCAACACGGTCGGTTTGGACGATAGCCAAGCCTCGTCCAGTGCTCAAAGCGAGGCGGACAAGGCTTTTGAGGATATCTTCCGGGAAAACGTTTCAGGTTATTATCAAGCCGAAAGCAAACCGGAAAGCGCCTCGCTCGGTAGCTCAGCCGCTGGTGCCGCTATGGGGCTTGGTGCTGCGGTAGCCGCTAGCGCAACCGCGGCTGGTGCTTATGTGCGATCACAGCTCTCAGCACGGGGGCAAACGCGCAACAATGCTGTAGAAGCCACCGGTAGCGAGGATAATTTCTACAATCATTGGGCGGCATCGGGCGCACAGAATGTCGAAGATGGCCAGTTGGGTGCGCGTGCTGTCATGCAGCCCGAGGACGAGCTTGGTGAAGCCGCTGCGGCTTATCGCGACCGTCCGGTGAGGGGGCGTCGCGGTCTCATTCTGGCAAGTGCAGCGGGTGTGCTCGTCCTGATCGGCGGTATCGGCTATCAACTCATCGGTGGCAGTTCCGACGAGCCGGTTGTTATTCAGGCCGATAATCAGCCGATCAAGCAACAGCCGGAAAATCCGGGTGGTGCGACCGTTCCTAATCAGGATAAGGCTGTTTATGACCGCGTGGCAGGAACCTTGCCCAATAACCCCGAACAAAAGGCCCTGATCAGTTCCGGCGAAGAACCGGTCGATATTTCCACAGCCAATTTCGAAAATAACGGAACGCAGCAAGCAGCTGACGCTGATGACAATGCACCGCTCGTCCAGCCACGCGAAGTCGAAACCATGATTGTTCGCTCAGACGGCTCGATTGTGCCTTCGCAGTCCTCACAGCCGCAGGCGGCAAGCCCGCAGCAGCAGGCTGCAAGCAATGATACACTGCCTTCTGTTCCCGCAGGTAACGATGAAATAGGTGCCATCGCGGCAGCCGATGCCGGACAGGCAAGCGTTGCAAGCCAGCCTGCAGCCGCGGAACCTGCAACGCGCACGCCAGCTCCGGCACCACGTGCCCCGGTCATTCCGTCACGTCCGGCCGATCAACCGGTCAATGTAGTGGGCTCTGTTGCGCAGCGTACGCAAAATCAGGCAGCGGCGCCGCAACAGACAGCGTCTGCTGCAGGTGCCGGTGGATATTTCATCCAGATTGCCTCGCAGCCCTCTGCCGAACTGGCTCAGAAGTCCTACGCCAATATGGCTCAAAGATATGGTAGCGTGATCGGAGGTCGCAGCGTCGACATCAAGCGCGCTGACATTACCGGCAAAGGCACCTATTACCGCGTGCGCGTCCAGGCCGGTTCGCGTGAAGAGGCCAGCGCTTTGTGCGGAAGGCTGAAATCAGCAGGTGGCGACTGTCTTGTCACGCGTTAGATAATTGATCCCAAAATAAAAAAGGGCGGCGCGAGCCGCCCTTTTCTTATGCACTATCAAGCGCGAGTTTGTTGCGGTAAACCGTATCCAATCTTATCAGATGACCGAGGATTTTTGCATGAAACAGCGCAAGGCATGGATTGCCGGTGTATCGGGAACAAAGTTGACAGCCGATGAGGTGGCTTTCTTTCGGGATGAAACACCGTGGGGCTTTATTCTCTTTGCGCGCAATGTCGAAAGTCTTGAACAGGTCACGGAATTGACCGCGCATTTTCGCGAATTGACGGGGCATGAACAAACTCCGGTTTTTATCGATCAGGAAGGGGGGCGCGTCCAGCGCCTGCGTCCACCACTGGTTCCCAATTATCCTGCCGCCGCTGAAATTGGTGCGATCTTTGCCCGTGATCGCGAGGCCGGGTTACGTGCAGCATGGCTTCATGCCCGCTTGCATGCTTTTGATCTGTTGAAGGTCGGCGTGACTGCGGACTGTCTGCCGGTGCTTGATGTGCCGATTGAAGGCGCGCATGATGTGATCGGTGCGCGCGCCTATTCAAAAAATCCGCATGAGGTGGCAGAAATGGGCCGTGCCGCCGCCGAAGGTCTACTTGCGGGCGGCGTGCTGCCGGTGGTCAAACATATGCCGGGCCATGGCCGGGCATTTGCCGACACACACAAGGAACTGGCGCGCGTGAATGTGCCGCTCGCTGAGCTGGTAGCACATGATTTCGTGCCGTTCAGGGCGCTCAATGAGCTGCCGATGGCGATGACGGCCCATGTCGTGTTTGACTGTATCGATCCGCATCGTCCATCCACCTTGTCGCCGACTGTGATCGACGCGATTATTCGTGATTTGATCGGCTTTGACGGTCTGGTCATGAGCGATGATGTTTCGATGAAAGCATTGTCCGGCAGCCTTGGTGATCTTTCCGAAGGCATCATCGAAGCCGGCTGCGATATTGTACTCTATTGCGCGGGCGTCATGGAAGAACTGGTCGAAGTGGCCGCCCGTGTTCCACTCCTTGAGGGAAAATCACTGCGCCGCGCAGAACTTGCAGAAGTCTATGCCGGCGATCCTGATCTTTCGGATGAAGAAGAATTGCGTGCCGAATTCAACGGCATGTTCGAGGCCGTAGCCTAATTCATAAAAATCGCTAAACTGTCTTGCGTTTGTCACGTGAAGGAAACGGGCTTGGCTGCATCAGGCATAAACACAGGCATTAAAGACGGTGCTCTCGTGCCGATGGATACGCTGTGGCAAAATGATGCTGAACGCGCGCAAAGCGAACCATCATTGCTGGTCGATGTGCAGGGCTTTGAAGGCCCGCTTGATCTGCTGCTGCATCTGGCCCGCAACCAGCGTGTCGATCTGGCGCGTATTTCCGTTCTGGCGCTGACCGAACAATATCTAAGCTTCATCGAACGTGCGCAGGCGTTGCGGTTGGAGCTTGCTGCCGATTATCTGGTGATGGCGGCATGGCTGGCCTATCTGAAATCCAAATTACTGATCCCCAAACAGCAGGGTGATGATGGCGAAACAGGCGAGGAGTTGGCGGCTTCGCTGCAATTCCGTTTGAAAAGACTTGAAGCCATGCGCGACGCGGCCGCCACGCTTGTCAACCGCGATCAGCTTGGGCGCGATGTCTTTGCAAGGGGAATGCCGGAGGCGATGGTGGTGGATCGCAACAGCCATTTTTCAGCAACCCTTTACGATCTTCTGACCGCTTATGCCTCGCAACGTCAGCGGCAAACTGTTACCAATGTGCAGATATCCAAACGCGCGGTCTGGTCGTTGAAAGAAGCGCGGGCGGCTCTGGTGCGCCTCTTGGGCGGTACGGTTGGCGACTGGTTCGCGCTCGACGGTTTTCTGGTTGATTATGCGTTGTCGCCGCAGGAACGCGCATCTGCGCTGGCAAGCTCCTTTGCAGCCAGTCTTGAATTGGTGCGTGCTGGCAAGCTCGAGGTTCGCCAGAACGCCCCCTTCGATCCAATCTATATGCGGGCGACAGCAGGTTTAAGCCAACTGGATGAGGACGACGATGTCTGAAGCAGAGCACCATCTGGCGCAGATTGACAGTGACGACGATGAATTTGAAGCCGTTCCGGAAGGGCCGCAGGCACTGGCCGATCTGGCGCGCATTGTCGAGGCACTTGTTTTTGCCTCCGCTGATCCGGTGCCTGAACGTTTACTTGCAGAGAGACTGCCTGCCAATGCAGACCTTGCTGTAGTGTTGCGGCATTTGCAGAAGGTTTATGAGCCTCGCGGCGTGCATTTCGTGCAAGTTGGCGCAGCCTGGGCATTTCGTACCGCTCCTGATCTTGGCTTTCTGATGAGCCGCGAAAAAGTGCAGCAACGCAAACTTTCGCGTGCTGCCTTGGAAGTTCTGGCTATCATCGCCTATCACCAGCCGGTAACCCGCGCCGAGCTTGAGGATATCCGCGGCGTTGAAACCTCCAAGGGCACGCTTGATGTGCTGATGGAAACCGGATGGGTTAAATTGCGCGGACGTCGTCGCACACCGGGACGCCCGGTGACATATGGCACGACGGAATCATTTCTCGATCATTTTGGTCTGCCGGAGATTCGCGATCTGCCCGGATTGGATGAATTGCGCGGGGCAGGGCTCCTCTCCGGACGTATGCCCTCTGGCTTTGCCGTGCCGGTTCCCAATGTCGATCCCGATGAATTATCCGAGGATGAAGAACCACTGGAAGACATCGACCTTGAAGGTCTTGGCCTGCTGGCTCCGCGCGGAGACTGATTGCTTGTTGCATCGCAAGGACGCATGCGACGAATTAATTCATCATATTGGGGTCGATCTGCGTAGTTCTGTTTGAAAGATCGGCTTAAAACGCTTAAATCATTATGAGCGTTGCAGGTTACACGCCGCAAAGGCGGCGATGAGAGGAATGAAATGGGTAGCTTATCTGTCTGGCACTGGCTGATCGTTCTTGCGGTTGTGCTTCTTCTTTTTGGTCGCGGCAAAATCCCCGAATTGATGGGTGATGTCGCCAAGGGCATCAAGAATTTCAAGCAGGGCATGAATGACGATGATGCCAAGGATGACGTGAACGACGATGGCCGTACGATCGACGCCAAGGCGAGCGAAACCGTCAAGCCCGTCAAGAAAACCGCCAAGTCCTGATCTGTTGGTTGATAATGCCTGCGTATCCTGATGGATGCGCAGCGTGTTTTGTTTTTAATTTGCGGTCTTCCGCCAAGAGACGGGACGCGCCTATATTGCGCGGAGTAGAATATGCTTGATGTCGGTTGGTCTGAATTGCTCGTCATAGCGATTGTGATGATCGTTGTCGTCGGGCCGAAGGATTTGCCGAAGATGCTGCGCGCTTTCGGTAAGGCTACGGCCCGTATGCGTTCGACGGCCAATGAGTTTCGTCAGCAATTCAACGAGGCCTTGAAAGAGGCTGAGCTGGAGGACGTCAAGAATATCATAGACGAGACCCGCAAGCTTGATCCGCGCTCGAAGCTGACACAGGTTTTTGATCCGATTCGCAGCGCGGGCGAAGATTTGAAGTCGAGCATGGAGGCTTCAACCTCCATGTCGCCTGCTACACCTGAAAAGATAGCGGAAGTGACGACACCGGTCGATCTCAACGGCGCACCGGTTGTGCCGTCAGAGCCTGTGAAGACGGCTGAAAAAGAACAGGCCCCAGCCAAAGCCAAGCCTGCAACGCGAGCCAAGCGCAAGGCGTCTGCGGAAAAGCCGGCCATAAAACCAGCCTCTTCGGCAAAAACCGGTGCAGCCAAGGCAAAGACTTCGGTCAAACCCGCTTCGGCAAGAACCTCTGCGGCGAAGGCAGCGCCTGCAAAAGCAGCTGCGAGCGAGAAGAAGCCTGCAGCGAAAGCTGTGCCGTCTGCCAAAAAGCCTGCCAACAAAAAGACAAGCCCGAAAACAGGCCCTAAAACAGGAATTAAAGCGTGAAACGGGAAGAGGAAGACATCGAACAGAGTGCTGCACCTTTGCTCGATCATCTGATCGAACTGCGCCGCCGCCTCATCTGGGCGATCCTTGCGTTCTTCATCGCATTCATTTTCTGTTTTGCCTTTGCCAAGCAGCTGTTCAACATGCTCGTCGTTCCCTATCAATGGGCGATCGACTGGGCGGGTATGGATCGTTCCAAGGCGGAACTCATCTACACCGCACCGCAGGAATTTTTCTTCACGCAGGTGAAAGTGGCGATGTTTGGCGGCGTGGTGCTGGCTTTTCCGATTATCGCGGCGCAGATATATAAGTTTGTGGCTCCCGGCCTTTATAAGCACGAGCGCATGGCGTTCCTGCCATTCCTGATCGCATCGCCGCTTCTGTTTTTGCTTGGCGGCGCGCTCGTCTATTTCTTCTTCACGCCGATGGTTATGTGGTTCTTCCTTGCCATGCAGCAATCCGGCGGTGGCAGCGAAGTGCAGATTTCACTTCTGCCGAAAGTGTCGGAATATTTAAGCCTCATCATGACGCTGATCTTTGCTTTCGGTCTTGTTTTCCAATTGCCGGTAGTCACAAGCCTCATGGCGCGTGTGGGGCTGTTGACGTCGGAAGGCCTTAAAGACAAGCGCAAATATGCCATCGTCATCGCTTTTGTTGTGGCAGCCGTTCTGACACCGCCCGATCCAGCCAGCCAGATCGGTCTTGCCTTGCCGACGATCCTTCTCTACGAGGTTTCCATCATTCTGGCGCGTATGATCGAGAAAAAGCGGGACACGGACCAGGCATCGGCTGATGCTGAAAGTGACGCTTCCGCCCCCTGATTGCGCATTATCATAAGTGCCGGTCGCGGTTTGCGTCCGGCTATGGTTCAATTTCACGAAACGGCTTTTTCCATGCTCGACATCAAATGGATTCGCGAAAACCCCGAAGCGCTCGATAGAGCGCTTGAAAAACGCGGGGCAGCGCCGCTCTCGTCAGACCTGATTGCGCTCGATGAACAGCGCCGCGAGCATGTCGGCAAGGTTCAGGCGGCACAGGAACGACGCAATGCAGCCTCCAAGGAAATCGGTAAGGCTATGGCCGCAAAGGACGCGGAAACCGCCGATAAGCTCAAGGCGGAAGTGGCCGAACTCAAGAATTTTTTGAGTGCCGCAGAGGATGAAGAACGTCGCCTGGTCAAGGAACTGACCGATTCACTCTCCACGCTTCCCAATATTCCGCTCAATGACGTGCCGCTTGGCAAGGACGAGGCGGATAATGTCGAAATTCGTCAGATTGGCGACAAGCCGGTTTTCTCTTTCCAGCCCAAAGAACATTATGAACTGGGGGAAGCGCTTGGGCTTATGGATTTTGAGCGTGCGGCCAAGCTTGCCGGGGCGCGTTTCACGGTTCTGAAAGGTGCGCTTGCGCGTCTTGAACGTGCGCTTGGACAGTTCATGCTTGATCTGCACACCACCGAGCACGGCTATATGGAAACCATGCCGCCGCTGATGGTGCGCGACGAGGCGGTATACGGCACCGGACAATTGCCGAAATTCTCCGATGACCTGTTTCGCACCACCGATGGGCGCTGGCTCATTCCGACTGCGGAAGTGCCGCTGACCAATCTGGTTGCCGACGAGATCGTCGATGTGAAAAGCCTGCCGCAGCGCTACACGGCACTCACCCCGTGCTTTCGCTCGGAAGCGGGCTCCGCCGGACGCGACACACGCGGCATGTTGCGCCAGCACCAGTTTCTGAAAGTCGAAATGGTGTCGATCACCGATGCCGACAGCGCTATCGCTGAACATGAACGCATGACGGCTTGTGCCGAAGAAGTATTGAAGCGTCTCGGCCTGCCGTTCCGCACCGTGGTGCTATGCACGGGTGATATGGGCTTTGGTGCTCAAAAGACTTACGATATCGAAGTCTGGGTGCCGGGCCAGAACACCTATCGCGAAATCTCCAGTTGTTCGGTCTGTGGTGATTTTCAGGGTCGCCGCATGAATGCGCGTTATCGTCCTGAAGGCGAGAAATCCACGCGTTTCGTGCATACCCTGAATGGTTCGGGCGTTGCCGTCGGTCGCGCCTTGATTGCGGTGATGGAAAATTATCAGGAAGAAGATGGCAGCATTCGCATTCCTGAAGCACTTCAGCCCTATATGGGCGGTCTCACACGGATCGAGAAGCCCGCGTGATTCGGATAATGATATTGTGAAGGAGTGAAACGTGCGCATTCTGCTGACGAACGATGACGGTATCCATGCTGAAGGCCTCGCAGTTCTGGAGCGGATTGCGCGCAAGCTTTCCGATGATGTGTGGGTGGTGGCACCCGAAACAGATCAGAGCGGGCTTGCGCATTCGCTGACCCTTTCCGAGCCTCTACGTCTGCGCCAGATTGACGAGCGTCACTTTGCGCTGCGCGGCACGCCGACCGATTGCGTTATCATGGGCGTGCGCCATGTGCTGCCGCAGGCTCCCGACCTCATCCTGTCCGGCGTCAATGCCGGGGCCAATATTGCCGATGATGTGACTTATTCCGGCACCGTGGCCGGTGCCATGGAAGGCACGCTTCTGGGTGTCCGCGCCATCGCGTTGTCGCAGGAATACGAATACGAAGGCGATCGTCGCATCGTGCCGTGGGAAACCGCTGAAACGCATGCGCCGGGCCTCATCCAAAAACTCATTGAGGCGGGCTGGCCGGAAGGCGTGCTGCTCAATCTCAATTTTCCCAATTGTGCAACTGACGAAGTGAAAGGCACGCGTGTGACGGCGCAGGGCAAGCTGAGCCATGACGCACGTCTTGACGAGCGCCGTGACGGGCGCGGTTTTCCTTATTTCTGGTTGCAGTTTGGACGGTCTAAAGCAGACGTTGCCGATGACAGCGACATTGCCGCTATTCGAGCCGACTGCATTTCGGTAACGCCACTGCATCTTGATTTGACGGCGCACAAGGTGCGTGCAGAATTGAGCAAGTCGCTGGGAATTGAAGCATGAAACAGGCGGGGTCGAAACGCCTGCCACTTTCGGACAAGGAAGGCTTTGCTTCCTTCGTTCTCAGGATGCGCGCACGCGGCATCGATGATCCAAAACTTTTTGCGGCGATCGAGACGACGCCGCGTCAGAATTTTCTGGCTTCGACCTGGTCGGATCTGGCTTACAGCACGCGCACCGTGCCGCTCGATTGCGGTGAGTATATGGAAGGCATTGACGAACAGGCGCGTATTCTTTCAGCGCTCAAACTCGAACCCGGTCATCGTGTTCTGGAAATCGGCACGGGTTCCGGTTTTACCGCAGCGGTGATGTCGATGCTTGCCGGACGCGTGACGACGATGGAGCGCTATCGCAAGCTATGCGACCACGCCTTGCAGCAATTCGTGGCGCTCAAGCGCGAGAATGTCGTGGTCAAGCATGCTGATGGACGCCATGGGATTGGCGGCGGGCCTTTCGACCGTATTCTGCTGTGGCTGGCCTGTGAGGACATACCGCATCATCTGGTCGATATGCTGGCAACGCATGGCGTGTTGATCGCGCCGATCGGTCCGGCTGAAAGCACACAGGTGATCACGCGTATCGCCAAGGTCGGCAGCCGCTTTGAGCAGGAAGAATTGATGCGCGTGCGTTACCAGCCGTTTATCGAAGGTGTATCCGCGATTCTCTGATGCAACCCTCGGCAATGCAAAACCTGTAATTGCGTGGTTATGGTATTCAATTGGTGAATCTTTTTTCCAAAAGTGCTCGTTCTTAACCAGAGAGTAATATTAACGCTATTTAATCAGTTCCAGTGAGTTTCGAGTATGGACGGGTTGAACATGCGTTTTCCAATTTTGCAGCATACGTCCGAACGTCTTTTGCGCAATGTCGCAGTCGTTCTGATTGCCGGTTTCGGGGCCGGGTGCAGTGCCGATACGATGCGGTTCACCGATGGCCTCTACACCGGCGCGACGCCGCGCCAGCCTGTCGCGCAATCGTCTGCCAATAATGTTTATGCAGCAGCACCTGTCGCTGCCGCGCCGCGGACCAATGGCACTGTTCAGCGCGGTTCGTCGCTGCCTGCTGTTTCTTCTGCTTCGATGGTACCACCTGTTGCGGCTGCTTCCCAGCAGGCTCAGGATCAGTACAATCAGGCGCGAACGGCCGCTTCAGAGCGGGTGAATAATACTGTAGTCGGCGCTGAAACCAGAGTGGCGAGTGCAGCTGGCGCCGCGCGTGACACAGTCAATGGTGCCAAAGAGAATGTTCTGGGCCAGCTACCGGTAACGCCGGGGCAGGGAGGCGGAAATGTTTTTGCTGCCGCTCCGCAAGCTGCTTCTAGTGGCGGTTACACTGTACAGAGCGGCGATTCGCTTTTTTCGATTGCACAAAAGCATAATTTGCCGGTCGATGAGCTGAAAAAGGCCAACGGTCTATCCAACGGCGCTATCCGTGTCGGTCAGGCTCTGGTCATTCCGGCAGCAGGGGCCGCAGCACCAACACAGGTTGCAGCCGTCACACCGCAACCTGCCAATCCAGCTAAAGCTGCGGGAACGCCCGCACAGCCTGATGCAAACGCGAACGTGAAACCTTATACGCCGCCACAGGCCAGCAATAAGGTGATTGAGGAAGCTGAGAAGGATCAGGCCGCAGCGCCGTCTTCTACCGGCATTTCACAGATGCGTTGGCCGGTTCGTGGCCGTATTCTCGCAAGCTTCGGCCAGCGTGAGGGTGCATCGACCAGCGACGGTATCGACATCATGGTCCCGGAAGGTACGTCCGTGAAGGCTGCAGAAAACGGTGTCGTGATTTATGCCGGTGACGGTCTCAAGGAATTCGGCCAGACGGTTCTGGTCCGCCATGATAATGGTCTGGTGACGGTTTACGGCCATAATAGCCAGATCGTGGTCAAGCGTGGCCAAAAAGTGCGTCGCGGCGAGGAACTTGCCAAGTCCGGCATGAGCGGCAATGCCAAGTCGCCAAAACTGCATTTTGAAGTGCGTAAGGATTCAGCGCCCGTTAATCCAGCAAAATATCTGGAAAGCTGATAGCGCTAAAATCGAATTGAAAAAGGCGGGTTTTAAACCCGCCTTTTTTGTTTACATTATGGTTCCAAGGCGCCCTGCAAGGTCTTGAATATATTGCCACGCTACGCGACCAGAACGGTTTCCTCGCGTCGTCGACCATTCGAGCGCTTCCGCATGCAGTTTCGTCGGGTCATAGTCGAGTTTGAAATGCGCGGCATAGCCGTCCACCATGGCGAGATAATCATCCTGGCTGCATTTATGAAAGCCGAGCCACAGGCCGAAACGGTCTGATAGCGACACCTTTTCCTCGATGGCTTCCGAAGGATTGACTGCCGTGGAGCGCTCATTGTCGATCATGTCACGCGGCATGAGGTGACGCCGGTTGGATGTCGCATAGAAAATGACATTGTCCGGGCGGCCTTCGACACCGCCTTCAAGGGCGGCTTTCAGCGACTTATAGGATGTGTCGTCATGATCGAAGGATAGATCGTCGCAAAACAGGATGAATCGGTGTGCGGTGTTCTTGATGAGGTTCATGAGCGTTGGAAGGCTGTCGATGTCCTCGCGATGGATTTCGATCAGTTTTAGCGGAGCGTTATCACCAGTTTCGGCATTGATGCTGGCCTGTGCTGCTTTGACGAGCGAGGACTTGCCCATACCGCGAGCGCCCCACAAAAGCACGTTATTGGCCGGATACCCCTTTGCAAAACGACGAGTATTCTCGACAAGCTGGTCGCGCACCAGATCGACACCGCGAATGAGCGCAATATCGACGCGGTTCACGCGGTTGACCGGTTCAAGCGTCAGACGCTCAGGTGCCCAGACAAAACAGTCTGTGGCATCCAGATCAGGTGTTTCAGGTCTTGGCGGTGCAATGCGTTCGAGCGCGTTGATCAGTCGGTCCAGTTTCTGGCTGAGTATATCTTCGGTCGTCATGTCATGTCCCTATGCTGAGAGAAATGGCTTACAGCATCGGTCCGCAAATCGGAATCGATTTTTGGAAAGCGCTGTGCGCAGAATAAACATGCAACAGCGATGTCGAAAAGTGTGCGACCTTGGCACAGACGGCGGATCGTCGGTTGCATTTGGGCACTCAACCATTGTAATGCCGTTGATAATTGTCTTCGAGACTTCAGAGGAGTTCCCAATGTTTGTAACACCGGCTTACGCTCAGGCCCAAGGCGGCGCTTTCGGTCCGGATATGCTGATGAGCATTCTGCCGTTCGTGCTCATTTTCGTGATCATGTACTTCCTGATCATCCGTCCGCAACGCACACAGATGAAAAAGCGTCAGGAAATGCTGACTTCTGTTCGTCGCGGCGATACGGTCGTAACCGGTGGTGGCATTGTCGGCAAGGTACAGAAAGTTATCGACGATAATGAACTTGAAGTCGAAATCGCCGAAGGTGTTCGTATCCGTGTTCTGCGCAGCACGCTTATCGATGTGCGCGTGAAGGGCGAGCCCGTCGCGGACAACAAGAACAAGTAATCTCTTTTTGAGATCAAGAAGGCTCCGGTAAGATTTTTCTAACCGGAGCCTGAGCATTATCGGACAGGCGCAATTCTTTGAGGCTGCGCCTGGACACCGCCGAAGCGCATGAAACTGGCTTTTTGGCAAAACTCATCCAGACGAAAACGGAATTGCTGTTCTATGCTCTATTTTTCACGCTGGAAATCGGCCCTGATATGGTTGGCTGTTCTCGTCAGCTTCGCCATCGCATCTCCTAATTTTTTCTCGCGTGAAACACTAGCGAGCCTGCCGGGCTTTCTGCCCAAGCAGCAGGTGGCGATGGGGCTTGATCTTTCGGGTGGTTCCAGACTTGTTCTGCGCGCACCCAATGCGAGCAAGGGCAATCTCGAGCGTACCGCTGAGATCATGCATCAGCGTCTGGAAGAACTTGGCTATGGCACGCCCAATGTCGAGGTTGAAGCGCGCAATCAGATCCGCGTCGAGGTTCCTGGGCTTTTCGATGCGCAGCTTCTCAAAGACATTCTGAGTATTCGCGGTGAACTGTCGTTCCGCGCCGTGGACGACACGGTATCGCCCGACGACGCCATTCGGGGTACTGCGCCTGCGGATAGCGAAATCGTTTATTCCTACGATGATCCGCCGGTCGGCTATGTGGTCAAGAAGCAACCGATCCTCACTGGTGCCAATATTACCGATGCCAAGGCAAGCCTTTCGGAAGATGACGAAGAACCTGTCATCGCGCTCACACTTGACGAGGCTGGCCGCAAGAACCTCGCTGCTTTCACGGCCAATGCCAACACCAATCGTAATGGTAGTAGCTTCGCCATCGTCGTCGATAATCAGGTGGTTTCAGCGCCAGAAATCAGTGAGCCGCTCGATACCGATGAATTGCAGATTTCCGGTGCCTTCGATTTACAGGCCGCAAATAATATGGCTGTGGTGCTGCGTTCAGGTGCCTTGCCACAGGCGGTCAGCGTTCTTGAAGAGCGCACCATTGCATCAGCGCTTGGCGAGGATTATGCCAGTGCTGCCGTCACCGCAGCGCTTCTTGCCGCACTTCTCGTCGGCCTCTTCATGGTGCTGTCCTACGGCATTCTTGGCGTCATCGCGATGGTGGCACTTGTGGTCAATATCATCATTCTGACCGCCATCATGTCACTGGTGGGTGCTGCGATCAGTCTGGCGAGTATTGCGGGCCTTGTACTGACCATCGGCATGGCGGTGGATGCCAATATCCTCATTTACGAGCGCGTGCGCGAAGACCGCCGCAAGGGCTATTCTGTCGTCCAAGCGATGGAATCAGGCTTTTATCGCGCATTGTCCACCATCGTTGACGCCAATCTGACGACCCTGATTGCAGCCCTTGTTCTGTTCCTGCTTGGATCGGGCGCTGTGCATGGCTTTGCCCTGACGGTTGCAATCGGCATCGGCACAACGCTGTTTACAACACTCACTTTCACGCGGCTTTTAATCGCGCAATGGGTGCGGGCAGCCAAGCCAAAGGAGGTGCCAAAGCGTCGCCTCAAGCTGGTACCGACGACGACGCATATTCCGTTCATGCGCCTGCAATTCGTAACGCTCGGTATTTCTGTTCTTGCCTGCGCGGTCGTCGTGGCGCTTTTCGTCAATATCGGTTTCAACTACGGCATCGATTTCCGTGGCGGGTCCATGGTCGAGATGCAGTCCCGCGAAGGTGACGCCAATCTCGACGATATCAATGAGCGTCTTGCTGAACTCAATATCGACAGCGCCCGTGTCATGCCCGCCAAATCGCCACGTTCTGCATTGGTGATGATCGGCTCTCAGGAAGTGGGTGACGATGCCGAGCAGACGGTCGCAGTCAAGCTGCGTGGCGAATTTGAACCGGATTATTCATTCCAGCGCGTCGAGGTTGTCGGTCCAACCGTGTCCGAGCAGCTTTCAAGAGCGGGAATCATTGCCGTCATCCTGTCGCTGATCGGTATCTTCGTCTATGTCTGGATACGCTTTCGCTGGCAATTGGCGCTCGGTGCCGTGCTTTCAACACTTCACGATGTGATCATCCTTGCGGGCATGTTCATTGTATTCCGCATGGAGTTCAACCTGTGGAGTGTCGCGGCAATCCTGACCATCATCGGCTATTCGCTCAACGATACGATTGTCATCTATGACCGCGTGCGCGAAAACCTTCGCCGCTACAAGAGCGCGCCATTGCCTGCAATCATCGATGCATCGATCAACCAGACCCTGTCGCGAACGCTGCTGACCTCGTTTGTAACCTTCCTTGCGCATATTCCGCTCTATGCCTTTGGTGGGGCTGAGATCCGCATGTTTGCGCTTGCGTTGAGCGTCGGCATCATCGTTGCCAGCTATTCATCGATCTTTATCGCGGCACCGCTTCTGGTGCAGTTTGGCTTAAAACCGCGCGGCCCCGAAGAGGGCGACGATGGCCAGATGGGCGACGATCTTGAGCAATCGCTTAATCTGGAAAGCTGAGCATGGCCAAGGGCATTGAAATTCGCGAAGCACATTTCCCGGGACGAGCGCCGATCGACGCTTACGGCAATGGCGGTTTTCGCTTTGCGGAGATGTCGCATCGCGGTTCGGTTCTCTGCCTGCCATCCGGCATTCACGGCTGGGAGCCTTCAACGCCGCCGGTTCTGGCGCGTGGCGATCTTGCAGAAATTCTGGCGCAGGCCGGCGATATCGAGATATTGCTGGTCGGCACCGGCATGGATTTGCGCCGCATCCCGGAAGATGTACGCGCTGTGCTGCGCGAGCATAACATTTCTTCCGATCCGATGAGCACCGGGGCGGCCGTGCGCACCTATAATGTGCTGCTTGCCGAAGATCGGGCGGTTGCGGCAGCATTAATTGCTGTAGACTGATATAATGAAAGACAATGAGGCTCATTGCCTGGCCCTTCTGCGTGAAGCGGACCCGGATCGCTATCTGTCGGTGCTTTATGCGCCTGCAGAAAAGCGTGGCGGTCTCGCAGCACTCTATGCGTTCAATGCGGAAATCGCGCGTATTCGTGATCTCGTGCATGAACCGTTGCCGGGCGAGGTGCGGCTGCAATGGTGGCGTGACCTGATCAATGGCGAGGCAAGGGGCAGCGCGGAATCCCACCCGGTCGCTAGCGCTCTCATCGATACGATTGAAAAATACGCGCTGCCGCGCAGTGCATTCGACAATTACTGTGAAGCACGCATTTTCGATCTTTATAACGATCCGATGCCTAGCCGTAACGATCTTGAAGGCTATTGCGGCGAAACCGCATCCGCCATCATCCAGCTTGCCTGTTTGGTTCTTGATCGCGATGCAGCCCAGGCTCACACTGAGACTGCCGGTCATGCCGGTGTGGCACAGGCCATTGTTGGATTGATGCGGCTTTTGCCGATCCATCGCCGCCGCGGCCAGCTTTATGTGCCTGCTGACATGCTGGCATCAGTGGGTGTGAGTGGCGAGGTGTTTTTAAGCGGTGAAGACAAGGCGGCCTTTCAAAGGGTCGTTCATGTCATGCTCGCACTCGCTCGTGAGCATCTTGCCAAA
The DNA here is from genome assembly GCF_039545455.1 of Brucella sp. BE17. Lineage (NCBI taxonomy): Bacteria > Pseudomonadati > Pseudomonadota > Alphaproteobacteria > Hyphomicrobiales > Brucellaceae > Brucella > Brucella sp. BE17. The sequence continues at coordinate 803,687 of NZ_CP154467.1, read as the reverse complement.
TTCGAGGCGGCGAGGGTGCAGGCACCCAAAAGCCTTGCCTCGGCATTTCTGCCACTGGCGCTCGTGCCTGCTTATCTTGCGACCCTTGAACGGTTGGGCGAGAAGGCCGGTGAAAAACTGGCCGATATTTCTGCGCTGCGCAAGCATTGGCTGATGCTGCGCAGAGCACTGAAATAGGCTTACAGTTCAAGCCACGCCTTACAATCGGCCAGCGCACGCGCCGATAATGCGCGTTTTTTGGCAAGGGTCTTTTCCTTGCCGCGCAGGCGCACGCCTTCCTGCTTTGGCACCTCGACCGGCGGAAACAGCCCGAAATTGACATTCATGGGCTGGAACGAGCGTTTGCCGGGTTCCTCATCGCTTACGATATGTCCGCCCGTGATATGGCCCAGAAGCGCACCGAATGCGGTGGTCAGCGGTGGGGCGACGGCGGCTCCGCCGCGCTTTTCGGCAACCGTGAAGCGACCGGCCAGAAGACCGATAGCCGAAGATTCGACGTAGCCTTCGCAGCCGGTGATCTGGCCTGCAAAACGTAAAGCGGGGCGGGATTTCAACCGCAGCACATCATCGAGCAGCACGGGCGAGTTGAGGTAAGTGTTGCGATGCAGACCGCCGAGCCGCGCGAATTCCGCATTTTCCAATCCGGGAATCATTTTGAAAATGCTACTTTGCGAGCCGTATTTCAGCTTTGTCTGGAAACCGACCATATTATAGAGCGTGCCGAGTGCATTATCCTGACGCAATTGCACCACCGCATAGGCCTTGACGGTCGGGTTATGCGCATTGGTTAGCCCCATGGGCTTCATCGGGCCATGACGCAGCGTTTCAGGCCCGCGTTCGGCCATGACCTCAATCGGCAGACAGCCGTCGAAATAGGGGGTGCCTTCCCATTCCTTGAAATCGGTTTTGTCGCCTTCAATAAGCGCTGCAATGAACGCCTCGTATTGCGCCTTGTCCATGGGGCAGTTGATATAATCCTTGCCGGTGCCGCCGGGACCGACCTTGTCGTAGCGCGACTGAAACCAACACACATCCATATTGATCGAATCAAAATGCACGATCGGCGCAATGGCATCGAAAAAGGCCAGTGCACTGGCGTCGGTTTGTTCAGCAATGGCGTCTGCCAGCGATGGCGCTGTCAGCGGGCCGGTGGCAACGATCGTCCTGCCCCATTCTTCTGGCGGCAGGCCGGTAATTTCTCCACGCTCAATGGTGATCAAGGGATGGGCTTCGAGCTTCTGCGTCACGGCTTGCGCAAAGCCTTCACGATCAACGGCCAGTGCGCCGCCTGCGGGAACCTGATGCGCGTCCGCGCAAGCCATGATGAGCGAACCCGCCAGCCGCATTTCGGCATGCAGCACGCCAACGGCATTGGTTTCAGCATCATCGGAACGAAACGAATTCGAGCAGACGAGTTCTGCAAGCTGTTCGGTTTTGTGCGCGTCCGTGCCGCGCACGGGGCGCATTTCATGCAGAATGACGGGCACACCAGCCTGGGCAATCTGCCATGCAGCTTCAGAGCCGGCGAGACCGCCACCAACGATATGAACGGGAGTAAGATCGAGAGTGTTTGACATGTTCACTCCCATATCTCCTTTAAACGCACTCAGCAATGGAGATGAAGACGTGCAAGGCACAGAAAAACAAATGGCATCCATCGCAGTGCGAGGGATGCCATTCTGATAAGACCGGTCTGGGAGGAGGGTAACCGATCTTGTTATATCGCAAAACCTGGGAGGAGGAGAGCTTTGCGATGACCGGGACTGGTGGGAGGAGGATCCAGACCCGGAGAAATTCTTCAAAAGGCAGGCTGCGAAAGCGGCCTGTTAGCGAGCCTTGGACTGACGGGCGACATAAGGAATGTCGGCGCGGGAGATGCCCAGATCATTCAGTTCGCGGGTCGAGAGCATGTTCAGCTCGTTGACGGTTTCGCGATAGCGGCGCCAGTTGCTGTAAGAGCGGAGGATGTTCATCTTGATATTCCCTACGGTTGCGAGGAATTCGTCCTCGTTCAATTCATCTTGTCTGTCGCCCATGATATAAGCTATTGTTTTTCCAAGTTGCAGGCCTGAGTTTGCATAGCTGCAATGCGGATGTTGCAGATCAACTTAAATCGATTGAACTGGTCAGGCGGAAAAATGCCACAAAGTGGTTGTTCGCGGCCGGTGAAGACAGAAAAAGCGCGCGGGAGTTATCGTGTCATTCTCTATTTCAGTCGAGCGCCAGATCGCGCGCTGGCAGCAACAAGGTCTTATCGATGCAGAAACGGCATCGCATCTGAAGGCCGATCTCGAAAAGCAGTCGTCGAAATTCAGTCTGGGCTCTGTGCTTGCGACGCTCGGCGGGCTGTTGCTTGGTGCGGCCGTCATCATGCTTGTTGCCGCCAACTGGCAGGATATGCCGCGGCTTATGCGTATCGGGTTGATGTTTGGCTTGATCTGGATCGGTTATCTGGGCGGCGCGTGGCGAGAGTCACGCGGTGACGCCGTCTTTTCGACCGTGCTTTACATGGTGGGGGCCGCGTCCTTTGGTGCGGGTATCGCGCTTGTTGGTCAGATGTACCATCTTTCCGGTGATGTGCATGTCGCAGCGCTTTACTGGGCGTTCGGTGTCCTTGCCGCTGCTTTTCTCATGCGTGCGCCGGCACTGGCCGCGTTCGCCGCAGGTGTTGGCTGCTTTTATCTTATGAGCTTTATTTTTGCCGATACAAGGCTGGGTGATGGCAGTGATCTCTACCGCTGGTTCGGACTGCTGCTTCTGATCGTAGGCGCGGGCGCGGCCCTTTTCACCCGCTCGCGCTTTTCCGCGCATCTTTGGGCGCTCTATGCTATAGGTTGGGCTCTCTTTCTTTATTATGCGGAGGAACGCGGATTTATCCTCGTTGGCATGATCATCCTCGGTCTTGCCTTGATGCTTGCAGACGCTTTCGCTTATGAAACTTTGCAGCGTCTGACCCGGTTTTCACGCCCGCTTGCAGCTTACGGATTGTTGCTTGCGCTGCTCGCTTTGGCGATTTTGCAACTTGATGACATGTTCTCCTATTCGGTTGATCAAACCGGACTGAAGAACGACATATTTTATGGCATCGTGGTTTTGGCGCTTTCAATTGGTGCCATCGCGCTGTGCGGTCGTGACAATGGTGGTTTGCGGTCGCTGGCCTATACGGCTTTTTCGGTTGAAGTGCTTTATCTTGCTTCAGAAACAGTGGGCACGATGATCGGCACTTCGGGGTTCTTCCTGACTGCCGGGGTTCTTGTGCTGTTGCTGGCAGCCTTTGTGCGCCGCATGGAACGACGGTTCGGAAACAGAACGCGTGAGGGGATCGCTGCATGAAAAAGAAATGGCTTTTCATCGGTGCCGCATTGGCCGCCTTGCTGCAAACCGGCTTTCTCTATGCGAGCATAGAGACGCGAGCGTCCATTCTGCGTTCAGGCAGGGAAGTCGTGTTGCAAACCCACCCGGTCGATCCGCGTGATCTGATGCGTGGGGATTATGTCATTCTGGGCTATGATATATCCTCGGTCGACATCAAGGAAATTAAGGGGCAACCGCAGGCGGGTGATAAACGAACAGTTTATGTTGCGCTAAAGCCTGGCACGGATGAAAAATGGCACTTTTCCCGTGCTTCCTTCAATCCGTTTACCGATCTTGACGCTGAGGAAGTGCAGCTGCGCGGCGAGAGCCGTTATGTCATCTCTCCTCATGCGGATCATTCGGTTCCTGTCGCCTATGGCATAGAACGCTATTATGTACCGGAAGGAGAGGGACGTGCCATTGAGGAAGGTCAGCAAGAAAAGCGTATCACAGTGGTTCTGGCTGTAAATGCGAACGGAACCGCCGTTATCAAAGCTCTGCGCGACAATGGACGTCAATTGCATAAAGAGCCGCTTTATTAAACGCTTCTGATTATGATGATAACAATTGGGGAAAGCAGCATTTTTCCTTTGAACCCTGAAAATAGAATGATATAGACACCCGCAGTTTCGGGGGTGACCTCGATAGCGGACGCGAATTTTATTCTTTTGAATGAGGTTCAGTTCGGCGCGGATATGGCGAAATTGGTAGACGCACCAGATTTAGGTTCTGGCGGGAGACCGTGGGGGTTCGAGTCCCTCTATCCGCACCACTTTGTTATTCCTCGTTATCAGATTTTCTGAGCATATTGCATGCCTTTCTAAAGAGGTTGCAGGCGCCTGAAAATGGAACAACGAACGCACGCATTCGTTTTATTCTCTCAAAAAGGAGAATTGAATGCGCAAATCACTGGTATTCTTTGTTCTGGCCTTGGTTGTTATCCTCGGTTTCATCCTCGCGACCCCTTATTATTACGCTGTCACGCCAGAAAATCGAGGCATAGAAACGCAAACCAGTCCTTCGTAACGACAAAAGCCAGGCCAAACGACAAAGCAGTTTTTTGTTTTTTATCGCTTTTGCGCTGAAATGGGAGCCTTCCCGCCTTTGTAATTGTGCATTCGGTTCTTGTCTTTTTCTGGTACTGATTGTAGTAGGTGCGCAAAAGTGTGAGTATGCACCGAAGGGTTTTCGAGCATAGCAGCACATTTTGGGATACGGGCCGGGACACAGAGCCGTCTTTTTTGACGAAGCTCTGCTGAAACGCTTGATAGGGTGGGAATGGATTTGTTCTCATTATCCTGATCCGACAAGCAAAGAATTCTTTCTCGCGATTTGAGGCATGGATGCCGTGGACAGCGGGATAATGGCAAGAAGTGAAGGTTCAAACATGCAGGTTACCGAAACGCTCAATGAAGGGCTGAAGCGCGAGATTAAAGTCGTGGTTCCGGCCGGAGATCTCGAAGCCAAGCTCGCTGAGCGGCTCGAAACGGCCCGTGATCGCGCACGCATCAATGGTTTCCGCCCCGGTAAGGTACCGGCGACCCACCTGCGTAAGATGTACGGCAAGTCCTTCATGGCCGAGATCGTCAACGAAATCCTCAATGATTCGTCGCGTTCGATCCTTGCCGAGCGTAATGAAAAGTCGGCTACCCAGCCGGAAGTCATCATGTCGGAAGACGAAAAAGAGGCCGAAAAGGTTCTCGACGGCAAGGCTGATTTCGTTTTCTCGCTGAACTACGAAGTTCTGCCTGCCATCGAAGTCAAGGATTTCTCCAAGATCGCCGTCACGCGTGAAGTCGTCGATATTTCCGATGAGGAAGTCGATGAACAGGTCAAGCGCGTAGCATCATCGACCCGCACTTTTGAGACGAAGAAGGGCAAGGCCGAAAATGAAGATCGCGTGACGATCGACTATCTCGGCAAAATCGATGGCGAGCCTTTTGAGGGCGGCGCTGATAGCGACGCGCAGCTTGTTCTTGGCTCGGGACAGTTCATTCCGGGTTTTGAAGAGCAGCTCGTGGGCGTAAAGGCCGGCGACGAAAAGGTCATCACCGTCAACTTCCCCGAAGATTACGGCGCAGCGCATCTCGCAGGCAAGGAAGCAACCTTCGACATTACCGTCAAGGAAGTTGCCAAGGCGGGTGAGCTTGAGCTCAACGACGAAACCGCCAAGAAGCTTGGCATCGAGACGCTTGAGCGCCTGCGTCAGGTCGTGCGTGAGCAGATCGAAAGCCAGTACGGCCAGATTACCCGCCAGAAGGTGAAGCGTCAGATTCTGGACGAGCTCGATGGCGACTACCAGTTTGAAACGCCGCAGAAGCTGGTCGATGCAGAATTCAACAATATCTGGCAGCAGATCAATTTTGATCTTCAGCAAGCTGGACGCACATTTGAAGACGAAGACACATCAGAAGAAGCAGCCCGCGAAGAATACCGCAAGCTTGCTGAACGCCGTGTGCGCCTCGGTCTGGTTCTGTCTGAAATCGGCGAAAAGGCTGGCGTTGAAGTTTCGGAAGAAGAACTGCAGCGTGCCGTTTACGATCAGGTTCGCCGCTATCCGGGTCAGGAAAAGGAAATCTACGAATTCCTGCGCAAGACGCCGGATGCTGTTGCCAACCTTCGCGCCCCGATTTTCGAGGAAAAGGTTGTTGACCATCTGCTCGCCAATATCAACGTGACCGACAAGAAGGTCTCGAAGGAAGAATTGAGCGCGGAAGACGAAGACACGACAGACGCAAAGCCCGCAAAGAAGGCTGCGACCAAGAAAGCCGCAGCCAAGAAGGATGAGACCGCCAAGGACGAGCCTAAGAAAAAGGCTGCTCCGAAAAAGAAGGCGGAAGACAAGTCCGAAGAGGCTTGATCCTGATAGCATAATCTGGAAATGGCCGCGCATTGCGCGGCCTTTTCTTTTTCAGCAGCCTGAAAAGCTTGCATCCTTAAGGTGTTTGTTCTAGCCAGTAGGCAATCGATTTTAATTTTTTGACGAGCTAAAATGTCCCTTATTGATACGCGCACTCCTGAGCCAAAACGTTTCATTTCCGGCGCTACCGGTGACTGGGAAGTGGTGATCGGCATGGAAGTCCATGCGCAGGTCACCTCCCAATCAAAACTGTTTTCCGGTGCTTCGACATCGTTTGGTGCAGAACCCAATGCCAATGTGTCTTTAGTGGATGCCGCAATGCCGGGGATGCTGCCGGTCATCAATCAGGAGTGCGTGGCACAGGCTGTGCGCACCGGGCTTGGCCTCAAGGCACAAATCAATCTGAAATCGGTTTTCGACCGCAAGAACTATTTTTATCCCGATCTGCCTCAGGGTTATCAGATTTCTCAGTTCAAGCAGCCGATCGTCGGTGAGGGCAAGATTATGATCTCGGTCGGTCCTGATAATAAGGGCCAGTTTGAGGACGTGGAAATTGGCATCGAGCGTCTGCATCTGGAACAGGATGCGGGCAAGTCTATGCACGACCAGCACCCGACCATGTCTTATGTGGACCTGAACCGGTCCGGCGTGGCGCTGATGGAAATCGTCTCCAAGCCTGATTTGCGTTCATCCGATGAGGCGCGCGCTTATCTGACCAAGCTGCGTACCATCGTACGCTATCTTGGCACCTGTGACGGTAATATGGATGAAGGCTCGATGCGTGCTGACGTCAATGTCTCCGTTCGCAAGCCCGGCGGTGAATTCGGTACCCGTTGCGAGATCAAGAACGTCAACTCGATCCGCTTCGTGGGTCAGTCGATTGAATTTGAGGCGCGCCGCCAGATCGCCATTCTCGAAGATGGTGGCAAGATTGATCAGGAAACTCGCCTGTTTGATCCGATCAAGGGCGAGACGCGCTCCATGCGCTCCAAGGAAGAAGCGCATGATTATCGCTATTTCCCCGATCCTGACCTTCTGCCGCTCGAATTCGATCAGGCTTTTGTCGATACACTCGCAGCCGATCTGCCGGAATTGCCGGATGAGAAGAAGAACCGTCTTGTCGAAAAGCTGGGTATCTCGGTCTATGACGCCTCGATCCTTGTGACCGAAAAGGCGATTGCCGATTATTATGAAGCCGTCGCTTCGGGTCGCGATGGCAAGGCTTCGGCCAACTGGGTCATCAATGATCTGCTCGGTGCGCTCAACAAGGCGGGCAAGAGCATTGAGGAATCACCGCTCAGCCCGGATCAGTTGGGCGCGATTATCGATCTGATCAAGGAAGGCACGATTTCGGGCAAGATTGCCAAGGATCTGTTCGAGATCGTCTGGAACGAAGGCGGCGATCCAAAAGTGCTCGTTGAAGAACGCGGCATGAAGCAGGTCACCGATACGGGCGCGATTGAAAAGGCTGTGGACGAGATTATTGCTGCAAATCCCGAAAAGGTTGAACAGGTAAAAGTCAAGCCGACACTGGCTGGCTGGTTCGTGGGGCAGGTGATGCGCGCAACTGGCGGTAAGGCCAATCCGCAGGCGGTCAATGATCTGGTCAAGGCCAAGCTTGGAATTGAAGAGTAATGTGGGTCAGGAGTGCCACCGAGGCTGATCTTAAAGCCGTGCATGAACTGCTCGTTTCGACATGGCACGCGAGTTTTGACGATATTCTGGGGCGCGAGATGGTGAATGCCGTCACCGCGCAATGGCATTCCCTTGCGGCCCTCAAAGCCAATCTAAAGAAGCCATATTCGGAATTTGTTGTGGCTGATAACGGCGAGGGTGGCATTGACGGTATGGCGTTCGCAAGCCAGAGCGAAGCGGGCAAGGCGTCGCTGCATCAGCTTTATGTGCGCCCCGAGATGCAGGTTCAGGGTATCGGCACCATGCTGCTTGCAGAAATCGAGATGGCTTTCCCCGATGTGCGTTCGATCAGGCTCGAAGTGATCGAGAAAAATACCAAAGCCGTGCAGTTTTATGACCGCAAAGGCTATCAGCGCGTTGGACGCAATGAGGACTGGGGTGTCCCTGTTTGCAAGGAACCGGTTCTGATCATGGAAAAACCGCTTGAAGGCTGGAGCATGTAAGAACTAGCGCGGTCATAGTATTGTGACAGCGGCAACTTGACCCTTGCCTTGCCCCCTCGATAGGGCCATAAGCAAGAAAACCCGGTGGTTATTCACTGCCTGTGGAAATAACGGATCTGGATTGATCATGAAGAAGTTCATCACGCAAGTCTTCACCTGGTGGAATGGCCAGACGCTCGGCACCCGTTTGCATACGTGGCGCAAGGGTGAAAAGGTCGGCGAAGACGAATTCGGCAATGTCTATTATCAGGGTGGCAAGGACTCTGAAGGCCGCACGCGCCGCTGGGTCATCTTCAAGGGCTATGCAGAAGCAAGCGCCATTCCTCCGGGCTGGCATGGCTGGATGCATCATCGCGTCGACACACCTCCGAGCAAGGAAGATTACCAGCCGCGTGATTGGCAGAGAAATCACCATGCCAATCAGACTGGTACACCGTTGGCCTATCGCCCCAAGGGCTCCATTCCCCTGCCGGGAGCACCTGTTGCGGAGCGTCCGCGTGTGACTGGCGAATATGATGCCTGGACGCCAGGAAACTGATGAAAATATTCATCCGGCTTCTATTTGCCGGATGCGCATCTCCGGTATGCTTCGATTGTCGGGAATTATAGGCGTGGGGAGCCTTTTGGTCTGGCGCAACTTGCAGCAGGACCACGAATCGTCACATTTGGTGCCTAGGAATTTTTAGGTTTCACGAACAATTTATACAGGTCTCTGTTTTGACGAAGCATTCCCCTTATGCGGTCGGTAGCGGAAAAAACATGATCGGAAAGGTTGCGCAAGCAGCGTTCATTTCCATTGTGGCTGTTAGCGTCAGTTCTCATGCCGCAAAGGCCGAACGGATTTCCAATCCGGTTGCCGAATTTTCGGGCCTCGATAAGATCACTGGACGCATCACGACTTTCGACGTCTATATCAACGAAACAGTACAGTTTGGTGCGCTTCAGGTGACACCGAAAGTCTGCTATTCGCGTACGGAAGATGAAGCGCCACGCACCGACAGTTTTGTCGAGGTGGAAGAAATTACACTGGATCGCAAAATCCGCCGCATTTTTACCGGTTGGATGTTTGCAGATAGCCCCGGCCTCAATGCCGTAGAGCATCCGATTTACGATGTATGGCTTAAAGACTGCAAACAGGCCTCCAAAGTGCCTGCGCCGCAGAACTGATTACCCTGAGAAAACCTAAAAACGAGCGGAGCCGTCAAGCGCATGCGCGAGTATCTTCTCGTAATCTTTGCGGGGAACCTCTATTGCTCCAAACCGCTCGAGATGTGCTGTGGTGAATTGCGTGTCGAGCAGCACAAAGCCCTGATTGATCAGATGTTCCACCAGAAAAGCGAGACAGACCTTTGAGGCGTCACGCATCCGCGTAAACATGCTTTCACCGAAAAAAGCCCGGCCAAGTGTTACGCCATAAAGCCCGCCGACAAGCTTGCCGTCATGCCAGGCTTCAACAGTATGGCAATGACCGATTTCAAACAGGTCCTGATAGGCTTGCCGGATAGGACGGTTGATCCATGTACGTGCGCGTTCGCCGGGGCCACTGGCACAGCCATCAATAACACCGGCAAAATCGCTGTCGAGCCGGATTTCGAAAATGTTCTGGCGGATGGTTTTTTGCAGGCTGCGTGGAATATGAAAATCATCGAGCGGGATAATGCCGCGCTCTTCAGGCCGCACCCAGAAAACCTCCGGGTCATCTGCCTCTTCCGCCATCGGGAAAACCCCGGTGGAATAAGCGCGCAGGAGCAGTTCCGGGTCGATTTGATGTTCGTCCGGTGCTGCTCCCACACTCACTTTCTTTAAGCGCCTTCGCTTTCGCTCTGGCTTGCCAGGTATTTTTCCAGCCAGTGGATGTCATAGGCACCATTGGCGATATCCTGATTGGAAATCAGGTCCTGGAACAGCGGCAGAGTGGTTTTAACACCGTCAACGACGAACTCGTCGAGCGCACGGCGCAGACGCATCATGCATTCAACGCGGTTGCGCCCATGCACGATCAACTTGCCGATCAGGCTGTCATAATAGGGCGGGATTCGGTAGCCCGAATAAACGCCGGAATCAACGCGAATACCAAGACCGCCCGGCGTATGGTAATGCGTGATGAGGCCTGGAGACGGCGTAAAGTTGCGTGGGTCTTCGGCATTGATCCGGCATTCGATGGCATGGCCCGAAAAGCGCACATCCTTCTGGGTCACCGACAGGCCAAGCCCTGCGGCCACGCGGATCTGCTCATGCACCAGATCAATGCCAGTAATGGCTTCGGTGATCGGATGCTCGACCTGCAAACGGGTGTTCATTTCGATGAAATAGAACTCGCCGTTCTCATAAAGGAACTCGATCGTTCCCGCGCCGCGATAGCCAAGATCAGCCACGGCATTGGCACAGATCATACCGATCTTGTCACGCGCTTCCGCGTTGAGCGCTGGAGAGTTGGCTTCTTCCCAGACCTTCTGGTGACGGCGTTGCAGCGAGCAGTCGCGTTCGCCCAAATGAATAGCATTGCCGGCACCATCGCCCACGACCTGAACTTCGATATGACGCGGCTTTTCGAGATATTTCTCGATATAGACTGCATCATCACCAAAGGCGGCACCGGCTTCCGTGCGTGCGGTGGAAAGTGCCACCGACAGGTCATCTTCGGTTAGCGCCACTTTCATACCGCGACCGCCACCACCGGCTGAGGCCTTGATGATGACGGGATAGCCGATTTCCTTGGCCACGCGAGCGGCTTCGACGTCATCGGTCACACCACCATCCGAACCTGGAACAACCGGAATGCCAAGGCGCTTTGCGGTGCGCTTGGCTTCGATCTTGTCGCCCATGATGCGGATATGCGAAGCGGTGGGGCCAATGAAGGTGATATCATGCGCTTCGAGGATTTCCGCAAATTTGGCATTCTCGGACAGAAAACCATAGCCCGGATGAATGGCATCGGCACCTGTGATCTCGCAGGCAGCGACGATCTGGTGAATGTTCAGATAGCTGTCGCGCGAAGGCGGCGGGCCGATGCACACGCTTTCGTCCGCAAGACGAACATGCATGGCATCCGCATCTGCCGTTGAATGGACCGCGACGGTCTTGATACCCAGTTCCTTACAGGCCCTGAGCACGCGAAGAGCAATTTCACCACGATTGGCTATGAGTATCTTTTGAAACATTGCGTTTTGCTGCCCGTTCATGGAATAAGCCGGTTTTTGATCATTATACGGTTTATTCGATCACGACGAGCGGTTCGCCGAATTCGACAGGCTGCGCGTCATCGATCAGGATAGCCTTGACCGTGCCGCTACGTGGCGAAGCGATCTGGTTCATGGTCTTCATGGCTTCGATGATGAGAAGCGTCTGGCCTTCTTTCACCTGCGTGCCGACTTCGATGAAGTTGCGCGCGCCTGGAGCCGGAGCGAGATAGGCAGTGCCAACCATTGGCGAAGGAACAGCGTTCTTCGACACCTCAGCCTTGGTGGCCTCAGCGGTAGCTGCGGCGACGGGAGCTGCAACGGTGGGGGCGGCGGCTGGAAGAACAGTTGCTGCGGCCTGAACCGTAACATTGCGTGAGACGCGAATGCGCAGATCGCCATGCTCGACTTCGATGTCGGTCAGGTCGGTGTCGTTGAGGATATCCGCGAGGTCACGGATGATTTCCTTGTCGATGACGGAGTTTTTGCTGGACATATCAGGCCCCTTTTACGCTTTGCCCGTTGTGTTCTTCTTGTTTGGCAATTGCCGCGAGTGCGCGCAGACCAAGCAGGTATCCTTCCGGGCCAAAACCGCAGATCACGCCTTTGGCAACGGCAGATACATGGGAGTGATGCCGAAAGGTCTCACGCGCATGAATATTGCTAAGATGCACCTCGACAACCGTAACCTTGGCCGCACGGATGGCATCGTGAATGGCAATCGAAGTATGGCTGTAGGCGGCCGGATTGATCAGGACATAGGCGTCGTTGTCACCTGCTTCCTGAATCCAGTCGACCAACTCGCCCTCGTGGTTGGACTGGCGAAAATCGACATCAAAGCCGAGCGACGGCGCTTCACGCTTGCAGTCTGTTTCGATATCGGCAAGCGTCGCCGCACCGTATATGCCCGGCTCACGCCTCCCCAGGAGGTTGAGATTGGGTCCGTTGAGAATATAAACTCTTTTCGCCATATCCGTCCGCAGTTGATACGCGTTACCACGAAGTTTCAGTCACACTTCGCTTTCCATATAGAGCGCTCGGATGCAAGTCGAAACCCTCTAATTCAGTGGAGATATTCCGCCAAAGTGGTTTTTCCCGATCTTCTTAGGAATATTTCGACTGATTAACAATGTTTTCGATTACCAAACCGTTTCAGTTTTTTGCAGAGCCACGTGCTTCGGCAATTTTTTCGATCAGTCCATCGGCTCCGATGGCGCCGGGAACCAGTTCGTCACCGATGATATAAGACGGCGTGCCGGTAATATTGAGTTGCGTTGCGAGTTGATAGGTCTTTTGGAAAGCACCCGTTATGGCCGGGTCTTTCATCTTTTCACGCAGTGCTTTCTCGTCTGCGCCGAGCTTCACCGCATCGGCAATCGCTGACTCTTCCGTGGCGCGCTCCTGCGCGCCGAGTAAAACGGCATGAAATTCAGGATATTTTTCCGGCATCAAGGCCTTGAATGCCTGTGCCACGACATGCGCATGCAATGAATCTGGTCCGAGAATCGGGAACTCCTTCAACACGAAGCGAACATTTGGGTCGTTTTTCAGGATCGCTTGCATGTCGGGCAGGGCGCGCTTGCAATAACCGCAATTATAATCGAAAAACTCGTAAACAGTGACATCGCCCTCGGGATTGCCAAAGACAGCGTCATGCTTTTCATCATAAAGCGCACTCTTGTTGGTGGCGAGCACCTGCTTGACCTGTGCCTGCGCTTCTGAATTCTGTTTTGTTTCCAGAGCGCTTTGCATTTCAAGAAGAAGTTCCGGGTTTTTCAGAAGATAATCGCGAACGATTGTTTCGACTTGGCTGCGGTCCAACGCGGTTTCCGCGGCTTGGGCAGGAGCCATCATAACAGATGACAAGCTTGCACTCATGGCAACCAGAGCAATGCCACTTGCAAGAGCGATGGAAACTGATGTTTTCATTTTAAATTCCGATCCGTGTCGTATTCACTGGCCGTGTGCCCGGCATTACTTTTTCGATTTTTTGGTGCTGATAATGTCTTGCGCGCGCAGCCAGTCGGAAGAACCCGGCTTCATCTTTTTTTGTGCACGAATGGCAAAAATCTGGGCTTGTTGCAGCTTGCCCGCGTAAAAATTCATATCTGCGCTTGCAAGGTCGGAAAGAGCCGTATCGCCTTGCTGGCCATAGGCTTGCGCCAAGTAACCATAGCCACCCGGAAATTCGGGGTCAGAGGCAATGCCTGCCTTGATCTCCTTAATGGCTGTGGGCATGTTGGCTTTGGCTCCTGTCAGCATTAAGGCGCGACCGTAATTCATACGCAAAAGCGCCGATTTGCGCGGATCGAGCGATACGGCCTTTTGAAAAGCCTTGGCAGCGCCTGCGGCATCATTTGCCTTGATCAGAACTTCACCGCGGATTTCATGGAAGTAGGGATTTTGGGGCTGCTCTTTGATCAGGGCATCGATTTTCGGCAAAGCAGAGCGCGCCGAGCCATTGAGATAGCTGGAAAGGGCATTTCCATAGCGGGCAGCAAGTCCGCCGGGATTGCTTCGGAACATGCGTTGCAGCGCACCCATACTACCGGAATAAGCCGCGATCTTGGCGCGCGCCATATCATGACGCAGTTGCAGAGCAGGCGAATCCGTCTTGTTGAAATAGGGGCTTTTTTTCGCAAGTGTTTCAAGATTTGCAATACGCTCACGCGGCAAAGGGTGGCTGATGCGGTATTGGTCGATCTGGGTTCCGGAAAGCGACAGAGCGGAAGCAAAACGCTGGAACGTATCCAGCATGCCCTTTGTCGATTGTCCCGTGGCGTTGAGATAATTGACCGCCATACGGTCGGCGGTGATTTCCTCGGTGCGCTGATAGCTCAAAAGCGTGCGCATGGCCATTTCGGTGCTGCCGAGCGCAATGCCACCACCGGCACTTGCAGCCGAGCCGCTGCCTGCGGCAGCCCCTGCCACGCCAGCACCGACGCCCAGAAGAGTGCCAATCACAGCCATGGTGCGGGCACGGCTCAACTGTTCACGCAGACGGTCCTGATGCCCACCGGCCAGATGTCCCGCTTCATGTGCAATTACGCCGATGATTTCATTGGGCGTTTCGGACTGCATGATCGCGCCGGTATTAATGAAAATACGGCGTCCATCGACAAAGGCATTGAAGCTTTGCGAATTGACGAGAATCACCCGAACACCGCGGCGGTTGAGTTTTGCCGCTTTGAGAATTGGAGCCGCATAATCGGAAACCAGAGCCTCGATTTCCGCATCACGCACAATAGGCACACCGCGTGATTGCGCGGATGCAGGGGTGACGGCAGTGACGGCAATCGCCATGGCGGAAAATGCCGCCAGCGCACGGCGGGCGATTTGACCGATACAAAAGCGCTTTGTTGTAAACGGCGTCATCGATGCTGCCATGGTGCTCGTCGTCCTTGTCCTGTCTAAAATATCTTGACTGACATGCTTGTCGAGAATTCTTGCGAATCTTATACCCTGCTACACAGGCAGCTTCAAACCATCAAATACGTTCAGAAATGGCTGTTGCTTTACCAATCCGGCGTTTATACGGCGAAGCAGAATATATTGTCCCGTTGTATTGTGGAGGTAAATTTGATCACTCTTTCTGGCCGCAGTCGGGTTGAGCCTTTTCATGCCATGGATGTGCTGGCGGAGGCAAACCGACGCCGTGCTGCGGGGCATGCTATCATCTCAATGGCTGTAGGCCAGCCCGCCGATCCGGCGCCGCAGATCGTGCGTGACGCAGCCGAGCGTGCGCTGAAAGACGGACGCATCGGCTACACCGATGCGCTGGGACTGATCGAACTGCGCGAGGTAATCGCTGCCCATTATGCCGATCATTATGGCGTAGACGTCTCTCCGGGCCGGATTGCCATCACGACCGGTTCGTCGGCAGCTTTCAATCTGGCTTTCATCGTCTATTTCGATCCCGGCGACCGCGTGGCGATCACTCGCCCCGGTTATCCCGCGTATCGCAACATCCTTACGGCGCTGGGGCTCGAAGTGGTGGAGATCGCGACCGGAAACGATGGCGCTCCAGCGCTGACGGCTGATGCATTGGCTGCGGCGCACAAAGAGAAGCCTTTGAAGGGTGTGTTGTTTGCAAGCCCGGCCAATCCGACGGGTACCGAAATTCCAAAGCACGAATTGAAGGCCATCATCGAAACTGCACATGAACTGGGTATCCGGGTCATTTCGGATGAAATCTATCACCGGCTGTCTTATGCGGCAGAGGATGTCACAGCGTTGGAGTTTGCCAATGACATTACGGTCATAAATTCCTTTTCCAAATATTATTGCATGACCGGTTGGCGTATCGGCTGGATGGTGCTGCCCGAAAATGACGTGCGCGCCGTCGAACGGCTGGGCCAGAGCCTCTATATTTCAGCACCAGAACTTTCGCAGCGCGCTGCAATCGAGGCCTTTCACGCAACAGCAGAACTGGAACGCGTCAAGGATCGGTATCGGCAAAACCGTGCAATACTTCTTGAGCATCTGCCGAAAATGGGCCTGAAACTGGCCGCTCCGATGGATGGGGCTTTCTACGCCTATTGCGATGTCTCGCGCTTCACCAATGACAGCATGGACTTTGCCTGGCGGATGATTGCTGAAACCAATGTCGCCGCCACACCGGGCCGTGATTTTGATCCGCTCGATGGTCACCGCACAATGCGCTTTTCCTATGCGGGTAAGGTCGAGAACATGCAGGAAGCCATGCGTCGATTGGAAGAATGGCTTCCGGGGCAGAAATCCTGATTTCATAACAAAAACCGGCGTTTCCGCCGGTTTTTTTATTTGATTTGAAAAAGGGCTTTTAGAAGAAACCCTTCTTCTGCCACCAACCGCCGCGTTTGGGCTTTTGGTCTTCTTTGTCACTTGAAGTCACAACCGGCTCTGCGGGCTTTGCAGGCTCTGGAGTGGCTTCGGGTTCAGGGAGTGCTTCCGGTTCGGCCGCGACCTGCGGGGCGGGTGCTACCTCTGTCGGTGCCGCCTCGACTTCGACGGCAGGCTTCGGAGCCGCCTTACGGGTCCGGCGCTTTGGCTTTTCAGCTTCGACGGGTGCTGCTTCTTCGACGGGTGCCTCTTCAACCTTCTTGCGGGCGCGTGTCTTGCGCGCAGGCTTGGCAGGTTCTTCCTGCACTTCGGTAGCAACGACTTCCTGCTCAGCCTCTTCCGTTTTGGCGGTTTTGCGTGCACGCGGCTTACGGGCCGGTTTTGCAGGCTTTGCGTCTTCCAACGGCGTTTCGACGGCTTCCGTCACCGCGACAGCTTCAACGATCTCGACGATCTTGACTTCCGGTGCTGTTACCTCTTCCGTATGCACCTCAGCTTCCGACTTCACCGGCAGAACAGGCGTATAGCCGACAAATTCAGGCTCTGGCACATGTGTCGCATTGATCTCGTCCTCACGACGGTTCTTGCGACCACCCCGGCGACCGCGGCGACGCTTGCGACGGCGGTCTTCTTCATTGGTCGAAGAGTCCGAAAGGGCATCCGAAGCGCTGTCATCGCTCGCTTCAGCACTGTCTTCAGACGCGCCCGCTTCAGCTGATTGCTCGCGATTATCACGATCGCGTCCACCACGGCGGCGACGGCGACGGCGCTTGTTGCGATCACCATCTTCTTCACGCTCTTCGCGGGGCTGTACATCGACCTTGATGTCGTCTTCGGCCTCATCATCCTCAAGCGGGATTTCCGGGTCTTCGATATCATCTTCATAGACCATCGGCTGCACGGGCTGGATGGTAATCGGACGCGTTGACGGCGCACCTTTTTCGATGACGAATTGCTGATGGCCGACGCTTTCATCGGCATCAATCCTGATCTCGGCGCCAAAACGGCCTTCAAGATCAGCCAGAAGCTGGCGTTTGTTGTTGAGCACGTAAAGTGCCGATGCGGCGGGCGTGCGCACGACGATGTCGTAGCCCGAATGACGCAGCAGAAAATCCTCTATGCCGCGAATGATGTGCAGCGCCATTGAGGAATCCGAGCGGATATGGCCGGAGCCGCCGCAATGCGGGCAGACCTGCATCGTGCTCTCGAGCACGGAAGCGCGGATACGCTGGCGTGACATTTCCAGAAGACCGAAATGCGAGATGCGGCCTACCTGGATGCGCGCACGGTCATCCTTAAGGCAATCCTTCATCTTCTTTTCGACGGCGCGGTTGTTGCGCTTTTCTTCCATGTCAATGAAGTCGACGACAATCAAACCTGCAAGGTCGCGCAGGCGCAATTGCCGCGCCACTTCTTCGGCTGCTTCCAGATTGGTCTGGAGTGCCGTGTCCTCGATAGAATGTTCACGCGTGGAGCGTCCCGAATTCACGTCGATGGCAACCAGCGCTTCGGTCTGGTTGATGATCAGATAGCCACCCGATTTGAGCGTCACCTGCGGCAGCAGCATGCGGTCGAGCTGGGCTTCCACGCCGTTGCGTGTGAAGATCGGCACCGGTTCGCGATAAGGCTGAACAACCTTGGCGTGGCTCGGCATGAGCATGCGCATGAAATCCTTGGCCTCGCGATAACCGTTTTCGCCTGAAACCAGAATTTCTGAAATGTCTTTGTTATAGAGGTCGCGGATCGACCTCTTGATCAGGCTGCCTTCCTCGTAAACGAGGGTGGGGGCTGTCGATTGCAGCGTCAGCGTGCGCACGTTTTCCCAAAGGCGCATAAGATATTCATAGTCGCGGCGCACTTCGGCCTTAGTGCGATTGGCACCCGCCGTGCGCAGGATAACACCCATGCCCTGCGGCACTTCGAGTTCCTTGACGATATCTTTCAGACGCTTGCGATCCTGCGGATTGATGATTTTGCGCGAAATACCGCCGCCACGCGCCGTATTGGGCATCAGCACCGAATAGCGACCGGCAAGTGATAGATAGGTGGTGAGTGCTGCGCCTTTATTGCCGCGCTCTTCCTTGACCACCTGTACCAGAAGAATCTGGCGACGCTTGATTACTTCCTGAATATTGTATTGGCGACGATTGGTTCGGGCATGCGAAGGAAGCTCCTCCAGCGCATCTTCCGAGCCTACCGATTCAACCATGTCTTCTTCGTTCTCGACATCGTCATCATCGCCATTGGAAACGGCCTCCGAAATTACGTCACCTTTGTGCGAAAGGGCACTTGCCGGCGTACCTGGGACGTAATTTTCAAAATCCGGGCCAACAGGTTCTGCCGCAGGTACATTGCTTTCAGAAGCGTTTGCCTGCGCATCGCCATTGCGGCCACCGCGACGACGGCGCCCGCGTGAACGGTCGTTCCGGCTGCCAGAATTCTGGTTCTGGTTCGGGCGCGGCTCGTCTTCGTCGTCTTCATCGCGTGCGGCCTTGGCTTCGGCTTCGAGCAGCGCCAAACGGTCCGCGACCGGAATTTGGTAATAGTCGGGATGGATTTCGGAAAAGGCCAGGAAACCATGACGGTTGCCGCCATATTCCACGAACGCAGCCTGAAGCGACGGTTCGACACGCGTAACCCGTGCCAGATAAATGTTGCCTTTCAGCTGCTTCTTATGTTCCGACTCGAAGTCGAATTCTTCAATCTTGTTACCGCGTGTGACGATGACGCGGGTTTCCTCCGGGTGGGAGGCGTCTATAAGCATTTTGTTGGACATTATTGTCTTTCCTGCCGGCGCGAGGACGTAAGACACCTACGCCGGACGAAGCCCTGAAGGCTTGCGACCTGACTGTTGTGCTGCATCTGCCGGATGGTTCTGGGTTCGTCGGAACAAAAGCCGCTGCCTTCACGCGCGACGGCCTCACGGCGATCACGGTCTTCAGGCTTGCAATGGTCAGTCTTTCTAGACCCATAGCTGTTCCGAGCGAACGACCTCAATATATGACCCGGAATCGGGTCGACCTCTTTGCTCTTTTCGAGCATTAGAATGCTGCGCGTCCGATAGGGCGTACAGGGCATTCTAAATTCACAATCGCGCATCTAAACCTCATGCCGATCTGGCTTTGCGGTCGATGCTGTGGCGATAACGCGTAAAGATGTGTCATCAGCCAATTTGCAAGCGGAGGGCGGGGGGCCACATCTCCACTGAATTCTGTTCACGGTTGACTGGTGTTATAGCGAACAAAGCGCTGTTTTCGCTCTCATTTCTTTCCGATTATTGAAAACCGGCAAATGATTCTGAAAGCTAACCTGTGTAACCTGTATTTGCTTTTATGGTGTCCAATGGAGGAAAACAAGCACGAATATCAGTTGACATGCGCATCGCAATTTTGCCGAAACCTGATTATAGGACTTGATGCGGGAGCCTAATGCCGCTGGCAATCCTTCATTAACCATAATTTTATACGCTTGATTATCTCCGGCTTCACAAAGACATAAAGACACATTGTCGATGGAAGATGGAAACATTCCGAATTTAATGCTGTTCAATAATAATCAGTCGATAGTGGTGGCGATGCATTCTCAAGGTGCTGAAACGGCGAAAAAGCCAAGGGCAGGACTGCTAGGACGAATTGCGATTCTGGCATTGTTCTTGAGCGTCGTCTTCAATGCCGTCTTTGCCATGGCGGCGACAAACGAACCTCTGAGCGCATTGACATTTCGTATAGCGGGCGACGACCTTCGCACGCGCATCGTCGTGATGTTCGACCGGGAACCGCAGATTACGACGCGTCTTTTCAACAACCCGCATCGCCTCGTTGTAGAGTTGCCGGAGACCCGATTCGGCTTTGATGATGAAAGCCTTGTTGCACGCGGTCTGGTTGGAGACGTCCGCTATGGTCTGGCCGGAAAAGGGCGTTCACGTCTTATTCTGACTTTGAACGGTCCGTTCAAGGTTGAAGATCTGCGTGTACTCAAAAATGAAAGTGCTTCCGGCTATCGGCTGGTCGCCGATATCGTCGCCACATCGGATCGCGAATTTGCGCATGAGCTTCAGAGCCGATCTGAGATTACGGGTTCCACTACGACGATATCGCCCGCGCGCGATGGCGGCATTGGCGGGTTGAAAGACGACGATGGTTCGCGTCCCTTCACCGTGATGATCGATCCTGGTCATGGCGGTATCGATGCGGGTGCGGAAAGTTTGAGCGGCATCAAGGAGAAAGAGCTTACACTGGCCTTCGGTTTCGAGTTGCGCGACCGTCTGGAGCAGGAAAAGAACATCAGGGTTTTGATGACACGCGAAGATGATCGGTTTCTGCGCTTGTCGGAAAGGGTCCGTATAGGTCGTCAGCATGAAGCGGATCTTTTCATTTCCATTCACGCAGATACGATCAATCAGCACGATATTCGCGGCGCAACCGTCTATACGATTTCCGACAAGGCATCGGATGCCGTGGCGCGCGCAATGGCGGAGCGTGAAAACAAATCCGACAATCTGGCGGGTGGCGTTACCGAAGAAGTGCCGGAAGTTGCTGATATTCTGCTCGATCTCACCCGGCGCGAAACCCATACGTTTTCGCTAAGTTTTGCCGAAAAGGTCATTCAGAATCTGAAAGGCGAGGTGGGTTTGATCAACAATCCGCATCGCTTTGCGGGATTTCAGGTTCTCCGCGCACCGGATGTGCCTTCAGTGCTGATTGAAATTGGCTATCTCTCCAATGCCGAAGATGAAAAGCTTATCAGCAATCCGCAATGGCGTCAGAAGCTTGCCGATCGTATCGCGCTGGCCATAAAGTCCTATGAGGCAGCGCGTCGCCCGGAAATGCTGACGAAGGGATGACCTCTGCGGCTCAGTTTGCGCAACGGTGCGTATGTGCAACAGTGCCGCCGATTTGCAGGTACCCTCTGGAGGTATCCGCGCTAAAGCGATAAAATAACGAAAATAACCTTGCGTTTGACGCATTTGGTGGTCACTACACCAGCTGGGCCATGCAATTACATGGCGTTTAAGACTTGGTAGAAACGCTTTGACGCGGGTCATTGGACTAATCTGACGGCAGGATTCCGGCAATATGGTAAGGCTTATCGGGTATTTCTTTGGAATCGGAACGGTACTGGCGCTTTTGGCCGCCGGCGGCGTTGCTATTTACATTGGAAACATTAGCAACGATTTGCCCGACTATGAGTTGCTGGCGAAGTATGAACCGCCGGTCATGACGCGTGTTCACGCTTCTGATGGCAGTCTCATGGCTGAATTCGCCCGCGAACGACGGTTGTATCTGCCGATACAGGCCGTACCCAACGGTGTGCGCGCAGCGTTTATTTCCGCAGAAGATAAATCTTTTTACGAGCATCACGGTCTTGATTTTGGTGGCCTTTTGCGCGCGGTCATCACAAACGTGAAAAATATGGGCACCGGACGACGGCCTGTCGGCGCCTCTACCATCACACAGCAGGTGGCAAAGAATTTCCTTCTATCTTCCACCCAGACTTATGATCGCAAAATCCGCGAAGCTATTCTGGCCATGCGCATCGAGCAGGCCTATTCGAAAGATCGTATTCTCGAACTTTACCTCAACGAGATTTTCTTCGGTCTTGGTTCTTATGGCATCGCGAGCGCGGCTTTGACTTATTTCGACAAGCCGGTCGGCCAGTTGAGCATCGCCGAAAGCGCGTATCTTGCAGCTCTCCCCAAAGGTCCGAATAATTATCACCCGTTTCGCCAACAGGAGCGCGCTATAGAGCGCCGCAACTGGGTGATCGACCGCATGGCTGAAAATCGCTATATTTCGAACGAGGAGGCGGAGGAAGCCAAGGCACAGCCGCTTGGCGTGACCCCTCGTACGGCTACGCACTATCTGGTCGCTTCAGAATATTTTACCGAGGAAGTGCGCCGCCAGATTATCCAGAAATATGGCGTGGATGCGCTGTATGAAGGTGGTCTCTCTGTGCGCTCGACAGTCAATCCGACCTTGCAGGTCGATGCTCAGAAATCGCTTCGATCCGCGTTGCTGCGTTTTGATGAAGCACGTGGCTGGCGCGGTCCCACGAAGCATGTCGAACTAGGCAATGACTGGGGTTCGGCTTTCGGTGATATGCGGGCCTTTTCGGATGTTCCCGAATGGCAGCTCGCCGTCGTGCTTAATGTTTCTGCGGCTGGAGCGGATATTGGCATACAGCCGAAACTTGAAGCATCAGGTTCTCGAAGCAAAGAGCGTATGCGTGCCTTCATCGCTGCCGATGATATGAAATGGGCGATGCGCGTCATGAATATCAACGGCAAGCGCAGCAGCGCAAAGTCGCCCGAAGGAGTCCTCAATCCGGGTGACATTATTTATGTTTCTAAGAAGGATGACAATTCTTACCGGTTGCAACAGCCTCCGAAACTCGGAGGTGCCATGGTTGCAATGGATCCGCATACCGGCCGTGTTCTTGCTATGGTGGGTGGGTTTTCTTTCGCAGAATCAGAATTCAATCGCGCGACGCAGGCCTATCGCCAACCCGGATCGTCGTTCAAGCCATTCGTTTATGCCGCCGCGCTCGACAATGGTTATACACCTGCGTCCGTTGTGCTTGATGGTCCGCTTGAGGTCAATCAGGGGGGCTCGCTGGGTGTATGGGCTCCGAAAAACTATTCCGGAAAGTTTTCCGGACCGTCCACGCTTCGTTACGGTATTGAACAGTCCCGTAACGTCATGACCGTGCGCCTCGCGCAGGATATGAGCATGAAAGTGGTTGCCGAATATGCCGAGCGTTTCGGTATATACGACAAGATGCTGCCCGTGCTTTCCATGTCGCTTGGTGCTGGCGAAACCACGGTTTTGCGTATGGTGACCGCCTATTCGATCATCGCCAATGGTGGGCAAAGCATAACGCCGTCGATGATTGACCGAATCCAGGACCGTTACGGCAAGACCGTCTTCAAGCATGACGGTCGTGTTTGCGAGGGCTGTAATGCGCGGGAATGGTCCAATCAGGATGAGCCAACGCTGATTGACAACCGTGATCAGGTTCTTGACCCGATGACGGCCTATCAGATTACTTCTATGATGGAAGGTGTAGTACAGCGCGGTACGGCACAGCTCCTTAAAAGCCTTGATCGTCCAATCGCTGGCAAAACCGGCACGACCAATGACGAAAAAGATGCGTGGTTCGTGGGCTTTACGCCTGATCTGGTGGTCGGCGTCTTCATGGGCTACGATACGCCAACATCGCTCGGACGCGGCAGTACGGGCGGCGGACTGGCAGCTCCGGTGTTCAAATCCTTCATGCAGGAGGCTCTGGCCGGAACGCCGAAAGTTGATTTTCGTGTGCCGGAAGGCATGACGCTGATTGCGATCAATCGCAAGACGGGCATGCGCACCAGTGATTCCGATCCGAACCGCATCATGGAGGCCTTCAAGCCTGGAACAGGGCCATCGGACAGCTATTCGGTGATTGGTATGGGAGACTACCGCGAAGGCGCGCCAGTTTCTCCAAAGTCGCCGCAGGCGACGCGAGCCATCAATTCCGGTTCTGGCGGCCTCTACTAATACCCGGAAGAGCGGTTCAAACGATTGCATTTAAACCGCTACCGCTTTGCGAGGCTTTTTCCTTTACACCGTAGCGCACCCTCACTATGGTCCGCCGCGCTCGGGTCATCGATCCGGTATCGAAATCGTGTGGCTGCTTTCGCTGCCCCGTTTCGTAAATCAATTTGAACTAAAAGGACGATTTACCCATGCGCGCGGAAATCGAGACGCTGGTCGACGAAATCCAGCAGGCCATAAGCCTGCTGAGGAGGCATCTTTGACTGGGATCAGGCAATCAAACGTCTGGGCTATCTGAACCAGAAAGCCGAAGATCCCACACTTTGGAATGATGCATCCGAAGCCCAGAAGTTGATGCGTGAACGTCAGCAGCTGGAAGATAGCATCACTGGCATCAATCATCTGACACAGACGCTTAATGACAGCATCGAACTCATCGCCATGGGCGAGGAGGAAGACGATAAGTCAATCATCGTAGACGCGGAAAATACGATCCGCGAACTGAAAGCAGAAACCGACAGTCGCCAGATCGACATGCTGCTGTCCGGTGAAGCGGACGCCAACGATACCTATGTCGAAGTGCATGCCGGTGCAGGCGGCACGGAAAGTCAGGACTGGGCATCGATGCTTCTGCGCATGTATACGCGCTGGGCGGAACGCAATGGCCGAAAGGTCGATGTCATGGAAGTCCATGATGGAGAAGAAGCTGGGATCAAATCCGCAACCATTCTCATCAAGGGACATAATTCCTACGGCATGATGAAGACAGAATCGGGTGTGCATCGTCTGGTGCGTATTTCGCCCTATGATTCCAATGCCCGCCGCCATACCTCGTTTGCCAGTATCTGGGTTTATCCGGTCATCGACGACAATATCGATGTTCAGGTAACCGAATCCGATGTGCGCATTGATACCTATCGTGCCTCCGGCGCGGGCGGTCAGCACGTCAATACGACCGATTCTGCCGTGCGTATCACACACATCGCCACAGGTATCGTCGTGCAGTGCCAGGCCGAGCGCTCACAGCATAAAAATCGTGAAAAAGCCTGGTCTATGCTGCGTGCCCGTTTATACGAACACGAGCTGAAGAAGCGTGAGGAAGCGAGCGATGCGGCCAATGCCTCCAAGACCGATATTGGCTGGGGACATCAGATCCGATCCTACGTGCTTCAACCCTATCAGTTGGTGAAAGATTTGCGAACCGGCGTTGAAAGTACCAATCCGCAGGAAGTGCTGGATGGGACGGTAACGCCCTTCATGGAAGCAGCACTGGCGCATCGAATCCACGGTGGCGCAGAACTCATCGAGGATATCGAGTAAGTCGTTACTTGCTAAATAAATTTATAAAGAAACAGCTCTATCATTCTGTTTTTTATATTTTTATGAATTTAAGAAAGCTGGCCTTTGGGCCGGCTTTTTTTTAATCATTGTCGCGGTCAGATGGCGTCTGCGTCCGTGCAAGATTTCCTTTGGAAAAGGTGTAGCCGGTTTCAACGGCTTGAAGACCGAACTTGTCACGAAGCCGGTCTATAGCCCCTTCGGCGACGGCACGCTTGGTGGCCTGTACATCGACGAGGTCGGGCTGATCAGCGCGTTCATTGGAGGAAAGATCGCTGACGCCTATGCCAAGCAGGCGAAAGCGTGTGCCGTCCAGCTCCTTTTCCAAAAGTTGCAGGCCGTGGCGAAAGATGCGGTCGGCCAGTTGTGTGGGGTCGGAAAGCTGCCGGTTACGGGTGCGCAGCTTGAAATCATTGGTCTTGAGCTTGAGAACGACGGTTTGCCCGGCGATCTCGCCTGACTTCAGTCGTCTTGAGACTTTTTCACACAGCGCCCGCAGAACAGGTACCAGATCGTCAGCTTGCGACAGATCGCTGTTGAAAGTGGTTTCTGCCGAAATGCTCTTCATTTCATGCTCAGGCTCAACTCGGCGGCTATCCTGCCCGCGTGATAGCCTGTAGAGGCGTTGCCCCATTGTGCCATAGGCTTTCATCAGCGCACCTTCTTCCATGGTCTGTAACTGACCGATGGTGCGGATGCCATCGCTTTGCAGTTTTGCGACAAAGGCCTTGCCTACGCCCCATATCATGCCGACCGGCTTGTCACGCAGGAAAGTTAACGCCTCAGCTTCGCCGATCAGCGAAAATCCGCGCGGTTTTTCGAGATCCGAGGCAACCTTGGCGAGATATTTGCAATAGGAGAGCCCCACAGAGGCAGAAATGCCGATTTCATTCTCAATGCGCCTGATAAAGCGTGCCAGAACAACGGCAGGTGGCGCTTTGTGCAGACGTTCAGTGCCAGCGAGATCCAGAAATGCCTCGTCGATACTGAGCGGCTCAACGAGCGGCGTCAAATCCCGCATCATCTGGCGTATTTCCCGCCCGACACTGGAATATTTTTCCATATTGGGTTTTATGACTATCGCGTCGGGACAGGCTTCGAGCGCCTTGAACATCGGCATTGCCGAGCGCACGCCGTGTATACGTGCAATGTAGCAGGCCGTGGAGACCACCCCGCGCTTGCCGCCGCCGATGATCAGCGGCTTGTCGCGCAGGTCTGGATTGTCGCGCTTTTCTACGGACGCGTAAAATGCATCGCAGTCGATATGGGCGAGGGACAGGCGGTAGAGTTCCGGATGACGGATAAGGCGCGGGCTGCCGCAAATGTTGCATCGACGCGCGGACGCACGCTTTTGCGGCGACTGACAATCGCGGCAAAAGCCGTGTTCTGGTTCGTTTTCAGCAAAGCCTTCGGCCATCATATTGAAAGTCATATCGGTATCAGATCGTTGCAAGCGAGTAGGGCTTGTGACGAACATAAAAGGAACAGGCTATTTATAACATTAATCTGATTTTAGGCTAGCGCTGAAGACAAGCTCTGCGCAATGCTCTTGACAATCGCGACGATATCACCAAGTCTAGCGTCATGAACAACCGTTTTGTAACCATGCTCCATCGGGTCCAACCGACCACGGGACACAAACCCTCGCAGCCTGCCTAGCGCAGGAGGCTTCGGGGGGACGGTTCGTCGTTTGCCATAAGCGATTTCGCTAAGCGCTTTTACAAAAATTCCCAAACCATCGGCTTCGCACCATTCCGGTTCGAAGTTTCTTTATCTTTTATAACAGTGAGCCATCGCCATGAGCGTAAAGAATCGTAAGAAGCCCAATATTGTCGTCAGCGATATCGATCACGAGCGCCTGCTTGGACTGGCCGACAGTGTGCCCGAACAGTTGGAAGAGATTGCCGATGAGTTGATGGCAGAACTTGATCGCGCCAAGGTGGTTGCGGTTAAGAAATTGCCAGAAAATGTTGTCCGCATGGGTTCTGTGGTGGAATTTCGCTCCAACGATGGTCAAGAGCGCCGTGTGACGCTGGTCTATCCAGGTGAAGCGGATATTGCGCAGGGCAAAATCTCGATATTGACGCCCATCGGTACTGCATTGATCGGGTTGGCACCCGGTCAGTCGATGTCGTGGGTCGCGCGAGATGGGCGCCCACATGAATTGCATGTATTGAGCGTATCAGCTGCCGAGGAAGCAGTGCCCGGACCGAATGCGGCCTGAATTACTTGTCATTAATATCAAAATGCCGGTCCAATGAGACCGGCATTTTTATTTTAAGGCGCTAGAACCTTTGTTCGGCTCCGCCGGGCAGCAGTGCTGCGGCATTTTGCAAGGAGGCCGGGTCTTTTCCCGTTTCTTCGCAAAATCGCATCAAGGTTGGTTCATGGCCTAGGAAAAATTGCAGGACGCCTGCCAGAAAACCGGGCTCGCTGGCCGCTTGGCGGATGGATGACGCTTCTATACCGGTGAGAGCCAGAAAACGCGGCAGCAGATCCTTGTCCTGCGCCAGCCATGCCAGCGCCTCGATTGCAAGTGCTTGCGCTTCTGTCGCATTCATCGGCGTCTTCATCATGCTCTCCGCTCGCTGCTCTTGATACCTATGGTTCTAGATGGGTCATATATGCACGGCAACGCAATTATTTGCCTTTCGTCAATGAAATCGGTCTAAATGGGATGGGAATCTCGAGGCTGCCGGTAGGGCAGCGAAAGACCGAGGATATGTCCATGAACAAGAGCGTAATGATCGTCGAAGATAACGAACTCAATATGAAGTTGTTTCGCGATCTGATCGAATCGTGCGGATATGAGACGGTCCGCACTCGTAATGGCCTTGAAGCGCTCGATCTGGCGCGGGAGCATCGTCCTGACCTTATCTTGATGGATATACAGCTTCCGGAAGTCTCGGGGCTAGAGGTCACCAAATGGCTGAAAGACGATGAAGGCCTACGGCATATCCCTGTGATTGCCGTAACAGCCTTTGCCATGAAGGGCGATGAGGAACGCATCCGGCAAGGCGGCTGCGAGGCCTATATCTCAAAGCCTATTTCCGTGCCGCGTTTTATCGAAACCATCAAGTCCTATCTGGGCGACATTTAATACCAGGAGCGATTCAGATTTAAACGGAACGCCTGAATCGCTTTCACCGCACTTTGGTATAAAAGGTCTGAAATAAAAAAAGCCGTCTCGAAAGACGACTTTTTTCCAGCGCTATTAAAGCGCAATCAGAAACAAGATTACTTGATCTTGGTTTCCTTGAACTCGACGTGCTTGCGCGCAATCGGGTCGTACTTGGTTTTTGCCATTTTTTCCGTCATCGTGCGGCTGTTCTTCTTCGTAACGTAGAAGAAGCCGGTGTCAGCGGTCGACAAAAGCTTGATCTTGATCGTCGTAGCCTTGGCCATATCGAAATACCTGCTCTTTCATGATTAAACCGCTGTGAGTCCGATATGTCTGCCGGAAGCGGAAATTCGGCGCGACACTACGGATCACTGGCGAAAAGTCAAGGCCGCTTCTTGCCCAAAATCAGCCTTCCTGCCGCAAACAGTGCATATGCGGCAAAAAATATGCCAAGCGTCATCGAAAAACCCGATGGTCCCATGGTGTCCATGCCCACGCCGACCGCTTGCGGGCCTGCCAGCATGCCTATTGCATAGCAGAAAACGAAAGCTGCATTGGCGGATGCAAGCTCGCGTCCAGTGAGTTCGGAACCCAAATGAGCAAGGCCAACCGTATAAAGTCCCGCGACCACACCGCCCCACAAAAACAATATGCCCGCCATCAGATACCAGTGCTGCATGAGGTAGGGCAGGGCCAGCATGCCCAGAAGTCCGGTAACGGCACAGAAGAACAGCAGCTTGCGACGATCTGAAATACGGTCGCTGATAATGCCGAGCGGTATCTGCATCAGCACATTGCCGAGACCGATCATGGTCAAGAGGAGCGCTGCATCAGCTTCAGGATAACCAACCCTGGCACCGAAGACCGGGAACAGGGCAAAACCGCCGGTTTCGACCGCGCCAAACACAAACACGGCCATGGTTGCGGTAGGCACCGCAAAAATGAACGGCAGGAATGGCACGTGCTCACCTTCCTCGAAATCCGGGCTGTCACGCCAGGCAATGGTCACCGGAATAAGGGCGATCAAAATGATTGCAAAACCGACATAGAAGGGTAGGCCACCAGTACTGCCGATTTTCGAGAACAGCCAAGGCCCAAGCGCAAACCCGAGCGACAGGGAAGTTGAATAAATGCCCAGCACCAGACCTCGTTTTTCAGGCGGCGCTGAGGCATTGATCCAGTATTCGGACAGAACAAACAGCACTGTGAGCGCGAAATGCAGCACTATGCGCAATGCAAACCATGCCCAGAGCGGTTGCAGGAAATGAAATCCGAGGAAGGCAATGCTACCGATGACGAGCATCAGGAAGATCGCCTTCACCACGCCAAGACGGGCGGCAATGGGGGCTGCAAGCGGGGCTGCGACAATAGATGCGAGGCCTGCGACCGCCGTATTGGCGCCGATCAGGCTCGCTGAATAACCGCGTGTCTCAAGAAGAACGCTGAGCAGTGGAATGCCAAGACCGATGGCCGCGCCCACCGCGCTGATTGTTGCAATCGCTGCTGCCAGCGAGCGCCATTGCATTCCGCTTTGTGGCAGACCACCGTTTTGCTCCTTTGAAGGGCGTTCGGCAGATTGAAAGGGTGTATTCATAAGGCTCAGATCACATCACGGGCATAACGGCCATGCCGCATGCTATATTGGACGACGGGAAGAGTGGCTGGCAGATCAAGGCGGGTTTCCGCTAGCAGGTTTTGCGCATCCTTCAAAATTGTGCGAGTGATCCGGGCGGTATCGAGTTTTGCCACATCTTCCAAAAATACCCAATCTAGATTTTCGAGTTCTCCCCCCGCTATTTGCTCTCCTGATTGAATCTGCTGCGGGTCGAATTGCGGCAGGCTATCGCAGAAGGCGATGAAAAAACGGGCATCGAAACGGCGGATATTGCCGGGCGGCGTGATGGCGCGCGCAAAATAGCGCAGGCAGCCCAATGCGGGTGCATGACCGGCTTCGAGAAATGCCTGCCAATCACTATGAATTGAGTGATAGCGGGATGAGGCTATGCTTGGGGTATTTGCTGCAGGCATTGCGACACGCAAGCCTGTTTCCTCAAAAGTTTCACGAATAGCGCAAAGTCCCAAAGAACGCGCACGCCGCAGCGTTGCACGCGCACCCATGCCGAGCAGAAGTTTTTGCGTATCTTCAGGCGAAAGCTCACCCACAGAGGCAACCGAACCGTCCAAAAAATCGGTACTTCCGCCGGGGAAAACAAATTTTCCGGGCATGAAAACCAGATTTTTGTTGCGCTGCCCCATCAGAATGCGGGGCTTATATGACGAGCGGTCGATCAGAAGAAGCGATGCCGCGTCACGGGGACGCAGCACCTGATTGATGTCCGATCGTGTCTCGAAAGAGCGAGGGGCAACTGTCACGATTATGCGGGTCCGATCAGGTTACGTCGCCGTAGTCGCCTTCGCCCTTGCCTCCGAAACCATGCATGTAAAGCGCCCATTGCAGGCCGATGGTCGCCCCCTTGATCGGCTGTAGCAGCAATAGCGACAGAATAGCCGTCAACGGGCCCCATATAGCCATATGCGCCCAGAGCGGCAGATCAACTGTTGCTTCCACGCCCATAAAAGCACCGACCACGATGTGACCGACAATCAGAATGGTAAGATAGGCCGGAAGATCATCGGCACGCTGTTCAGTAAAGTCCTCATCGCACACCGAACACTTTGCAACGGGCTTTACGAAAGCGCGGAACAGCCGACCTTCGCCGCAATGCGGGCAGCGGCTACGAAAGCCACGTCCCATGGCTTCGCCCAGCGAACGTTTGGGATGGACCTTTTGTTCATCACTACCAAACACTTCGACATTCTGTGCGGAATTGGCTTCAAGCGCACTCATTATCGACCTCTCTTTTTGGAACGGGGAATGCCTGCGGGCTTTCCTGATCGTCCACGCATGGTTCTGCCGGACCGGCTGGCCTTGTGATGCGAACGCATCGACATCGGAAGCGCGCGCGGTTCTGAGACCATCTCGAAGCGGAGTGCGCCTGCAACAGGCAATGCTTCCACCAGTCGGACCGTGACATTATCGCCGAGACGGAAGCCTTTGCCGCTCCGTTCGCCTGCTATGGCATGGTTGGCTTCATCATATAGATAGTATTCATGACCTAAAGTTGAAATGGGCACCAGTCCGTCTGCGCCATATGTCGCAAGACTGACGAAAAGTCCTGCCCGCGTCACACCTGTAACACGCGCTTCATATTCGTTGCCGAGATGAGCTGCGAGAAAATGGGCGATCAGCCGATCCACAGTCTCGCGCTCGGCCAGCATGGCCCGGCGTTCGGTCGCAGAAATCAGCGCTGCGGTTTCCTCAAGCAACCCTTCTTCATCTGGCGTGATGCCGTCCGTGCCTAGTCCCAGCGCCTTGATGAGCGCACGATGCACGGTCAAATCCGCATAGCGGCGAATGGGTGAGGTGAAATGCGCATATTTGCTCAAATGCAGGCCGAAATGGCCGATATTATCGGGGCTGTAAATGGCTTGGCTTTGTGTGCGCAGCACCACCTGATTGACCAGTTCCTGATGGTCGGTGTCTTCGACCGCTTCGAGAATCCGGTTGAACTGTCCGGGCTTGAGTTCGGCGCCCTTGGCGAGGCTCAGATCAAGCGTGCGTAAAAATTCGCGTAAACTCTCCTGCTTGGCGAGTGCAGGGGCGTCATGAATACGGAAAATCAACGGCTGGCGACGGGCTTCCAACGTTTCTGCGGCGGCAACGTTGGCCTGGATCATGAATTCTTCAATGAGCTTATGCGCGTCCAACCGCTCTGGTACGATGACCTTATCGACCTTACCATCGGGCGCCAGAATGATCTTTTTCTCAGGCAGATCGAGTTCGAGCGGCTCACGGGCATCGCGTCCGCGCTTCAATGCCCCATAAGCAGCCCAGAGCGGCTTGAGGATCGTCTCAAGGATGGGCGCGGTCTTCTCATCGGTCGCGCCGTCAATCGCCGCCTGTGCCTGCCCATAAGCCAGTTTTGCAGCCGAGCGCATCAGGATGCGATGAAACTTGTGCGATTTCTTGCGTCCATTGGCATCGAACACCATGCGAACGGCCAGTGCTGGGCGATCCTCCAGCTCGCGCAGCGAGCAGAGATCGTTGGAAATGCGTTCGGGCAGCATCGGCACGACACGGTCGGGGAAATAAACCGAATTGCCGCGCTTGAGCGCTTCGCGATCCAGCGGCGAACCGGGACGTATATAGGCCGCAACATCAGCAATGGCGACAACCACGATATGACCGCCCGCATTATCCGGGTCGGTGTCGGCTTGCGCATATACCGCGTCGTCATGATCCTTGGCATCAGCCGGGTCGATGGTGACGAGCGGCATATCGCGCCAGTCTTCACGGGCGTTAAGCGTTGCGTGTTTTGCGCTCTCCGCTTCGCGCAGCACTTCGTCAGGAAAGATATGCGGGATTTCATGTTCGTGGATTGCAATCATCGACAGCGCCTTTTCACTGTCGATGGAACCGATCACCTGCAGTACTTTACCAGTGGGCAAGCCCTGGCGGCGCGAGGAGGTGAGTTCGACCTCGACCAGATCGCCACTTACAGCATCGCCCAATGCTTTAGCATCGATCTGCACTTCTGCTTGCTTGCGATTGACCGGATCAAGCCGCCATTCGCCATTGCTCAATTGGCGCAACACGCCCAGAACCGCATTGCTGCTCTGGTCGATCCGCTTGATGACACGGGCGGAATATTCCGGTCCACCTTCTTCCTTGTTGCGGAAAATTTTGGCCAGCACGCGGTCACCAACGCCAACCGTCGGGCCGTCGGAAGCCTTGTTGAGGCGGGCACGTCGGATCATAACCACTGGTGGTCTGCCGTAGTTTTCCTCGTCCCATTCAGCAGGACGCGCAAGAAGCCCGCCATCATTGTCGCGCCCGATGATGCTCAGCACACTGACAGGCGGCAACGCACCGGGACGAGAAAGACGCCGCGCGCGCTTTTCAAGCAAGCCCTCATCGCCCAGTTCGCGCAGCAGGTTTTTGAGATAGATGCGATTGTCGCCCTTGATGTTGAAAGCCTTGGCCAGGTCGCGCTTACCAGCCCGATCCGGGTTCTCCTCGATATATTTGAGCACATCCTCGCGGGTTGGCAGAAAAGCTAAAGGATCACCCGCTGTTGTGGCTTCAGATTTGGATTCATTTGCACGCCGCTCGCTCCGTGCAGAACGTCCGGTATCGGTTTTTTGAAAACGGCGTGCCAATTCTTACTCCTCTGCCGCTTTCGGCTTTGCTTTGCTTTTTGCGGGCGCTTTTTTAGCCGCAGGTTTCTTCGCTGCTGCCTTTTTGGGCGCCGCTTTGCGGGCAGGAGTTTTCTTGCTCTTGCTACTGCCAGCTTTTTCGGTGATCAGCGCCAATGCTTCTTCCATTGTCACGCTTGCCGGGTCCTTGCCCTTGGGCAGGGTTGCGTTGACCTTGCCCCAATTAACGTAAGGACCATAGCGGCCATCGCGTACGGTAATCGATCCACCTTCCGGGTGATCGCCAAGCGTTGCAAGGGCTGCAGGCGTCGAACGTCCTCGTCCGCCTTTGGATTGCTTGTCTGCAATCACGGAAACAGCACGATTGATGCCGACCGAGAACACTTCCTCGGCATTTTCCAGATTGGCAAACGTACCGTCATGGGCGACATAGGGGCCGTAGCGCCCGATGCTGGCCGTAATCATCTTGCCCGTTTCAGGGTGCTGGCCGACATCGCGGGGCAGCGACAGAAGCGCCATCGCCTTTTCATGATCGATCGTATCCGGTGTCCAGCCCTTAGGAAGGCTGGCGCGTTTGGCTTCCTTGCCTTCACCGCGCTGCACATAAGGACCGAAACGACCGGTTCTTAAGGTGATTTCTTCGCCGGTGAATGGGTCCTTACCGAGCTCTTTCGGCTCGTCGGAAGCCGCTGCTTCCCCATTTGCTTCGCCGCCAAGCTGGCGGGTGAACTTGCATTCGGGATAGTTCGAGCAGCCGACGAAAGCGCCGTATTTACCAAGTTTGAGCGAAAGCTGCCCTGTACCGCAGGTTGGGCAGGTGCGTGGATCGCTGCCGTCACCACGGTCGGGGAAGGCAAGCGGGGCCAGTTCTTCGTTCAGCGCATCAAGAACATTGGTGACGCGCAATTCCTTGATGTCATCGACAGAACCGGAAAAATCGCGCCAGAAATCACGCAACACGTCTTTCCAGGCAAGTTTTCCATCGGAAATCAAGTCGAGCTTTTCTTCAAGATCAGCCGTGAAATCATATTCAACATAGCGCTTGAAGAAGCTTTCGAGGAACGAAGTGACGAGACGTCCCTTTGGATCGGGCGTCAACTTGCGCTTATCGATGGTGATATATTCGCGGTCGCGCAGCGTGGCCAACGTTGCGGCATAGGTCGATGGGCGTCCGATTCCCAGCTCTTCCATCTTCTTGATGAGAGATGCTTCCGAATAACGCGGCGGCGGCTCGGTCGAATGCTGCGTTGCATCGATCTTCTCGCGCGCAATCGCCTCACCAGAGCGGATTTCCGGCAGCTTGGCGCTGTCTTCATCCTCATCTTCTTCTTCGCGATGATCGGTATAGGCAGCGAGGAAGCCATCGAATTTGGTGACTGACCCATTGGCGCGCAACAGTGCCGATTTCGTGCCGTTGATGGCTTCGATATCGGCGGTTGTGCGTTCAATGTCGGCTGCCTGCATCTGGCTGGCAATCGTTCGCTTCCAGATCAGCTCGTAAAGCCGCGCCTGATCCGCATCGAGATAGCGGGCCACGTCTTTTGGGTGGCGCGAAAAATCGGTGGGGCGAATGGCTTCGTGCGCTTCCTGCGCATTCTTGGCCTTACTCGAATAATAACGCGGCTTTTCCGGCACGTAATTGCCACCGAAATTCTTCGCAATGGCATCGCGTGCTGCATTGATGGCTTCAGGTGCGATCTGTACGCCATCGGTACGCATATAGGTGATCAGACCTGCCGTCTCGCCGCCAATATCTACACCTTCATAAAGCTTTTGCGCCACCTGCATGGTACGCGAGGCCGAGAACCCAAGCTGGCCGGAGGCAGCCTGTTGCAGCGTCGAGGTGGTGAAGGGCGGACCGGGATTGCGTTTGGTCGGCTTGGCCTCCACCGACACGGCCTTGAAAGTCGAACCTTCCAGCATGGTGCGGATGGTGCTTGCTTGCTCTTCATTCTTTATATCGAGCTTGCCGAGCCTCTTGCCGTCGAGCACGGTCAAACGCGCCGTAAAGGCATCGTTGCGTGGCGTTTTGAGGCTTGCTGCAATATTCCAGTACTCTTCCCGAATGAAGCGCTCGATCTCGGATTCGCGATCGCAGACAAGTCGCAGCGCCACCGATTGCACCCGACCTGCCGAGCGCGCACCGGGCAATTTGCGCCACAAAACGGGCGACAGTGTGAACCCGACGAGATAATCCAGCGCCCGGCGAGCAAGATAGGCATCCACGAGTGGCTCATCGATATCACGCGGATTGGCGATTGCCTCCAGAACAGCCTTCTTGGTGATGGCATTGAAAGCCACCCGCTTGACCGTTTTTCCCTTAAGCGCCTTTTTCTGGTTAAGCACTTCCAGCACATGCCAGGAAATGGCTTCGCCTTCGCGATCAGGGTCGGTTGCGAGAAACAGTCCGTCGCTGTCCTTTAGCGCTTTAACGATATCAGCCAGACGCTTGGAGGAGTTGCCATCGACTTCCCATGACATGGCGAAATCTTCATCAGGCCGAACTGAACCGTCCTTGGCTGGCAAGTCTCGCACGTGACCAAACGAGGCCAGAACCGTATAATTCGAGCCCAGATATTTATTGATGGTTTTGGCCTTTGCAGGCGATTCGACAACGACGACGTTCATTTCAAAAGCCCAGATTCGCGGATAAAGGAAACCGTTTGCCTCCAGATCACGCCATATTCATTTTCTTCCACATGAACAGAGGGCGGCGTTAGGTCAAGAGTGGGAGGCAAAAAATCACCAAATACAACCATAAAGTGTTATTGAATAGGGTGTAACTTATGGTAGCATTACACTGATGCACCAGCTAACGTGATCACGGTAATCGCTGGCGCATATAAGCAGTAGCTAAAGTCTTTATGGCGTAAGCTTCCAGGAAATTAATCCGGTTGGAGCGCTGACTAAAATATTCTTGCGTCCAAAATTTGATAAAAACTTTTCCTGTTGTTGGGGGCAGCATGAAGCATCACCATGAAAACGATCCTGAAACATTGATTTATATAACAAAAATGCTTACCGAATTGGGAAAGCTCGCCAAGAGAACAGATAATCCTTTGTTAGCCTATATGATCGAAATGGCATCGCAAGAAGCAAGGGATCGCCTCGAAGAAGAGCAAAAACACTGATCGCGCAAGGATGTATTTAGAGCACAATCCGACCGCAGTGAAGTGAGAACCACTAAGGTTGTACTTATATTAAAAGAGGGCAGAGCACCGATCTTCTTCGATCAGATCGAAATGCATTCCCGGGTCGGGACATATTAAGCTGATGGGAATGGCATCTGAAATGACCAGATATGCTGTGAGAGACGCGGGGACCGGGGTGGTTTCCCCAGTTGGGCGGCTCGATGACGTAGATCGTCAAGTCATTTCGATGTCCGAAGAGTGTGGCCCATCCACCCGTCAAATTAATTGGCCCTGACCCTAAATATCAGGAACTAGCGCAATTCGATTGCCGGGATAGCGGATGAGACGGCCTGCCAGATCGAGTTCAAGCAGAATAAGCTGGATTTGACTGGCGCTGATACCTGTCAGACGCACGAGACTATCGACGTCGACTGAAGTTGGTCCAAGCGCATTAATGATCCGTTCACGCTCGCTTTCGCTTGTCAGAATCGGTGGCTCCTCATCGGCCTCCTCGAGCCAGGCGGTTGGACTATCACTTGCGGTAGTTTCTGAAAACAAATCCTGCGGACGTATCAAGGGTGACAACGCCTCGATAATATCATCGACGCCGGTGACCAGGGTAGCGCCCTGTTTGAGTAACGCGTTGGTGCCGCTGGCACGTGGATCGAGTGGAGAGCCGGGGACGGCAAACACGGTGCGCCCCATTTCACCTGCCATACGTGCACTAATCAGCGAACCCGAGCGTGTCGCCGCTTCAATCACCACGAGGCCAAGCGAAAGTCCGGCAATGATACGGTTACGACGCGGAAAATCACGCGAGCGCGGCTCGGACCCCATTGGCATCTCGGTGATCAAAGCGCCGCCATGCTCGGGTATTGCGCGATAAAGCGGCAGGTTTTCGGGTGGATAGGGTCTGTCGAGGCCGCCTGCAAGCACGCTCACGGTTCCGCTTTCCATGCTGGCCTTGTGCGCGCTGGCATCGATACCGCGTGCAAGGCCGGAAATGACGGCAAACCCGGCATCGCCCAGATCACGCGCCAGTCGCTCGGTAAAGCGTGCACCAATCACGGATGCATTGCGCGAACCCACAATTGCAACGGGCGGTTTTTGGAAAATTTCTGTGCCGCCCTTAATGATCACCAAAGGCGGTGGCGCTTCACAGTTTTTGAGTTGCGCCGGATAATCCGGCTCGCCCATGCCGACGAGCCGCGCACCCATGCGCTGAATAGTTTCAATCTCGCGTTCGGCCTCTTCCAGAGGCATGATGCGGACCGGACGCGTGCCGCCACCGCGAATATTGAGGTCGGGCAGCCGTTCAATTGCATTGGCGGCAGAGCCACAAAACAGGATGAGGTCGCGAAAGGTGACGGCCCCGATATGTTCGGTACGGATAAGACGCAGCCAGTTGAGCCGCTGCTGATCGGAGAGGCGAATTCCTGTTTTTGAATTCGCGCTTTCCTTCATCCCTTTGATCCGATCCGGCTTTCGGAACCGCTCAAAAGCCGGGTGATATTGGCACGGTGCTTTATGAAAACCAGAAGCGTCAGCAGGGCAAATAAGCCGGCTACCATTTGATCGCCTCTTAAATAAAGCACAATCGGAACGATCACGCTTGAAACGAGGGCTGCAAGCGATGAGTAGCGCGTGACAAGTGCCGTGATAATCCACGCGGCTGCGAAGACCAGCGCTCCCGGCCATGCAAGCCCGATCAGGATACCAAGATAGGTTGCAACGCCCTTGCCACCTTTGAAACCGATCCAGACCGGGAAAAGATGGCCGAGAAAAGCGCCTAAACCAGCGGCTACGGCCGCACTTTGGCCATAGCGCGCGGCAATGATGACGGCGAGCGTGCCTTTCAACATATCAAGGACAAGTGTTGCGGCTGCGAGCTTCTTATTGCCGGTGCGCAGCACATTGGTCGCGCCAATGTTGCCCGATCCGATTGCCCGCACATCGCCAAGACCTGCAAAGCGCGTCAGAATGAGGCCAAAGGGAACGGAGCCGAGCAGATAGCCGAAAATTAGCGCCGCAATCTGGCTGAGATTGAAAAAATTCTCCTCGCCCATTCCCGTGTCCCTTTATTTTTATTCCGCTTCGTAAACGGTTTTACCCGCGACTATAGTGCGAACCACACGTCCCTGAAACCGTGCACTTTCAAAGCAGCTGTTTTTCGAGCGTGAATGCAGCTTATCTTCCTGCACAACCCATGGTTCATCCAGATCGACAATGGCGATATCAGCATTAGCGCCGGGCTTGAGCGTACCCGCCTCAAGACCAAAAATTCTGGCAGGCGCGGTTGAGAGCACTTCCGTAAGCTTGAGCAGAGGAATGCTGTCATTATGATGAAGACGGAGCGCTGCGGCCAGCAGTGTTTCAAGGCCGATGGCACCGGCTTCCGCATCCGAAAACGGAAGGCGCTTGGTGTCGACATCCTGCGGATCATGCGCGGAGACGACGATATCGATGATGCCGTTCTTGACCGCTTCAACCATGGCGAGCCGGTCTTCCTCAGCGCGCAGCGGAGGGGACAGGCGGAAGAAGGTGCGGAATTCCCCAATATCGTTTTCATTAAGCGAGAGGTGATTGATCGAAACGCCTGCCGTCACCTTATGGCCCTGATCCTTGGCACGACGCATAGCGTCCGCAGACATGGCGCAGGATAGCTGTGCCGCATGATAGCGGCTCTGGGTGAGGGCGGCGAGACGCAGATCGCGCTCAAGTGGAATGACTTCAGCCTCGCGAGGTGTGCCCGAAAGGCCAAGCCAGCTTGCAAACAGCCCTTCATTCATCACCCCATCGACGCCTAAATGCGGGTCGCACGTTTCGCACGCAATGACAGCATCAAAATCACGGGCATAAGTGAGTGCGCGCCGCATCACTTGCGCATTGGCGATTGTGTGACGGC
This sequence comes from Brucella sp. BE17, assembly GCF_039545455.1. Taxonomy (NCBI): domain Bacteria; kingdom Pseudomonadati; phylum Pseudomonadota; class Alphaproteobacteria; order Hyphomicrobiales; family Brucellaceae; genus Brucella; species Brucella sp. BE17. The sequence continues at coordinate 764,091 of NZ_CP154467.1, read as the reverse complement.
CATCGGTGAAGGCAACGGCTCCGGCCCGGCGCAAAAGACCGAATTCGGTCATTTCCTTACCATTGAGGCCTTTGGTAATGGCCGCTGCCGGATGGACATTGATGATGGCCGTGTCGCGGGCTGTGCGCTTGACGAATTCCACCAGCGCCACGTCGTCGATTACCGGATCTGTATCTGGCATCATGATGATGGACGTGACGCCGCCTGCTGCTGCTGCGCGGCTGGCAGAGGCAATGGTTTCGCGGTGTTCGGCACCCGGCTCGCCGACAAAAACCCTCGCATCGACCAGTCCGGGCAGGACTGTCTTACCGTCGAGGTCAATGATTTCGGCGCCGTCCGGTGCGCCCTGATTGCGGGCAGCGGCACCGGCCGCAACAATCTTGCCATTGTCGATCAGCAGACTGCCTATTTCATCCAGGCCGCGTGACGGGTCGACGATACGGGCATTTTCAAACAGGATCGCGCTCATGCCTGATCTCCATTGCCGGGATTGCGTCGCGGGTCGAGCAGGGCTTCCATCACAGCCATACGGACAGCGACCCCCATCTCAACCTGTTGCTGGATCATGCTTTGCGGGCCATCGGCAACGTCCGACGCAATTTCGACGCCGCGATTCATTGGCCCCGGATGCATGACCAACGCATCGGGCTTGGCATATTTCAGCTTTTCGCGATCAAGGCCGTGGAAGTGGAAATATTCACGCACCGAAGGCACAAAAGAACCGGCCATACGCTCGCGCTGCAACCGCAGCATCATGACGACATCGGCGTCTTTCAACCCTTCTTCCATGGTGTTGAAAACTTCGACACTCATATCTGCGATGCCGGACGGAAGCAACGTGGAAGGGGAGACCACCCGCACGCGTGCGCCAAGCGCATTGAGCAGCAGGATATTGGAGCGCGCGACGCGTGAATGCAGCACATCACCGCAGATGGCGACGATCAGATTGTCGATATGGCCTTTGGCGCGGCGAATGGTCAGCGCGTCGAGAAGTGCCTGTGTGGGATGTTCGTGGGCACCGTCGCCAGCATTGACCACCGAGCAACCGACCTTTTGCGCAAGCAGCGCAGCCGCACCTGCCGATGCATGGCGAATGACCAGAATGTCGGGCTGCATGGCATTAAGCGTCATGGCCGTATCGATCAGCGTTTCGCCCTTTTTGACCGATGAATTGCCGACCGACATGTTCATCACATCGGCACCAAGGCGTTTCCCAGCCAGCTCAAACGAGGATTGCGTTCGTGTAGAGGCTTCAAAAAACAGATTGATTTGCGTGCGACCGCGCAGCACGGACTTTTTCTTTTCCGATTGCCGTGAGACGGCAATTTCCTGATCGGCGAGATCAAGCAGGCAAAGAATGTCGAGGGGCGATAGCCCCTTGATGCCGAGAAGATGGCGGTGAGGGAAGATCGGAGAGACTGATTGTTGTGTCATGGCAAGTCATCCGTATAGGGCCGGGAAAGCGGAGCCGCAACCGTCCTTATAATGGCATGAGCCGATTCCCAAAGAAAAACTGTGTGGTTCAAGCGATAAACTGAAGGCTGCATGGCAAAATCTTAGTAAATTGGCTGCAAGACGAGTAAGCTACCACAATCGAGAACACGGAATGAGCCTTTGAAAACGCACGAAGTTACCAACCAGACGCCGCCTGCAACAGGGACCAATGCATATCTGGGCGATCCTCTTCTGATGCAGATTGCGGCTCATTTTTCCAAAGACCTGCATGGGGACCTCGAACAGACCGGACGATTCGTTCTGTCTGCCGAAGGGCAGGACCTTGCACGGCTCGCCAATACTGAATTGCCAAAGCTGCGTACGCATGACCGGCAGGGAAACCGCGTCGATGTCGTGGAATATCATCCCGCCTATCATGCGTTGATGCGCCGCTCGATCGCGCAGGGTCTGCACTGCTCGATCTGGGAGGGCAATCCGTCCGAAAGCGGACGCCGCCATCAGGCGCGTGCTGCCCGCTTTTATCTCACAGCGCAACTCGAAGCAGGTCACCTCTGCCCGTTGACCATGACCAATGCGTCGCTTGCGGCACTCATGTCCAATCCTGAACTTTATAAGGAATGGTCGCCGCGCATTCTCATGCGCAAATATGATTTTTCGCAAAAGCCATTTGCCGCCAAGCCCGGCCTGACACTCGGTATGGGGATGACTGAAAAACAGGGCGGCACCGATGTCCGCACCAACACGACCCGTGCCACGCGCAATGACGATGGAACCTATTCCATCACCGGCCATAAATGGTTCATGTCGGCCCCCATGTCGGATGCGTTTCTGGTGCTGGCGCAGGCGGAAGAGGGACTTTCGTGTTTTCTGCTCCCACGCCTCAACAAGGATGGCGGCGGCAACGGCTTTGCGTTCCAGCGCCTCAAGGACAAGCTCGGTAATCGCTCCAATGCCTCTGCCGAAGTCGAATTTGATGAGGCCGTAGGCTATTGCGTAGGGGAAGCGGGCGAGGGCGTCAAAACCATCATGGATATGGTGACGCTGACACGGCTCGATTGTGCGGTCGCCTCCGCCGGATTGATGCGCTCCGGTCTTGCCGAGGCCATTCATCATGCGCGCCATCGTCAGGCCTTTGGCAAGCCTTTGATCGAACAGCCGCTGATGAGCCGGGTTCTTGCCGACATGGCGCTCGATGTGGCGGGCGCAACCGCCCTTTCCATGCGCCTGGCCCGTGCGTTTGATATGGCTGCGAGTGACCGTGCCGAAGCGGCCTTTGCGCGCGCGATGACGCCGGTGGTCAAATACTGGGTCTGCAAGATCGCGCCCGGCCTGCTTTATGAGGCCATGGAATGCCTTGGCGGCAATGGCTATATCGAAGACGGCAATCTGGCGCGGGCCTATCGCGAGGCGCCGGTCAATGCGATCTGGGAAGGTTCGGGGAATGTCATGGCGCTCGATGTAGCGCGTGTTCTCTCACGCGCTCCGGCGCTGTTTGATGAAGTGCTGGAGTGGATCAGCGGCCAGCTTGGACCACGCGGGCAGGGGACTATCGATGTTTTGCGCGCCGCCCTGCAATTGACTGAAACCGATCAGGGCGTGGCGCGGCTTTTAACCGAGCAGCTTGCCTTTGCTGCCGCTGCCGCAGAATTGCGCCAGCTTGGTGCAGATGCCGTTGCCGAAGCCTTCATCGACACCCGTCTTGGCGGTCAGTGGCGCACAACCTATGGCATGCTCGATGCCCGTCATGATTCGCTGCAAATTATCGATCAGCTTTATCCGGCGTCGTGATTTCTGCTTAATGCGTGGAGGCGATCGAGAGCTCCCTGAAGAATGAAGGCGGCGGCGGCCGAATCAATGCGTTCGGCCCGCTTGCCGCGTGAGACATCCATGCCGATCAGCGCACGTTCTGCGGCAACGGTCGAAAGCCGCTCGTCCCAGAAGATAAAGGGCAGATCGGTGAGTGGCTGCATGGTGCGCACGAAGGCACGGGTCGCCTGCACACGCGGGCCCGCGCTTCCATCCATGTTCATCGGCAACCCGATAACGATAGCCCCGACCTGATCGGCAGTGAGCGCTTTTAAAAGTATCTGCGCATCGATGGTAAATTTGACCCGCTTGATGACGGGGCGCGGATTGGCGAAAGAGAGCCCGAGATCCGAAACGGCGAGCCCGATTGTTTTCGTACCAAGATCCAGTCCGGCAATCGTCTGGCCAGGCTTTAAAAAGGTCGGGATTTCTTCGATTTCAACAACAGCCATCGGTCCTCATCTGATTATAGAGCGATCCAACCTTGCTTGAAACGCATACTGCGTCATATCTGTTGGGAAAACGAAAATCGAGATGCAAGGAGTATCATTATGAAAATCAGCTGGCTTGGTCAGTCCGCCTTCCGCGTTGAAACGAACAAGGCCATCATTCTCATCGACCCTTTCATCAACGGTAATCCTGGTGCGAAAAATATCGATTTTGCAGAAGTCACCAAGGGCGTCACGCATATTGCGCTGACCCATGGTCACGCCGATCATGTCGGCGATACGATTGCAATCGCCAAAGCGAGCGGTGCAACCGTGATTGCCAATGCCGACCTTGCCGCATGGCTTGAACGGCAGGGCGTGGAAAATGTCGACGCCGGCAATACCGGCGGCACGGTTACGCATGACGGCTTTAGCGTGACCTTCGTCAATGCGCTGCATTCATCGGCTATGCTGACAGAAAACGGTGTTTCGCAGGCGCTCGGCAATCCCAACGGGCTGGTTTTCCATTTTGAGGATGCACCAACGCTTTATCATATGGGCGACACCGATATTTTCTCCGATATGGCACTCATCAATGAATTGCATCAGCCAGAAATCGGCCTCGTTCCCATCGGGGATCGTTTCACCATGGGAGGGGCTGTAGCGGCCCTTGCCTGCCAGCGTTATTTCAAGTTCAAGGCCGTGCTGCCCTGCCATTATGGATCGTTCCCGGTTCTGGATCAGACCGCCGAAAAATTTGTCGCAGCTATGGCCGATCATCCGCAAACCAAGGTGCTGGCTGATCCGGCGGGGACCATGCACGCGTTTTGAGCCTAAATTCTTGCGCTTTGAGGAGCGCAAGGCTATAGCCGGATGAGGATTTTAAAGGGCGGCGACAAGCCGCCCACAAGCATTTGCGGAGAACAGGATGTCCGTCGATATTTCCACCGTCAAGCGCGTCGCGCATCTGGCGCGTATTGCCGTCAGCGACGATGATGCCGAGCGTATGAGCGGAGAACTCAATGCAATTCTGGGTTTTGTCGAGCAATTGAACGAAGTCAATGTGGATGGCGTCGAGCCGATGACCTCGGTGACGCCGATGAAGATGCGCGTGCGTGAAGATGCGGTGAGCGATGGCAATTTGGCGGCTGCCATCGTCGCCAATGCGCCGGTGACTGAAGATAACTTCTTCGTCGTGCCGAAGGTCGTTGAATAAGGGCATGACCGTGCGGATAGAGATTGAAACGCCATTGCAGGATGATGTGCGCGCCTTGATCGATGATCTCAACGCACATCTTTTGCCACTCTCTCCGCCAGAGTTTCAGTTCAAGATGACGGTTGAGCAGATGGCTGGGCCGGACACCACCGTTTTCGTGGCACGGGATGTGCATGGAAGTGCGGTTGGCTGCGGTGCACTGAAAATACATGATGCGGGCATTGGTGAAGTCAAGCGCATGTATACGCGCCCGCAGTCGCGGGGCAAGCGTTTGGGCTCTGCCCTTCTTGACGCTATCACCGGGCTTGCGCGGCAAAAAGGCATCACGCATCTGGTGCTTGAGACGGGAACTGTTCCCGGTTTTGAAGGCGCATGGCGGCTTTACGAGAATGCAGGTTTTACGCGCTGCGGTGTGGTTCTGGATTATCCGGACTCCGAATACAGCGCCTTTTTTGAAAAGCGCCTTGCAGCGGCGCACTGACAGGATTTGACGATGAGCGAACTGACCGCACTGACCATTGCTGAAGCACGCGACAAGCTGAAGGCAAAAGCCATCACCGCGAGCGAACTGACGGATGCCTATCTTGCTGCAATCGATGCCGCCAATGAAAGTATCAACGCCTATGTAAGTGTCACCCACGATCAGGCGCGGGCCATGGCTAAGGCATCCGATGAGCGTCTTGCCAAAGGCGAGGCGGGAGGGCTTGAAGGCATTCCGCTCGGCATCAAAGATCTTTTTGCGACAAAGGGCGTTCACACGCAGGCTTGCTCGCATATTCTAGACGGTTTCAAGCCCGAATATGAATCAACCGTTACGACCAATCTCTGGGCCGACGGCGCGGTCATGCTGGGCAAGCTCAATATGGACGAATTCGCCATGGGCTCGTCTAACGAAACCTCTTTTTACGGTCCGGTGAAGAATCCGTGGCGTGCCAACGGCTCCAATGCCGATCTGGTGCCTGGCGGATCTTCGGGTGGCTCGGCTGCAGCCGTTGCAGCCCATCTTTGCGCGGGTGCCACCGCAACCGATACCGGCGGCTCGATCCGCCAGCCCGCAGCTTTCACCGGCACGGTTGGCATCAAGCCGACCTATGGCCGCGTTTCGCGCTGGGGAACGGTTGCCTTTGCCTCCTCGCTCGATCAGGCAGGCCCGATTGCGCGTGATGTGCGCGATGCGGCAATTCTCTTGAAATCCATGGCGTCGCTCGATCTCAAGGACACAACGTCAGTCGATCTGCCGGTGCCTGATTACGAAGCGGCCATCGGTCGTTCGGTCAAGGGTATGAAGATCGGTATTCCAAAGGAATATCGTGTCGACGGCATGCCCGATGAAATTGAAAAGCTCTGGCAGCAGGGCATCCAGTATTTGAAAGATGCCGGTGCTGAGATCGTCGATATTTCACTGCCGCATACCAAATATGCGCTGGCAGCTTATTACATCGTGGCACCGGCTGAAGCATCGTCCAATCTGGCGCGTTATGATGGCGTGCGCTATGGCTTGCGCGTGCCGGGCAAGGATATTGCCGATCTTTACGAGCAGACCCGTGCCGCTGGCTTTGGCGCGGAAGTCAAGCGCCGTATCATGATCGGCACCTATGTACTTTCGGCTGGCTATTACGATGCCTATTATCTGCGCGCGCAAAAGGTTCGCACGCTGATCAAGAAGGATTTTGAGGATGTGTTTGCGCAAGGCGTGCAGGCGATCCTGACGCCCGCGACCCCGTCCGCTGCCTTCGGTCTTGCCGATAAGGAACTCGCCAATGATCCGGTGAAAATGTATCTCAATGATATCTTTACCGTCACCGTCAATATGGCCGGTCTTCCCGGCATCGCCGTGCCTGCCGGTGTCAATGGACAAGGCTTGCCGCTCGGACTGCAACTGATTGGACGTCCCTTTGAAGAGGAAACGCTGTTTCAGGCGGCACACGCCATAGAACAGGCTGCCGGGCGTTTTACCCCGGAAAAATGGTGGTAACACATATCGAAACGATCATTCGCCGGGGTCTCCCCGGCGAATTTGCTTTCATGGCAGCTTTAGCGGTCCGGGCATGGCAATTGCCCGCGAAAATCGCGGTGTTGGCGGATGAAAAACGCAAAATACTGGAAGCAAAAATCCTGCGCGACCTGCATGAAAATGCGCCTGGTGTGATGGTTGCAGAGAGTAACGGAACCCTGTGCGGCTGGGGTGCGCAGGTTCCCAAAAGCAATTACATTTCCGATCTCTGGATCGATTCACCCTTCCGTAGGCAGGGGATTGGCGGGCGCATTCTCGATGCTCTAATAGCGCAAATCATGCTTGATGGTTTCAGTGAAGCCTTGATCGGCACCCATGCCGACAATCTGCCCGCTATCGGCCTTTATCAAAAGTTCGGTTTTGTAATCGAATGGCGCGGCGAGGAATGGTCGGAAAGCCTTGGACGAGAAGTTGAAAAACTGCGTTTGCGGCGCCCGCTCTAATTCCACATTGCCATTTTCCCCGCTGCCTCTATCCTGTACGGGAACGATTTGGAGGAGGGAAAACCGATGTGGATCATGCTGACCGATGTAAGCGGGGAAAAACTCGCAGTCAATTTCAATCACGTTCTTTCTTATAATGCCTATGGTACCGGAACGCGCATCGTGACCCTGAGCACCGATCAGACGCTTTTCGTCAAGGAATCCATTGAAGAAATCGCCACCAAACTCGGCATTGTAGTGAAAGAATAAAATCAGTCCACGGATGGTCTGGCTGCTTGACCTTCCAACGCTGGCAAGCTTTATCTTGTGCTGCATGAGACAAAACCAATGGAGGCTCTCATGCAGATTTTTCGCCCGATTTTATTCGCTGGAGCGATAGTCATCAGTGCCGGGCTGGCATTTGCGCAATCGGACACAGGCGGCGCTCACAAGGGGCATGGCGAACATACGGCCAGTGCGCAATCATCGGCTGTCAGCCCTTCTGTGGCAGCTTATAAAGCCGCCAATGCTCGCATGCACAAGGATATGGAAGTCGAGTTCTCCGGTAATGCCGATGTGGACTTCATGCGTGGCATGATCCCCCATCATCAGGGCGCGATCGATATGGCGCGCGTAGAACTCGAACATGGTTCTGATCCAGAAGTTCGGGCATTGGCGGAAAAGGTGATTTCTGCGCAGGAAGCGGAAATCAAGATGATGCAGGAATGGCTTGCCAAGCGCGAAAAATAAACAAAAAGAGGCGGTTTTAGAGCGCCGATCTGATTTTATCAGATCGGCGCTCTATCTCTTTAATTTGACGCGCATCTTATCCTAAAACCGTTTCACACTTTTCAGGATGCGCTCTAATCGCCCCATCGCAATGGCCCGGGAACAAACAATATCAAAGCCGTAGGCCTGATCAGATATCCAGCTCTTCCACGAAAGCCGCACGATCCTGAATAAAGCGGAAGCGAGCTTCCGGCCGGGTCCCCATCAAGTCATCGATGGTGTTGCGGGTTTCATCGATATAGTCTTCATCGACATGCACCCGCAAAAGCGTGCGCTTTTTCGGATCCATTGTAGTTTCCTTGAGCTGGTCGGCACGCATTTCACCAAGGCCTTTGAAACGACCGATCTCGACTTTGCCACGCCCCGTGAACATGGTCCGTAAAAGTTCGTCCTTATGCGCATCGTCGCGGGCATAGGCGATCTTTCCGCCCTGACTCAGGCGATAAAGCGGCGGCACAGCCAGATAAAGATGACCATTGCGAATGAGGTCCGGCATTTCCTGATAGAAGAATGTAATCAGGAGCGAGGCGATATGCGCACCATCGACGTCGGCGTCGGTCATGACAACAACGCGGTCATAGCGCAGATCGTCTTCGCGGTAATTCTTGCGCGTGCCGCAGCCAAGCGCCTGAATGAGATCGGCAATCTGCTGGTTGGCGGTGAGTTTTTCGCGTCCGGCGCTTGCGACGTTCAAAATCTTGCCACGCAATGGCAGAATAGCCTGTGTGGCACGATTGCGCGCCTGTTTGGCCGAACCGCCAGCCGAATCGCCTTCCACAATGAAGAGTTCAGCCCCCGCCGCCGCATTTTGTGTGCAGTCGGCAAGCTTGCCGGGCAGGCGCAATTTGCGCGTCGCACTCTTGCGGACAGTTTCCTTTTCCTGACGCCGCCGCAGACGTTCCTCAGCGCGATCGACCACCCATTCAAGCAGGCGCGAGGCTTCCTGCGGGGAGGCTGCAAGCCACAGATCAAAGGGATCGCGAATGGCGTTTTCAACGATCCGTTGCGCTTCAACGGTCGCAAGCTTGTCCTTGGTCTGTCCGACAAATTCCGGCTCGCGGATGAAAACCGACAGCATGCCCGCAGCCGACACCATCACATCATCGGTGTTGATGATTGAGGCGCGTTTATTGTTGGTCAGCTCCGCATAGGCTTTCAGGCCGCGTGTCAGCGCGATGCGAAAACCCGCCTCATGCGTGCCGCCGTCGCCAGTGGGAATGGTGTTGCAATAGGAATTGACGAAACCATCTCCGCCATACCATGACACGGCCCATTCGACCGCGCCATGACCACCTTGTTTCTCGGTCTTGCCGGCAAATATCTCACGCGTGACCTGATGTTCCTTACCGAGCGATGAGGCCAGATAGTCCTTAAGACCGCCGGGGAAATGGAACACCGCCTTTTCGGGCGTTTCCTTTTTCGGATCGAGCAGGGAGGGATCGCAACTCCATCGGATTTCCACGCCGCCGAACAGATAGGCTTTTGAACGCGCCATACGATAGAGCCGGTGTGGATCGAAACGGGCGCTTTTGCCAAAAATTTCCGGGTCGGGATGAAAGCGAACGCGGGTGCCACGGCGATTATGGACTTCGCCCGCATCCTCTAACCCACCTTGCGGAAGGCCACGTGAAAACCGCTGCCGGTAAAGGCGACGATTGCGCGCTACTTCCACCTCCATTTCGTCCGACAGCGCATTGACCACAGAAACTCCGACGCCGTGCAGACCGCCGGAGGTTTCATAGGCCTTGCCGTCGAATTTTCCGCCCGCATGCAGCTTGGTCATAATGACTTCAAGCGTGGATTTTCCGGGCACCTGTGGGTGCTCATCCACCGGAATGCCGCGACCATTATCGGAAACGGTGATGAAACCGTCCACATCGAGACTGACTTCGATGAAATTGGCGTGACCGGCAACGGCCTCATCCATCGAATTGTCGATGACTTCCGCGAAAAGATGGTGCAGCGCCTTTTCGTCGGTGCCGCCAATATACATGCCCGGACGCAGGCGCACCGGCTCCAGCCCTTCCAGCACGCGGATCGAGGATGCATTGTAATCGTCGCCACCGGACGGGGAGGAGGGCACTTTCGCCGTGACCGGCCTGGGCGCAGGCTGAATGACCGGCTCGGGCGTGACTGGGCTTTCCGTCTGCTGCTCGACCTGTCGCTCCACCTGCCGCTCCCGAGCGTTGTTCACCACTCTTGAAAAGAGATCGTTGCTGTCGTCCATCTTCGTCCGATAAGCTTTCTGTCAGAATTTCAGGGTGGCCCCACCACACGACACAGGTCGCACGCCGCAGGCCGAAAATAAACTGTCTGCGAATCACCTGAATAATGTCACGGGCTGCCAGGAAAGGCGAATGAAGTTCGCCTTCCGTTCCAGTTTCACACGGCTTTATGACAGGTTATGCGGCAATTTTGCAAAGTTTTCAGCGCAAATTGTGCCAACGCCCTATGCCGACCCACGCAATACGAATTCGGTGGAAAGAATTTCGCAGCTGGCGTAGAGCCACTTGATGAAAATTGCCGGTAAAGTGAGTGCAATATGCAGGGCAGGGTCACAACAGATACACAATCACATGTGAAGGCCATGGCAATCATGGTGCTTTCGGTGTTGTTGCTGCCCTTGATGGATGCCATCGGAAAATGGCTGGCCATGATGGATAATGTTCCTCCGGCGACCATCACCTTCATGCGCTTTTTCCTGCAATGCTGGCTGATGCTGGCAATTCTTCTGGTTATGGGCCGTGGCAGTGCGCGAGCTCTGCACACACAACACCTCACGGGCAATCTTTTTCGCGGTGCTTTGATGGGGCTGGGTGGCCTGTGCTTTTTCACGGCGGTCAAATATATGCCACTGGCCGACGCCATGGCTGTCTTTTTTGCAGAACCGCTGATTCTCACGCTGTTCTCTGCAGTTTTTCTGAAAGAAAAAGTTGGCTGGCGGCGCTTCAGTGCTGTGGCGATTGGGCTGATCGGGACCATGATCGTTATTCAGCCGAGTTTTGAGATTTTTGGGGCTGTATCCCTGCTGCCGCTGGCAACAGCCGTCACCTTTGCAGCCTATCTGATCCTCAATCGCAAATATGGTGCCAAGGAAAACCCGCTTGCCATGCAGTTTTATGCCGGACTGGGTGGCTGGGTCTTTGTCGGGCTTGCGATGCTTATGGGGCCTGCAACAGGTTTGGACGATTTGCGTTTCAGCCTGCCTACAGGTTTTCAGCCCTGGCTTTTGCTGGCTATGATGGGCGTCATTGGAACCGTGAGCCATCTCATGGTCGTGCACGCCTTCAAGCTGGCTCCTGCGTCACTGCTGGCGCCGTTTCAGTATCTGGAAATCGTCAACGCGGTTCTGGTGGGACTTCTGATTTTTGGTGATTTCCCCACGCCATCCAAATGGTTTGGCATCGCGATTATCATCGGCTCAGGCTTTTATGTCTTCATGCGAGAACGCAAGACGAAAACCCATTCCGATGATTGAAATGCGTGCCGCCTATAGAGGCTGCCGAGCTCCAAAAATCGTTTCAAAAGTGCGCCCCAACGCGATGTCCAGATCGTCCATTGTTAGTGGAAGGCCAAGATCGACGAGGCTGGTGACGCCATGTTCGGAAATTCCACATGGGACAATGCCGCTGTAATTGCCAAGCTCCGGCTCGACATTGATCGCAATGCCGTGAAAACTGACCCAACGTCGCAGGCGAATGCCGATGGCGGCAATCTTGTCTTCGCACATTGCCCCATCGGCAAGACGTGGCTTTTCGGGTCGTGCAACCCAGACGCCGACACGATCTTCACGGCGTTCGCCTTTCACGTTGAATTCAGCAAGGCTGGATATGATCCATTGTTCAAGGGCTGCCACGAAGGCGCGGACATCCTCACGCCGGCGTTTGAGATCCAGCATCACATAGGCCACACGTTGGCCAGGACCGTGATAGGTATATTCTCCACCACGACCGGTATTGAAGACAGGCAGGCTATCGGGCGTCAGAAGGTCTTCCACACGCGCGCTTGTGCCGGCCGTGTAAAGGGGAGGGTGCTCAACCAGCCAAATGAGTTCATTGGCTGTGCCTTCCCGTATGGCCTGCACACGCGCTTCCATGAAAGCAAGCGAGTCTTCATATTGGGTCAGACCTTCCGCAACAAGCCAGTCTACGGGAGAGGCGTCGGCAATCGCTGGCAGGAACCGGACGTCGAGATCGTCGCGTTCTCTTTGCGGTTTATGGTGTAAATTGCCGAGCGGGCGTGGCTTTGTCATGATGGCAGCATATGGCCGCTTTGTTCTGAATTTTCCAGAGGTCAAATTGCCTCTGTCGCTATAGCTGAAAATATTTAGCGATTTGCAGGGATCATAATATAGGGCATGATCGTTATCTGTGTTCAGCTCGCATTCATGTAATTAACCGCATGATGCAGGGACCTGAAGAGGAGAAGCATATGAAGAGCAGCTTCAGAAAGATGTTTGTGGGATTGATTGGTGCGAGCTTCCTTGTCAGCGCCGTGGTTCCTGTAGCAGCCGTGCCAATGGCTCCATCAGCGCCACTTGTCGGCAACGAAAACGTACAGCAGGTACGTGATGATCGTTGGCGGCGCGGCGGCGGCGGTCAATGGCGTGGTAACAGGCACCGTGATCGCTGGAACGGTCCGCGCCGTGGACCGCGTCACGATTGGAACGCTCCTCGCCATCGCAATGGTTATTGGAACGGTCATCGCGGCTATCGTGATTATCGGCGCGGCTATCGCCGGCATAATGATGGCTGGTGGTATCCGCTGGCCGCGTTCGGTGCTGGGGCGATTATGGGTGGCGCAATAGCTTCGCCTCCTCCGCAGCGTGTCTATCGTGCACCCGGCTATAGTAATTCGCACGTTCAGTGGTGCTATAGCCGCTATAGGTCTTATAGGGCCTCGGATAACACGTTCCAGCCCTATAATGGACCGCGCCGCCAGTGCAATTCACCTTATCGCTAAAGAGAAATTCCTGCGTTACAAAACCGCCCCTTTTGGGGGCGGTTTTCAATATTTTCCATACAGATTTTCAATAGGTAGAACGTCACATCATGGCGCACCAGCGACTTTGCGGAGCAGATTTTGTGATCAGATTTATTTTTTAAATTATATTGTAGAAACATGTTTTTCCGGTGTTGACCATTTCCAATCTCACCCTTATGTTCCGCCCCACTTCCCGGGGTGATTTGCCCTTTGAGGGAGCGCGTAGCTCAGCCGGTAGAGCAACTGACTTTTAATCAGTAGGTCCAGGGTTCGAATCCCTGCGCGCTCACCAAAATCAATGACTTGGCCGATATTTAATCGAGACGTTCTTATAGATCGCTAATAATTTTAGCGTTTCGTTCAATTTTATTCGTTTTCAAATTTCCATATGTATCGTGACGGCGTTAGAAACTCGAACGCTACGATACCGTTTCTTCGTTAAAACGCCGCTTTTGCCAATATCTGTTACGTAGACGGGGAGCGATAAACCAAGCGATGAAGGGGCTGGTTACGACACTTATACCGACCGTAACCGGAAGCAGGTAAGCGGCTTTCTCCGCCAGGCTGGGAATTGATAATACAGTTATGGCCCCTACGCCGAAAACAACAGCGTTGACCATCAAACTGAGCAGGGCAGTAATTTGAAAACGGACTGACATGGTGTTCACCTCCTTTTGATTTAACGTCTTGTTGCATCCGGAGTTCCAATGTCAGAGGTGGATGAGAGAAATATAGGCGGCCAGAATTCTAAACGCTATAGGGATAGTGACACCGAACATAATCAAGGTGTCGCAGGGGCGTTAGGCGAGGGGGGCCTTCGTCGGCTGGCAAACGTGCTGCAGCGCTTTCCAAAAATTGCATGAAGTTTACCATGAGTGGGAACCAATAACGTGCTGCATCGTTTATGAGAGACAGAAATTCCAAGGAGGAACATATGTTTAAAGGCGGTCTCTTATGGCTTATCGGAATTCCAATCCCGGTGGTTTTGGTCCTATGGCTTTTAGGCTATCTTTCATAAATAAAATAGTCTGGCCTAATTTGAACACAATGTCTGATTATCTATTTCAGTTAACGGTTTTGCTTAAGAGCGCTGGAACTACTTGTCGCTCGCAGAACCTGCATCGTTTTAGCTTTTGACCACGGATGTACTGGCAGAGGTAACGAGACGATGATGAGGAAGGTCGGTGCATTTTGCCCCGGCCTTTTTTATTGTGAGTGTTGCAGAAAACAACGAAGTATCGATGCGATAGCCGGAAGAACATATGAGGCGGGCGATCTCTAGAAATCCAGAGAACGATAGATGCCTCAACGCCCGCTATGATCACGAAAAACTTTTTCCATCAAGTGTCGATGTCTTAGAGAAGCTTGAGGAGTGATGATCCCGACAGCTCTCACAAACTGCGCACACGTGTTCTTTCGCCTGTTACGCAATTATGAGCTTGATTGTCAGCCAAAGAACCCGCGGCGGCTCTAACTCTCGCAGTCGCATAACATGGATTATGGAACTAAACTATTCAGTAAGATAAGCTTTCTTATTGCAGCTCACAACGATCAAAGCGCCATAGCTCGTCCAATTGATGTTTTCCAAAGTCCTTAATCTTTAGCGCTTATGCGCAACATAGAGATGGCCGGATACTGGTATGCTTTGTTCGCTACGCACAGTGATATTCTCACAGCGCAGGCATTGCATTCCATGCGCCTCCAGTTGAGCAGTTACATAAGCCTGCGCGTGTGCGAAGCGTTGATAATCGCCAACCATGAAGGCGCGGCCAGCAAGCCGGTCGTCATCCAAAGTTTCGCTTGAAAAGCCGAAATAGCCGCCACGCTCCAGATGCGCTGCCACACCGGCAAAGAAACGTTTCAGTTCACCCATATAGGGCAAAACGTCGGTTGCAACGATCAAGTCCCATGCGTCTTCGGCAGTGCTTTCCAGAAACCGCACCGCCTCGCCCACGAAAAGCGCGTCGTAATCGCCTTTCTCAAAAGCAACCTCGATCATGTTTTCGGAAATATCCACGCCGGTTTTGTGCGCCGCCAGATCATCGAGCGCATCAGCGGAAAGTCCTGTGCCGCAGCCAAGATCGAGCATACGCTGCCGGTAAAAGCTGTCGTCGATTTCCAGCAAAATTTCGCGCAACTGTAACGGCACGTCATAACCGAGCTGGTCGACAAGGATTGTGTCAAACATTTCCGCATGCTGATCGAAAAGGGTTGCCACGTAAGCGTCCGGCGCTTTTAATGGTACCGCGCCGCGTCCCATACTAGCAAGTCGCACTGCCGCACCACCGTGATCGTCTGGATCAATGGCGAGAACTTCTTCATAGGCCTTTGCAGCAGCATCGAAATCGCCGGATTTTTCCAGTGCCAGAGCCCGGTCATAAGCCTCCGCGAGCGCATCCTCGTCAAATGACTGATTATCTTTATGAGACATATATTTATTCCGGTTCTTTAACGCTTCCGAGTTTTTTGGCAATCACCGCACAGGCCATCAACTGTATTTGATGAAACAGCATCAGCGGCAATACGATGCTGCCGACGCTGGCACCTGCAAATATGGCGTTAGCCATTGGCGCACCACTGGCAAGGCTCTTTTTCGAGCCGCAAAACAGGATAGTTACGCGGTCGGGGCGATTGAATCCCAACCATTTGCTACCATACCATGTTGCAAGCAGAACAATAACCAGAAGCAGGACATCAATGCAGATCATCATGCCAAGGTCTTCCCACGACACGCTGCGCCACAGACCTTCGACGATTGCTTCGCTGAAAGCGAGATAGACTACCATCAGGATTGATCCACGGTCGACGAAACTGAGCGGCCTGCCGTTTCTGCGCATGAAGTCGCCGATCCAGGGCTGCAATATCTGGCCAAGAACGAAGGGAGCCAGCAGTTGAAGCAGGATTGATTCAAGGGCGTCGAGCGAGATACCCCCTCCTCCGGTATTAACCGCCAAGAGTAGACCCACCAGAATTGGGGTGAGAAACATGCCAAAAATATTGGAGGCCGAGGCTGAAACGATTGCCGCCGAGACATTGCCGTGCGCCATCGAGGTGAAGGCGATTGACGACTGGACAGTGGAAGGGAGTACACAGAGATAGAGGATCCCGGTATAGAATGCTGATTTTGCCAAGCCCGGGACAGCCCATCCGGCGAGAAGCCCTAGCAAGGGAAACAGCACGAAAGTCGATGCAAGCACCGCCAGATGCAGCCGCCAATGCGTTACACCGGCAATGACTGCCTCACGCGAAAGCCGTGCTCCATGCAGGAAGAACAAAAGTCCGACCGCGATCTTGGTGGCAAGTGCAAACCACGTGGCGAATTCTCCCTGTACAGGCAATATGGATGCCAGCAGGATCGTCACGATCAGCATGGACGTGAATTTATCCGGCAAAAATCGCATTCTCTTATTCCATCCCATTCGGCACGCGATCAGAATCGCGTGCTGTATCGTCCCGGTAGATCATATTGAAAGAAGCTGCGGTAGCCTCATGTCACGCGAACCGTTTCCATGAGCTGCGCGGGCGTTTCGTGCTCACTCGTAGCCGTTCGGATTCTTCGACTGCCAGTTCCACATATCCTGACACATTTCACGTAAGTTTTTTTCCGCGGACCAGCCAAGGAATTGTTTGGCAAAGGCCGGGTCCGCATAGCATTCGGCCACATCGCCAGGTCGGCGCGGTGCAATCTCATAATTGATCTGACGGTTCGAGACATGCTCAAACGCCTTGACGACATCCAGAACGCTGTATCCCTGCCCCGTTCCGAGATTGACAGAAAAGCATTGCGGATCTTCCAGTTTTTTCAACGCCTTGAGATGGCCTGCTGCCAGATCGACGACATGGATATAATCGCGCACACCCGTACCGTCCGGTGTGGGATAATCATTGCCCCATATGTTGAGCTTTTCACGGCGTCCGGTTGCAACTTGCGCGATGATCGGCATGAGATTGTTGGGAATACCCTTGGGGTCTTCGCCAATCAGCCCGCTTTCATGCGCACCGACGGGATTGAAATAGCGCAGGATCGCAATGGCCCAGCTCTTGTCGCCGTTATAGAGATCGCGCAACATGTCCTCTATGACGAGTTTTGTGCGGCCGTAAGGATTGGTGGCGCTAAGTTGCTGATCCTCGGTGATGGGCAGCTTTTGCGGATCACCATAAACGGTGGCAGAGGAGCTGAAAACGAGCTTTTTTACCCCGGTTGCCTCCATGGCCTGCAAAAGCCTGAGCGTACCGAGCACATTGCAATCATAATAATGCAGCGGCTTTTCACTTGATTCGCCCACCGCCTTGAGGCCAGCAAAATGGATCACACCGGTGCATTTATGGCGCGTGATGACCTGCTCAAGAAAGCTACGGTCACGAATATCGCCCGGCTCGCGGATGGGCGCGCGCCCGGCGATCTTCTCGATGCGATGCAGTGCTTCCGGATTGGAGTTGTCGAAATTATCGACCACCACCACATCGTGGCCTGCCTCTATCAGCTGGACGCAGGTATGGGAACCGATATAGCCGGCGCCACCAGTCACAAGAATTGTCATCGTTCAGATATCCACTTGTTGAACATGCCGCCCCAATGTGCGATCCCGGGTTGACTATGCAAAATCGACAACAGACTGCAAGCCGCGCCGGGCGATTTCTTCGAAGCTGCCCACTGGATTAACAAAGTCTGGCTGATTAACACAGTCTGATGGAGCGCAGATGAAACCTTCCCGCAATATCGACCGCCTTCTTGAAATAATGAGGTCACTCCGCGATCCCCAGACCGGTTGCCCGTGGGACGTGAAACAGGATTTCCGCTCAATCGTACCCTATACGCTTGAAGAGACCTATGAAGTTCTCGACGCTATCGAGCGCGATGACATGGACGACTTATGCGAGGAACTGGGCGATTTGCTGCTTCAGGTCGTCTTTCATGCCCGCATGGCGGAAGAACAAGGCAGTTTCGATTTCGGCGATGTAGTGCAGGCGATCACGCACAAGATGATCCGCAGGCACCCGCACGTATTCGGTGATGAAGAAGCCCGAAATGCAGGCATGGCCAAGGGGGCATGGGGCCGCATAAAAGCGCAGGAAAAGGCCGAGCGTGCCGAACGACGCGCAAAGCTTGGTCTTGACACGAATGAAAGTACTGGTTTTCTCGACGACATTCCACGCGCCTTCCCTGCTCTGCTTCGCGCCTTGAAATTGCAGCAGAAGGCGGCGAAAGTCGGTTTCGACTGGAGCGAGGCAGCGCCGATCCTCGACAAGATTGCCGAGGAGACGGTCGAGTTGAAGGAAGCAATGGCTGAAGGCAAAAAAACTGAAATCCAGGAGGAATATGGCGATCTTCTGTTTGCTATGGTCAATCTCGGTCGACATCTGGAACTGGATCCCGAAATCGCACTGATCGCGGCAAATGATAAATTCCGGCGGCGTTTTCACTTCATCGAAAAAGCGCTCGATGAAACCGGCAGCAGCCTTGAGGCGGCAAACCTCGATGAAATGGAAGATATCTGGATCGAGGCCAAGCAAAAGGGTTTATGAGCTATCCGACATTTCAAGCGTGGGAGACCGCCAATCGGGCGAAAGCTCGAATAGACGTAAAAACCCTGTCTCTCCGCTTCGTGTGAGGCGCAACGCGCGATTTTCGCTCATACGACTGACCCAGCCCAGAGCGAGTGAGCGATCAAGCAAGGCGGCCCCCAGCCATCCGGCTAAATGGCGCCGCCGCTCGCTCCAATCGAGGCAGGTCCGGCACAGCGGCCGTTTGCCGCGTGTGGCATTCTCCAGTTCAAGACCAAAATCACAGAAAAACCGTCGTCCCTCATCCGTAACAAGCCCTGCGCCGTCACAAAGCAGAACATAGTGTTTTTCTGCCAGCCCATCCGCAAGGGCTACAGCGAGGCGCCCTGCCATGTGATCGTAACAGGTGCGCGCAAGCCGCAAGGCTTGGTCTTTCGGTCCAACCGGATGATAACGCTTGGGTCCTGTTGCGGCTAACGTCATAAGTGCATGAACCGCCTCTGCAACTTCGGATGAAGCAATGCGATAATAGCGGTGGCGCCCCTGTTTTTCGACGCTAACCAGTTTTGCTTGCGTAAGCTTTGCAAGATGTGCGCTCGTTGTCTGGGGCGTCACGCCAGCATAGCGCGCCAGTTCTCCCGCAGTCAGAGCCTGTCCGCCCATTAGCGCTGAAAGCATGTTTGCGCGTGCTGCATCACCGATAAGGCTTGCAACCTCGGCAATGGTATTCCCAGAAACGATATTTGCCATGGTTAGAATCTATCAGTCCGCTCTTACGCTGTCTGCAAGCAATAGTTCGCTCGCCATCGAAGCATTCTGTTCCAGATTTCAATTAAGCAGTGTTGGAAAGACGCAATAAGAATGGATGCGAAATGACTCACAAGACGAGAATGGCGAAGGAACTATTGCTGCTTTTGTTCCTTTCGGGGCTTTGGGGCGCGTCCTACAGTTTTATTAAAATCGGCGTGGAGACCATTCCGCCAATCACGCTGATTGCCGCCAGAACCCTTATTGCGTCGGCTATCCTTGTTTTCGTTCTTTATATGCGCGGTTTGAAATTGCCGCGAGACGGCTTGATATGGAGACGCTTTGCATTTCAGGCCTGTCTCAACAGTGTGCTGCCTTTTACGTTGATTGCCTGGGCTGAGCGCACGGTCGATGCGGGACTTGCGACTATTTTGAACGCAGCCTCTCCGATCTTCACGTTTTTGCTTACACTTCTGCTGACACGGCACGAGGCCGTCACGAGCCGCAAACTCTTCGGTGTGGTTGTTGGAGCTATGGGCATATGCCTCATCGTCGGCATGGAAGCGTTTACAGGCGTCGGAAAGGATGCAGGAGCACAGCTCGCCATTCTTGTAGCAACCGTTTGTTATGCGGGAGCGGCTATTTTCGGCAGGAATTTCGCGGGTATGGACCCGATGATCCCAGCCGCCGGATCTCTGTTCTGTGGAACAATGATACTCATTCCAGCCAGCATTGTTTTCGACCATCCCTGGTCGTTGGTGCCAAGCCCGCGTTCGCTCTCGGCCCTCCTCGCCCTGTCCGTTTTTTCAACGGCGCTGGCGCTGGTCATCTATTTCCGGCTTGTACAAACACTCGGGGCGATCGGCACAACGGCGCAAGCCTATCTTCGGGTGCCGATCGGTGTAACTATCGGGGTCTTATTCCTTGGTGAAACATTGACTTTAACCGCATGGCTTGGACTGGCCTGCGTGGTAGCGGGCGTTATCGCCATGACGCTTCCTGCCAGGAACAAGGCAAAGGAATTATGATTTGTCCCACGTCCACATCGGGCGTGCCATCTGATAAACGCTTTGTGTGGTCGCATAATCCATATAGCCAAGGCGCGACACAGGCTTTACCTTTGTCATATCGACCAGCCCATCGGTCAGAATACGCTCATCGATGTGCACACCAACGACTTCACCGATCACCATATAATTGTCGGTCAGGCGCGCCTGCCTGTCTTGAAGACGCCTGACCTCGACCGCCACGCATTCAAGCGCGGCATAGGCTTGTCGCACCCGTGGCGCTGCAACCAGCTTTGAGGGTGCCGCCTCAAGCCCGGCAAGCTCGAACTCATTGACACCCCGTGGCGCGTTGACCGACGACGCATTCATCTGTTCCTTGAGATTGTCGCTGACCAGATTTGTGGTGAATTCGCCGGTTTCTTCAATGGCCGCGAGGCTATCCTTGAGGCCGCTTGAAGAAAACATCACCATCGGCGGCGTATCGCAGATGGCATTGAATAAGGAATAGGGCGCGAGATTGACGGAGCCGTCCTTCGACCGCGTCCCGATCCAGCCGATCGGACGTGGGGCCACAATCGCCTTGAACGGATTATGGGGCAGCGGGTGGCCTTTTTCCGGTTCATAAAACACCCGCTTAATCCTCGCCTTCGTCCTGCCATGGGCCGGAATAATCGGAAACGATCTTGTCCATTTCAGCGCGCGGACGCTCAGGCATCGTGTTTTCGGCGCTGCCGATATGAACGAACCCGGCTATGCGCTCGTGCGGTGCCAGGCCTAAACAAGCCCGAGACTGCGCGTCGTCAGAGTACCAGTTGGTGATCCAGTTGGTGGCATAGCCGAGCGCATTGGCGGCAATGCACAGATTCATGGCAACCGCGCCTGCCGACAAAAACTGTTCCCACTCGGGAATGCGTTCATGTGCAACCGGTGAGGACACGATCCCTATCACCAGTGGTGCGCGTGAAAAGCGGTTTCTTTCCTGCTCTTTTCGTCCGTCCGGTAAGGGGCCTTCGCGTTCTTCGGCGCGTTTTGCCAGAAACTCCCCTACCCGATTCCGGGCATCGCCGCGGTAAAGAATGAAACGCCACGGCGTAAGGCGTCCATGATCGGGAACGCGTGCGGCAACCTTGAGAAGTGCGGCAAGCTCCTCCCCTTGCGGAGCAGGTTCCTTGATTGCTGTAATAGGGGTGGAACTGCGCTTTGCAAGAAAATCGAACACCGGGTGCGTCACAGCAAACCTCATCGCTGAATTTCATAACTGCCTTTGCCTGTCACAGCGCTGTCCCATTGTCAAAGTCTGGTGGGCATTAAGTGGTGAATGGATAAAAAATGCTCCCCTGCCGGACGATTTGGCCTTGAATTCGCCACCGGCTTAGGCTCAAAAAAGCTATGCTGGTTTTGATTGATCCCTTTCGCGTAAGATTCCCCCGCCCCTGTCTGGGCGGAAAGCTTACGATGGCATTGATGGCTGCGATGATCGCCGCGCCATCCAATGCCCAGATCGTTGATCCCGCCGCCGGAACCAATATGGCGGATCCAACCCTGGCTCTCCCGCCGATCACGCCATATGCGTCACCGTTGAGCCCCGCGAACAATCCGCTTGTTCAAAGGCGCGAACTCGATCTGAAGGCGCGGCTGACTGAAAACGGCAACGATATTCCGACCGGATTGGTCTGGCGTGTTTTTTCTCCAACTGTCGGGACGGATGGGCAATTGCCGCTGGTGGCGAGCGCGCAAGGCGGCAATGCCCTCTTCGAATTACCCGAAGGCAGCTATCTTGTTCATGTCGCCTATGGCCGTGCTGGCGCTACCAAGCGGATAACGCTCGGCAATGGCATACGCCGTGAAATCATGACACTCGATGCGGGTGGTATGAAGCTCAGCGCCTTGCTTCCCGATGGCGGCAAGATCAAGGATGATCTGCTGCGGTTTTCCATCTATGCGGATGAAGACAATAACGAACGCTCACTCATCATTCCTGACGTCAAGCCAAATGCTATTGTCCGGCTTAACAGTGGCACCTACCACGTCGTGTCAAATTACGGCTCCGCCAACGCCACCATCCGCGCAGACATTCGAGTGGAAGCAGGCAAGCTTACAGAAGCGACCGTGCAGCACCGCGCTGCCGACGTCACATTGAAGCTTGTGCGTGAACAGGGCGGCGAGGCACTCGCAGACACTTCCTGGTCCATCCTCAATACATCCGGCGACGTAGTGCGCGAAAGCGTCGGTGCCTATTCGTCGGTGGTGCTGATCGAAGGGGATTATGTCGCCATCGCCAAGAACCGCGATCATATCTATCAGCGGGATTTCAAAGTTTCGTCAGGCCAGAATGGAGAAGTCGAACTTATCGCCAGCAGCGAATTTGAAGCGCCTGACGATAGCGTAGATTAAACAATGAGCATTAATTATTGAAAAGGCCGCGCTTTTGGCGCGGCCTTTTGGTTTGATATGATCAGCTTGCGTTTTTAAGACGGATGAGATCAGGCGGCGTTGCCTCTTCGACAAGCCGGGTAATTGCATCCTCAAGCGACAGCGATTCCTGATCGCGTGAACCAAGACGGCGCATATTTACCGTCTTTTCCTCGGCTTCGCGATTGCCGCAGACGAGAATGACCGGCACCTTCTGGAGCGAATGTTCGCGCACCTTGTAATTGATCTTCTCGTTGCGAAGGTCGGTGACAACCTGAAGACCGGCGGCTTTCAGTCTGGCGGCTGTTTCCTGCGCATAGTCGTCGGCATCGGACGTAATGGTTGCGACGACGACCTGCACCGGTGCGAACCATAGCGGCATATGGCCGGCAAAGTTTTCGATCAAAATACCAAGAAAACGTTCCATCGAACCGCAGATCGCGCGGTGGATCATCACCGGTTGGCGTTTTTCCGACTCGTTATCGATATAGAAAGCACCAAAACGTTCAGGCAGATTGAAATCGACTTGGGTGGTGCCACATTGCCATTCGCGACCAATGGCGTCTTTGAGTGTATATTCAAATTTCGGACCGTAGAAAGCACCCTCGCCCGGCAAAATGCCGGTCTTGATGTCGTCCGACTGCTGCTGGATTTGTTCCAGCACCTGCGTCATGACGCTTTCGGCACGATCCCATAACTCATCCGAACCGACGCGCTTTTCCGGGCGCGTAGAAAGTTTAATCGTGATGCCCTCAAAGCCGAAATCCTTATAGACGGAAAGGATCAGGTCGTTGATGCGAAGGCATTCTGCCGCCATCTGCTCGTCGGTACAAAAGATGTGTGCATCGTCCTGCGTAAAGCCGCGAACGCGCATCAATCCATGCAATGCGCCCGATGGCTCATAGCGATGCACGTTTCCGAATTCTGCAAGCTTTATAGGTAGATCACGATAAGACTTAAGACCATGCTTGAAGATTTGCACATGTCCGGGACAGTTCATCGGCTTCAATGCAAAGACGCGCTCGTCTTCGGTTTCGTCGGCTGCAACGGTCACTTTGAACATGTTATCGCGATACCAGCCCCAATGGCCGGAAGTTTCCCAAAGCGACTTGTCGAGCACCTGCGGTGCATTGACTTCCTGATAGCCATGGCTGTCGAGACGACGGCGCATATAGCTCACCAGCGTCTGGAACATCTTCCAACCCTTGGCATGCCAGAAGACCACACCCGGACCTTCTTCCTGAAAATGGAACAGGTCCATTTCGCGACCCAGCCGACGATGATCGCGCTTTTCGGCCTCTTCAAGCATATGCAGATAGGCCTGAAGGTCGTTTTCATTGGCAAAAGCTGTGCCATAGATGCGCGTCAGCATCGGATTGTTGGAATCGCCGCGCCAGTAGGCGCCAGCGACCTTCATCAGTTTGAAGGCATTACCGATCTGGCCGGTGGAGGCCATATGCGGCCCACGGCACAGGTCGAACCAGTCGCCCTGATAATAGATTTTCAGGTCCTGACCTTCGGGAATAGCGTCGATCAGCTCGACCTTGTAGCTCTCGCCCTTATCGGCAAAAACCTGCTTGGCCTTTTCGCGCGTCCATACTTGCTTGGCAAAAGACTTATTGCGTTGAATAATCTCACGCATTTTCTTTTCGATCACCGGCAGATCGTCGGGCGTGAACGGCTCATTGCGTGCAAAATCGTAATAAAAGCCGTTTTCGATTACCGGGCCGATGGTCACCTGCGTTCCCGCAAACAACTCCTGTACGGCTTCAGCCAACACGTGGGCGCAGTCGTGACGGATGAGTTCCAGCGCACGCGGGTCTTCACGGGTCAGAATTTCTATCTTGCCGGAGGCGTCCAGCGGATCGGAAAGATCGCGCACGGTACCATCAACGGCATAGGCGACTGCTTTTTTAGCGAGTGATTTGGAGATCGATTCGGCAAGGGCTGCGCCCGTCATCGATGCATCATAGTCCCGGGATGAACCATCGGGAAATTGCATGGAAACGATATTCGACATTTCGTTCGTCCTCATCCAGTCCCGCCAACGATCGCGGGTGGTTGTTATTCAAGAATTTAGGCCAAGTTTTATGAAAACCGCTTCTAGTCGCTTTTGCCGGGGCAGTAAAGCGCGACCAAAAGCCCACTCCTGAGCCATCAGGGATTATCCCTTGATCGCAAGACAGGCGATATTCTGGCGCTGCAACTGTTGGCAGGCTTTACCGGCTGTCGCCTGATCCTTAAAGGAGCCGAAGCGTATGCGATAGATCGTGCGACGCTTGCCGGCAGGTGAAATCTCACCTTTCAGACCATGCACGACCTTATCAACCGCCGGGCGCAGCTTTTGTTGCAACGCTACAGCACCCTTGCGATCTTGCGTTGCAGCAAGTTGGATTTTCCACGGCGCGCCTGCCGAGGCGATCAGATCGCCCCCGTCACCCTGCTCGATATGCGAATCGTCAATCAATTGTGCCACGGTATCTTTTGTCGGCTTGCTTACGAATATCGCTTTTGTGGGCTTAGCCATTGCAACCAGCGTATCTGTGTCGGCCTTGCCATAACGCGTCAGCAATTTCGACATCTGAGCATCCCGTTCGCTGGATGACCCAGCACCCAGCACGACACCAACCAGATGCTTACCGTCGATAATTGCCGATGAAACAAGATTGTAGCCTGACACGTTGGTGTAGCCGGTCTTGATCCCGTCAACACCGCCATAGCGATACATGAGATTGTTATGCCCGTTGCGGACCCGTCCGTTATAGGTGAAGGAGCGTTGTGAAAACAGCGCATATTCCTGCGGAAAATCGCGGCGCAAGCTCATCCCCAGAACAGCCATATCGCGGGCGGTGGTCAGTTGCGTCACATCGGCGGTCAAACCGGAAGGATTGGCAAAAAATGTGCTCTTCATGCCGATCTGTCGTGCGCGCTGCGTCATCAGGCGCCCGAAACCCGCTTCCGATCCGCCCAGATATTCGCCCATCACCGTTGCCACATCATTGGCGGAAACGATGATCATCGCATTGACCGCATCGCGTACAGAAATTGTCTGACCTTCCTTGAGCCAAAGCTTCATACGCACTTTCGCCGCTGCATTTTTCGAAACAGGCATTTCTTCATCCCAATGAATGCGCCCGGTCTTCAGAGCTTCAAACGTGAGATAAAGCGTCATCATCTTGGCAAGAGATGCGGGCGCGCGCTGAACATGAGCGTCATCCTGCCCAAGGATTTGGTTGCTGTCGGCGTTAAAGACCACCCATGATACTTTGGCCATTGCAGCAGAAGAATAGAGAACAGTTGTTCCCAATGCGACGGTCGCAACGAAACGTGCAATACGGGATGGCGTTTTCAGCATGATGGCTCGCGGAAAAGGGACGTTATTGCGGATGGATGTGAAGGCAAATTGCGGCCTGAAAAAGACCATTGCTTCGCCTTGTTCTCTATCCGCCATCAAAACGCGATATCGTTAATGAAGTCTGACTTTTATCCAAATAAATGGTCGTTATTCAGTGGGATGCGAGGTGCGCCAATAGCGCCACGGCAAATACCATTTCATATGCTGCCCAAGTTCGCGCGGCACAGGATCAAAACCATGGCTTCCGAATGGCCCGCAGCGCAAAACGCGGAAAAAGCCCATCCATCCGCCACTCCACAAACCATGGCGCGCAATTGCCTCATACGCAAATTCCGAACAGGTGGGCAGATGACGGCAGGAATTACCGATCAGCGATGATAATGTAAGCTGATAAGACCGCACGACGGCAGTGCCAAGCATCCTGCCCGGTGTCTTACGCCAAGGCTCGGTAAAATTGCGGCTATAAGCCGGCTTCTTTTGTACCGGATCAGCCGAATGATCTTTGCCGCAGGAACACATTTTAGTCTCAGGCCGCTTCCGCTTTTTCTTCGACTTGCCGGATGCAATCGGCCACCGCATCAAAGGTCAAAAGCGTGGAAGCGTGGCGCGCGCGATATTCACGCACCGGTTCAAAATATTTCAGATCCTCAAACCGCCCTTGAGGTGCCGGGCCATTTTCTTTGAGCATGGCATACATCGTCTCACGCACGCGCTTGAGTTCATCTATGGTAGCGCCCACGATATTGCGCGCCATAATCGACGACGATGCCTGCCCCAAAGCACAGGCCCTCACCTCATGCGCAAAATCGGTAACCACGCCATCAGCTATTTTCAGATAGACTGTTACGGTTGAGCCGCATAGCTTGGAATGCGCCTTCGCCATAGCGTCCGGCTCGTCAAGCGTGCCCAGTCGTTCTATATTGCCAGCGAACTCCAGAATGCGTTTGTTATAAATATCGTCGATCATAAGGGCGAACCTTTCGCCTGGTGGTTTGATTCCAACATTTGCTTCCCTTTAACCCACCCATGAGAGCAAATGTTGGGCTCTTAAAAGCACTAGCCAAGCTTATGTTTCTAGTGGATTTTTCGAATTTGACATTTGAAAGAGTGATCGTGGTATCAGGGATACAAATGTCAAATTCAATCCACTAGTCGGGAAAAACAAAAATTTGATATCCCGTTGCGGTTTGTAGTTGCAATTTACACACTATATAATAGGCAAGTGTTGGCTACGCAAAGGGCATTGGTTCACATTGACGCGCTAGCCATCGCAAAACTTGTCCGGCTTGATCGCCGGATCAATACATCGCCCGCCCCTAAAGCGTATCGTTGTATTGTCCGTTTAACTCGTCTCCTCCTTGAAGGAGACTACTGGAGAATACCGATGGACGCGCGCATCCTCGAAAAAAATGATGAGACCGGCCTGCCTTTCGATCAGCAGACCAACGTGACACCCCTCCATGTTAAACCCAGCCAGGCAGATGCCGAAGCCGCAATTCGCACGCTTCTGCTGTGGACGGGTGATAATCCCGAACGCGAAGGTCTTCTGGAAACGCCCAAGCGTGTTGCAAAGGCCTATAGCGAGCTTTTTGCCGGCTATGCCGAAAACCCTGAAGACGTACTTGGTACCGTATTCGAGGAAGTCGCCGGTTATAATGATCTTGTTCTGGTGAAAGACATTTCGTTTTTCTCGCATTGCGAACATCATATGGTGCCGATTATCGGCAAGGCGCATGTCGCTTACCTGCCGGATGGAAAAGTGGTGGGTCTTTCCAAAATTGCCCGTGTTGTCGATATTTTTGCGCGCCGCCTTCAAACACAGGAAAGTATGACAGCGCAGATCGCCGACAGCATCCAGCGTATTCTCAAGCCGCGTGGCGTTGCCGTGATGATCGAAGCCGAACACATGTGCATGGCCATGCGCGGTATCCGCAAGCAGGGCTCAACCACCATCACCACAACTTTTACGCAAGGACTTAAAGACAAAGCACATGAGCAGGTTCGCTTTATGTCGCTGGTGCGCGGATAGAAAGCATGAGCATGGTTCCATCACAGTCCTCTGACAAGAAGATGTTGGAAGAAGGCACGGTTTTCATACCGCGCTTCGATGGTTCGGGTTTGATCACCGCGATCGTCACCGATGCACGGACTGGCGAATTGCTGATGGTCGCACATATGAACGAAGAGGCGTTGCGCCTGACACTTGAAAGCGGCATTGCGCATTACTGGTCACGTTCGCGCAACACCCTTTGGAAAAAAGGCGAGACTTCCGGCAACTTGCAAAGCGTTGTGGAATTGCGCACCGACTGCGATCAAGATGCCTTATGGCTAAAAGTCCGTGTCGCGGGCGATGGACCGACCTGTCATACCGGCAGGCGTTCCTGTTTCTATCGTCAGGTTATTTCCGAAAACGGCTCAGCATCACTTGAAATGGACGCCGACTGCAATCACGATCATTGATCGCCTTCAAGACCTTGTGATGCCGCAAATACTCCATTGCCTTTAATTTGCGGCATTTATTCTCTCGATAGTTCGTCTCTGAGCAGCATTTTCCGCTGAAATGCGAGTACCTGCTCATTTTAGGCCAGCGCCGTTTTGAAAAATAGCTGCGCATTGCCGCTAAACATGGTTTAGTTTGATATAAAAGACGAGGTGTACATCGTGGTGTTGACTTGGGGGGCAAGGCGAAAGACGGTCAATGCGGATGCCGAATTGCCTGCTCAGGAAATATTAGAAAAGCCCGAAATCAAACGCGAACCGCGCAAGATCGCCTTGGCGCTCGGTGGTGGGGCTGCACGCGGCTGGGCGCATATCGGCGTTTTACGTGCGCTTGACGAGGCGGGGATTGAAATCGACATGATCGCCGGTACATCCATCGGCGCGCTCGTCGGTGGATGTTATCTCGCAGGCAAGCTTGACGAGCTGGAAGAATTTGCCCGCGGCCTTACGCGGCGGCGCATGTTCAACCTCCTCGACCTAACCTTTCGCGGCAGCGGCCTTTTCGGCGGCATGAAACTCGATGGGCGTCTGCGCGAACATCTCGATGGTTTGCGCATCGATGAACTGTCTCGTCCGTTCGTCGCTGTCTGCACCGAACTGCATACCGGACATGAAATCTGGCTGTCCACGGGTCCGCTTGTCGATGCGATGCGGGCTTCCTATGCCCTGCCCGGTGTCTTTGAGCCGGTGCGCTGGGACGGGCGCGTGCTTGTGGACGGTGCCCTCGTCAATCCGGTGCCGGTTTCGGTCTGTCGCGCTTATGAGCAGCGCCTCGTGCTCGCAGTCAATCTGCACTATGATCAATATGGTCGTGCTGCGGTCATCAAACATGCACAGGCACGTCAGGAAGGCTTGCCTGTCGCCGTTCGCGGTGAGAAGGAAGCGCGATTGGGAATTACCGGGGTAATGATGGAAGCCTTCAACATCATTCAGGACCGGATATCGCGGGCACGTATGGCAGGCGATCCACCGGATATGTCGCTGATGCCGGTTGTCGGCCAGGTTGGCCTTGCAGATTTCCATCGTGCATCAGAGGCAATTGAAGCGGGCTATGCCGAAACCATCAAACGGCTTGAGGATATCAAACGCCTTCAGGGTATAGCGGGCTAAACTCTCAGTTTGTCCGGACAATACAGAATCACTATTCATGCTCTTGCGCCGCCTCAGAAGAGCGAATTTTTGACCGTCATTGCCCATTCATAAAAGTTTTAGCTGCTAAAATTCCTCAACAAATCGCGTCTGCTGACGGCTGCAGTCGCTCTGATCGGCGTTACAGCGAAGTTTTTGAGATTCTTTTATAAAAAGATTGGCTGATCTTGACGATTAGGCTTGTGCACCTCAAACTGATTTGCTAAATGCCCCTCGCCGACGATGTTCGGCTCCTACCACGGGCGGTCGTGGCGGAATTGGTAGACGCGCAGCGTTGAGGTCGCTGTGGGGCAACCCGTGGAAGTTCGAGTCTTCTCGACCGCACCAACTTATCACTTGTAAATCAGTGATTATATTAATTTATTCAAATAGTTATCACAGGTTTGGTTGTTAGGAATTCCCTCACCTGACAGCCCAAAACACCCATTGATTTTATTGATTAATCCCACTTCTGCCCTTCACCTTTTTCTTGCCAATCATCGCCCCTCATCATCATCCAGAATCACTATTGACTCTTCTTGATAATGAGAACATTTATAGAACATCGGCAGCGGCAAGCCATCAACCAAAGACACATCAGGGGTGAAAGTGTCTGCTTTAACGGAGCAGAGAATGAACGCGCTTGCCGCGCTGGTATGACCGTACCCGATGGTCAGAACCCCGGCCACATCGCGATAAGCCGTGGTCTTCAATCCTTCCCATTGTTTGACGAGCGAAAGCCCCGCCGCGTTGATGCGTCGTGCCATTGTATTTCCTTTCAACAAAATTAAGAACGCCACTGCTTGAAATTAAAACATGACTATGTCAGACAGGTTTTTATCGAGTGTGCTCTATGGGGTCGTTATGTATTGGGTTAATGTCGGGCTGACGTCTTTAACATTAGCGATTGTTGCACCAGCAATAATTCTCATGATTATGGATATGAGTAATCCACGCTAATGAAACCCGTATCTTAACGGATGCGGGTTTTCTTTCGCCTCAATCAAGAGGCGGGTATCGCCACGATGCGTATTCATGGTGGATTTTCCTTTTAGGCAAAAGAAAAAGCCCCGCAGATGCAGGGCGTTATATTACATTTAGACGTATACGATATTAAGAATTATA
Organism: Brucella sp. BE17; assembly: GCF_039545455.1. Classification (NCBI taxonomy): domain Bacteria; kingdom Pseudomonadati; phylum Pseudomonadota; class Alphaproteobacteria; order Hyphomicrobiales; family Brucellaceae; genus Brucella; species Brucella sp. BE17. Next base: position 733,200 of record NZ_CP154467.1, on the reverse strand, counting down.
CTAGTTGATATTAAACGGCACGAAGTTCTGTTCGATCTTTTTTCACACTATCTATTGTATTCGCCGTTAAACTCCAAATTAGACCCTCTATTTCATCCAAGGGCAAACTCAAGTCTTTAGCTATATCATTTTTTGTAATTTTTTCTTTCCAAAGCAATGTCAATACTTTTTTCCATGCGGTGGAAGTTTCCCTTTCAATCCCCATCGGCTCACCCGATCGATACCCTCTTCGAGACAGTTCAATACAGATCGATTTGTACTGCCAATCAGAAAGAATTCCGAGTGAGTGCAGTCGATATGCCAGAGACATAGCAGATACTCGCCATCGAAATTTAGCCCTCAAGATGATATCGATTGTTACAGTTCCATGAATTTTTGCACGGACATCATCAGACGGCATAAGAAAAGCCGAAGCAAAGCGATCAGCCTCTCTTTCAAGTGATCTCACACCTTTTGGATCTCCATGTTTGTGCATGACCAAATGCCCAAGCTCATGAGCCGCATCAAACCGACTGCTTTCTGCTGTCTTGAAATTGTTGAGAAAAATAAAAGGTTTCCCTCCGCGCCAAAATGAAAAAGCATTCACTGAAGCTGTATTTTCCGACAACGAAAAAAGCCGAATTCCCTTAGTTTCCAAGAGCCCCAGAATGTTACCGATTGGTTGCTGCCCTATACCCCAGTGCTGGCGAAGATAAGATGCCGCGGCTTCTGGGTTGGCTTCATGTGACATGTCCAATATGTCAGGTTCTGGAAGACCAAAGCGTTCTTCAACCCAGTTATTAAGAAGCAACCCAAGCGATCCAGCGAATACAGAAGCGTCACGTTCACGGGCAGTCATTTTCGAAAAAGAACGAAAACTCACCGCTCCTAAATCGATTTCCTCAATTTCTTCACCGGTAAAAAAATCAGATGGATAGCCTAGGGCTTTGGCCATCTTGTCGATGGTCTCTGGCTCTGGATTATGCCGCCCCTTTTCCAACCTGGTAATTGTATCAGCCCGAATACCAGCTTTTTCGGCCAACGCTTTAGACGTTAAGCCGCGCCGCGCCCGAGCCAAAGAGAGCCTTTTTGGATTAAACATTTCTTCTTACTTGCGTACAATTTCAGGTTCAAACCCATCAGCTACATCGTTTGCATCCAAATGCATTAACAATTCTATATCCACCACCTCGCGGATTAGAAAAATACGCTCAATGGCCGCAGTAAAGGTCTTTTTCTCAATAACTGGCCTTGTAAGTTCTGCACGTCCACAATCATCAACCATCAAGTAAAACAGAGAAAATCCACCTTTTGCGATGGGCGCAAAACTCTTAAGATCATCAAAAAGCATCGCACCGCCAGCACGCTCAGCCCCCGCCCCCTTTTCTGATCGAGGCTTTGGATAATTGAAACCACAAGCCTCATCAACATTCGAGAATGATATTTTAATTTGAAGATCATCATTTTTGATCGACTCTATTCCGTCTTGCCGATCAATTTTCCATAGATCACCAAGGAATTCCCGCCGAATGGCGGCAACCCCATGATGGTAAGAAAAGGTGCCTGCCGCATTCGATGGATGAAGATCCGTCGCGTTGTTACGTTCAACCACCGCCGCATGAACTGTGCGCACCAAACCTTCTCTTGTTAACCCCATCTCAGAAAGGCGGCTGTTAATCTCAGGAGCTTCAATATGAAATATCGTTTCGCTGTAGGTTCGCATCTAATAAAGCCTTGTCGATTTTTCTTACCTACATGTTGGTTAAAAAAATCGACACAGTCAAGGCCCTAATAGTTTCCAAACCAATTATCCCCACCCACCACATTACCGGCAAGCGCCGTGACGCGGACAGCCCATCCCTTCCTGTATCTCTGCCCTATCTCCCAATCGCGCACTGGCACATGGCCCCCGCCCACCAGTGCGTAGCCCCGGTATTTTTTAGGAGACTTACCGGGGCTTTTTTAATCTTTTCCGAATGTTCTTTTGACCGAACAGGCGTTAGGCTTTCGTTGGTTCACCTTAACAGCTTTGAAGGAGGCTGATGAATGTCGTTGATAATTAGGTTCACTTTATCTGCTTTAGCTGGCTCAATGTTCATCCACCCCGCGGTTGCGGCATCAACTTCGTGCACAGGGGTTGATCAAGAACTCACAAACCAACGTAAATCTGAATACGCAGAGATCATCTCAAGAAGCCTGGAAGGTAAGGTCAAGCCAGCCAAGGTCGAAGTCGATAGTTTTATGCAATCCGGTAACTGGACTGTAGTGTATGCCTCAACGCCTGTGGCCGATCCCGGTTATTTTTTCTTTGACAATTCCTCAGGCAAGCAGACGTTCAAAGATGTTTGGGCCGGTATGGCTGATGACGGCGACGGGCCTAAGCTGGTAGAATTTGCAAAGAAGCTTGGAGCAAATGAGAAAATCGCGGCTTGCTTCTCAAAGGTAGTCATGAGCGATTAAGTGTTTGAATTGCAATCCAGCACCGAGCCCGCCACCAACCCCGATGATAAGCAGTGTCGGGGCCTTCCTTTCAGGAATTAAAAACCGCCTCAAGGGCGGCGCGTCGGTCAGGTTGTGCGAAGGTTCAGGCGGAAGGCCAATCAAACACGGGCAGCTCACTTAGGAACGGTTCGACAGAAGGTTGCTCACGTTCGCCCGATTGCACCTTGTCGAGTTCCGCTAGCGCATAAGACCACACCTGATCTCGCCAAGCGACGAAGGCTTTTGCCTCGGCTGCCCATTCTGGCTTCGTGGAATTGACATAGCTCGCAAAGGTCGCACCGCTGTCATAGCCCTCGTCATCATCGATAGAAGAAGGCTCTGCCGCAAAATCATACATCGGCGTAGGCAAAGGGCGCATAGGGCCAACAGAGCCGTCAATTGGCGGACGATAGTCACCCTGCGACCAATCATAATCCGAAGGATCGCATTCGGTGACATCGATCAACACCATGCAGCTTTCGAGGATTTGAACGCCGTCGATCCTGAAAAGCTTATTGATGTAGCCGTTTCGCTCCGAAGTCCAAGCGAATGTCCGCCCCGGCTTGCAATAGGCAACATGCTTGGGCGGCAACGTGAAGGTATGCCTGCGCTGTCTCAAACCATCCAGAAGCCCGGATAAAAGCAAGCGTTGAACCTGTTCCGGGTACGGAACGAAGTCGAACGGTACATTCGTCATGAGACGACGCCCGCCAGCATTGGCTTCCAGATCGGGACGGATGACCGGCGGTGCCGTTTTGTTCGCCCAGCCATCGACCGGAGACGGATAGGTGCCGCTCATACCAGTGACCATATCGGCCAAGCCAAAGAATGGCGTGAACTGCTGGTTCTCGGTCGAGATGATTTCCAGATCGTCTATGTGGAAGAATGGGGCTTCTGGCGCACCGCAATAAAGTTCATAGACGCCGCCGCTTTCCGTGACCGTTCCCTGACAAGCGGTAAGCAATGCTTCCGTCGCGGACGTAATAGGTGCCTCGACCGGGCATTCCGCGCCGGACCGGTATGTCGGCTGGTTATCAGTCCCCACAGCGCGGCACTTGTTGATCTGGTCAATCCAGTTCTGTACAGGCAAACGGCTGCCAGTGACGCCTTGTAGGCCATAGAACCACGATCCATTGTATCGGATACCGCGAAACAAATTATGAAGCTGGACTGCTGGCAGATAATCGCCATCGCCGCCCCAGGTGCTCTGATCGGTAAACCGCTGCGGGCCAGTTCCGCCAGCCGAGCTATCACGGGAAGGGTCATAGAGACGAATTCCGTCAATCTCGAACAGATAGTCTGGAAAACCGGTGAACATCTCCTGTGAGACGAGCGAGGTCATGATCACATAAGCGCGGCCCCGACCGACACGACGGCTGGAATAACTCCGATTGGCGTTGGATGCGGTATTGACGAGGAAGCCATCCGCTGTCGTCTGTGAACCGTCATAGAACTTGAACCAGAGATAATCCTTATTTCCCTTCCGGTATTGCGCAACGGGATAGCCGCGTCCGTCTGGATGCGGGCGGTCGAAATCAATGGTGCAAAGTTCCTTGTTCACCCATAGATTGACCATTCCCTTGATCGGCAAGTCGGCAACACAGATCACGCGTGTCAGATGGGCGTTCTTCGCATCACCGTCCTTCCGCGCTGACACCATGCTATCCAGCAAGGCTGGAAGAATGTGCGATAGTTCCTCTCTTACGACGACGCCCGTGCAGTTCTTGACGATATTGCCGATGATCCGGGCATCGTACTTGGTCAGTCCGTTCGGTCCTGCTCAAACCTCTTTCCAAAGAAGTGATCAAACAGAACGTCAGCCGCTTCGGTCTGGTAGACGATGACCTTTTCGCGAACCGAGATATCTTTGATCTTGTTGGGCTGCAAAGTAGCGAGCCAAAAATGAAGGCGATTTAGAGGAAGTGCCAAAGCGTCCTGAATGCCGCCTGCGGAGGGTATTGCTATTATAGCAACACCTTTCGAGAGCACTGGATGCTCATTCAGCTTCCGTGACTGGTAGCTCCAATCCAGCCCCATGCCTTCTACGACCGGCTTCATGGCAACCATCGTCGTTTCCGGTGTTTCCCCTGCGCTCACAAGGATGTTTGCGCCATGGAAGGGAATTGTGGTAATAGCGTTCTTTGTCATCTGCGGTTCCTTATAAACCGTGGTTGATGATTATGCAGACGTTAGAGCGTCCGCGTGATTTGATGCAGCAGGGGCCAAGTTTGCAGACCGATCCCCTGCTGCTGCCATCTCCTTCTCTAAAATGCGAAGGATGACGTAATTCATTGAACGATCCTGCCTCGCAGCATTTTCAGACACCCAATCTTTAATTCTCTGTGGCATGCGCAATCCAAACGGTGATATCGCGCCTATTCGTTCTTTCACTGCTCGTCTCCGTTACTGATTTGGTACGTAGTCAAAATGATACCATTACGTAACATAGTCAAGAGTCCTTTTGATTATTCCGTACTTTTTTGGTATCGAATCCATTATGGCCAGACCGACATACCCAAGTGATCAAGTTGACAAGACAATGGTTCGCTTCCCGAAAGGGATGATGAGCCACATAAAAGAGCTTGCTGCTCTCAATAAGCGTTCAATGAACGCTGAAATCATAGCGCTTCTTGAGGAAGCCCTTGAAGATCGGCTAGTCAATAATTTAGGTATTTTTAGAAAAAGAGACGCCACGCTCAAGGCTTTACGTCTCGGAAGAACGCTTATGGTTGAGCTTCAAAAACTCAAAGAAGAAGCCGACAAAGAATATTTTGACGACGAAAACCCCTCCGACAAATAACCTCCTGCCGCCAGTAAAACCGCCCTTTTTCGCTATTGCAAGAGGGCCTTTGTGCGGCGTTCCGTGCGACATAGATGATAAATTATCAGCGGGATCGCACAGGCTGTGCGTTGCATATCAATGACTTGTGGAAACCGTTCCGCTGATTAAAAATTAGCTACCAAGTGAATGATTTCAATACGTTATCCGTCCGACCTTTCCGATTTTTGCATCGGATATTTTCACAGCCTTTGCACAGGATATCCACAGATATAGATATCCGCTTCAACTGCGCTCATCCCTGACAGTGATCGTTGACCGGATAGTCATGCCATTGTTTTCATGCTCGACGGTGACGGACTCGACACGATCACCGAAATAATCCAGCATCGCCTCGACTTCTGGGTCGATTCCACTTTCGCGGGGGCGTTTGATGATTTCTGTTTCTGACATTCTCAAAATCCTTGATCAGGTTCCAATCTGGAAGACGGTAAAAGACCTTCCCAAACGGGTAGATGCGTTAGAGGCCGAGAACAAAGAGCTTCGCGCCAGACTGGATAGCTTACTGGAAGCACCGAAGAAGGCTCCTGGTGAAACCTGCAAGGCATGTGGTGAACCAGCCGTAAGGCGCAAATCCTCGCAGCCATCTAAGGGGCCATTTGGCCGATTAGGTGCCCGCGATGAAGTCTGGGCTTGTGACGCCTGCGGAGATAGCGAGATCAGATTGAGCAAATGAAGAAGCGCATCAGTAATGCATCACAACGTCTGCGCAGATGGTGGAATGGGGAATACAAAGTCAAAGATACAGAAGGAGCGATGTTTTTTTACCGTGAGCGATCCCCTTGGCCATATCGTATAGCTCTCTGGCGACTGTGGCAAAAAATTTGCACGATCAGATGCGAAGGTTTCAACTTGGTCACGCAGCCAGCTATAGCGAGGATCAGCATAGATTTCCCGCGCCATGTCCGTGGAATATTCTAGTTCTTCGCCATTCAGAACGATGTTCTTCCAGCCCGCAGTAAGCCCGACAAGCTGTTCAACGGCTTCGCGCTCGACCTGTTCAACCTTGAGGTTTTTCTTGCCGGAGTTCATCCGCTCATTGAGGAACTTACGCGCATGGCGCTTGTACTGCTCGCTGTCGTGACCATGGAGAAGAACGGTCCATGCCATGTCATCTTTACCCCGTAGGACTTCGCCGGTCTGGGGATGGCGCAATTCCAGCGGACGCGCATCAAGGTCAACGGTGATATTCGCGAGATCAAACATTCAATACCCTTCCTGAAATGAAAAAGGCGAGGCAACCGCCCCGCCCTGAAACCTGAATTGTTGATGATTATCAACCGGAAAGGCGCACAACATTCGAATTGACTTCAATCGTACCCTGCATCAGGTCGACGGTGTTTGCCTGACCGCCCTGCCGCTGTGTGGTCATCGGAAGGCCGACGAACGCATCGACCTCACCGGACGCCCATCTGATGCGGAAAGCATAGTTCCGGTTATCCTCGGACGCCTCACGAAATGCCAACTGTCCGAGATCGTCGGTGACGATGGCGAAGTTGTTCTGCATGGAGCCGGCGTTCTTGGTGCCTTGCTCGCGAAACGAAGGCCTCTATTGAAGCCGCTACCCCGCCGTCCAGAGACACCATGGAAGCCGGACGCTTAAGTTCGCCTCTTGTTTCGGCGTGAGGTTAGGCATTCCAGCCCCGGAAGATGATGCGCTCAATTATGTCCCCGCGCATGATAAGGGTGATGCGCCCATTGTCAGATTTGAGGATTGTCATCAGGAGAAAACCCCCATCACTGCGCTGCCGTCCGACATGCTTTCGATTTCAGTTTTGCCACAGCCCAAGGTGCCGACATTGATCTGGCCTATGTTGGCGGGATTGAAGAATAACTTGCCATCACGAAAAATCAGAGGATTGGTCACCTCTGGGTTAAGCTCAATCTTTGTCGGGTTCTCGGGCTTTGGCAGCGCCATTGAAGGAAGGGCAGCAGCTACAGGGGCAAGGCCGATCATTCGCAGGAATGTGCGTCGTTTCATGATCTGATTTCCCGTGTTCTTTTATTATTATTCGTACACTTTTATTCTTGTGATCTATCTATTTTTCGTGTACAAAAATTCACATGAAGATCGTATGGGACGAACCAAAACGCGAAGCCAATATTGCCAAGCATGGTTTGGATTTTGCATCGCTGACTATTGAGTTTTTCGAGAACTCCAAAGTGCTGCCAGCGAAGAATAACCGGCTTCAAGCTATTGGTCGCCTCGCAGACGGAACAATCGTTGTGATCTTCGTGACCCTCGGCACAGAGGCACTGTCTGTTATTTCAATGCGCCCTGCCCGTAAGGACGAAAGGAGCCTGATCTGATGGCTATTAAATTTAGACCAAAACACGCTAATGAACGCGGCTATACCAAGCCGGATTGGGATGCTGTATCTGACAATCCAACCGTTACAAAAGCGGGCATGGCAAAGGCAAAGCCTTTCAAAGAAGCGCTCCCCGAACTTTATGAGAGCATCCAGCGCTCTAGGGGGCGGCCAAAGGTTGATAATCCGAAAGAGGCCGTAACGCTTAGGCTTGATCCTGACGTGGTTGCGAAGTTCAAGGCCAGTGGCAAGAACTGGCGCTCCAATATGAACGAAGTCCTGCGCAAATCTGTCGGGCTATAACTTTTTACCGGTCTTGCCCACTTACGTCGCATTATGAGGGTGGAAGAACAGTAGCGGCCAGCGCGGCTTCTTCTACATGAGTGTGGCCAATAGCATGTACCAAGCGCGCTATGTCGCTATTCTGAATAATTAACCATCGGCTTCTATTTCGGGTGTAATTTAGACCATATTAGTTTCTCTTTATGGTGTAACCGTCACCAAACTAACAGGAGGGAATAATGTTGAAATTTACCGCTATAGCATTGACAGCTACACTCCTCTCAGCCCCCGCCTTTGCATCATCTGAATGCGATAACGCACAAGATCAAGCAACAATGAACCAATGCGCCAACGAGAACTTTATTAAATCTGATGAGCAGTTGAACTCGCACTATCGAGAGATTGAAAAGCGCCTCTCTGACAACGATGATGCTAAAAAGCTTCTGGTCGCATCGCAACGTGCGTGGATAAAATTCCGAGATGCTGAATGCGATTTTGCTGCATCAGGAACTGCTGGCGGAAGCGTACAACCGATGATCCTAGCCATGTGCAAAGATAGTTTAACAACCGACCGTAACAAGCAATTTTCCGAATACTTAAAGTGTGAGGAAGGTGATCTTTCTTGCCCCGTTCCTTCCGGGAATTAAGTCACGCCGCTGCTTGCGGTAAGCCTGCCCTCAGCAATCTGGCGCTGGCGGCGGGCCACTTCACGAGCACCATTCGGCTTATAGGTCCGGCCACCCAGGCGGATGCGCTTGGAACCGCGTGAATGCCGGTGCATCGGCGGGATCGAGACTAAAGGCAGTGATGCGCCACCAAATAGACCACGGACAGATGACGACAGCAGAGCCATCGCCGCAGCTGCAAAGCCAAAGCGCATATCGTTCTCCGATTGTTGATATGAAAAAGCCGCCACCCGAAGGCGACGGCTACAGATTGCTACAGACTGGTACAGAACGGATGGCCGCGACGTGCTGCTTCGCCTGACGCCCTCCTGAAAGGTTCTTTGGTCAGGTACCCATTAGCAAGTTCAGTTCCGTCACGTTCTGATTAGTATGCGAGAACGCTGCAAGCAAATTTGCAGGTTTAAAGATGCCGCCCTTACAGGCCAGTTCTCGCATTCCGTTGAGGACTGGCCTCGAATTGGTGGCCCGATGTTCGCACCACCGGGCCAAGGTGTTATAGCGTCATCCCTATCCGCTGGGCGGAAATATCGAGAATGCGACGCTAAACAGCTACAACGTTGAGGAATTAACCTCTGAATCAAAAGAGCGATCCGAAGACCGCCCAATCCAAATTTCAAACGCTTTACGCATTAGCGTAAAAATTCATGCGCTGATTTGCTTTTAATGTCAAGCGGCCCTCTGTACTCTTAACACCTTGCCAAGCGAATTAAGGGCGCATCGCAATTCAGGGAGCATCGTGATCACGTCCTTGTTTTCGATAACCACCGTTTCGATTGCCATCATGCATAGAGCACCGCTTTGAAGGATTACCCTGCGGCAGTCTCGATAAAGGGTCTCAACGGCATGGTGTCTTTTTTCGCGCTCGCGGTCGAAAGGATCTCGGCTGTCCTTGCCACCCATTCGATTGAGGTCAGAAGGCGACCGGACGCGGCCAGCCTCGATCACAGCCTGATAATCCCCATGCAGTTCGAGGAAACTAATTGCCGTATCGAAATGAGTCTGAGTGAAAACATTCTCGTGCAAGCCGTCTGGATTGCGCCGCCTCGCCTTCTCATAGTCATTGCGCCAGCGGGCGATAACAAGCCCATGCTCTTGCAATCTGGCCTCATGGACGGATAGGCCCGGATTATCCTGCCTACGCTTCCATGTGGCAGTTTCCAGCGCCAGCCGTTCCTCAATCCCTCTGATATTGGTCTTACTCTCCACCGATCTGCTGATCTGACCGGATGGGGTACGCAACACCCCTTCCTTCTTCGGCCTTCCTCGTTTTGTGTTTCGCTTACTAGCCTTGCTGTACGCCGCCATGGTTCCTCGCTGTGGGGTTATGCTGGGTAGGATCGTCTCGGAACTCGCCGCACCAATGATCCCTTTTTGTTAGATTGGTTGTTGAGCGCGGCAATGAGCATGAAGTCATGCCAAGTCCTACCGCTGCATCATGGTTCTGATTAGGGGGAAACCGTACGCATTCGCCCACGGTCGAGCCAATCCAGCGCCAGTAATCGCAGCCAGCACAGCAAGGGCCAATCTTTGCATAGAAGGCGTCGACACTTTTCTGCGTCTGCACTTCTATCGGCTCATTGCTGACTACGTAGAGCATCGCCCTCTCCTATGCCGCTTGGTTGATTTCGATGAGCTTGTTACGGGCGGCGTCGAGAAGCTGACGGCCTCAGCTTCCGTAATCAGCATGCGTTCTGCGATTTCGATCGTGTTTAAGCCGTGGCGGAAATATCGGTGTGCTTGCGCCATGCGGGAGTGACCGGGGAGACATTTGATCTTCTTCGCGGTCGCTACGGCGTAAAAAGACGGGTTGTAACCGGAGTACTTTCCGAGTGGGTGGTTGAGGTTCATTAAACGTCGTCGTCTTCCAATGGCCGTGCGGGACCGGTGAGCGGCATCTATCTCCGCAAGGGGCCCGTCCACGAAGCCGGGACATCTTCGTGCTCAGGCCGGTTTCATCGATGAAGACGAGCCGCGCCGGATCGAGATCGAGTTGGTCGTCGAACCAATCCTGACGACGTTTCAGCAGGTCAGGACGCTCCTGCTCCAGTGCATGCGCGGTCTTTTTTTGAAAGTCCAACCGCGCTTTCGCAGCCAGACGTCAAGCGCGCTGCGGCCGATCGATACGGCTCTGTCCTCGCGCAATCGCAGAACCATCTCGTTGAGCGTGATATCCTTTTCCTCTTCGATTATGCGGATGATGAAGTCCTCGTGAGCATCGAGGCGTGAACCACCGCGTCGGCCCTGCTTGGCAGGCGTCAACTGGGCCGCCCGTGCGCTGGCAATCCAGGCGATGGCCGTTGAAATGCCAATTCCAAATCTGGCTGCCGCCGATCTCGCCGACATGCCATCGCGTGACGCAGCCAGAACGCGGCTACGCAAATCATCACTGAAAGCTCGGGTCATATTGCCTCCGACCAAATCACCAGTCGAAGCGATAGAATCAGAATTCGGAAGCCAGGGGAATCCTCAACCCGATTCCGCGTTCAATGGACGTGCTCTAGCCACAGCAGCTGTATATTCTATAAAAAAATCGCCAATTGCAAAAATACCTTATTTCGTCATTCATCTGTAACATAAATCAGAGAAAGCGTTCTGCGGCGGCAACGGGTGTTGGGTAGTGATACGAATTTAATCTTCATGGCTATGACAGTGGCGCAGATAAGTCTCTTAGAGTTCTACTCCAAGAAGGCGCATCGTAGATGCGGCCTATAATAATTTTATTGCCACAAGTATATAATACATATATTCTCTTTAAGAGGATTGTATTAAGCTTTACTATTTAACGACTTCCCTTTATTTAATTGTATTCATAAATATTTCAGTATATCAACATTGACTTGCTGTATGTTAAATGAAATATGCGGTGCGCAACTATAAATAAAAGAACCCATACACATTAAAACTGATCTTGGAGGTCAAAATGAATCTTAAGAGCCTTCTCATTGGCTCCTCTGCAGCTATGCTCGCAGTTTCGAGTGCTCATGCTGCTGATGCGATCGTTGTACCAGAACCGGAAGCGGTTGAATATGTTCGCGTTTGCGATGCATACGGCGCCGGCTACTTCTACATTCCTGGAACCGAAACGTGCCTACGCATCGCCGGCTATGTCCGCTACGAAGCAAAAGGTGGTGATGACGTCTATTCCGGTGTGGATCGTGAAGGTTGGGACAAAAGCGCACGTTTCGCACTGCGCTTTTCGACCGGTTCCGAAACCGAACTTGGTACTTTGAAGACCTTCACTGAGCTGCGCTTCAACTATGGCTCTTCGAATTCCGGCGAAGACGGTTTTTATGGCAATAGCAGCTCCAACACGGATATGCGTTTTGCCTTTATCGAGCTCGGCGGCTTTCGCGTCGGCATCGACGAGACAGAGTTCAAGATTTTCACCGGCGCTCTTGGCGACGTCATCAACGATGACGTCATTTCCGCAGATTCTGCCAGAACAGGCAAGATTTCCTACACCTTTACCGGCGGCAATGGCTTCTCGGCTGTGGTCGCTCTCGAACAGGGTGGAAACAACTACGCGATTGACGGCTATGTACCGCATGTTGTCGGTGGCTTGAAATATAAAGGTGGCTGGGGTTCGATCGCCGGTGTCGTGGCTTACGACTCGGTCATCGAAGAATGGTCTGCCAAGGTTCGCGGCGACGTCAATGTTACCGATCGCTTCTCCGTATGGTTGCAGGGTGCTTATGCGTCCGAAGAAACCCCGGATCAAAACTATGGCCGTTGGGGCGGTGACTGGGCTGTTTGGGGTGGTTTGAAATTTAAGGCAACCGACAAGGCTTCCTTTAACTTCCAGGCTGCGCATGACGACTGGTCAAAGACCGCCGTTACCGCGAACGTCGCTTATCAGTTGGTTCCCGGCTTCACCATCACACCGGAAATCTCCTACACCAAGTTTGGCGGCGAGTGGAAAGCTGATGGTATCGAAGACGATGCAATCGGTGGCGTTATCCGCTTCCAGCGCTCGTTCTAAGAACGGATGCAATAATCGGGTATCAGGAAAATACCCCCTGATACCCGTGAATACATGTCGCTTACGCGTTTAATGTGCGTTTTACGAATAAGGGCATGAAAATAATAATGCGATCTCCAGTCCATTGTTATGGCAGGCGGCAGATTGTAAGGTTTGCCGCCTGTTTGCATATTTTTACCGCGATTTATCATCTCAACAGGTCATCGGGCTCTCAAGGGCGGAGCAATATTAAATGGCCTTGTTTTCTGGCGAAATACCCTGTTCAATTCTCCAGTCAACCGGAGGAAAGATATGCGTATAAAAGCTATTGCTGCAGTCAGCGGCTGCATGATTATCGCAACCAATGCCCACGCGGCATTGGCACCGAATTATCAGCGCGCCAAGGAAATGACGGCAATCATTGAAGCTGTCGCAGAAAAAATCCCAACGCATCCTATTTCCAAGATCATCTATCAGAAACCTGATCAGTATCAAGTTATTGCCGGTCCCTGTTCGATCCGTGCCATGATCATAACCAAACCCGGAAAGCCGATGATGGTCGGACCACGACAATTTGAGGTGAAGCTTTCCTCTCAAAAATGCGGGGGATAAATCAACATCCTCATGCAACTGTCCGGCATGTTGAGCGTTTTGCATCACGCGTCTATTGGGAGACAACATGCCAGACCAATTACAGGCTGCACTGACTGATCTGTTGCATGCGGATAATTTTAACATCTGGCCGCATCTGATCGCTCTTGTCATTGCCTACGCGCTTGCATTTCCGATTGGATGGAACCGGGAGCGCGCGGAACGAAGCGCTGGCCTGCGAACATTTCCGCTTGTGGCTGTGGCCAGTTGTGGTTTCGTGCAGGCTGCTGAAGGTGTGACCACCGATAATCCTGAAGCGCTGGCGCGAATCGTAGAAGGCATCATCACCGGTATGGGGTTCATCGGCGGCGGCGCAATTTTAAAGCTCGGTTCGTCCATAAAGGGAACTGCCACGGCTGCAAGCCTCTGGGCAACTGGAGCCATCGGCATATCAGTCGGACTTGGAGCGATTGATGTCGCTGTCATGATCTCCTTCACAGCACTGGTAACCCTTGTGTTGTTTACACCACGCAATGGCGATACAAAGCTTCTTTCAGGTGATTGCGAAGAAGGAGAAACAGATGAAAATCAGCGCACGTAACCGCCTTAAGGGCACGATCGTTGAAGTTACCAAGGGTGCAACCACCGCCCATGTACGTATCGATATCGGAAATGGTGTGATTGTCACCTCTTCGATTACCAATGAAGCCGTTGACGAACTTGCGCTTGCAGTCGGAAAGACCGCTTACGCAGTCGTCAAGGCCTCCGATGTGATGGTGGCGGTGGACTAAAGAAATCAACTTTTCCGGACAAGGTCGGCAAGAATGACCTCGCCATGCTCGCCGAGCTTGGGCGACCGCCGGTCAAGTTGCAAGTCCGCATCGGAAAAACGGATTGGCGTGCGCAGAGCGACTACACCTTCCGGCTCTATCTTCATACCGCGTGCGATAAACTGCGGATCGGCAAAGACATCGGCCACCGTGTTGATCGGTCCTGCCGGGACACCCTTACCCGCCAGTGCTGTCAGAAGATCGTCGCGTTGCCATTGCCGGGTCTGCTTTTCCAGAATTTCGGTCAATTCGGTACGATTGGCGACACGCGCCGAATTCGTGGCGAAGCTTTCGTCGCGTGCCAGTTCACCAATACCAAGCAGGCTTGTGAGCTTAGCAAATTGCCCGTCATTGCCGCAGGCGATGATGAAATAGCCGTCTGACACGGGTAAAGTCTGGTAGGGGGCGATATTGGGGTGCGCATTGCCCATACGCTTCGGCACCACGCCTGAGGCCAGATAATTCATCGCCTGATTGGCGAGAACTGAAGTCATGCAATCGAACAGCGCCATATCGATATGCTGGCCCTTGCCAGTCCGCTCCCGCATGATCAATGCCGACTGGATGGCAATGACGCTGTAAAGGCCTGTAAAAATATCGGCAAAGGCGACGCCAATTTTTTGCGGTTCCCCGTCGGGCGCACCCGTCAGGTCCATAATACCGCTCATGCCCTGGATCATGAAATCATAGCCCGCACGCTGCGCATAAGGGCCATCCTGACCAAAGCCGGTAATCGAACAATAGATAAGACGCGGATTGATCGCTTTCAGGCTTTCATAATCGAGCCCATATTTTTCAAGCCCGCCTAGCTTAAAATTCTCGATCACCACATCAGCATTGGCAACAAGCTTACGCACCAACGCCCTGCCCTCATCGGTACGGAAATCTGCTGTGATCGAGCGCTTTCCACGGTTGCAGGCATGGAAATAGGCGGCTGACTGTTCGCCATCCACATCGATGAAAGGCGGCCCCCAAGTACGCGTATCGTCACCCTCGGGGCTTTCGACCTTGATGACATCTGCACCCAGATCGGAAAGCGTCTGCCCGCCCCATGGACCGGCCAGAATACGGGCAAGCTCGATCACTTTCAGGCCATTGAGCGGGGTGTTCTGCATGTTCTTTCGCCTAAATTCAGAAGAAGGCCTGAATACCGGTCTGGGCGCGACCGAGAATTAACGCATGCACATCATGCGTGCCTTCATAAGTGTTGACCGTCTCCAGATTCTGCGCGTGACGCATGACGTGATATTCGATCTGAATGCCATTGCCACCATGCATGTCGCGCGCTTGACGCGCAATATCGAGCGCCTTGCCGCAATTGTTGCGCTTGACGATAGAGATCATTTCCGGCGCCATTTTGCCTTCATCGAACAGCCGACCAACGCGCAGGCTTGCCTGAAGTCCGAGCGCAATCTCCGTCTGCATATCTGCAAGCTTTTTCTGATAAAGCTGTGTTCCGGCCAGAGGCTTGTCGAACTGCTTTCGGTCAAGGCCATATTGACGCGCACGGAACCAGCAATCCTCTGCAGCCCCCAACACGCCCCATGAAATACCGTAACGGGCGCGATTGAGGCACCCGAATGGTCCTTTGAGGCCTGAGACATTGGGAAGAAGCGCATCTTCGGGCACTTCCACGCCATCCATGACGATTTCGCCGGTAATGGATGCACGAAGTGAAAGCTTGCCGCCGATTTTGGGTGCCGAAAGCCCCTTCATGCCTTTTTCGAGGATAAATCCGCGAATGGCATTGTCATGGGCGCTGGATTTGGCCCAGACGACAAAAACATCGGCAATGGGTGAATTGGAAATCCACATTTTCGAACCTGACAGGCGATAACCGCCGTCAATTTTTTCGGCGCGCGTCTTCATGCCGCCCGGATCGGAACCGGCATCGGGTTCTGTCAGGCCGAAACAACCGATCAGTTCACCGGACACGAGGCCCGGCAAGTGTTTTTTGCGCTGTTCATCCGAGCCATAAGCATGGATCGGAAACATGACGAGCGAAGATTGCACGCTCATCATTGAGCGATAGCCAGAATCAACGCGCTCAACTTCGCGCGCGACAAGGCCATAGGCCACATAGCCGGCATTGGCCGCGCCATATTCCTCAGGCAACGTCACGCCGAGCAGTCCCGCCTGCCCCATCAGGCGAAACAGGTCCGGATCGGTCGTCTCGTCAAGATAAGCTTTTTCAATGCGCGGCTGGAGCACGTCGCTTGCAAAGGCTTTGGCCGAGTCGCGGATCATGCGCTCGTCCTCGGTCAATTGTTCATCAAGCAGAAACGGGTCTTCCCAGTGAAAGGCAGCACGCGACATGAAAATCTCCTCGGATATGGTGGTCCCATTATGACGTTGCATTTTCACGCTTGCAAAGCATGTTTACTCATTCATCTATTCCGTTTAGTAATAGATGAATGAGTTCTCTATCCAGACGCCTGCTACCCACGACACGTGCGCTCGCTGCGTTCGATGCCGTCGCACGCCACCAGAGTTTTTCGGTGGCAGCGGACGAGCTTTCCCTGACCCAGGGCGCTATAAGTCGGCAGATAGCGACACTCGAAGAACAGTTGGGTACGGCACTTTTTGAACGCAGCAGCCGAAATGTGGAGCTTTCACCCGCCGGTCACGCCTATATCAAAGCAATTACACCAGCACTCGCCGCCATTCGGGCGGCCTCATTACAACTTATGACGCAGATGCGCGGCACCACACTTAATCTGGCTTTTCTGCCAACGTTTGGTACGCGCTGGCTGATACCACGCATTCCAGGGTTCGTAGCGCGCCATCCCGATATTATTCTGAATTTCGCAACGCGCATCGGCCAGTTCGATTTCGACCGTGAGGGGCTGGATGCGGCCATCCACATCGGTCAGCCAGACTGGCCCAATGCCGATTGCATCTTTTTGATGGATGAAACCGTGGTACCAGTTTGTAGTCCGGCACTTTTACAACGAAATTCACTGTCGACACCCGCAGAGTTGTTGCGCCTGCCGCTTTTCCATATGGCGTCGAGGCCCGGTGCCTGGGATCACTGGTTCAAAAGTCTGGGGCTTACGGCTTCGGTTTCAGGCGGCATGCGTTTTGAGCAATTTTCCAATGTGTCGCAGGCCTGTCAGGCGGGACTTGGTGTAGCGCTGATGCCGCTTTTCCTGATCCAGTCGGAATTAGAGAACGGACAATTGGCGGTCGCCTGGCCACATAAAGTCAAAAGCCCGAGCAACTATTATTTTGTATCACCGAAAAGCCGCACTGACACGCCCGCGGTCGCGGCTTTTCGCGACTGGCTGGTGGCGGAAGCGACGCGCGATCAAGCCATAGCCGATCAAGCCATAGACCGGGCAGCAATTTCGTAAGAACGCAAACGCTTGCCATGATCATGGATCATGCCGGTCAGCATCAGCTCATCCGCGCCAGTGCGCTCGGCAAACTCCCGGATGCCTTTGGCAACCGTATCGGGACCGCCCACAACCCGGCATGACAGCACCTGCCGCACCATGGCCTGTGCTGCGGGGTCGAGGCTTTCCTGATAGCCTTCGACAGGTGCGGGCAGTTTTCCGGGACGACCTGTGCGCAGATTGACAAAAGCCTGCAATTGCGAGGTGAAGAGATAATGCGCTTCCTCGTCGGTGTCGGCAGCGATCACATTGAGACCGAGCAGAACATAAGGCTTTTGCAAATAGTCCGATGGCTCGAAGCGCTCGCGATAAAGCTCGACTGCGCGTTCCATTTCAGCCGGTGCGAAATGCGAGGCAAAACCGTAAGGAAGCCCCAGCATGGCGGCCAATTGGGCACCAAAAAGGCTGGAGCCCAAAATCCAGACCGGCACATCGAGCCCCGCACCCGGAACGGCCTGCACGCGCTGGCCCGGTTCAACCGGTTTGAAATATTGCAGAAGTTCCACGACATCGCGCGGAAAATCATCGGCACTGCCCTGCAACGTTCGGCGAAGGGCATGGGCGGTCATCTGGTCCGTTCCCGGAGCGCGTCCAAGGCCCAAGTCGATGCGGCCCGGAAAGAGGGACGCCAGCGTTCCAAACTGTTCGGCGATGACCAGAGGGGAATGATTGGGCAGCATCACACCGCCAGACCCCACACGTATCGTCGAAGTGCCATTCGCAACATAGCCAATCACGACAGACGTCGCAGCACTGGCAATGCCCGGCATATTATGATGCTCCGCCAGCCAATAGCGATGAAAGCCGAGCCTTTCCGCATGTTGTGCAAGCTCAAGCGTGTTGCGCAGCGATTGCGCCGCATCATGGCCTTCGGGAACGGGCGAAAGATCAAGGACGGATAAAGGTATCATGCAGACTCATATGGGATTGGCTGAAGAAAGCGGCAAGAGAAAAGGCGACCTATTTCTAGGCCGCCTTTTCATTGCGGTTCAATGCAAGTTTCGGTGAACGCGCTCTATTGCGGGTGTGCTTCTATCATTTTGCCACTTTCGTCCTTGGATGGCACAACTTCACCTTCGACATCCTTTTCAGCGATAAAGGTGTAGAACATCGGCACCACGAACAGTGTAAACAGCGTACCGATCAGGATGCCTGTGAAAATCACAAGTCCCATCGAATAACGTGCTGCCGCACCGGCACCGCTGGCAATGATCAGCGGCACGACGCCGAGCGCCATGGCCGCAGTGGTCATCAGGATCGGACGCAGGCGCGTTTCGGCAGAGACGATGATAGCATCGCGGCGCGAAAGCCCGTGCAGACGGCGTTGCTGGTTGGCGAACTCAACCATCAAAATACCGTGCTTGGTAATCAGCCCGACAAGTGTGATCAGCCCCACCTGCGTATAGATGTTGAGCGTACCCAGTCCCAGATTGAGCGGAACGATAGCGCCGAAGATCGAAAGCGGAACCGACATCATGATGATGAAGGGATCGCGGAAGCTTTCAAACTGGGCTGCCAGAACCAGATAGATCACGATGACGGCAAGGCCGAATGCGATCAGGATGGTATTGCCCTGCTCGACTTCCAGTCTCGACTGGCCGGAATAATCGAGGAAGAAACCGTCCGGCATTTTTGACTGGGTCAGATCGACAAGGGTTTGCAGTCCCTGCCCTGTGGTCACCCCTGGCAGCGGCAGCGCTGAAATCGTTGCGGAATTCAACTGGTTAAACTGCTCGATGGCCGCAGGCGAGGCATTCTGACTGATCTGGATCAATGATGACAAAGGAACCATCGTTCCCGACACACTGCGCACGTAGAAATCGCCGAGTTTTTCCGGGTTGGAACGATATTCGTCCGGCACCTGCGGAATGATGTCATAGCTGTTGGAATCGCGGTCAAATTTGGCAACCTTCGCTCCACCCGTCAAAAGACCGAGCGTTGCGCCGATATCGCTGATCTGGACGCCCAGTGTCGCCGCGCGATCACGATCAATGGTGATCGAGGTTTCGGGCGCATTAAACGACAGCGAATTCTGCACGATGATGAACTGGCCTGTCCTTTGCGCCTCGTTCTTGATTTCCTCGGCAAGCTCGAAAACGCGATCCGCCGGGCCGGTCGATTGCAGGGCAATCGAGATCGGCAGCCCACCGCCCGTACCGGGAAGCGACGGCGGCGCGAAGACGAAGGACTCAACACCTGCAAGCTTGGTCAGGCGTTGCGTCAGGTCTTCCTGAATTTCCTTTTGCGAGCGCGAGCGGTCCGCCCAATCCTTGAGCACCCACAAAGCGATACCGGAATTGGTGCCGCCGTCCATGCCGGTGATCTGGAAACGTGTCTTCTGCTCCGGCAGATCCTTCGTCAGTTCATCAATTTGCTGTGCATAGAGATTGGTATAGGCGGAAGTCGCATATTGCGGCGCATTGAACATGGAGAAAAGCGCGCCCGAATCTTCTTCCGGGGCAAGCTCGCTCGATGTGTTGACGAACAAGAACCCGGTCACTCCAATAAGCGCAACGACGATCATCAGCGTTATGCCGCGATAATTGAGCGAATTGGAAACGCGGCGATGATACCATTTTTCGACGCGGGAAAATGTGTTGTCGATAAAGCGTTGGAAGCGCGATGCCTCGCCGTGCTTGAGCATACGCGCGCACATCATCGGCGAAACGGTCAACGCCGCAACACCGGAAATGATAACTGCGCCAGCCAGCGTGAAGGCGAATTCGCGAAACAGCGATCCGGTCAGCCCGCCTGTAAAGCCCAGCGGTGCAAACACCGCAGCGAGCGTAATCGTCATGGCGACGATTGAGCCGGTGATTTCCTTCATGCCCTTGAAGGCTGCATCCATCGGCTTAAGTCCCTCCTCGATATGGCGGTGGATATTTTCCAGCACCACGATAGCGTCATCGACCACGAGGCCGATTGCCAGCACCATCGCGAGCAGTGACAGAAGGTTGATCGAAAAGCCGAGTACATAAAGGAAGAAACAGACGCCGATCAGCGAGATCGGGATGGTGACGATAGGAATGATCACCGAACGGAAATTCCCAAGAAAGACAATGATCACCAGAATGACGATGGCTACGGCTTCAGCGATAGTGATGAAAACTTCGCTGATTGATGAGCTGATCTGTTCCGTCGCGTCGTAAACGAGAACGAGCTGCATGCCCTCCGGCAGTGAAGCCTGAATAGAAGGCAACTCCTTGCGCACAGCCCCCGCCATATCAATGGGATTGGCCGCCGGTGTCGGCATGACACCAAGGAATGTACCATCCGCACCGTTAAACGAAACAATGGTGTCAGTGCTTTCCGCGGCCAGCTCCACTTTCGCGACATCGCGCAGGCGCACAACCTGGTCGCCATCACTCTTGATCGGCATGGCGCCGAATGCTTCCGGCGTCTGCAATGTCGATTTGAGCGTAATCGATGAAGCGACATATTCATTCTTGGTCTTGCCGGGAGCGGACAGGAAGTTTGACGCATTGATCGCTGCAAGAACTTCCGGTGCAGTGATCTGGCGGGCGGCAAGCTGGATCGGATCGAGCCACACACGCATCGAATAGACTTGACCGCCAAGGATTTGCGCCTGAGCGACACCCGGAATGGTGGACATGCGTGGCTGGATCACGCGTTCCAGATATTCGGTGATCTGTTCGCTCGACATGTTTGGATTGTTCGCCGCCAGGTACATGGTGGCAAAACTCTCGCCTGTTCCCTTAAGAATAACGGGAGCATCAGACTCTGTTGGCAGATCACCACGGACCTGATTGACCTTGGCAATGACTTCGGTCAGTGCGGCATCCGGGTTTGCACCCAGTTTCATCTGAACCGTAACCGTGCTCGAAGACGGTCGACTTGAAGAGGTCACATAGTCGATGTTTTCAGTGGTCGCCACGGATTTAGCGATAGGCGAGGTAATAAAGCCCTGAATGAGATCGGCACTCGCCCCTGCATAGGTGGTGCTGATGGTAATGACCGTTTCGTCGACCTTGGGATATTCGCGTACCGAAAGCTGCGCGATACCCTGAAGACCAAGCAGAATGATCATGAGTGCGACTACGGTTGCAAGAACGGGCCGCCGGATGAAAATGTCAGAAAAGCTCATCTCGATCGCCTATTTCTTGTCGGCAGGGGTGGCCGGGTTGATCGTGTTGTCGATGGCCACTGCGGCACCGGGCGAAAGCCGGTTCTGGCCAGCGGTAATGATAATATCGCCTTCCTTCAAACCGCTCTGGATCTCAACCACGCCCTGATAACGCCGACCGAGTTTCACGAAAACCTGTTGTGCCACCAGTTGTTCACCTTGTTCGGCTTGCTGTTTGGCGGCATCGTCTTTTGGCTCTGCCTTGCTTTGAGATGCATTCTCATCTTTTGTCTTTTCCTCCGGGCGCACAGCGAAGACGTAATCGCCGTAGAGGCTTGATACGATAGCGGTTTGCGGTATCGAGATGACACCGTTTTCTTCGGGCAGTTCTACGCGCACCTGAACAAATTGTCCCGGCGTGAGTTGCTGATCACCATTCGCAACTTCCGCACGCACCGAAACAAGGCGCGTGGCAGGGTCAATTTTGGGATCGATACCGGTAATCGTCCCGGTGAAGTTTAGGTTCCCGGCATTCGAACCAACCTTTACCGTCTGGCCGGCTTTCAGAACCGACAGCGATTGTTCCGGCACGGTGAAATCAATGCGCATCATCGTCGTGTCCTGCAATGTGGCAATCACCGTTCCCGGCGTCAGATACTGCCCGATATCAACCTTTTCGATACCGATGGTGCCGGAAAACGGTGCCTTAACCGTCTTTTGGGCGAGTGTCGCACGCATTTTTTCAACGGTTGCCTTGGCAGCATCGGCAGCAGATGAAGTCGAATCCACCTCGGAAACGGCACCGACACCACGGGTGCGAAGCGTATCGGCGCGCTTCAGGCGTTGCTGTGCCAGCATTTCTTCCGCTTCGGCCGCAGCAAGGTCGGCCTTCTGGATGCTATCTTCCATCTGAAGCAGAACAGCGCCCTTCTCAACCTTCTGGTTGGGCTTGAAGTCTATGCTCTGGATGATCCCGTCGATCTGCACCGTCAGGTCGACGCCGTTGCGCGCATGCGCTGTGCCGATGGCCTCAATGCCCGGCATCCACTTGCCCGGCTCTACGGTTACGGTCGAAACCGTCTGCGCCGGCTGCTCCATATTGGCGAAGAAATCCTTGATCGCTTGCGATCTAAACAGGTTGAAGCCGACAAGTCCCCCAACAACGACGACCAAAAATATGATTGCCAGAATAAGGCGTTTAATCATTGTGACTGCACTCCAGGCGGCCTGAGGGGAACATTTTACGCGGCTTTTTGCCATACGCCAAAATTGTCGCGCTATTTTGCTTGAACAACAAGGCGAAATAACTGTACCGTCCGGACGGTATTGTCAACATCCGAACTGTCAGGAAGTTTCATCAAGTTGTCGATTAAGGGAAAAAAATCTACGCGTGAGCGTATAGTGCGTGCAGCAGTTGAGCTTGCCTGGGAGGTTGGGCCTGCGCATTTGTCGCTTGATGCTGTAGCGGCACGGGCGGGACTGTCCAAAGGTGGGTTGCTTTATTATTTCCCCAGCAAAGCCAAGCTTCTGGAAGCTGTGGTCGAAGAATATATGAAAGAGCACGAGCGGGCGATGGAAGTGCAGGAAACCTTGCAATCCAGCGATAAAAACCGCGTCGCCCGCGCGTTGCTGGATGTCTATCGCTTGGAAGCAGATGATGAGCCGCATAATTGCGGTGTTCTGGCGGCGCTCGTCGAAAATCCCGATTTCATTGTTCCGGTTCGACATTACCATCGCAACCTCCTGGATCGCATAAAGGCGGATGCCAGCGATCCTGTCACGGCGATGATTGCCTATCTTGCGACATCGGGCCTTGAATGCAGCCGATTGCTTGACTGCGAGGTGACGACCGAAGATGAACAGATTGCTGTCTTCAGTCGTCTGGAAAAAATGTTAACGCTCTGATTCGGTCAGATCGGAATAATCTCTAAAGTGTCGGAATATCGCCGCGTTCCCAACCTGCCGTGGTTGCAGCCGCAAAATCATGCAGGCGGCCTTCGCTGATCGATCTGCGAATACCTTGCATCAGATATTGGTAGTAAGCGAGGTTGTTCCAGGTCAGCAGCATGCCACCGAGCGCTTCGCCCGATTTTACCAGATGATGCAGATAGGCGCGGCTATAGTCGCGCGCTGCCGGACAATCTGATTCCGGGTCGAGCGGCCGCGGGTCTTCAGCATGGCGCGCATTGCGCAAGTTGACCTTGCCAAAGCGCGTGAAAGCAAGTCCGTGCCGCCCTGCCCTTGTCGGCATGACGCAGTCGAACATGTCGATACCACGTGCGACCGATTTCAGAATATCGTCAGGTGTTCCAACTCCCATAAGATAGCGCGGTTTTTCAGATGGCAGGATCGGGCAGACGACTTCGAGCATTTCCAGCATAACCGCCTGCGGTTCGCCGACCGCAAGTCCGCCAACCGAATAGCCTTTCAAATCCATGCTCTTCAAGGCTTCTGCCGAACGTTCGCGCAGCCGTGCTACATCGCCGCCCTGTACGATACCGAACATGGCCTTGCCGGGCTGATCACCAAAGGCAATCTTGCATCGCTCTGCCCACCGAAGCGATAATTCCATGGCACGCTCGGTATTGCTTTCCGGTGACGGCAGCGCCACGCATTCATCAAGCTGCATCTGGATATCGCTATCAAGCAGCCCCTGAATTTCAATCGAGCGTTCCGGCGTCATTTCATAGGGCTTGCCGTCAATATGCGAGCGGAAAGTAACGCCATTCTCATTAAGCTTACGTAATTGCGCCAGCGACATGACCTGAAAACCGCCGGAATCGGTTAGGATCGGGCCTTTCCAGCCACCAAATTCATGCAATCCGCCAAGCCGTGACACGCGCTCGGCTCCGGGGCGCAGCATCAGGTGATAGGTGTTGCCCAAAATAATGTCGGCACCAAGTTCCTTCACCTGATCCATATACATGGCCTTGACGGTTCCGGCGGTTCCCACCGGCATGAAGGCAGGCGTGCGCACCACGCCCCGCGGCATGGAAATTTCGCCCTGCCGCGCAGCACCATCGTGCGCGAGCACCTTGAATTCAAAATTATTGCTGGTCATGGTCTGTCTTTAACTTTGTCAGCACGTTCTAGCAAGCTGCCGTCGCCATAGGAATAAAAGCGATAGCCGTTGCTGATGGCGTGGTTATAGGCATCACGCATCGTCTCAAGACCGCTGAAGGCCGAAACCAGCATGAAAAGCGTCGAGCGCGGCAGGTGGAAATTGGTCATCAGCATATCGACGGCACGGAAACGATAGCCGGGCGTAATGAAAATATCGGTCGCGCCCGACCATGGCCGTACCACGCCATCCTCACCGGTTGCACTCTCGATGAGGCGTAGCGAGGTGGTACCGACACAGACGATGCGCCCGCCCCGCTTATGTACGGCGTTCAACGCATCGGCTGTATGTTGCGAAACATGACCGATCTCGGCATGCATCTTGTGCTTTTCGGTATCGTCGGCCTTTACGGGCAGAAACGTGCCTGCGCCGACATGCAGCGTCACGAAATGTTCCTCAATGCCTTTGGCCTTGATCTTTTCCAGAAGCTCCGGCGTAAAATGCAGTCCTGCGGTGGGGGCTGCGACAGCCCCTTCCTCACGCGCATAAACGGTCTGGTAATCGCGGCGGTCGCGCTCGTCCTCGGCACGCTTGGAGGCAATATAGGGCGGCAGTGGAATATGTCCGACCGCAGCGATTGCTTCATCGAGCGCTGCCGCAGAGAGAGCGAACACCAGCAGCGCCTCGCCTGCATCGCCCTTTTCAGTAACCGTTGCATCGAGCGCGCCCAGAAAACAGCTAGAGCCGGAATGGCCGAAACGGATACGGTCTCCCTGCTTCACCCGCTTGGCGGGGCGCAGAAACGCCTTCCAGCGATCAGGACCGGTTCGCATATGCAGCGTGGCACTGACTTGTGAGACATTACCATTACGCTCACGTGATCCTTCAAGTTGTGCCGGTATCACCTTGGTATCATTGAAAACAAGCGCGTCGCCTGCCTCCAAGAAATCCGGCAGATCGCAGACAAGGTGATCTTCGACAGTTTTACCGGGACACACGTGCAGAAGCTTTGCCTGATCGCGCGGCTCCACGGGCCTGAGAGCAATACGCTCGTCGGGCAGCTCAAAATCGAAAAGATCGACACGCATGCGATAACCTTTATTAGAGCACAAGTCCTATCGGAGCGAAGCGAGGATGGATAAGATTATGCTTGAAATAAAAAACCTTAGAGCGCCAACCTGATTTAATCAGGTTGAAAACCACTCTAAGCAGTCCGGCACATAAAACACGGCCCCGGTAGAACCGGAGCCGCAATTTTTGAGATAGAATCGATAATCAGGCGTCGGCGGCGATGCTTGCCTTGACGATCTGGTCGGGATCAGTCACCGGCTCGCCGCGCTTGATCTGGTCGACATTGTCCATGCCTTCAACGACCTGGCCCCAGACGGTGTACTGTCGGTCAAGCCAGGGCGCATCGGTGAAGCAGATGAAGAACTGCGAATTAGCAGAATTCGGGTTCTGCGAACGCGCCATCGAAGCCGTACCGCGCTTGTGCGAGCTGTTGGAAAACTCGGCTTTCAGGTCTGGCTTGTCCGAACCACCCATGCCTGCACGCGAAGCGTTGAACTGAGCGCCACCCGACTTGCCAAACTTCACGTCACCGGTCTGCGCCATGAAACCGTCGATCACGCGATGGAAAACCACGCCGTCATATGCGCCTTCGCGGGCCAGTTCCTTGATACGGGCTACGTGATCTGGTGCCAGATCGGGGTATAGTTCGAGAACGACATTGCCCTTGGTGGTTTCTAGAATGAGCGTGTTTTCGGGGTCTTTATAAGCCATAAGGGCCTCTCCTGTTTTTAAAGCTGATTATTTTCCGGCCGTGATGGTGGCCTTGATGATCTTGTCCGGGTTTTCAACGGCACCATTATTGGCTGCGCTACCCTTTTTAATCTTATCGATGGCTTCCATACCGCTGACAACCTTGCCAACAACCGTATATTGGCCATTGAGCGAAGAGCCTTCATCGAACATGATGAAGAACTGCGAATTGGCAGAATTGGGGCTCTGGCTGCGGGCCATACCGACTGTGCCGCGCACAAAAGGTTCCTTGGAGAACTCGGCTGGAATATTGTCATAGTCGGACCCGCCAGTGCCAACGCGTGTGGCGTCAAAGCTCTTGTCGATATTGCCGAATTTTACATCGCCTGTCTGTGCCATGAAACCCGGAATGACGCGATGGAACGCAACACCGTCATAAGCGCCTTCACGCGTCAGTTTTTCAATCTGCGCGACATGCTTGGGAGCCAGATCAGGGCGCAGTTCGATTGCAACGTCGCCGCCCTTGAGTTTTAGGTTAAGCGTATCAGCTGCATTGGCTGATTGGACGACGCTCTGCGAAAGAGCAAAAATGGCGGCCGCCGCAAGCGTTGAACGAATAAACGACATATGTAAAAACTCCTTGGTCAGGACGTGAATTTTGTTTTGAGGGCAGCCGCGACCGCTGCCGGTACGAAAGGCTTTATATCTCCGCCCATGGATGCAATCTGGCGAACCAATGTGGCGGTAATCGTGCGTACCGCCGGATCGGCGGGTAGAAAAACCGTCTGTAATTCCGGTGCCATTACGCCGTTCATGCCCGCCATCTGCATTTCGTAATCAAGATCGGTTCCGTCGCGAAGCCCGCGCACCATGAGGCTTGCGCCATGCGCACGGGCCACATCAATCACCAGATTGTCAAAGGAAATGACGGAAACGCGTGCTGCATCCTTGTCAAGAGCTGCCCTTGCGCTCTCACCGATCAGGGCGGCGCGCTCATCGAAGCTAAAGAGTGGCTTTTTACCCGGATGCACGCCAATAGCCACGATAACGCGATCAGCAAGGCGCAACGCACCTTTCAAAACATCCATATGGCCATTGGTCACGGGATCGAAAGAGCCCGCATAGATCGCGATTGTCATTTCTTTCAGCTAGCCCTTTTTGACAGAGTTTTCAACAATTCAGAAGATAAGAATTTAGAAACCAAGAAAACAAATGAATGTGGAATGAACAAGAGTTTCAGACCGAGTTCACAAGCGATTTACCATAGTGGGTCCAAGTTCGATGCAACCTTTTCGCAGCTCAAGCGTATTTATATCGAAAGGATGACCTGAGATGATGATATTTCTTCTGGCTTTATCCATGATGGTCGCGATGGCTGCATCGGCGATTGTCCTGCTCCTCGAAGAAGGAGCAAAACGCCCACGCGCGCGTCCGGCTGCATTCAGCCTTAATACGATGCGTAAGCTCGGTTCTCATTAGATCGCGTTTCGATCTGACTGAATCAGATCTTCGCTATAATTTCTTCTACTGGAGCATAATCCTATGATCCTCGTTTCACCTGGTCGGATTAAGCTTTAAGCCCGATTACAGGCAGCCAATATCCTCCAGTCTTGGCGTCTGAAAATCCGGCATCTGAAAAAGGCCGATGGTGAAAACCATCGGCCTTTTTATTGTCTTACGATTGCAACAGCCAAACAAACTATTCTTCGCTTGTCGTCGGAGTTTCTGGAGCTGAGGTTTCGGCTGATGGCTCTTCGACGACAGCAACATCGCCTTCCAGGCCATTTTCCTCATCGGCATCCGTCTCGGATATAGGCTCGACCGAAACGACCTTTTCGCCATCCGCCGTGTTGAAGATGGTGACGCCCTTTGTCGAACGCCCGGCAATACGGATACCGCCAACCGGAACACGGATCAGTTGCCCACCATCTGAAACCAGCAGAATCTGGTCGCTGGCTTCAACCGGGAACAGAGCCACAAGCTTGCCGATCTCTTCCGTCTTGGAGGTATCGGTGGCGCGGATACCCTTGCCACCACGGCCGGAAACACGGAACTCGTAGGAAGACGAGCGCTTGCCATAGCCATAT
Source organism: Brucella sp. BE17 (assembly GCF_039545455.1). Lineage (NCBI taxonomy): Bacteria > Pseudomonadati > Pseudomonadota > Alphaproteobacteria > Hyphomicrobiales > Brucellaceae > Brucella > Brucella sp. BE17. The sequence goes on along the minus strand of NZ_CP154467.1, from coordinate 704,857 downwards.
TCGCTCACCGTCAAAACGGTCTGCTCACGGGCTTTGAGTTCCTGATAACGTTCGTCATTAAGCTCGGTTTCAGTGCCGACCTCTTCGCCGACCACAACGATATCATCGACGTCATCAGCACCTTGCGCACGGCGCTCGGCAATGGAGCGCTTGAGATAGCTGGCACGCTGTGACGCATCCGCATCGACATGATGCAGGATCGCCATCGAGATAACCTTGTCACCTTCCGCCAGATTGATGCCGCGCACGCCGATCGAATTGCGGCCTGCAAAGACGCGCACATCGGTGACGGGGAAGCGGATGCACTGACCACCTGCGCAGGTCAAAAGCACATCGTCGAATTCCGTACAGGTATCGACCGAGAGAATTTCATCGCTCTCGTCTTCCAGCTTCATCGCAATCTTGCCGTTGCGGTTAACCTGAACGAAATCACTGAGCTTGTTACGGCGAACCGTACCACGCGTGGTCGAGAACATGACGTCGAGATTGCCCCAAGATTCTTCATCCTCCGGCAATGGCATGATGGTGGTAATACGCTCGCCCTGCTGCAATGGCAGCATGTTGATGAGCGCCTTGCCGCGCGATTGCGGATTGCCGACCGGCAAACGCCAGACCTTTTCCTTATAAACAATGCCACGCGAGGAGAAGAACAGCACCGGCGTGTGCGTATTGGCAACGAACAGACGGGTTACGAAATCCTCGTCCTTGGTCGCCATGCCGGAGCGGCCCTTGCCGCCACGGCGCTGCGCACGGTAGGTCGCCAGCGGCACACGCTTGATGTAACCGGCATGGCTGACGGTGACGACCATATCTTCGCGGGCGATGAGATCTTCATCGTCCATTTCAGCCCCGCCAAGACCGAATTCAGTGCGGCGCGGAGTGGCGAACTCGTCGCGCACGGCAATCATCTCGTCCTTGACGATGGTCATCACGCGTGTACGAGAACCCAGAATATCCAGATAATCGCGGATTTCCTCGCCAATCTTGTTCAACTCGTCCGCAACCTCGTCGCGACCAAGCGCGGTCAAACGTTGCAGGCGCAGTTCAAGAATGGCGCGAGCCTGTTCCTCGGACAGATTATAGGTGCTGTCGTCATTGAGCTTATGACGCGGATCATCAATCAGGCGAATGAGCGGTGCCACGTCAGAAGCGGGCCAGCGGCGTTCCATCAACTGTTCACGCGCCGTTGCCGGATCGGGCGCACGGCGGATAAGCGCAATGATTTCATCGATATTGGCAACAGCAATCGCCAGACCAACCAAGACATGCGCGCGGTCCCGCGCCTTGTTGAGCAGGAACTTTGTGCGCCGTGTGACGACTTCCTCGCGGAACGCCACGAAAGCACGCAACATGTCGAGCAGGTTGAGCAGTTCCGGCTTACCGCCATTAAGTGCCACCATATTGCAGCCAAAAGAGGTCTGCAACGGCGTGTAGCGATAAAGCTGGTTCAGCACCACATCGGCCACGGCATCGCGCTTCAATTCCACCACGACGCGATAGCCGTCACGGTCGGATTCATCGCGCAGATCGGAAATGCCCTCGATGCGCTTGTCGCGCACCAGTTCGGCCATTTTCTCGATCATCGAAGCCTTATTCACCTGATAGGGGACTTCTGTGATGATGATCGCCTGACGATCACCACGGATTTCCTCGATCGAGGTACGTCCGCGCATAATGACCGAGCCGCGCCCTGTCGTATAGGCCGAATTGATGCCCGCACGACCGAGAATAATGCCACCGGTGGGAAAGTCGGGACCGGGAATGATTTCCATCAATTCCGAAAGGTCAATCGCCGGATTGTCGATCAGCGCCACACAGCCGTCGATGATTTCACCCAGATTATGCGGCGGAATATTGGTGGCCATGCCGACGGCAATACCACCCGAACCATTGACGAGCAGGTTCGGAAAACGCGCCGGCAGAACCACCGGCTCGTGTTCGCGACCGTCGTAATTGTCCTGAAAATCAACCGTATCCTTATCGATATCCGAAAGGAGCGATTCGGTCACCTTTTCCAGACGGCACTCGGTATAGCGCATCGCCGCAGGCGGATCACCATCGATGGAGCCGAAATTGCCCTGCCCGTCCACAAGTGGATCGCGCAAGGAAAAATCCTGCGCCATGCGCACGAGGGCGTCATAGATGGAAGCGTCGCCATGCGGGTGGAATTTACCCATGACCTCACCGACCACACCCGCCGATTTACGGTAAGGGCGGTTATAGGCGAGGTTCATCTCGTTCATGGCATGAAGAATGCGCCGGTGCACGGGCTTGAGACCGTCGCGCACGTCGGGAAGCGCACGGCTCACGATAACGCTCATCGCGTAATCGAGATAGGAACGCTGCATTTCCTCAATAATGGAGATCGGTTCGATACCGCTTGGTCCAATCGGACCATCATGCATGTCACCGGAACCGGGCGGAGGTGTTTGATCTGACACTATTCAGATATCTTTCTCAACAGAATCGATAAAGTCTCTTTATAAAGGAAGACTGCGCAAAACGCCAATTTCAAGACGCTTTCGCCGGGTTAAATACATCATCTGGATCAACACCTTACAAGATATTCACATAAACATTGCGCATCTATCTTGTGACACCGTGCGCTTTGCATCGACCATTGGGCTCATATCGTTTAGTGTCAGGCAATTGAATGAGCATGTAATTCAATTCAAAGGGGCAAGACGAGCATGGGGTACTACGATACGGTTTTTAGCGCCTTCGTGACCCTGCTTGTCACCATCGATCCTCCGGGTCTGGCACCGCTGTTTCTGGCGCTGACGCCGGGCATGGATCGCAATCATCGCGCTCAGGTCGCCTTGCGCGCATCCATTATCAGTCTGGCCGTCATGGTGCTATTTGCCGTTGCCGGAGCGCAGATTCTTGGCATGTTCGGCATTTCAATCGGCGCTTTTCGTGTGGCGGGTGGTCTTTTGCTGTTCTGGATCGCTTTCGAGATGATTTTCGAGAAGCGAACCGAGCGCAAGGAAAAGAGCGCTGAAGTGGCGATCACCAAGGATCATATCCGTAATATCGCAGCCTTCCCGCTCGCCATCCCGTTAATTGCCGGACCGGGAGCGATTTCGGCCATCGTGCTAACGTCGAATTCCTTTCAGGGCCTGGGACCGCGTCTCATGCTGATCGTCGTTATCTTTGTGTGTCTGTTGATCACCTATCTCGTGCTCAGGCTTGCGGAACGCGTTGACCGGTTTCTCGGCGAAACCGGTCGTTCCATCCTGACGCGGCTTCTGGGTGTCATTCTGGCGGCGCTCGCAGTGCAGTTCGTGGCGGATGGTGTGAAGACGCTGGTCGCGTCCTAAACTGTCGGGAGCGCCTTCTTTCCAATCATGGCTTTGCGCCGCGATGAATGTAGATCAATTATTTTTAGATTATAATTAAGTTCAAAAAATCTCATTAATATGTTGTTTTAGTTATCTTTATTAAGATATTTACAAAATCTGTTATTGATGTTTCAACGTCTTCGGAGTTGTCGAGTGTGACGACATTATCTGCCTGATCATCAAATCGGACTTCACGCAAAAGACGCTGTTCGATCTGCTCACGGGTTTCGCGACCACGTGCGGCCAGTCGCTTGGCAAGAACCTCTTGCCGAGCCGTGATCAAAACGACGGCATGCGATGGGTAAAGCCTGCGCACATCAGCGAGAACCCGGCGTGATATATTGGCGATAACAACTTTACCGTTTTCGATTTGCACATCAAGGGACTTGGGCAGGCCATAATGCAATCCATGTGCTTGCCAGTCGAGAGCAAAGGCATCCTCGCCTTGTGCCTTGATAAATCCCGCTTCATCAAGACTGTCATGGTCCTCCGTGCCGGGCATTTGCGGGCGTGTAATGACGCGGCGCACGAAATGAAATCGTACATCATCTGCAAGTTCTGCGCGTGCGGCATCCATCAGCGTATCTTTTCCAGCACCACTGGGGCCGACAACGACAACAAAACAGCCTTTTAGATGGATAGGTTTATCCTGCATCACAACACCCGCTCCACTTCACGCCAAACACCGCGCACGACAGGAATAGTACCGATCAAACGCATGCGCACCAGATCGCAACGCTTTCCCACGGCAATTTTGCCGCAATCTTGCATGCAGACCGCAGAATCGTATCTGGCAAGGCGCGACAAAGATTCAGTATTCCATGATTCTATGACGCGTTTTCGTCCGACCAAATGCCATATACGAAATGAGTGAATATCACTCAGTTGAAAACCGTATTTTCATTATCAACAATGAATGCATATTCAGGAAAATAATGCCCAAATTGACAAAAACCCCGCCGTAGGCGGGGTTCCAGTCAGCACACATATACAAAGTTATGTCGCACACTTCTCGTGCTTTGACGCCAAAGTCGAATTCGATTTTTATAAAGCACGCTGCGTAAACTCTATCGTTGAGACGCGATCTTTGTGCGCTCGAGTGGGCGTGGCGCACCCTATAGGAAATTAGAACGGAATTTCGTCGTCGAGATCGCGGGAGAAGTTTCCGCCACCTGATGAGGATGAAGGCGAAGATGACGGACCCGACGAGCCAAAATCGCCGCTGCCGCCGCCGGAATAATCGGACATCTGGTTGCGATTGTTACCGCCGCCGAACGAACGTCCCTGATCGCCGCTGTCGCCACGGCTGTCGAGCATCTGCAATTCGCCACGGAATTTCTGCAACACGATTTCCGTCGTGTAACGATCATTGCCGTTCTGGTCCTGCCATTTGCGGGTCTGAAGCGCACCCTCGATGTAAACCTTGGCACCCTTCTTCAGATATTGCTCAGCTACCTTGGCCAGATTTTCGTTGAAAATGACCACGCTATGCCACTCGGTACGCTCCTTGCGCTCCCCGGACTGGCGGTCGCGCCAGCTTTCCGATGTCGCGATACGCAGATTGGCAACTGAATCACCTGAATTCAGACGACGAATTTCCGGATCGGCACCAAGATTGCCGACCAGAATAACCTTGTTGACGCTACCAGCCATCGAAAACTTACTCCGGATCTCACATATCGCCCTGTCTCTAACCATTGGTCCAATAAAGGGCGTTTCAAAAATGGACGGACACAAATCTCCGCCATCTAAAGCTCAGTATCTCACCTTACAGGAATGAAGCCAAAAACGCTCAACATGCATGGATGAATTTCATAAATGTCCACAGACGATTTATGTTCGCGTTTTGTTCGAAGCGCAAGCATAAATAAACTTAAATACGCAATTCCATACGAAATGATCGTTTTTCTGCATTCAATAGCCGATGCTGCGCGAAAAGTCAGTCGATTTAGATAAAAGTCAACTCACAGGGAAAAGCCCCGCCGCTCACTGTTTATCTGGCGCGCAGGGCTTAATTTGGAGCTAAGCTCGTATGTTGGCAATAATTCGCCGACACATCTCCCGGAATAAATCGGCGTACCGTCCGCTTCATTCCGCGCATGTTCAGATTTTCAGCAATCGAAGCTTTCACCAACGCCGCGTTATTCCTGACGAAATAGAACGAACGAGATTGCATCCGATTGTGCTTTCATTTTCATGAAAGCCAGACAGTGTGGTCAGGTGGACTCATGCTCCTTGCCTCCTACCGGGTTTTATCGCGTTACTTGGACCTCTTGTCGATATCGCGCCTTCCGTTTGCGACACCTCTCCAAATCCAGCGACAACAGCAGTCTGCGCCTGTCAGGATCCTTAGTCAACGCTCTTGCGTTCACATTTCTTATCGCCTATCAGAAGGCTGGTTGTTCGACCTTTGTTCTAATGCTAGAACAACAAAAAATTCGGATGGCAAAACCTTCTTTCCCAAAGGATTTGCACCATATGAGGGACTGACAGGAGAATTTTCTCCCATAGACGGCTTCCCAGGACATCAAGGCAGGCAGGACGCGAAATGAGCGATCTGAAATTCATTTCCATACGTGGCGCACGCGAGCATAATCTCAAGAATGTCGATCTCGATCTTCCGCGTGACAAGCTGATCGTCATGACAGGGCTTTCCGGTTCAGGGAAATCGTCGCTTGCCTTTGATACGATCTACGCCGAAGGCCAGCGCCGTTATGTGGAGAGCCTTTCGGCCTATGCGCGCCAGTTTCTCGAAATGATGCAGAAGCCGGACGTCGACCAGATCGACGGTCTGTCACCAGCCATTTCCATTGAACAGAAGACCACAAGCCGCAACCCGCGCTCGACGGTCGGAACCGTAACCGAAATCTACGATTATATGCGCCTGCTTTTTGCGCGTGTGGGCGTGCCCTACTCGCCCGCTACGGGACTGCCGATTGAAAGCCAAACAGTCAGCCAGATGGTCGACCGCGTGATAGCGCTTGAAGAAGGCACGCGGCTTTATATCCTCGCACCCATCGTGCGCGGGCGTAAGGGCGAATATAAAAAGGAACTTGCCGAGCTTCAGAAAAAGGGCTTTCAGCGTGTCAAGGTGGATGGCACTTTCTATGAGATTGCCGACGCTCCGGCACTCGACAAAAAATACAAGCACGACATCGATGTGGTTGTGGATCGCGTCGTGGTGCGTGCCGATCTCGCATCGCGCCTCGCCGACAGTCTCGAAACCTGTTTGAGGCTTGCGGACGGGTTGGCGATCGCAGAATTTGCCGACAAACCTTTGCCCGTGAAAGAAACCGCAGAAGGCGGTGCGGCCAACAAATCCGCCAATGAGACGCATGAACGCGTTCTTTTTTCAGAAAAGTTCGCCTGTCCCGTTTCAGGCTTTACCATTCCCGAAATCGAACCGCGTCTGTTTTCGTTCAACAATCCGTTCGGTGCTTGCCCAACCTGCGATGGTCTGGGAACCCAACAGGCCATAGACCCGCATTTGATCGTACCCGATGAAAATGCGACGCTGAAAGATGGAGCCATAGCGCCTTGGGCGCGATCCTCTTCTCCCTATTACAGCCAGACGCTGGAAGCGCTCGGCAAGGCCTATAGCTTTAAGACTGGCAGCCGCTGGGCCGATCTCTCGAACGAAGCACAGCAAGCCATTCTTTACGGCACCAAGGGTCGTGAAATCTCCTTCCAGTATGATGACGGCTTGCGCTCCTATCAGACGACCAAGACTTTCGAGGGCGTTATTCCCAATCTCGAACGCCGCTGGAAAGAGACAGATTCAGCATGGTCGCGCGAGGAAATCGAGCGTTTCATGTCGTCATCGCCCTGCCCTGCCTGTAATGGATATCGCCTTAAGCCGGAATCCCTGGCGGTCAAGATCGGCATGAAACATATTGGCGAAGTCACCGCCATGTCGATCCGCAATGCCGATCAATGGTTTCGCGACATCGATAGCAGTTTCAACGAAAAGCAACGCGAGATCGCAGCCCGTATCTTGAAGGAAATTCGCGAACGCCTGCAATTCCTCAATGATGTCGGGCTCGATTATCTCACACTGGCGCGGAATTCCGGTACGCTGTCGGGTGGGGAAAGCCAACGTATTCGTCTTGCCTCACAAATCGGTTCAGGCCTCACAGGCGTGCTCTATGTGCTCGATGAGCCATCCATTGGCCTACATCAGCGCGACAATGCCCGCCTGCTCGATACACTGCGCCATCTGCGTGATCTCGGCAACACGGTGATCGTGGTCGAACATGACGAAGATGCCATTTTGACCGCCGATTATGTGGTCGATATCGGTCCGGCGGCGGGCGTGCATGGCGGACGGGTTATTGCCGAAGGCACGCCTGACGCTATCATGTCCAACACCAATTCACTGACCGGCAAATATTTGTCCGGCGTGATGGAAGTAGTCGTCCCGTCTGAGCGCCGCAAGATTTCCAAGACAAAGCGTGTCCGGGTGGTTGGCGCACGCGGTAACAATCTAAAAAACGTCTCCGCAGATATTCCTCTCGGCACATTTACGGCGGTGACGGGTGTTTCCGGTGGCGGCAAATCGACTTTCCTGATTGAAACCTTGTTCAAGGCGGCCTCGCGCCGTATTATGGGCTCGCGCGAGCATCCGTCCGAGCATGATCGCATCGAGGGACTAGAATACCTCGACAAGGTCATCGATATCGATCAGTCGCCGATCGGACGTACGCCGCGCTCCAATCCCGCCACTTACACAGGCGCCTTCACACCCATCCGAGACTGGTTTTCTGGCCTGCCGGAAGCTAAGGCGCGTGGTTATCAGCCCGGGCGCTTCTCCTTCAATGTGAAGGGCGGGCGCTGCGAGGCCTGTCAGGGCGATGGTGTCATCAAAATCGAGATGCACTTTTTGCCGGATGTCTATGTCACCTGCGATGTCTGCCATGGCAAGCGTTACAACCGCGAAACGCTTGATGTGCTGTTTAAGGGCAAATCGATTGCCGATGTGCTGGATATGACGGTCGAGGAAGGCGCTGAGTTCTTTTCCGCAGTCCCTGCGGTCCGTGATAAGCTCGAAACACTGGTGAAAGTCGGGCTTGGCTATATCAAGGTTGGCCAGCAGGCGACAACGCTTTCCGGTGGTGAGGCACAGCGCGTGAAACTTGCCAAGGAATTGTCACGCAAAGCGACCGGACGCACGCTTTATATTCTCGACGAACCCACCACGGGGCTGCATTTCCATGACGTAGCAAAACTGCTCGAAGTGCTGCATGAACTGGTCGAGCAAGGCAACACGGTGGTGGTGATCGAGCATAATCTCGAAGTCATCAAGACGGCGGACTGGGTGATCGATCTTGGTCCTGAAGGCGGTGATGGCGGCGGCGAGATTGTTGCAGTCGGACGCCCGGAGGATATCGTCACCGAGCAGCGCTCTTATACCGGGCAGTTTCTCAAGGAATTGCTGGAACGTCGACCGGTGCGCAAGACAGAAGCAGCGGAATAGCATTGCATTCAAAAAGTCGTATTCCAGACGTGAAAAAGCCCGGACAAGCCGGGCTTTAAAACGGTTACTCGGTAAACCGAGATAACCGGTATGCATCTGTCATCGGGCCAAATCAGCTGTTGACCGCTTCTTTCAGGCCTTTGCCAGCCGAGAATTTCGGCACATTGCGGGCCGGAATAGCGACTTCATTGCCCGTCGAAGGATTACGACCAGTCGAAGCTGCACGGTGAGAAACCGAGAAAACACCGAAGCCCGGAAGACGAACTTCTTCGCCAGCCTTGAGTGCGCCGGTCACAGCGGCGAGCACAGCGTCAACAGCCGCACCAGCATCAGCCTTCGTCAAACCGCCCTTTTCCGCAACTGCGGCAACCAATTCGTTCTTGTTCATTGGTATTTCCTTTCTGTGTCTACCGGAACGGATAACGCGACCGGATTGATCGGAGTTTATTCGAAAAGTTGGACAAACCAAGCCTGTCAACTGTAAAAAACCCCGGAAAACCGGGGTTAAACACAGAAATGCCGAGCAAAGAGCCCGGCATTTTGATTGTAGATCGTCTGAAGAGCGTGTCAGTGTGCTGTTGCGGCCCCTGCGTCATCATCAACCGAAGTGGTGGAAGGCGCTGTTTCGGGCTCCGTCCACTCAATCGGTTCGGGTTCACGAACCAATGCATGTTTGAGAACTTCGCCCACACGCGAAACCGGAACGATCTCAAGCCCGTTCTTCACGTTGTCCGGAATATCCGCCAGATCCTTGGCGTTTTCTTCCGGGATCAGAACCTTCTTGATACCGCCACGAAGTGCCGCAAGAAGCTTTTCCTTGAGGCCCCCAATTGGCAGAACCCGGCCACGCAAGGTGACTTCACCCGTCATGGCGATATCCTTGCGCACCGGAATGCCGGTCAGAACCGAGACAATGGCAGTAACCATTGCGATACCGGCCGAAGGGCCATCCTTCGGTGTTGCGCCTTCCGGCACGTGGACGTGAATATCCCGCTTGTCGAACAAAGGCGGCTCAATGCCGAAATCAATCGCACGCGAGCGGACATAGGAGGCCGCCGCCGAAATCGATTCCTTCATCACATCACGCAGGTTACCCGTGACGGTCATGCGGCCCTTGCCGGGCATCATGACACCTTCGATCGTCAGCAATTCGCCACCAACTTCCGTCCAGGCCAGTCCCGTAACGACACCGACCTGATCCTCACCGTCAATCTGACCGAAGCGGAACCGCTCGACACCAAGATAATCGGACAGGTTCTTATCAGTGATTTTCACCGACTTCGTCTTGCCTTTGACGATTTCAGTCACAGCCTTACGCGCAAGTGTCATCATCTCGCGTTCGAGGCTGCGCACACCGGCTTCACGTGTGTAAAGCCTGATCACGTTGCGTAGCGCTTCCTCGGAAACCGAGAATTCCTTGGGCTGCAAAGCGTGGTCCTTGATCGCCTTGGGCAACAGGTGCCGCTTGGCGATTTCCAGCTTTTCGTCTTCTGTGTAACCGGCAAGGCGGATGATCTCCATACGATCCAGCAGCGGGCCAGGAATATTCATCGTATTGGCGGTGGTCACGAACATGACGTTCGACAGATCATACTCGACTTCAAGATAGTGATCCATGAAGGTCGCGTTCTGTTCGGGATCAAGCACCTCCAGCATGGCCGAAGACGGATCACCACGGAAATCCTGTCCCATCTTGTCGATTTCATCGAGCAGGAAGAGTGGATTGGACTTTTTCGCCTTCTTCATCGACTGGATAACCTTGCCAGGCATCGAACCAATGTAAGTGCGGCGATGGCCGCGGATTTCAGCCTCATCGCGTACGCCGCCCAGAGACATGCGAACATACTCACGTCCCGTTGCCTTGGCGATCGAGCGCGCAAGCGAGGTCTTGCCCACGCCGGGAGGTCCAACGAGGCAGATGATGGGGCCCTTAATTTTGGTCGAACGCGCCTGTACAGCAAGATATTCGACAATGCGTTCCTTGACCTTGTCGAGGCCGAAATGCTCTTCATCAAGCACTTCCTGCGCAAAGTTCAAGTCCTGCTTAACCTTCGACTTCTTGCCCCATGGAATGGACAGGAGCCAGTCGAGATAATTACGCACGACGGTTGCTTCCGCAGACATCGGGCTCATGCTGCGCAGCTTTTTCAGTTCGGCCTGCGCTTTTTCACGCGCTTCCTTGCTGAGCTTGGTCTTGTTGATACGCTCTTCGAGTTCGGCAGCCTCATCACGACCGTCCTCACCGTCACCAAGCTCCTTCTGGATCGCCTTCATCTGCTCGTTGAGGTAATATTCGCGCTGCGTCTTTTCCATCTGGCGCTTGACGCGGCCACGGATGCGCTTTTCGACCTGCAGAACAGAAATCTCGGCTTCCATGAAGGAAAGGGCCTTCTCAAGGCGCTCGCGCACCGAAAGAATGGACAGCATTTCCTGCTTTTCAGGAATCTTAATCGCAAGATGCGAGGCAACCGTGTCGGCGAGCTTGGAATAATCGTCGATCTGGCTGGCTGCACCCACCACTTCCGGCGAAATCTTCTTGTTGAGCTTGACGTAATTCTCAAAGTCAGAAACCACCGAGCGGGCAAGAGCCTCAACCTCGACGGCATCCTCCTCTGGCTCAGGCAAACTGTCAGCATAAGCCTCGTGATAATCTTCACGGTCCGTGAATTTGGAAATTTTTGCGCGGCTCGTACCCTCAACCAACACCTTGACCGTACCGTCAGGAAGCTTCAGGAGCTGAAGCACATTGGCAATGGTGCCGATCTCATAGATTGCGTCAGCTGCCGGATCGTCATCGGCCGCGTTCTTCTGCGTTGCCAGCAAAATCTGCTTGTCCACGCCCATCACTTCTTCGAGTGCGCGGATGGATTTCTCGCGTCCGACAAAAAGCGGCACGATCATGTGAGGAAAGACGACGATGTCACGCAGCGGAAGAACGGCATAAAGCCCGTTGTCACCGCCCGTAGCAGAGCCACCCGATGGGGTCTTCTGTTCTATACCCGTCATTATCAAAGTCCTTTCTCAGGTCGTTCGACCCGATTGCCACGCAACACGCCCCCTTTAAGTGAGGCAGGTCGTAAAGCGTGCTTCGGTCCATAGTTGGAGAGCCGAACTCCTTAATTCAAGCGGCATTCATAGAATCGTTAATTATCCTGCGCCGCCGCTGGTTTTTCCACAAGTGCTGGCACTTACTATGCCCTGTTTACTGGTATTTTTCCCAAGCCTATCGAATTTTATCATATTCAGGAAATACGTTTTAAGTTTTTGTTTTCACGCATGTCTTTATCCCAAAACCGGTTCCCACTTTTGGGAGACATGCTTTCGCACGCGACATGAAAAAGGCCGCTCGCGCGGCCTCTTCACGATATGGTGTCCGATATCAGGCGGAAGCGTTGCCTTTTTCATCCTGCCGCTCGGCATAGATGTAAAGCGGCCGAGCGCTGCCATCGACGACATCGCCGGAAATGACTACTTCCTGCACGCCTTCCAGCGTCGGAAGCTCGAACATGGTGTCGAGCAAAATCTTTTCCATGATTGAACGCAGACCACGCGCACCCGTCTTGCGTTCCACAGCCTTGTTCGCAATGGCCCGCAATGCATCGTCATGGAACACCAGTTCGACACTTTCCATGTCAAACAGGCGCTGATACTGCTTGACGAGCGCATTCTTCGGCTCGGTCAGAATCTGTACCAGTGCATCCACATCAAGGTCTTCGAGCGTTGCAATGACCGGCAGACGACCAACAAATTCTGGAATAAGACCGAATTTCAGCAGATCTTCCGGCTCAAGTTCGCGGAAAATCTGGCCGATCCGGCGGTCATCGACGGCACGCACATTGGCACCAAAGCCAATCGAAGTCCGCTCACCGCGCGACGAAATGATCTTGTCGAGACCGGCAAAGGCACCACCACAGATAAACAGGATGTTCGTCGTGTCCACCTGCAAGAATTCCTGCTGCGGATGCTTGCGGCCACCTTGCGGCGGGACGGAAGCAACCGTGCCTTCCATGATCTTCAACAGTGCCTGCTGCACACCCTCGCCCGACACGTCGCGGGTAATAGATGGATTGTCGGACTTGCGGCTGATCTTGTCCACTTCATCGATATAGACGATGCCGCGCTGCGCGCGTTCGACATTGTAATCGGCGGACTGAAGCAGCTTGAGAATGATATTCTCGACATCTTCACCGACATAGCCCGCTTCCGTCAGCGTTGTCGCATCGGCCATGGTGAATGGCACATCGATGATACGCGCAAGCGTCTGGGCAAGATAGGTCTTGCCGCAACCCGTCGGGCCGACGAGAAGAATGTTCGACTTCGCCAGTTCGATATCGTTATTCTTTGACTGATGCGCGAGACGCTTGTAATGGTTATGTACGGCAACCGACAGGACGCGCTTGGCGTCTTTCTGTCCGATGACATAATCATCAAGCGTCGCCATGATTTCCTGCGGTGTCGGCACACCCTCACGCGATTTCACCATTGAGGATTTATTTTCCTCACGGATGATATCCATGCAGAGTTCGACACATTCATCGCAGATGAATACGGTGGGGCCTGCAATCAGCTTGCGCACTTCATGCTGGCTTTTGCCGCAGAACGAGCAATAGAGCGTGTTCTTGGAATCGCCGCCGCCGTTGCTGACTTTGCTCATCGCAGTTTCCTTTCAATTGACCGGGATGACAGCATCATTCAGTCCGATCGTTTCTTCCGGCCGTTCACTTGTTGCGGCTTGCTTGATCTGTTCAGGCCGCTCCGGGGAGAAACATATCTTTCCGCCCCTTAACAATCACCTGCTACCCAGCACTTCTATCACCGCCAGATGTCGCTGGTGAAAGCGACACCTGATCACTCTTGCAGAAGCCGCACCAGCGAACAAATGAAAATCGGCTCGCACATACAGATTCGGCATGTTTCATATCACTGTAGCGACAGAACCCCGAACAGATGCTTAACGCAATACGCCAAACATCACGTAGTTCCAAGAATTAAGCCCCTTTTGTGGCGAAAACACAAAAAACGGTTATTCCTGAAATGACCGGGCTTATTTCGCTTCGGCTTCACCAACCTCACGAGCCTCGACAACCTTGTCGATCAATCCAAACTCCAGCGCTTCCTGCGCCGTCATGAAGTGATCGCGATCCAGTGTACGTTCAATCGTCTCGTAATCGCGACCCGTATGCTTAACATAGATTTCATTGAGACGGCGCTTCATCTTGATGATGTCCTGCGCGTGACGCTCGATATCCGATGCCTGCCCCTGGAAGCCACCCGAAGGCTGGTGCACCATGATGCGGGCATTGGGAAGCGCATAGCGTTGACCGGTGGCGCCAGCCGTCAAAAGCAACGATCCCATGGAAGCCGCCTGCCCCATGCAAAGCGTGGAAACGGCCGGACGAATGAACTGCATCGTATCATAGATCGCCATGCCGGATGTCACCACGCCACCGGGCGAGTTGATATACATGTTGATCTCTTTTTTAGGGTTCTCGGCTTCCAGAAACAGAAGTTGCGCGCAAACCAGCATTGACATGCCGTCTTCGACAGGACCGTTGACGAAGATGATGCGCTCTTTCAGAAGGCGCGAAAAAATATCATAGGCCCGTTCGCCCCGGTTGGTCTGCTCAACGACCATCGGCACGAGGTTCATGACGGTTTCGATCGGATCTCTCATTATGGGCCTCTGCATATAAGAATGGCGAACTGCGGAATTTGAATCGTCTCACGCCCATACATAGGGCGTTGCGCCCCTGTTTCGCAAGTGGGACTCAGCTTTCCGATTTTCATGACAAATTTTGTGAAAACACGCATCGCGTCCAAAACGCTCAGTCCCAGTCCTCTTCAGGCTGTTCAGGCTTGATGCCGCGCTTTTCATCCAGTGTTTTGCGCGCTGTCTCGGTCAGCCGTGCCGTAATATGGACCGAACCATCTTCGAGGTCCTCACGCCCGATATCGCTGCCGTGGCGATAGAGCCAGTCCAGCAAATGCAACTCGAACGGTGAAAGCACGAGATCTACCGGTACGAGCGCGCCTGCGATTCTCGTCTCGATCAGCGCAAGCAGCCTGTCCACCCCCTCGCCGGTGATCGCCGAAAGAGGGATCGGACGCCCCTCCTCGCCACCAGCGGCTGCCAGACGAAGGGCTGCTTCGCGCGCGCTCTCATCAAGATTGTCAATCTTGTTCCAGATTTCCACGACACGCTCACGGTCGTGCGGTTCAACGCCCAGACCCGACAGGATAGTCTCGACATCTTCGCCTTGCGCAGCATTGTCGGGATCGGAAATATCGCGCACATGCAGGATAAGATCGGCTTCGACCACTTCTTCCAGCGTCGCACGGAAGGCGGCGACCAGATGATGCGGCAGATTGGAAATAAAGCCGACCGTATCGGACAGGATCACAGTTTCGCCATGCGGCAGGCGAATGCGGCGCAATGTTGGATCAAGGGTTGCAAAAAGCATATCCTCCGCCAGCACTTCTGCCCCAGTCATGCGGTTGAAGAGCGTGGATTTCCCCGCATTTGTATAACCCACGAGCGCAATCACGGGATGCGGCACCTTGCGTCGCTTCTGGCGATGCAGCGTGCGGGTGCGCACCACCGTTTCAAGCTCGCGCTTGATGCGCAAAATCTTTTCCTGCAACATGCGCCTATCGGCTTCGATCTGGGTTTCGCCCGGACCTCCGAGGAAGCCGCTACCGCCTCGCTGTCGCTCAAGGTGAGTCCAGCTTCGCACCAGACGACCTTTTTGGTAATTGAGATGCGCCAGTTCGACCTGCAGCGCCCCTTCCTTGGTGCGGGCGCGCTCACCGAAAATTTCAAGGATAAGGCCTGTCCGGTCAATAACCTTGACCTTCCACTGCCTTTCAAGATTACGTTGCTGGACCGGCGTCAGGGCGTGATCGACAATAACAAGATCGATTCCCATCTCTTGCACGACGTCGGCGGTTGCTTCGACCTTGCCGGTGCCAAGAAGCGTTGCTGGTCGTGGATTGGCAACGATGACGATTTCGGCGTGTACAATATCGAGACTGATGGCACGCGCCAGACCCACAGCTTCTTCAAGCCGGGCTTCATGGGAACGCTGAAACTGCGCCCGCGGCCCATCCTCACCCGCAGCACTGTTATAGCGCTCCGGTAAAATGGGCACCACAACAGCGGCGCGAGTTGGCTCCGGTTCTAACAGAGCAAAGTCTTTTTGCGCATCGTCTGGTGATGCGTGTTTATCTGTAGAACTGGTCAAGTGGATTCACTCCGGGGAACAGCAAAGAGACATAATATCTGCAAAATAGGGCGGGAACCCGTGTGTTTCAAACAAAACCCTTCCGGCAGATATGTGCAGACCAAACGACAAAAGCGCCGATCTGAAAAATCAGATCAAAGGCGCTCTTATCAATTTGATCTTTGGAAAGACGAAAAGCCTCAGGCTTCCTCGCCTTCAAACATCTGCACAGGCTGGCTTGGCATGATGGTCGAAATAGCATGCTTGTAGACAAGCTGGGAATGACCATCGCGGCGAAGCAGCACACAGAAATTATCAAATGAAGTGACAATACCCGTCAGTTTCACGCCATTGATCAGAAAGATCGTTAGCGAAATCTTCTGCTTGCGTACGGAGTTGAGAAAAAGATCTTGAAGATTTTGCGATCGTTCAGCCATTGTTTTTATTCCTTTAATCGATCAGCAGCCTGTCCGCGATGCGTTAGACGAGCATGCGCATGCATATAAATCAAGCACCGGAATGCACGAAACCGGCACTCATTCGCAATTGCTGTGGAAAGACAGATGCTTCCCCCTTCGGCCTCGGTTAACAGGAGTGAAATTTTTGCGCAACCGGCAATTTAGTCTAACGCATGCAAATTGGCGTTACAGCAGATATAGTGATGGCATACAATGGTTGACGTCAAACCAATGCTTTGACCCGATCCATCGCCCAGACATAGAAGCTGCCGGAGCGTAACGACACCACCTCCTTGTGTTTTTTGTGAATGTGAAACCCGATGAAATCGGGATGTCTTAAAGGTTCCAGTCCATAGGCCGGATCATAGATTCGCGTGGCATCGCGCCCGACCCAGTAATAGAAATTCTCTTGCGGAGCCGCGGTTTTAAAATTCCCGTATTTGCGAGCAAGCCGAGAAATACCGTCATTTCCGAAAACGGTGATACCGATCGAGGCTGGCGTCACTTCCTTGCCAATCATGCGGTAGTAAAGCGGACGCAGCTTTCCCCGCCGGATACCGAGCCAGCGCGGCAAGGGATATGAGGCACCAATATAGGTTTCGAACTCATCGATGATCGGATGATCTTTGGGAAGATAGAGTGCCGATACGCCGACGCGAAAACGGTTCTCGCGTGCGAGATAAGGAACCGAAGGGTCGGGGTGAAACTGCTTTACCAGATAGACATCCGTATCCAGCCATACCCCCTGCTCATGCTTCATCAACATGATACGGAAGAGATCGCTAAATTGGACTATTGTCCGCCGGGTTCGCAAATTGGGATAATTTGGATCAAGCCGCCTGAACGTCTTCTCCGGCAAGATCGTTTCCGCATCGTGCAGTTCAACACCGGCGGGCAAGTTTTCCACCGGCGCATAGGTAAAGAGTTTTACCCGCTGGCCCGTCATCACCATGGATGCAAGGCAGATACGATCAACCTCGCGCAAACGTGGACCATACCAGAAGGTACAGATATCCATGACACCCCTCAATAAAAAAGACCATATCGCCCAAGAAATTATTCAAAAAAACTCGAGACTTACACGGAACATTTGTTCCACATGTTTAACGGTATCGGAAGTAGCGAATATGACCACGCGGTCCTTCGGTTTTATTCGAACGTCGCCATTGGGGCGGATAACCTTCCCGTCACGATAGATCGCACCGATTCTTAGACCTACTGGCAGATCAAGATCGCGCAATGGTGCTCCGACAAGCGACGAAGTTTCGAGTGCTTCGGCTTCAATGATTTCAGCCCGGTCACGATATACGCTATAGACAGCGCGGATACGCCCGCGCCGGACATGCTGAAGAATTTTGGAAATCGTCACAGCCTTTGGATTGATATAGGCGTCGATCCCGACCATGGACGTGAAATCCTGATAGGCAACCGTGTTGATAAGCGCCATGTTGGTCTTGCAACCAAGTCGTTTGGCCATGATGCTGGACAGAATATTGACCTGATCCTGATTGGTCAGCGCCACCATCAGATCGGCGTCCTGCACTTCGGCTTCCTGCAACAGCGCCTGATCAAGCGCGCTACCGTGCAGCACCATCGTTCGCTTCAAATGGTCCGCGACGAGAAATGCCCGCTCCTGATCGCTTTCAATCATCTTCACACGCGTCTGCCATTTGCGCTCTTCAATCGCCTTTGCGACGTAGAGCCCGATATTGCCGCCGCCTACGATGACGATGCGGTGTGCTTCCGGCTTTTCGTGCCCGAACAGCGCCAATGTGCGACGGACCTGCTCTCGCGTCGTCACCACATAAGCGAGATCGCCGGCATTCAACTCGTCCGATGAGCGCGGGATGAAAAGGCTGTCGTTTCGCACCACGCCGACGACTGTAGCTGCAAGATCGGGAAACAGATCGGTCAATTGCTTGAGCGGCGTATTGATGACCGGGCATTCCTCCAGACACTCGATGGCAAGACCGATGATCTTGTCGTCCGCAAAGCGTAAGACGTCATTGGCGCCCTGAAGGGCGATGCGGCGCAGCACCACCTCGCCCACTTCGAGTTCTGGCGAAATGATCACATCGATCGGAAGGTTTTCGCGCAGGAAAAGGTCCTGATATTCATCCTGCAGATAGGACTGCGCGCGAATGCGGGCAATTTTAGTCGGAACGTTAAAAACCGAATGCGCCACCTGACAGGCCACCATGTTGACCTCATCGGATAGCGTTACGGCAATGATCATGTCGGCTTCATCCGCACCGGCTGCCGCCAGCACATCAGGATGCGAGCCGTGGCCGACAAAGCCGCGCACGTCCAGCGTATCGCGCACGATCTCGATATGACGCGCCGAAGTATCAATGACCGATACGTCATTTTCTTCCAGCGACAGACGCTCGGCTATGCCGTACCCGACCTGCCCCGCCCCGCAAACGATAACCCGCATATGCGCTCCGTATGATTGAACTGAAGTTCCTTATACGCCGAGCGATTTCAATTTGCGATGCAATGCCGAGCGTTCCATGCCGACAAATTCGGCGGTACGCGAAATATTGCCACCGAAACGGTTGATCTGGGCAATAAGATATTCCTTTTCAAAGCGTTCCCGTGCTTCGCGCAATGGCAGGGCCATGATGTGCTGGTCTGAATCAGTGGGTGCACGCGGCAGGGTGTCGCCAATTTCAGCAGGCAAAAGATCGGCAGTGACCGGTGCGTCCGGGTCATCCCCACGTGCCAGAATCATCAGCCGTTCAACATTGTTGCGAAGCTGGCGGATATTGCCCGGCCAGCTATGCGCCTGCAAAACGGCCATGGCATCCTCGCGGATATTTCGCGGCTTGATTCCCGCCTGCTCGGCAATCTGCTTCATGAAATATGCGACAAGATCTGGAATATCCTCGCGGCGAGCAGCCAATGGCGGCACCTGCACCGGTACCACCGAGAGACGATGGAATAAATCCTCTCGAAACACACCTTCGGCGATCATGCCTTCGAGATTCTGCGCCGTGGAAGAAATGATACGCACATCAACCTTCACGCGCTTGGTGCCGCCGACGCGTTCGAACTGCTGGTCAACCAAAACACGCAAGATCTTGTTCTGGGTCTCGCGCGGCATGTCGGCGATTTCATCCAGATAAAGAATGCCGCCATGCGCTTCTTCCAGCGCTCCGACCTTGCGCTCACCACCATCCATTTCCGTGCCAAAGAGCTCGATTTCCATACGCTCCGGCGTGATAGCTGCGGCATTAAGTGTTACGAACGGACCGTTGGCGCGGCTCGATTGTGCATGAATGGCGCGTGCCACCAGTTCCTTGCCGGCGCCAGACGGTCCGGTGACCATGATACGGCTGTTGGTCGGCGCCACGCGCTCGATTACCTGACGCAACTGGCTCATTGCGAGCGAGTTGCCGACCAGTTCGAGCGTATGCCCGGACCGCTTGCGCAGGTTGGAGACTTCGCGCTTGAGTTTGGAGGTTTCCAGCGCCCGATCGGCGACGAGTATCAGCCGATCGGCCTTGAACGGCTTTTCGATAAAATCATAGGCGCCACGGCGAATAGACGACACTGCCGTTTCGATATTGCCATGTCCGGAAATCATCACGACTGGCAGATCAGGGTGCATCTTCTTGATTTCATCCAAAAGGGAAAGGCCATCGAGGCGACTGCCCTGAAGCCAGATATCGAGAAAGACCAGCCGGGGCACGCGGTCGCCAATTGCCGCCAGCGCGCTATCCGCATCAGATGCAGTTCGCGTTTCATGCCCTTCGTCACTCAAAATACCGGCTACGAGTTCCCGAATGTCGGCTTCATCATCAACTACCAGAATATCGGCTGCCATATCAGTTCACCTGCCCAGCTATATCAAATTTATCATTTCCGGCACCGCTAACGGCCGCAACGTTTTCCTGCTGCGGAAAAATCATTCTTATCATTGCGCCCCGTCCTCCATGAAAATTAGCTGGTGCGTCATGCAATTCCAAACTCCCGCCATGGTCCTCAACGATCTTGCGCACGATGGCCAGTCCAAGACCCGTGCCTTTTTCGCGCGTTGTCATATAGGGTTCGAGCAATTTTTGCCGGTCATCACCCGGAAGGCCTTTGCCATTGTCGATCACGTCGACCGAAAGGTGCCCTTCAGAGCTGTAGGAGCGGACGAGGATATGCCCCTCGCCGCGATCTTCCTTTGGCAGCGCGTCAATTGCCTCGCTGGCATTCTTGATAACATTGCCAAAAGCCTGTCCGATCAAGCGGCTATCAAACGATCCTATCAGCTTTTGCGAACCAAAATCATTTTCGAATTTGATATCGCTGCGGCTCACCTCGACAAGGAAAGACGCCTCGCGCAGAGCTTCACGCAGATCCATAGACCGGATTTCCGGCTTAGGCATGCGGGCAAAAGCCGAAAACTCATCGACCATGCGACCGATATCGCCCACCTGACGGATAATGGTGTCGGTACATTGATCGAACACTTCCCGATCCTCGGTGATTACTTTGCCATAACGGCGGCGAATGCGCTCTGCCGAAAGCTGGATGGGGGTCAGTGGGTTCTTGATCTCATGCGCGATGCGGCGCGCGACATCGGCCCAGGCGGATGATCGTTGCGCCTGAACCAGATCGGTGATGTCGTCGACGGTGACCACATAGGAATGGTCGTCGGATGCCGCGTCTTCCACGGTCAACTGTACATTGAAAGTTCTGGCCCCACCACCGCGCGTCATGCTGACCTGCTCGCGATGCACAGTCTTTCCGCCAGTACGTGCAACCTCGAAAGCCTGGCCTATTTCAGGCGCAATCCGGGTCAGGTTCTTACCGATGGCCTCCTGCGAGGTAACCCCGAACATATGTTCAGCTGAGCGGTTGAGGATCGATATGGAGCCATCATTCTCAATGCCGATGACGCCCGCCGTAACCCCAGAAAGCACCGCTTCGGAGAACCGTCGACGCTCATCAATCTGGTCCTTGGCGGAGATCAATTCGTTACGCTGGCTATTGAGTTCGGCAACCATATTGTTGAAGGTGCCGGACAAAGCACCAACATCGCCGTCGGACGAGCGCACCGGCACCGACACGTCGAGATTGCCAGCCGTAACCTCATCAGCTGCGCCGATCAAAAGGCGGATGGGACGTACCAGCCGGTCCGCGACCGCAATCCCCGTCCAGATCGCCGAGAGAAGCACGATCAGCGTCAGACCGAAATAAAGCAGCGCAAAGGCGATCTGGGTCGGAATGCGGGTGGCATCCATTTCCTGATAACGCTGTGTATTTGCCTCCATCAGGCGCATGGCATCCAAAATCTGTGAATCTACCGAACGCACCGTATAGAGATAAACGTCTGGTATCTCGCGCATCTTGATAAGCGCGCCAACAAAATTACTGTTTCCGGGCGGGATAATAACCGGCTTGCCATCGGGAGCGGTTTTAAGCGCATCCTCGGTCGGTGGTGGCAGGCGGCTTTCAATGCCGGTATCGCTTTTTACCACCACATTGCCGTTTTCGCGCACCAGAAATGCGCCCAGCAAGCCACGGCCTCGCGTCTGCAAGGTTATTAATTCGATGAAGCCGCCGCGGTCGAGGCTGTAGAGTGTGCGCTGGGCGTCAAGGTCCTGCAGCATGGAATAGGACGTGCTTTGCAGATTGAGTGCCGTCTCTCGAATATAGGCAGTCGTCAGGCTTTGCGACGAACTGACGATGTCACGCGTATTGGTATCAAACCATCTGTCGAGGCCGAG
The DNA here is from genome assembly GCF_039545455.1 of Brucella sp. BE17. NCBI lineage: Bacteria > Pseudomonadati > Pseudomonadota > Alphaproteobacteria > Hyphomicrobiales > Brucellaceae > Brucella > Brucella sp. BE17. The sequence goes on along the minus strand of NZ_CP154467.1, from coordinate 682,642 downwards.
ATTGAGCGTCACTGAAGCAACGATTGCGACCACGATTGCCGGTACAGCCGCGATTAGCGAAAATAGCGCAACGATACGCACATGCAGCCGCGATGCCGCCTTGCCGAGCCTTCGTGCCGTTACGATGCGGTAGATTTCACGGCAGATCAGCAGGATAAGGAAAACAATCAGCGCAACATTGACGATCACCAGAACAAGCGTAACCGTGCGGTCAGGCGTCAATGGCGTTACGCCGATCAAAATGGCAAACGAGATGGAAGCGGTAATCAGCGCGGAAACAACCGTAATGATGCCAGGCAAGGCCAACAGCCTGCGCCCCTCGCCGCGATACGAAGGCTGCTCTTCCTGCTGCTGTGTAGTTGCCAGATTCGCTGTGTTCATATTAACCATGATACCCAATAGCGTTGCATCTATGCAACGCATTGTGGCGGAAATGCAACTTCTGTTTCTGCGAGATATTTATTGCATCGAAAAAAGGCGGTCCGATCCGATTGCGTTGTGTCAGAGTTTTTCATCGCCATAACCGGCAAGATAACGAATATCTATTGCCAACTGCCGCTGTGAAAGATGTTTGATGATTTGACGACCTTAAAGAATAAGTGCAAAATCCCCTGTTATGGAAACAACGCGGTATGTTTTTATTCTGATCGCCGCAGCACCCTTCCTGATATGGGGGGCTGTTCTGTTTTGTCTGTTCGCGGTGCGAACCGGTTTTGAAAAAACGCCAACCGTTGAAAGCAAAGGCGTAGATCACGTTCGACTTTGCGACTTACCGGATGTGACGCTGGAACATTATTATCTCCGCCAAACCGAACGCGCTCCATTTAATTTAGGATGAATTAGCATTAAAATGTTCGGCACCTATAGCTGTCAAAGGTTTGGCTTTGTGTGCTCACATATATATTGCCTTTGACATATAATATTGTCTGGAACCTATCGTTAAAACATGCATTCTTTTGCTGTGATCGGTTTTGAATTCTCTGGACCGGCGATAAATTCCGACAATGCGATGTACCTATCGCAAGTCGGATTATCCTGTTTAACGACTGGAGTTTGATATGGGCATTTTCGACAAAATCAAGGGCGCTATCTGGGGGCAGGCACAAGCTGCGACACCGTCCACTGAGACGGCCGCTCCCAACCCGACAGTGACGGAAACGGCTGCACCCCAGCCCTCCGAAACAGCTGATGCGGCGGGTTCCGTTGATGTCAGTGCCGTTTTGGATGCTGCCGTCAAGAAAAGTGGCCAAAATCTAAACTGGAAGACGTCGATCGTGGACCTGATGAAGGCTCTAGGACTGGATAGCAGCCTGGAACACCGTAAGGAATTGGCCAACGAGCTGGGCTATACCGGCGACACCAGCGATTCGGCTACGATGAATATCTGGCTTCACAAGCAGGTGATACAGAAGCTTAAGGACAATGGCGGCGTGGTTCCCTCGAACCTGTAACCATCCGAGCTGACTTGAAGTCATTTCCCGGCATAATAGTTGTCTATTGTGCCGGGATATTTATTTTCCGGTTGGCATTTATTGCCCGTAAGGCGACCGCGAAATCCCGACAAAAATATTTCACCTTTTGTTGCGCTTTTTGAACCTGTTCACTTCCGTCATCCCGCGTTAACATTAAAAGCCGGTGGGTTGTGGCGGAACCGTGTTCATTTCAACGAGATTCCTGAAATAAGGCATTGCTGCATTCTTCTGCTTCGGCTAGAACCGCCATTGTTCAGGCTTTCAAGCCCTTTTGCTGCACCCGTAGCTCAGCTGGATAGAGTGCTGCCCTCCGAAGGCAGAGGTCACAGGTTCGAATCCTGTCGGGTGCGCCAAATTCCGCCGATTATCCTCTGCAGTACGCCATAGCCGCCAAAACTGCGGGCGCGTGAAGAGTCGGAAGCAGCCGAGCGAAAAATGCGTAGAAACGGCGGCGTTTCGCGGCACAAAAGTTCGAATCGCGCACGGTCGGAATGGCGGTTTTCGTCTGGCAGGGCGTACTCGATCTCCATCCTCCATGCTGCACTCGACGGACACGGCCACATCTTGTCCATCGTCAACTGCATGAAGGGTGGTTCGGTTCGAAGCGGGATTCAGTGTCCTTCGTTGAGGGAAATCCCTCATTTTGCTAGGCTGGGCTCTGCCCTAGCTTTTGTCATCACAGGACAAAACGCAATGAGGCGCTGCTATGTCTGACCAGAAAGCTTCCGATAAGAACCCGCAACCCGACCCCGCAGAGGAGAATGCGTTTTTTCCCTCACGCTACTCGCTCAGGCAGTTCACGTCGCCGAAATCCGACCTGAGCGGCGCGGACTATCCCAATCCCTACAAGGGCGGGAAGAAGGTGCTGATGATCGGCGCCGACGAGCGCTATCTGCTGACCGACAACGGAAGCTTCTTCTCGACCGGTAATCATCCCGTCGAGACGCTACTGCCGATGTATCACCTCGACAAGGCGGGCTTCTCCTTCGACGTGGCGACCGTGTCAGGTAACCCGGTCAAGTTCGAGTATTGGGCGATGCCATCCAAAGATGAAGAGGTGAAGGGCTTCTTCGCGAAGTATCATCCGCAGTTCAAGCAGCCGCTGAAGCTCTCCGACGTGGTAAAAGGCGGCCTCGATGACTATATCGCGATCTTCGTTCCCGGTGGACATGGCGCCCTGATCGGCCTGCCTGAAAGCAAGGACGTCGCGGCGGCGCTCGAATGGGCAGCGGCGAAGGACCGGTTCGTCATCTCGCTATGCCATGGCCCGGCGGCGTTCCTGGCGGTGGGCGGCAGCGATATCTATCGCGGTTACAAGATCTGCGCCTTTCCGGACACGCTCGATGCCAAGACCCCGGACATCGGCTACATGCCAGGTCATCTGACCTGGAAATTCGGCGAGAAACTGAAGGCACTGGGATTTGATATCATCAACAATGATATTTCCGGCGCCGTGCATCAGGACCGCAAGCTCTTGACCGGCGACAGCCCTTTGGCGGGAAACAATCTCGGTAAGCTTGCGGCGGGAGCGTTGCTCAAGGAGGTCGCCGACGGATGACGGAACCGGTCTCGGCACAACAGGCATTTCGAAGTGCCCTCGCGATCGAGGTCGCGGACAGCCTTGCCGCGATTAAAGATGAGGTTCGCGCCTTTGCCGGGCCGCTGGGGTATGACCGCTTCGTGCTGTTTTCGGCATCCGCCACGCAGGACGAGATAGTCGAGCGTATCTATTGGGTCGAGGGTGACTGGTTCGGTGGCGGCGAAAGCGTCGATGCCGAGACTTATGTCCGGCGCTGTCCGGTGACCCGCCATATCCTCGAAGCGCGCGAGCCGTTTTTCTGGACCAAGACCATGGCCAAGGAAGGCGAGCTGTACAATATCGTCCGCCATCCACGCGGACAGGGCATTCACGGGCTTCAAGTCCCGGTCTTCGGCCCGCTGGGACTGGAAGGAGCGATGAGCCTGGGCGGCCAACGGATCGATGCGTCGCACCAGGCACGACTGGTTCTGGCGCTGATAGCGGCGACGGCGTTTTTCTCCGCACACAAGCTGTTGGAAGCGGCGGTCGAAGCTGTTGGATCTCTGTCGGATCGCGAACGGGAAGTGCTGGCCTGGACCGCCGCGGGCCGACGACAGGTTGAGATTGCGGCAACGCTGGGCCTTTCCGAACGGACAGTGGAAAATCACCTGCGGCGAATTCGCAAACGTCTGGGCGTTACGACGACTGCGCAGGCGATCCGGGTAGCGATCCGCAACGGCGAGATCGCCGGTTGATGCGCTGAAGACAGGAAGAGTGCGATGGGAAAGACAATCCTCATAACTGGCGCGGCGTGGCCTTCGGTCTCGCCCGGCGCGGTCACAAGGTCATCGCAAGCTGCCAGATTTGGCCGCAGGTCTGGGAGCTGCGCAACGCGGCTAAGGCTGATGGCATCGAGATGCAGGTCATCAAGCTCGATGTCCTCAACGAGATAGACCGCGCCAATGCGTTTGCGCTGGAGATCGACGTATTGTTCAACAATGCTGGCATCATGGAATCCGGGCCGATGGTCGAAATTCCCATGGCCGTGTTCCGCTCTGTTTTCGAGACCAATGTGTTTTCGGCGCTGGAATTGGCGCAGGGCTTCGCTCGGGCCATGGTGAAACGCGACGCGGGCCGGATCGTGTGGACCTCGTCGTTCGCCGGCCTCGTCAAGGTGCTGTTCGACGGCGCTTACGCGGCTTCAAAGCATGCAGTCGAAGGCATCTGCTCAGCGATGCATGAAGAACTAGAGCACGTCCATTGAACGCGGAATCGGGTTGAGGATTCCCCTGGCTTCCGAATTCTGATTCTATCGCTTCGACTGGTGATTTGGTCGGAGGCAATATGACCCGAGCTTTCAGTGATGATTTGCGTAGCCGCGTTCTGGCTGCGTCACGCGATGGCATGTCGGCGAGATCGGCGGCAGCCAGATTTGGAATTGGCATTTCAACGGCCATCGCCTGGATTGCCAGCGCACGGGCGGCCCAGTTGACGCCTGCCAAGCAGGGCCGACGCGGTGGTTCACGCCTCGATGCTCACGAGGACTTCATCATCCGCATAATCGAAGAGGAAAAGGATATCACGCTCAACGAGATGGTTCTGCGATTGCGCGAGGACAGAGCCGTATCGATCGGCCGCAGCGCGCTTGACGTCTGGCTGCGAAAGCGCGGTTGGACTTTCAAAAAAAGACCGCGCATGCACTGGAGCAGGAGCGTCCTGACCTGCTGAAACGTCGTCAGGATTGGTTCGACGACCAACTCGATCTCGATCCGGCGCGGCTCGTCTTCATCGATGAAACCGGCCTGAGCACGAAGATGTCCCGGCTTCGTGGACGGGCCCCTTGCGGAGATAGATGCCGCTCACCGGTCCCGCACGGCCATTGGAAGACGACGACGTTTACCGGAGCCCTCAGGCTATCTGGAATGACCGCACCCATGGTTTTGGACGGCGCGATGAACGGGGTAGCATTCCAGGCCTATGTCCAGCAGGTTCTCATTCCAACCTTGGTGCCGGGCGACATCGTCATCATGGATAATCTGCCTGCACACAAAGCGGAAGGAGTACGTCACGCAATCGAAGACGCCGGATGCCGGTTGCTTTACCTTCCTCCATACAGTCCCGACTTCAACCCAATCGAGAAGGCATTCGCGAAGCTCAAGGCCGTCTTGCGCGCAAAAGCCGAGCGAACGGTCGACGGCTTATGGAATACCGTTGGCCAAATCGTTACGCTGTTCGAACCACAAGAATGCGCCAACTACTTCAAATCGTGCGGATATGACCCCCAGTAAAGCGGACACGCTCTAAAACCCTATGGCGTCGAGGTCGTGACGGTGAACCCCGGTGCATTCCGCACCGGCTTCCACGACACCGGCATGGAGAGCATGGACCAGTGGGGGGGCCAGGGCGAGCGTGTCGTCGCGCACTGGCCGGTGCGCGAACTCAACCGCCAGCACGATCCAGCCGAAATGATTGAAGCGATGATCGGCGTCATCGAGACCGACAAGCCGCCCTATCGAACTGTGTACCCCGCCAGCGCCGAGGAGATGGTTCGCAAGGAGCAGGCTGATATCTGGAAACGGCAGGCGTCGGAGATTTGACATGAAGCTTCTGCTGATCGGCGCAACTCTCACCCAGGCCCTCGCAAATCCACGGATCGAAACCGTGGTCGCACCAGCGCGTCGTCCCCTGGCGGTCACGCATCGCAAGCTCACCGCACCGGTCGTCCGTTTCGACGATCTGCCGAAAGATGCCGACTGGTGGCAAGCCGAAGCAGCGATCTGTACTCTCGGGACGACGATCGGTAAGGCGGGTTCGCGTGAAGCGTTTCGCCAAGTCGATCACGACTATCCCTTTGCCGTCGTCTCCGCCAAGGGCGCCAACCGCAATTCGCCGTTCTTCTATTCGCGGGTAAAGGGTGAGGTGGAAGCTGATCTGGCTGCGCTGGCCTTCCCGTCGCTGACGCTCGTGCGATCGGGCTGAACGGCGTGCCGGCGAGCATGTGGCGACGCTTACACTAAAATTTCTCAGCCCCATCCTGCCCAAAGCTTGGCGGATCAATCCTGCTGCCAAGATCGCGGAAGTTTTGCTCGACGCCGCGCTTGGTCATCAGACGGGAACGAGAATCATCGATTCGACGGAGATGGCCTGATCCTCAGGAACGCCCTGGTTCTTCGGAAATATAAACGTGCGGTACGGCCAATCGATTAACCGTTACGCTCACCTGAAAGCGGAAGTCAGCGTGCGAGAAAACAAATGACCAGATCGGCGCCGTTTCCCGCCAGTCTACCTTCGGGTGCACCTTGATCCGAAATGTGCTGCTGGCCAAGGCTGACCATCATTGCTCGGCGGTTTGGCTGAGCTGTGAAAGGTATGCAACAAACATATCGGCCATGGCCTCGGCGAAAGCGCCGATCTCGTCGCTCGTGCGCGTGGTTTCCGAGTAAGATTTTCCAACGCTGCGTATAGTCAACTCGATCAGGCTAATGGCGAGCGCGCGCTGCTCCGCGCTGGCATCGGGCAATACTTCGCACATGAATCGCCGCATGAGTGTCGCGCCTGCCTTCAAGGCTTCGTGGGTCTCGGGAGCGTTGCGATAGAGGGGAGCTGCGTCATCGAGTGCCGTCCGGACATCCGCCTCCTCACATTCGGAGCGAATGAATTCGTGAACGACCGCTCGGAGCCGGTCGAGCGGCGGCGACGTCCGGGGCTCCAGAATTCCCCGCAACATTTCGGTTGTGCGCTCCCACTCGTTACTCTGAAGTCGGAACAGAATGGCCGCTTTGTTGGGGAAGTACTGGTAGATTGAACCGACGCTGACACCAGCGCGCTCGGCGACGCGGGCCATGGTGAAACGCTGCGCCCCCTCGGAAGCCAAAACCTGAATAGCGGCATCCAGCACCGCCTCGACAAGCTCGATCGAGCGGGTCTGTTGAGGTTGTTTTCGCGAGGAAATCTGGGCTTGGTGGCGTTCAGCCATGAAGGCTCCCTAATGCGATTAGCGAACATGAATATTTCGTCGTATTTTGAGCACCAATTACGAAATCGTCAAGTAACACCGGAATTGCCAAATGAATAATCTCGACGCTGAAACGACCCCGCCGGCGCAGCCAGCCGCAACGTCCGGACCGATTACGCGCGCGCTGCTCCGATGGATGATGCGGCCGGCGCGGATCGCCGCCGTTGAAACACTTTCGCCGCGCTTCAGGTTTGTCGACCTTGAGGGCAACAATCTGAAAAACGTGACCTGGCAGCCGGGGCAAAAGGTTCAGGTTGGAGTTGGCGCGGGATTTTCGACTAGAACTTACACCCCAGTGTCCTGGGATGCCGATCTCGGACAAACGCGGCTTCTGGCTTTCCTGCACGGCGACGGCCCGGGCAGCCAGTGGGCGGGCAGCCTGCGTAAAGGTGACACTTGCCAATTCTTCGGTCCGCGCCGGTCACTCGACATGTCGCGCGGTGACGAGCCAGTCGTGCTGTTCGGCGACGAAACCTCCTTTGCCTTGGCGATGGCGATGGAGGGCAAATCCCCGGTCGCGGAACTGATATTCGAAGTTTCAGACGCCGAGGAATCGCGGGGCGTTCTGACAGCAATCGGCCTTGGCCGGGCAACCGTGGTCGAGCGTCGTGACGGCGATGCGCATCTTGCGGCGATCGGCGCTGATCTCTCGCGCCATGTCGCCAGCGGCGCGCGCTTCGTCCTCACAGGTCGGGCGCAGTCCATACAGAACGTGAGCCAGGCGCTGAAGAAGAGCGGCATGGCTTCATCGAGCGTGAAGTCGAAGGCCTATTGGTCACCCGGAAAAACAGGACTTGATTGAGGAAAGTACCGTCATGAACGAGCGTAAGAAAATCCTGATATCCGGCGCGAGCGTCTCGGGTCCCACACTGGCTTTCTGGCTGAACAAATCTGGGCACAGTGTGACGGTCATCGAACGATCGAAGACATTCCGGACAGGCGGACAGAATGTTGACATTGAGGGTCCCGCACAGGAAGTCATCAAGCTGATGGGCCTCGAAGAAAAGATCAACGAGAAAAACACGCGCGAAAAGGGCGTGGAATTCATGGGTGACGGCGACAAAACAGTAGCGCGGCTGCCGAAGGGCGCCGTCGGTTCTTTGACAACGACCTATGAGATTCTACGCGGCGACCTTGCGCACATTCTCTACGACGAGACCAGGGATGATTGCGACTATCGCCTGGGAACGTTCATCAGGGCGCTGAACCAACATGACGATGGCGTTTGCGTGACGTTCAATGATGGATCGACCGAGAAGTTTGATCTCGTTGTCAGCGCCGAAGGCGTGGGATCCTCTACCCGGCAGCTCGTCATGGAGGACGATATCGGCTTTCGATACCTGGGCGTTTACGCAGGCTACTTCAGAATCCCGAGAAGCCCCGAGGATAAGGATTGGGCGCAAATTCATCACGGCAAGGGCGGCTCCTTTATGCTGCTGCGTCCCGTTCATGATAATGATACGACCGTTCTCGTGACCTTCCTCCGTAAGAAGTTCGATGCGCGCGATACTGATGGTGTTGCACAAAGGAAGATGCTGAGCGATGCCCTGCGGGGCGCCGGTGGCGCAGCCGCTCGTATCCTTGCGAACCTTGATCATGATCCCGACTTTCACCTCGGCCCGATGAGTCAGGTGATCGCACCAACCTGGTCGAAGGGGCGCTTCGTGCTGACTGGCGACGCTGCCTGGTGCCCCTCCGCCTATACGGGGCAAGGAACACCGCTTGCGCTCATCGGGGCGTATGTTCTAGCCGGCGAACTCAGGAAGCAGCCGACGTACACTGCAGCCTTTGAGAATTATGAAAAGATAATGCGGTCGTTTGTTGCGGGTGGCCGCACGGTGCGTCCCGAGATTATCCGCCTTTTCCATCCCAGGTCACGCCTCGGCATCGGAGTCTTGCGGACGGTTGAGAAGACGCTGTCGAGCGCTTTTGCGCAGTCTATCTTCCGGCGCTTTGGCGGCGGCGATGACAAACCATCGGACAGAAGTCCTTTTCTTCCAAGGTGCGAGGAAAAGCCCTGACCGCTCAAGCTGTCGGATCGGTACCCGACCCTGAAGGGGCCAAAAGATCCTATGAGTCTGCAATTGCGCCGTCCAGTGCAGCTTGCGTTCCATCAATTTTGGTTGAGCGCTTTGCAGGGGCACTCCCCGATACAGGCCGGGACGTCATGGTTAGCCTTGACGTTCGAACTCTATGAATTTGTTGATGTCCTGTAATCAAACGGCAGGCAGCGGTTCTACCCGCAAGGCTGACAGGCGTTGTGGACTGCCCAGGTTCCAGATCGAAAGTAGCGCCGGTCACGGAGCAATCGTCCCCCGTGTCCGGCGCTGCGGACTATCCCACAAATCGAAAGATACCACCGTCTACGCGGAGAGCGCCGCCGCTGGTGGCGGATGCCTGCTCGGAGCAGGCGTAGACGATCATGTTGGCAACTTCATCGGTGCTGGAAAAGCGTTTAATCAGGGTCGTCGGGCGGAGCGCTTGGAGGAAACCCTGTTCGGCCTCCTCCTGCGTGATGCCATTAACCTCGGCTTGCTCTGCCATGAAGTTCCCAAGGATCTCTGATCGGGTCGGCCCCGGCAGCACGGCGTTGACGGTGACGCCAGTGCCGGCGACGGCCTCTGCAAGCCCCCTGGAGACCGCGAGTTGCGCAATTTTTGTCATGCCGTAGTCCAGCATTTCCTTGGGAAGGTTGAGCGCGGATTCGCTGCTGACGAAGACCACTCGACCCCAACCCTTGTCTACCATGCGCGGCAGGTAATGGCGCGAGAGGCGCACGCCACTCATGACGTTGAGCTGGAACAGGCCGAGCCAGTCATCGTCCGGAATCGCGGCGATATCGCCGATGCCCTTATAATCCCTGATCAACGCCGTGCCGACATTGTTGACCAGGATGTCAGCGTCCGGCGCCTGCGCGATGAAGGCGCTCGCGCCATCAGCAGTCGAAAGATCCGCCACAATCCCGGAAATGTCGTTGTCTGGAAACTGCACGCGCATCTGCCGCACAGCGTTGTCAACCCGTGCGTGGCTCCGGCCGTTGACGATCACCGAGACGCCGGCTCGTGCCAGCCCCTCTGCCGTCGCCCAGCCGATGCCAGAGGAAGACCCCGTTACAATGGCCCTACGGCCTTTCAAGTCGATAATCATGTGGTTGCCTTTCTGGTCATGCACCGGACGGATCCTTTGGGGTATCCGGCGCGCGTTTCACAAGGTGATGCCCGCTGCCTCGAGCGCGCTGTCGATCCGATGATCGACCTCGCGCTTCGTCTCGGCCCACGCCGGAACTGTCTCCAGGATGCGCTGGTGCCAGGCAACGAGATTGGGGAACTCGTCGACGGGTGCTTTCGTACGATGGGTCTGCGAGAAGGGAGCGGCGATGTCGATGTCCGCGAGCGTCAGATGATCGCCCACTATGAAGCGCCGGTCAGCGAGATGCGCATCCAGCACGGCGGCTGCCGCGCGGATCTTGGCTGCCGCCAGATCTACGATCGCCTTGTCCTCCGGTTGCCCCAGGATGCGCTTGCCGATGCGCTCATCGAACGTGAGCACGAAGAAGACCCGCCATTGCTCACCCGACCAGAACATCCATTGCAGCACTTCGCGCCGTTCTTCGGGCGTTACGCCGAGCAGCTCGCTGCCGACCTTTTCCGCGAGGTAGATGTTGATCGCTGAGGATTCGTAGAGAGTAACATCACCATCCACCATCACCGGCGTCAGGCCGTGTGGGTTCAGGTTCTTCAGGAACTCTGGCGCGTGGCTCTCGCCCTTGAAGAGATCGACCTGTATGCGCTCGATAGGAATGCCCATGATCGCAGCAGCGGAGGTGACACGGCGCAGACTTCCCGAACCCGGGTCGCCATAGATTTTGTTCGACATAATTTATCCCTTTCTTGATGTTTTGGAGGTGATGAAAAGATTCAATCCGGAGTGCTGACACGAAGGCGAACGAGGACCGGCAGCAGCTCGGACGGATCGTCGTTGACCTTCTCCAGGTCGGCGCCAAACTGCCGATAGACTTCGATCAGGTCAGCGGGGAGCGAGAAGCGCAGCCCAAACTTGTCCGCAACGGCGGCGCCCGGATCGCTCAGAATCGGAAAGTCCAGCTTGTTGTCACGCTGCGACTTGCGGCTGTTTGCCTGCGTCTGGGGAGAAATAGCAACGAGACGTGCCCCGCGCTTCGATCGTCGGTCGTGTTTCTTCCAGCGCCTGTAGATCGTAGTTGCAGTAAGGGCACCAGACGCCCCTATAGAATGTCACGACCAGCGGCCCCTACGACAGCAGCTCACGCGAACTTACGGCGTTGCCGCCCGCCTTTCGCAGCGCAAATTCCGGCGCTGTATCGCCCGCCTCCAGAGCCCTGTCAGCTTGCCGACTGTCGAGCAGTGACCGGGTTGCGCGCTGCATAGTATCGAGCTGGGCCTGCGTGGGCACCAGCGCAAAACGTCCATTCTCGAAGTCGTCGCGCAGAGCGTCAAGTTTGTCCTGAAGCTTCATCTCCAATCTCCATGCCTGCGGCAAAGCTGCTGTGAGCAGAAAATTGGGTCATTCGAGAAATCAGGTGTATTGCTTCAACTCAAAGAGCATATATCCGGATTTCGAATGAGTGATCGCTGGCAGGAGATGATGGTTTTCGTCCGCGTGGCGGAGAGTGGAAGCCTTTCACGAGCGGGACGCGAGCTGAGGCTTTCACAGCAATCGGTGACGCGGATCATCGGCGCTCTTGAAGAGCGGCTGGGCACGAAGCTTCTGCTGCCCACTACGCGCAGCCTCTCGCTCACCGATGCGGGTGCCCTCTATCTGGAGCGCGCAAAACACGTGCTCGCGGAATTGGAAGAGGCCGAGCAAGCGACCCGCGGCTTGGATTCCCTCCACGGCGTGCTGCGTCTCGCCATACCGCTAATGTATGGCACTCGCGCGATCATTCCGGCGCTGACACCTTTCCTCTCGCGACATCCCGACCTGAAGGTCGAGTTGGTCATGACTGACGCGCGAAAGAACCTCATCACTGACGGTGTCGATCTGGCCATCCGCATCAATGTCGGGCAACTGGACGACTCTTCTTTCGGCGCGCAAGCTCGCCACTGTAGAACGGCTGGTGCTTGCAGCACCTTCTTATCTATCAGCTCGCGGCGTGCCCAATACGCCAGCCGACCTCGCCCAGCATGACTGCATCGTTCAACATGACTCTTTGGGTAGCGAAAGCTGGCGTTTCGGACGCAACAAGACAGTGACCTCAGTCGACGTCACTGCAAGGCTTTGGATCAACTCTGCCGCGGGCGTTCTGGCGGCCACAGTAGCGGGTCAAGGCATCTCACTTGGTACTCGTGTAATGGCCGGCGATGAACTGCGCACCGGCCAACTTACACAATTACTCGAAGCATATAAGCTCGAACCGGCTGAAGTTTACGCAGTCTTCCCGGCCGGTCAGAGGCCTTCAGCAAAAGTGCGAGCCATCGTCGATCATCTCGCCGTTGCTGTAGAAGACCTCGGTTGAATAGGGTCGAGCCGTAGCAATGCTGATCCAATAGAGCGCCAGCGCACAAAACCCCGGCGCCAAGCCTCCATGCAAGTCGCAGCGGCTGCAAACGAAGGTCATGTCGCCGAAGCCACGCGGTTGATGCTTTCCCTGATCTTCACGCGCTTGATCGACCGATTGGTAATGCATAACCAAAGCGTCGCGCTTCGAACCCTGTTGGCCCCTGCGGGCTATATAAGCCGGTCGGATATAGGAGCATTCTGAACTACCTGACCGGATATCGCTAAATATGCAGCTATTCACGCTTCACCGAAACCGGGCCAATAGTAGGCATTGCCGGTCGGCCGCGCACCGAAGATGGCCTGGCCAACCCGCACGACGTTCGCGCCCTTCTCGATGGCGATCTCGAAATGCCCCGACATGCCCATGGATAGCTGCGTCAGGCCGGCATGAGTTGCCACGGCGCGATCCCGCAGATCGCGCAGCAGGCGAAAGCAGGCGCGCACCCGCTCGTGATCGGAGCTGAAGATCGCCAGCGTCATCAGACCACACGGCTTGAGCCGGGGATATTCGGACAGGCGCGCGGCAAAAGGCATAAGATCGTCGGGATGCAGACCATATTTGCTTTCCTCGCCGGACGTGTTCACCTGCACGAACACGTTGAGATCGCGATTGAGGGCATCGAGCCGGTGATTCAGTTCCTCTGCCAGCCGGAAGCTGTCGAGTGCATTAAACTCCGTTGCCAGCCGGACCAGATATTTCACCTTGTTGGTCTGGAGGTGGCCGATGATGCTCCAGCGGATCGGCAAATCGCTCAAGCTTGCCTGCTTGTCGCGAGCCTCCTGGAGCTTGTTTTCCCCGAAATCAGAAATTCCGGCAGTATGGGCGAGCCGCAAGACGTGAGCCGGGACCGTCTTGGTGACGGGAAGAAGGCGCACGTCGTCAGCGGGCCGCCCGCAGCGGTGGCAGGCAGCCGCGATACGCGCCTGCACGGCTTTCAGGTTCGCCGCGAATGTCGTGGCGGGATCGTTGCCGAAGCGAGCGATGTCCTCTGGCGAAAGGTCGATCTTAGATTGTGTGTTCATGCCAATCTCGCCCCCGATCAATAGGGCAACGGGAAACGCGCGACGAGTTGGCGCACTTGGCCATTGATCTCCGGCCGGCGGGCATCGAGCGTTCCGCTACGGACAGCTTCAAGAGTGTCGAGCATGAATGCGGCAATCTGGCGATATTCCTCGACACCAAAGCCACGCGATGTCCCGGCGGCGCTGCCGACACGGATGCCTGATGTGACCATCGGCTTTTCCGGGTCGTTGGGAATGGCGTTCTTGTTGAGTGTGATGCCGACAGATTCCAATGCCTTCTCGGCGATATTGCCTGTTACGCCGATGGGACGAAGATCGACCACGGCCAGATGGCAATCCGTTCCGCCGGAGGTGATCTTCAACCCGCCATCAGCAAGAGCCTGCGCCAGCGCCTGACAGTTCTCGACCACCGCCCGCGCATAGGTCTGGAATGAGGGTTCCAGCGCCTCGCCGAACGCCACGGCTTTCGCGGCGATGACGTGCATGAGCGGACCACCTTGCAGACCGGGAAAGACCGCCGGATTGATCTTCTTCGCGATCTCCGCGTCATTGGTCAGGACGAACCCGCCGCGTGGTCCGCGCAAGGTCTTGTGCGTGGTCGAGGTGACGACATCGGCAAAGGGAACGGGCGACGGATAGACGCCGCCAGCTACGAGGCCGGCGAAGTGCGCCATATCGACCAGCAGGATCGCGCCGACGTCATTGGCGATCTGGCGGAAGCGCGCAAAGTCCATGACGCGCGGATAGGCCGAGCCGCCGGCAATCATCAGCCTGGGGCGATGCTGACGGGCAAGTGCGGCAACCTGATCCATGTCGATGAGATGGGTTTCGGGGTCCACGCCATAGCTGACGACGTGGAACCAGCGGCCCGACATGTTTACCGCAGCTCCATGGGTAAGATGCCCACCCGCCTTGAGGTCGAGTCCGAGGATCGTATCGCCGGGGTTGAGCAGCGCGAGGAAAACCGACTGGTTGGCCTGACTGCCCGAATGCTGCTGCACATTGGCGTAGGTGCTGCCGAACAGCCTGTTCAGCCGCTCAATCGCCAAATCCTCGACGACATCGACATTGGCGCAACCACCATAATAGCGGCGATGCGGATAGCCTTCGGCATATTTGTTGGTGAGCACCGACCCTTGCGCATCAAGCACGGCCTGGCTCACGAAATTCTCCGAGGCGATCAGTTCGATGGATTCGCGCTGCCGGATCGTTTCGCTGACGATTGCGGTGGCAACGGCGTTATCGGCGACGGACAACCCGGCTGCGCTCACACCTGCTTTTTTGACATTATGGACGGCGTGCGGCGCGGCCGATGTTTGCATTGCTGATCTCCTTCATGGTGCTGATAACTGGTTCGCCGCCGGGTTGGCTCGCGCGGCGGTGTTTCACCAGCACGTCTCATGAGTGTGGTCTGCTGTTCCCCTCCACTTGCTGCGAGTCGATCAGACCATTCGATTTAAGATGGAAACGGCCGATCTATGGTTTCGATATCGCCCGGAGCGCATTTGCGAGCTTCTTGACCGCAACCTCGATCTCGGCCGGCGTATAGGCGGCAAAGCCCATCAGGAAACCGGCCCTGGCTTCGCCTGATGCGTGCAGCGCCGACAGTCCGAGAAGTTCGATCCCGACACGTCGCGCCGCGTCGATGGCGGTGCGCTCGGATAGATCGCCTGTCAGCAAGCAGGGCATTTGCAGCCCGCCGATGGGAGCGCGCGGTTCGACGAAATCCGAGAGGTGCTTGTTGACCAGCCCGACGAGCACTTCGAGCCGTTCGGCATAGATGCCGCGCATGGTGCGGACATGCGCGCCGAAATGCCCGCCTTCCATAAAGCGGGCCAGTGTCAGTTGCGCCATGGGCGCCGTGTGACCGTCCAGCAGCGTGCGCGCCACGGTCATCGGCTTCACCAGTTGCGGTGGCAATACGACATAGCCAATCCGCAAGCCCGGAAAGAGCGACTTGGTGAAGGTGCCAATATAGATGGTGCGATCATGCGGATCGAGGCCCTGCACGCAAGCTGTCGGCTTGCCCGCATAGTGAAACTCGCTGTCGTAATCGTCCTCGACAATCCAGGCCTGATGCCGGGCGGCCCATTCGATCAGGGCGAGCCGGCGATCCAGCGCCAGCGTCGCGCCGGTCGGGAATTGATGCGAAGGCGTGAGGAAGACGGCCTTCGCCTTTCGTGGTTCGGCCTTGATCTGCTCGACCACGATGCCCTGTCGGTCAACGCGGATCGGCAAACACTCCAATCCTGCCGCATCGAAGGCTTTGCGCGCGCCGTAATAGGCCGGGTCTTCGATAAAGATCCGATCACCGGGATCGAGCAGCATATTGGCGCAGAGCGACATGGCTTGCTGCGAACTGGTCAGCACTAATACGCGGTCGGCGGTGGCGCGCGCACCGCGCTCAAGGTTCACATAGTCGGCAATGGCGCGGCGCAGCGGCTCGGTTCCCTGCGGATCGCCGTGATGGAGGGCCTGCGCGCCGACCTCCTTGCGCACCTGCCGTTCCAGCCTCTCCCAGAGCGGAAGCGGAAATGTCCGGGTTTCCGGCACGCCATGCGCAAAGGGGCGCGGGGTCAGCATCTCGCGCACCCCGCCGCTGCGGAACATGCCGTTGCCGCGCTTGCTGAGGTTCGGAGCCTGGTTACGCGCGAGCGCGTCACGCTGGGAAAGACGGCGGCCGGGCGTGAACTCTGTGATCTGCGCGACGAAACTGCCGCTGCCGACACGGCGGTCGATGAACCCCTCGGCATGAAGCTGCGCGTAAGCGGCTTCAATCGTGTCGCGTGACACCCCCAACGAATTTGCGAGCGCACGCGACGCCGGGAGCGGTTTGCCCGGCCCAAGTGCGCCATCGACGATCAGTTGCCGGATCGCCCGCTGAATCCGCGCATGAAGCGGCATCGCCGCATGGGCGGGATGGGCAAGCCATGCCTTCACGGATTCGAGTTGGGAGTGCTTGAACAAATGGTCTGAATCTCTCTGAAAAATTGGATGGTTAAATCAGGCCATTGGTCAGCTAGTTGTCAAGACAATTCATCGCCTTCGCGGTCCCAAAGCCTTCAGGAGTTTCGTCACGACCATGCCCTCCAGTTCATCGCCCACCCGTCTCAACGATCTGACCCACCCAATCGTGGCGGGGCTGATCTCCGTCATCGTCAACTATGGTGGCACCTTCATTCTGGTCTTTCAGGCCGCGAAAGTTGCGGGGCTTAGCCCGGAATTGACGGCCTCCTGGATCTGGTCGGTTTCGATTGGCGTCGGGTTGACCGGACTGTTCCTGAGCTGGAGGTTTCGCGAACCGATCATCACCGCCTGGTCCACGCCTGCGGCGGCGTTCCTTGTCACCGCATTGGCAACAACGCCCTACGCGGAGGCGGTCGGCGCTTACATGATCTCGGCGGTGGCCTTCGTCGCGCTTGGGCTGTCGGGCTATTTCGAGAAGTTGATCCGGCTGATTCCGCCGGTCATCGCCTCCGGTCTGCTTGCGGGCATTCTGCTGCAATTCGGCATCGGCGCATTCGGTGGTGCAAGCGTCGATCCGCTGCTGGTCGGCCTCCTGATCGTCGCCTATGTCGTGTTGAAGCGCTTCTCCGCCCTCTATGCCGTGGTCGGCATCCTCGTTCTCGGGCTGGTCTTCCTGCTGACGCAGGGCCAGGTCGATCTATCAGGACTGAAACTGGAGTTTGCCGCGCCCGTCTTCACTGTGCCGGAATTTTCGCTGAATGCGCTTCTGTCCGTTGCGCTCCCTCTGTTCCTCATCACGCTGACCGGCCAATACATGCCGGGAATGCTGGTGTTGCGGAATGACGGCTTCAAGACGAGTGCCAATCCCATCGTCACCGTGACGGGCCTCGGTTCCCTCATCACGGCCCCGTTCGGCTCCCATGCCTTCAACATCGCGGCCATCACGGCGGCAATAGCCACCGGTAGGGAAGCCCATGAAGACCCGCGTAAGCGCTGGATCGCGGGTATCGCGGCCGGCTGCTTCTATGTGTTGGTCGGCGTGTTCGGCGTCACGCTCGCCGCCGTCTTCATGGCCTTCCCGGCGACCTTCATCACGACGCTCGCCGGCCTGGCGTTGCTCGGCACTATCGGCGGCAGCCTCGCCGGAGCGATGGCCGATCCGGCTTCGCGCGAAGCGGCGCTCATCACCTTCCTGGCGTCCGCTGCCAATATCAAACTGCTTGGCATCGGCGGTGCGTTCTGGGGGCTGGTGATCGGCCTTGTCGCTTACATGGTTCTGAATGGCCGTCTGCCGCGCCGTGAACGGGCCGACCTGACCGTGAACGAGGGAGCGGCGAAGTGACGGTGATGACTACATCCGTCATCTCGATCCAGAGCCAGGTCGTGCATGGGCATGTCGGCAACAGCGCAACCATGCTGCTCATGCAGGCGCACGGGCTGAGTGTGGCGGCGGTGCCGACGACCTTGCTGTCAAACCATCCCGGTTTTGAAACCATGCGCGGGCGTGTCCTCGAATCCGAGCTTGTCGGCGATTTGCTGCGCGGCGTCGAGGAACGCGGGCTGATCGAGACGAGCCGCTATATCGTTTCCGGTTATCTCGGCTCCCGTGCGAATGGGGATGTGGTCGCGGCCTTCGTGCGGCGCGCACGCCAGATCAATCCGGACATCACCTATATCTGTGACCCGGTGATGGGCGATTCCACTCTTTGGGTATTCGTCGCCCATCAGGTGGTCGAGTGTATTTGCAGCGAACTTGTGCCGCTAGCCGATCTGCTGACGCCCAATCAGTTCGAGATCGGGCTGATAACGCAAAGCCAGCCTGCGAACTGGCCGCAGATCGAGGCGGCGGCGATGAAAATCCAGGCGCAGCGCGGCGCAAGATTGGTCGTCACCGGCTTCACCCTGGGCGACACCCCGAACGGTTCCCTTGAGAACGTCGTATTCGACGGCAAATCCTGCACGCGGCTGACATCGCCGCGCCTGCCCATCGTTCCGGTCGGCACCGGCGACCTCTACACGGGCCTGCTGACCGCCAAGCTCACACAAGGCCACTCACTGGTCGAGGCCGCCCGCAGCGTCACCGCTACCGTTCTCGAAATCCTCGCCCGAACCGTGGCGGAAGATGCCCATGAAATGCAGCTTGCCAGCGTCGTCGATCTGCTTTGCCCGAAGCAGGCAGAGAAACCCCAATGACCAAATTCAAATATCAGGATCGAACTCGACCTGAAGGAGGGCTATAGCGTAAACGTAGTTCTCATCATCACCCGGCACGGCGCGCCATAAAAATCAATAATTTAGAGATATTTAAGACAGTGACCACAGGTTCAACTCACCTAGGGTCAGGACCTATTAAATAACTTGCACCTCTGCGGAGGCTTTGATTCATTTGGATCGAAAGGAGTTCCGCGATGAGTGAGTTACTGTTGTTTTCAGAGGTGCAGATGCGCGGCATCGAACCGTATTTTCCGCTGTCGCACGGCATTCCGCGCGTTGATGACCGTCTAATTTTGAGTGGCATCATCTTTGTTTTGCGCAATGGGCTGCGTTGGCGTGACGCACCGAGAGAATACGGTCCACACAAGACGATCTATAACCGTTTCATCCGGTGGAGTAGGCTGGGCGTGTTCAACCGCATTCTTGCCGAACTGACCGCCAAACGCGGTAAGCTCGAACAACTGATGATCGACGCCACCCACTTGAAAGCCCACCGTACCGCAGCCAGTCTGCTAAAAAAGGGGATGTTCCCAGACGTATTGGGCGGACCAAAGGCGGGCTGAACTCTAAGCTGCATGCCGTCTGCGATGATCACGGTCGACCACTCATCCTGCTTCTGAGCGAAGGGCAGATGAGCGATTATAAAGGAGCGGCAAAGATGCTTCCCGCGTTTCCCAAGGCCAAATCCTTGTTGGCTGACAAGGGGTATGACGCCGACTGGTTTCGAGACGCCTTGGCAGCCCGTAAGATTACCGCGTGCATTCCATCTCGGGCAAACCGCAAACTCGCCATCCCGTATGACCCGGTGCTCTATAAAAAGCGCCACAAAATCGAAAACATGTTCGGCAAGCTTAAGGACTGGAGGAGAATTCATACACGATACGACCCATGCGCCCACGCATTCTTCTCAAGCATATGCTTCGCTGCAGCCGTGATCTTCTGGCTTGGATTTAACGAGTCCTGACCCTAAAGACCATGTATTTTAGCGCGAAAGATCGGGTGGCCACGGTTTAACGATGTCAAAGAACCAAGTTTAAGGCGCGTTAAAGGGAATTTTATGGAGTGCAATAGCCGCCGACAGCGCAAGCGGCGACCCTACAATATCTATTTCCTAACGGCGCGCATATGATCGTCGCGATCCCCCGTTTTGGCGGACGGCCCGACATGCAAAATGTAAACCTGAGCCACCGCGCCCGCAATGGCTTCATCGTTCAGATGTCGAGGCCACAGCCCGTTTAATTGCCGATCAACAGATCGGCAAGCTTTTGCGCGGCTGGCCTCAGCGCCTCGTCCCGGCGGTGGGCGATATAGGAGCTGGACAACACCTCTCCATTTAAGCCCATAGCGCTGATATTTAGGCGCATGAGTGTGCCCTGCTCCAGGTCCCGTTCTACGAGCCAGTAAGGTAGCCGACCCCAGCCTGCTCCACCCAGGATCAGATTGTGCTTGGCATCCTGCGTATTGACGCGGCAGGTATGTGACGAGACCACGCCGAAATCGCGGCCCGCAGATATATCGGACGGATCGGTCAGAACGATCTGAAGATGATCGGCGATATCCATCAGCTCCAGTGTTTGGCCTGTCTGGCCAAGGGCCAGGGGATGCGTAGAAGCAACGACCGCAACCTGGCTAATGGACGTCAACGGCTCGAACTTGATGCGCGGGTCGCGGAAGTCTTCTCCGACCATCACGGCAAGTGTACAGCGGTTATTTCTCAGGGCATCGAGCGGGCCACCCAGAGCCTCCGTCCACACCCGGATGGCAACAGCGGGAAAATGGTGTCGCATCTGCGAGATCGCGCGTGCAAGCGCCTGCATCGGATAGAGCGTGTCGACGAAAATCACGAGTTCAGTTTCCACGCCGTGCACGAAGCCACGCGCCTGTGCACGCAATACGTCCACGCGCAGGATGATGTCGCGCGCATTGCCAAGCAGCACCCTTCCCTGCGGGGTAAGGACCGGTCTGTGCCCTGACCGGTCAAATAACGCCACACCAAGTGTCGCTTCCAGATTGGCGATGGCAACGCTCACGCCCGACTGGACACGAGAGAGCTTCTGGGCGGCTGAGCGAAAGCTGCCGCTGTCGGCGATCGTCACGAAAGTCCGGATCTGATCGAGCGTAAGTGCGTCCAACATGATCGCTTTCCATGATCATCTTTATGCATTTTATATCACTTAGTCAGTTCAATATCATGTGGCAAGCTCTGCATAGTCCTAAATTAATGCGAGGTCACAGAGATGACGAAAGTGCTGGTGCTTTACTATTCTTCCTATGGGCACATCGAGACGATGGCTTTGGCGGTAGCTGATGGTGCGCGTGAGGCGGGAGCAGATGTGACCATCAGGCGAGTGCCGGAGCTTGTTCCCGAAGCGGCAGCGGAAAAATCTGGCTATAAGCTCGACCAATCCGCAAGCGTCGTTACCGTAACCGAACTCGTCGATTACGACGCGATTATCATTGGTACGCCCACCCGCTTTGGCAACATGGCGTCGCAGATGAAGAATTTTCTCGATCAGACCGGCGGGCTCTGGGTCGAGGATAAGCTGGTGGGGAAAGTGGGCGGCGTCTTCACCTCCACAGGCAGCCAGCATGGCGGGCAGGAAACGACAATCCAGTCCACCCAAACAGTATTATTCCATCTTGGGATGATCATTGTCGGTCTGCCCTACACCTTTAAGGGCCAGATGCGGATGGACGAAATCACTGGCTGCTCGCCCTATGGTGCATCGACACTGGCCGATGATGGCAATGGCGGGCATCGCGAGGTCAGTGAAAACGAACTGGATGGCGCACGCTTCCAGGGTCGGCATATAGCTGAAATTGCCGCAACGCTGATGGTCGGCCGCGCCGCAAAGGCTGTATCATGAGCATAATTTCAACGACGAAAGCGGCCTCCACCAACTGGACCGCTGTGCTGGTCATCGTCTTGAGCGGCATTGCGGCGGCCTTGCAGGTTGGCAAGGCGGCGATCGCGGCACCCATGCTGCAGGATGATCTTGGAATCGGTCTGACAACGATCGGCTGGCTCGCCGGAATCTTTGCGCTGATCGGGCTTTTCGGCGGCATTCCGACGGGCGCTTTTGTGGCGCGTTTCGGTGCTCGGCGTATCCTGATAGTCGGGCTTTTAGTAACAGCAGCCGGCGCGGCATTAGGCGCGGCGATACCGTCACTTCCCGGCCTTTTTGTTGGCCGCATTATTGAAGGCGCTGGCTTCCTTCTTGTAACTGTCGCAGCGCCCTCATTGCTCGATGAAGTTGCGCGGCCTACAGATCGTGACCTGTCTTTCGCACTCTGGAGCTGTTTTATGCCAGCCGGAATGGCCACGGCAATGTTGATTGGGCCGCTGTTCGAGAGCTGGTCGGCGATGTGGTGGGCGAGCAGCGCGCTCGCGATGGCCATCTGTATTGCCGTTCCACTCGTTATTCCTGCAAGCCCGCAAGGCTATCCCATGGCCTTATGCGGCTTGCGTCTAGATATAATAGCGGTATCGCGCGACCCGAGATCTGTTGGCCTGTCTGTTACCTTTGCGCTTTACAGCCTGATGTTTTTCGCGGTGTTCAGCTTTCTGCCGGTATTGCTTATGGAGCGGCTGGGAGTGACGCACCAGACGGCTGGATTGCTCAGCGCGTCGGCTTCGACCGTAAACATCATCGGCAATCTAATCGCAGGCTTGCTCCT
The DNA here is from genome assembly GCF_039545455.1 of Brucella sp. BE17. Lineage (NCBI taxonomy): Bacteria > Pseudomonadati > Pseudomonadota > Alphaproteobacteria > Hyphomicrobiales > Brucellaceae > Brucella > Brucella sp. BE17. The sequence continues at coordinate 660,216 of NZ_CP154467.1, read as the reverse complement.
GTCCAAAGGCCTGAGCAGGCCAGCGCTTCTGATTGCTGCATGCCTGGTTATGGGACTAACGAGCTTCGGTATCTTCCTGCCCTTTCTTTCAGACAATACCGCCTTTGGCCTATGCCTGTTGTTCTCCGCCGTAGGCGGCTTGATCCCGGCGGTCCTGCTGTCCTCCGCACCAATGGTGGCACCGGCGGCAGGATTGACTCCGATCGTTCTGGGCCTGATCGTTCAAGGCAACAATCTCGGTCAGCTTCTTGGTCCCACGGCTATCGGCGACGCACTGGATCGGTTTGGCTGGGAAGCTGCCGCATATATTGTGGCGGGTGCGGCATTGATCGCAGTGATCGTGGTGATCTCAACGCTAAGACAGATCGAACCAAAGCCTGTAAGCAACAGACGCGGAGGCCGTAGATGAGTGTCGACTTCAACCATACCATCCTGACGACACGAGACGCCCATGGCTCTGCCCAGTTCCTGACCGAAATCTTAGGATTGCAGCCCCCACGCGAATGGGGTCCGTTCTGGATGGTCACCACCGACAATGGCGCCAATCTGGACTACATGGAGGTGAAGAACGCTATCGTACCCCAGCATTACGCCTTCCTCATCGATGACACGAATTTCGACGCTTTGCATAAACGGCTCGAGGTACTCGGCTTAAGTTATTGGGCTGACCCTGAAAGGCAGAAGCCCGGGATGAACGACCATGACGGTGGGCGCGGTCTCTATTTTAACGACCCGAACGGGCATCTGCTCGAAGTCATAACCCGCGCTTACGGCAGCGGCGGCTGGAACCCATGACAAGGCGTTAGAGGCCACGATTGAAGCGCGGATGCGCTGGGACCTGCGTGGCACCGCCATAAACTTTCGATATCCCCACCATGACCCCGTGGAACCGGGTACGCCGGGCATCTGGCGAACCTTTCAAGCAAAACCACTCAGGAAATAACAGCCATGAAAGCGCGCTTCGACTTCCCCGCAATTGCGCCCGACGCCTATAACGCGGTCATCGCTCTCGACACATATGTTCGAACGAGTTCCGGGATTGATCCCCAGCTTCTGCACCTTATCAAACTGCGGGCATCACAGATAAATGGCTGCGCTTACTGCGTTGACATGCATGTCAAGGAGGCACGTCGCGACGGGCTGAGCGAGCAATGGATCAACCTCATCTGTGTCTGGCGAGAATCACCTGTCTTCGACACGCGTGAACGCGCGGTGCTTGCTTGGACTGAGTCGCTGACAAACATCGCTCACACGAACGCCCCTGACACAGACTTTCAGCCACTCAAGGCCTTCTTCACAGAGGCAGAAATCACCCGTATCAGCGTTGCCATTGCAACGATCAATGTCTGGAACCGTCTTTGCGTCGGTTTCAGGTCGCAGCATCCTGTGGATGCAGCTTGACGCTTAACGATCAGCGGTGGAATATTTGGGGCGAAGCGTTCGCCATAACGAGGCAAGCAGTTAGTCAAGCTTTGAGCCAAACAGAATTGGCGTTATCGCTGCGGCTCGAGCCGCTCTCAAAGCACTCAATGCTCGCCGTACCGCGCCGATGTTTGGAAAAGAGAACGCAAGCGCTGCGCTTGCCCCCGCTTGTTGGTCGTAGACCAATATACATTTAAAGACATTAATAAAAAATAATAAGCTATTGTAAATAAATATTTATTCCATCGGCAGAGCATCGACCTGTAGCAAAACATGCAGTGAGTAGATAACCACCAGTTGGCGCTTCCCAATCGATCATTTCACCGGCAACAAAGACGCCGGGTCGCTTGCGCAGCATCCAGTTTTCGTCGATTTCATGCCACGATATACCCCCGGCGCTCGATATCGCCTCTTCAATTGGCCGTGGGCGCAGGAGCGGAATTTTCAAGCCCTTGATCGCCTGGGCAAGCCGTGCGGGGTCTTTCACACGCAAGACTTCGCTCACCAACGCCGCTTTCACTCCCGTAAGTCCCGCTCCTTTGCGCAGCAAATTGGCAAAGCTCGATTTGGACGCCTGCCGAGCCAGATCTGTTTCGAGCTGTTCAAGACTGCGGCCCGGCACAAGATCCAGCACAAGATCAGCGCGCCCGCTCGACGTCAACGCATCACGCAATGCGGATGAATGTGCGTAAATAAGACTGCCTTCCACGCCGTATGCGCTGATGACGAACTCGCCTTGTGTGATGCCTGCACCACTCTTTACCGTTACAGACCGCACAGGATCACCCGCAAATCGCGATTTGAAATAGTCACTCCATTCGATATCGAAACCACAATTGGCCGGACGCAAGGGACTGATCACGATCCCCTGTTCAGAAAAGGATTTCACCCAATGGCCATCCGAGCCGAGTTTCGGCCAGCTTGCGCCACCGAAGGCGAAAAGTGCGGCGTCGCAATCAACTGACTGCCGACCCATCGGCGTATCGACAGCTGGTTTTCCGCCGTCAAAGCCAGTCCAACGGTGACGGGTCAATATTTGCACGCCCTGCGCTTCCAACCTGCGCAGCCATGCACGCAGGAGCGGTGAGGCTTTCATGGCTTTTGGAAACACACGGCCAGACGAACCAATAAAAGTTTCCGCACCCAGCTCGTCCGCCCACGCGCGCAGGTCGCTCGGCCCGAATTTTGTCAGCGCCGCGCTAAGCCGCTCCGAAGCACCACCAAACCGTGCGGAAAAGGCCGAAAAATCCTCCGCATGGGTGATGTTCAGTCCCGATTTACCAGCGAGTAGAAATTTTCGACCGACTGTCGGCATCTGCTCGTAAACCGTTACGGCATAGCCCAATTGCGAAAGCCTTTCTGCCGCCATAAGTCCAGCCGGGCCACCGCCAAAAATCGCGACATGCCGCCTAGTCATGCGCATTCAGACTTGGCCAGTACATCAATCTTCTTTCTCCAGCATTTCCTTAACTGTAGTCGCCAACTGCTTGAGTGAGAAAGGTTTTGGCAGGAAGCCGAACTTCGCATCAGCCGGAAGATTGCGGGCAAAAGCGTCTTCCGCGTAGCCGGAAACGAAGACGAATTTTATATCGGGGTATGTCTTGCGCAACTCGCGCAGCAGGGTGGGTCCGTCCATTTCAGGCATGACCACATCCGATACCACGATATCGACCGCACCATTCAGTTCTTCGAGGATTTCGAGCGCTTCCACACCGGAGGCCGCCTCGTGGACCGTGTAACCGCGCGACTGGAGCGCGCGCACGCCACCCATGCGCACCGCATCCTCGTCCTCGACCAGCAGCACCGTTGCCGACCCCGACAAATCCACTGCCTTTTCAGGCTTTTTCTCTTTGATAGACAGCGGCGCGTCGGCGGCGCTTTTTTCTACGACATGACGCGGCAGGAAAATCTTGAACGTCGTTCCCTTACCCACTTCAGAGTCGCAATAGATATAACCACCGGTTTGCTTGATGATGCCATAGACCATAGACAGGCCAAGGCCCGTGCCCTTGCCGACTTCCTTGGTGGTGAAAAAGGGTTCGAAAATCTTTTCGAGCACATCGGCTGGAATTCCGGTGCCGGTATCCTCGACCTCGAAAACCACGTAATCGGCTTCCGGCAATTCGTGGTAATTGAGCTTTGCAGCTTCCGCCACAGGCACATTACGGGTGCGCAACGTGATCGCACCACCATCGGGCATTGCATCGCGCGCATTGACTGCGAGATTGACGGCCACCTGTTCGAACTGGCCAAGATCGGCCTTGACCGGCCACAGATCGCGACCATGATCGATCTTGAGTTCGATATCCTTGCCGACGAGACGCGCCAGAAGCATGCGAAGATCGGCAAGCACGTCGGTAAGGTCCAAGACTTCCGGCCGCAAGGTCTGGCGGCGCGAAAAAGCCAGAAGCTGGCGCACCAACGAAGCAGCCCGGTTGGCATTCTGCTTAATATTCATAATGTCGGGGAAAGAAGGATCCGACGCGCGGTGATTGGTCAAAAGCAGGTCAGACGACATGATGATCGCCGTCAGCACATTGTTGAAGTCATGCGCGATACCACCTGCAAGCTGGCCGACCGCCTGCATTTTCTGACTTTGCGCCATCTGGTTTTCCAGCGTCTTTTGTTCTGTCGTCTCGACGGCGGAGATGATCGCCGCCTCTTCGGGTGCCTCGCCACCAAGATCAGTCACCGGGCTCATATAAAAGCGGATATGACGCTCCTCGTTGCCAGGCAGGACTGTATCGACGGGCGAAATACTCGCCTGTCCGGCAAAAGCTGCCGCAAGCGCCTTGTTGAACCGCTCGCGATCACGCTCATGCACAATATTTTCGAGCTTGATGCGATGATCGACCGAATCCCTGTCAACGACGGTCGAGAAAATATCGAGAAACCGCGCATTGGTGCGCAAGGTCTGGCCGTGGGCGTCGACTGCGGCGATGGCCATGGGGGCGGAATTGAAAAAACGAGTAAACCGCACTTCTGCCGACCGCAGTGCCGCCGAAGATGCATCTCCCTCCGCCCGGTCGAGCACGATGGTGCGAGTGGTGCCACGCGTTCCATCACGCGTCACCTGAACCCGGTGATAAAACCGCACAGCTAGGCTCTGGCCATTGCGTTTGATGAGATCAAGATCGATGACCGTATTGCGGCTGCTGCCGGGTTCGGGCTTGACTGCGTTGATGAGCGCCATGCCGCTACCAGCCACGATTTCATGAAGTGCTATGGAACCCGGCGTAAACGTCGTTAGGTCCACACCCAGCCATTCCGCCAGAGTGGCGTTCAGATAGATAATGCGGCCAGTGGCATCGGAGGAAAAGAAACCGGCAGGCGCGTGATCGAGATGGTTGATCGCCTCCTGCAATTCCTGAAAAAAACGCTCCTGCTCGGCGCGCTCATCGGAAATATCGGCGATCTGCCATGCCGCAAGCGGGCCTTTGTAATCGGGACCGGCATCGATCGGACGCGCCTTGATACGATACCAGACTGGGAGACGCGCGCCATGCCCTTCACTTGCGACACTATTGGCCAGACCGCTCGAAAGCCGTATTTCTTCCTGCCCAGAAAGCCCATCGCGAACCGCGTTGGTCAGCCGGTAGATTGCATCGGAAGCATCCGGTTGAGCGGTCAACACATGATCAAGCGAGCGTACACCGTCAGCGTCGGCGATGCCGGTCATCCTGGCATAGGATTGATTGGCATAGACGATATGGCCGCGTGCATCAGAAATAACCGTACCTTCGGGTTGCGAATCCATAAAGGATTGCGCCAGATCCTGTCCGGTCTTGCGCTGGCTGAACTGGATGAGACCGCTGGCTGCGCCCAGCAGATAAAAAACGCCGACCATGGACAAGAGCCCCATGAGCACAAGCGCGAACTGTTCACCCAGCCGGTCGCGAAACAGGAAATAAGCAATTGCAAGCACAGTCATCACAATGCCGACAAGGAGCAGGCGCACGGCACCACCGGAACTGCGCTTTGGCGCGACGAGCGGTTTGGGATATGTATTGTCCGTCGGTCTGGACATCAGGCCCACCCCCCTTTCCTGTTACCCAGCCTTGTTACGCAAACTTTCGCCAAAACGCTGCAGTTTTCATCCAGCAAAGTGAATTTTCCACGCATCCGTCAATTTCGTCCTGTCCCTGCCCTTGGCCGATTTGCCTCATATCACGCAAAGGCGCTACGAAAAAAATGCATCGACAAAGGATATATCCGATTCGGAGAATGCGTTAATCGGCAAACAGTACAAGCGTTTGAACGCAAAACTCTCGTGGAACCATACCTTTTTCACTAATTTGACTGGCTTTCACGATTTTTGTGTATCTTGAGGAAATATTTCCAAGTTTCGTAAATTGAATTAGTGTTACCACAAAGCGCAAGTCATACTGTTCAACGACTTGGTGTACAGGTTTTGAAATTTTCGAGTTCAAGAGGATATCCGCATGAAGGAATGGCTAAGCGGCATCATTGGAGAAGGCGGAGCTAATATTGTCGGCTTTGTATTTATATTTGCGATAATTCTCGTCTTCATTGTCGTTGTTATCAGGCTGATCCGCCGTTTGAGCGGCAGAACGTTCGTTTCGGGCGGACGGACGCGTCAACCGCGCCTGTCTGTTATGGATGCGGCAGCAGTTGATGGCCGCCGCAAGCTGGTCTTGATCCGGCGCGACGATGTGGAACATCTGCTTTTGATCGGCGGCCCGACCGACGTCGTTGTTGAACAGAATATCGTCAAGGAGACGCGCGCGCGTGCCCGCGTCGATACCAGACGCATCGAACCTGAACATATCGAACGCTTCCGCCAGCATGAGGCCGGGATTGCCGGGGATAGCAAACAGCGTCCGGCGCTGGCGCAGGCAAATCCTGCTGAGCAGGACCAAGCTATTGAAGTCAATTCAGCAATCGAAACGCCGATCGACCGTTCGCCTAAACCGATTGAAGATGAGCCAACCGTAGTAGCTGCAACTCAGCCGGCAATGCCACAATCCCCAGTTCAGGCCCCAGTTCAGGCTCCAGCTCGCGTTCCAGTTCACGCCCCGGAACAGCCTTCTGTCGTCGCACCCAAACAGCAACCGCCTGTCCATCAAGCACGGCCGTCGCCCGCCCCTGTCCGCCCTACGGAGCAGGCAAAAGATCAGACGCCGCGTTCTGTCACCAACTACCCGCCCCAACCGCGCACTGTTCTGCCATCGCCTCCTCCACAGACCTCGGCGCAGTCATCCGCCCGCTTGCATCCAGCCTATCCTTTGGGTCAGGTTTCGCGCGGCGTTCTCAGCTCTACTTCGGCCGCCGCCGCAGCGACAGCAGCGAGTTCCGCAGCATCAACTAGCGCTTCTTCTGCTCTCGGCAACGTGGTGCCTGAACGTGACGATTTTGCTGCGGCAAAACCCTCCACTGAAACAACAGCTGCGCCTCAGGTTTCTGTACCTGTCACACCAGAACTGGACGTTTCCGCTAGTTCCACACGCATTGAACCTGAGATGCCGACAACCTCTCCGCGAACGCAAGCTGTATCAGACCTGCCCGAGTTCAACATTTCCACCAATTCTCAACATGCCGAACCAGAGATGCTACGCCCCTCTTTGCACACAAAGGCGGCATCGGTCTCTGACGACACAGATGATGAGCTGAACGATCTCGACGATGCGCTGCACGAGGCGATTGCAGCCGACCTTGCTGGCGATATCATTGTAGACAACCCGGAAGCATCCTCGTCTGAGCCAGAGTTTACGTTGGACTCGTTTGAGCACGAACTGCTGAGTTCGCTCGATATTTCAGCAGCGGATGAAACACCCTCGGATGACATCGAGAGCGAAATGGAAAAGCTTCTGGGTGAATTGTCACCGAAAGAGACGCGTTAAGGCGCGTCTCACCCGGATAAAGAAAAAGGCTGCGGTTATCCGCAGCCTTTTTAAATTTATCCGTAACTACTAAGGAACCAGCCCGAAAATCAATTACGATTTTTGGAAATTACGACACATAGATCCAACAGATGAGATACGTCGCTTATGCGTCGGACGGGATGTGTCGCACGGCGTCCTAATCGTCGCGATACACTTTTTCCCGGCGTTCGTGGCGCTCCTGTGCCTCAATGGACAATGTAGCTATCGGGCGCGCATCAAGACGCTTCAGGCTGATCGGCTCGCCGGTTTCTTCGCAAAAACCATACGTTCCTTCATCGATCCGGGTGAGAGCCGAGTCGATCTTTGAAATCAGCTTGCGTTGCCTGTCTCGGGCACGAAGCTCGATCGCACGGTCCGTTTCGGAGGAAGCCCTGTCCGCCAAGTCGGGATGATTTGCATTTTCCTGCTGCAAAGCATCAAGCGTTTCGCGTGCTTCGCGCAAGATATCATTTCTCCATGCGACCAGTTTCGCACGGAAGTAAGACTTCTGCCGCTCATTCATGAACGGTTCGTCTTCAGTGGGCCTATAGTCAAGGTTAATCAATTCACTCATTCTGAATCACCCCACATCTAGGAGACGTGTGCGGTTATATAATTGCAACGGTCGATAGACACAACATCAAACAATCATCACCCACTCTTTTTTTGCGCTCAAATTTCGTCCAACTCTGATGAAATTTTATGCAATACCGATAGAACGAATAAATATTGCGTATAATTGAGCTTAAACGGCACAGCAGTATGAAAACGGTTGACAACCGGAAACATTGTTTCAGCATTAGCGATTAAGATCGTCGGATTATGGTTGTTTAAGGGGTGCATTACTGCTGAAAAGAATACCGGGTTACGCCTTAGATCTTGCGAAAATCGCCGATAATGCGGTTAATCCTTCACTGTCTAATAACGGAACCGATGCATATGAGCCAAATTTTTCTCCTGCGCCACGCAAAAGCCGTAAGGGCAAAGCCCGCAATGACGGATTATGATCGCCCACTTGACGATGAAGGGCATAAATCCCTTGATGCGCTGGCAATTGCCATGCGCGCCGTCGGTTCATTACCGAAACGTGTGGTACTTTCCGGCTCAAGACGCACGCGTGAAACTGCTTACGGCCTTTTGGAGAGGCTCGGCGTAGAAATCGAAACAATTGTCGATGACACCATATATAGTGGTGGCACCCGCGATTATCTGACTGCAATCCACGCGCATGGCGATGTAAACGATCTCATGCTTGTGGGCCATAATCCAAGTATCGAAGATCTTGCGCTAAGGCTTTGCGACCGTGGCGATGGGCAGAGCCTGCAACACTTGCATACGGGGTTTCCAACTGCCGGGCTTGCCACAATTTCCGTTGATGGACCACTTAACGAAGTTGCGTTCGGCAGTTGTGTTCTAAAAAGTTTCCCTTTGCCGTAAAAGGAAATAAACACAAGAATTCTTGCCAAGCCAGACCCGCCCCCCCTATCTATAGGCACATGCAGCTTTAAATCCGGCGAGGATATCATTGGCAAAGCTTACAAGTATCGGCGATGAGGCGAAGATCGCACTCGACACTTTGGCGGATCGCGCGACCGCACTTTTTTCTCCCGCGCTGCGGCTTGGCGTTACCGGGCTTTCTCGCGCTGGTAAAACGGTTTTCATCACCGCTTTGGTACATAATCTCGTGCATGGCGGCAGGTTGCCGATGTTCGAAGCTTATAAGTCAGGGCGTATTTCCCGCGCTTTTCTAGAGCCGCAACCCGACGATGCCGTACCGCGCTTTCAGTATGAGGAACACCTTTCCGCGCTGATCGACGACCATATCTGGCCCGATTCAACCCGCGCCATTTCTCAATTGCGCCTCACCATCGAATATGAAACAGCTTCGGCCTGGGGGCGCTGGCTTTCGCCGGGACGCATTTCCATCGATATTGTTGATTATCCGGGCGAATGGCTTCTCGACCTGCCCCTCCTTGGGAAAACCTATACCGAGTTCAGTGCCGCTTCCTTTGCGCTCGCCAATGAGCCAACCCATAAGGATCTTGCGCAACAATGGCTTTTGGAAGCAGCAAGCGTTGACGCGTCGCGGAAAGCTGATGAACTGACGGCGCAGCGTCTTGCAAAAAGCTTTACCGCCTATCTGCGCGCCGGAAAGGCCGATGAGCGCGCCCTTTCCACCTTGCCACCCGGACGTTTCCTGATGCCCGGCGATCTGGAGGGGTCTCCAGCGCTGACGTTCGCGCCGCTGCCCAACATTGCGCCAGACGATATCCGCCCCGGTACGTTGGCGGCGATGATGGAGCGGCGTTACGAGGCCTATAAGACCCATGTCGTCAAACCATTCTTCCGTGAATATATCGCCCGCCTCGACCGCCAGATCATACTGATCGACGCCATGCAGGCGATGAATGCAGGCGGTGCCGTGGTCAACGATCTGGAACGCGCATTGACCGATATTCTCTCATGTTTCCGACCGGGCAGTTCCAACCTCCTGACGGGGCTCATTCAGCGCCGTATCGGTCGCATTCTGGTGGCCGCTACAAAGGCCGACCATCTGCATCATGAAAGCCACGACCGTTTGCAGGTGATCGTAAGACGTCTGGTCGAGCGCGCCATTGAACGCGCTGACTTTTCAGGTGCTGGCATCGAAGTGCTGGCCATGGCCGCCGTACGCGCCACCCGCGAAGCGAGCGTCACCCAAAGCGGGGAAACCCTGCCGGTGATTGTGGGAACACCGCTGAAAGGCGAGCGCATCGATGGTGAGTTGTTTGACGGAGAAACGGAAACAGCTATATTTCCCGGAGACTTACCAAGAAATCCGAATGTAATATTTGAGCAGAAAACATCGCCCGATAATCCTCCAATTCGCTTTGTCCGCTTTCGTCCACCACGTCTGGAGCGCACCGCGGAGGGCATAACCCTTTCGCTGCCGCATATCAGGCTCGACCGTGCGCTTCAGTTCCTGATCGGAGATCGTCTGGCATGAATGACGAGCAGAAACGCAAACCGGCAGCCTTTAAAATTGACCGAAAGCAGGAACAACAACCTGCACCGGCGCAAGAGGCAGCACGCCGTCCGCGCGCTGTCACAAATCTTGAAACAATAATCCCTGAGCCGGATGTCTTTGCGTTAAGTGACGATGAGGCGGCGGAGCTGGAAATTCTCGAACCGGCTTTTGAAGCACCTGAACGCAAGGGTCTGTTCGCGGGCTGGTCATTGAGCAACATACTACTATCGGCGCTCGGTATTCTTGCCTCTTTTGCCATTGGCATATGGGCCGAAGACCTGATCCGTGCGCTTTTTAATCGTGCGGGCTGGCTGGGCTGGACGGCGCTTGGCGTGGCACTCGTAGCACTCGTTGCCTTCATCGCCATCATCATCCGGGAAATGCTTGCCTTGCGTCGCCTCGCCTCAGTGCAGCATTTGCGAAAAGCCGCAGCCGATGCATCTGAGCATGACGACATGACGGCAGCGCGCAAGGCCGTGGATGAACTGCGCGCGATTGCCGCTACACTACCCGAAACGGCACGCGGGCGAAAACTTCTGGCCGATGTCGATAATGACATCATTGACGGTCGCGATCTCATAAGGCTTGCAGAAACCGAAATCCTGCGCGCGCTTGACCGTGAGGCGCGCGCGCTCATTCTGCATGCCTCCAAGCGAGTATCCCTGGTCACGGCGATCAGTCCGCGTGCGCTTGTCGACATCGCTTATGTAATCTTCGAGGCGGCGCGACTAATCAGACGGCTATCGCAGCTTTATGGCGGACGCCCGGGAACGCTCGGCTTTATCAGGCTGATGCGGCGCGTACTGGCGCATCTCGCGGTTACCGGAACACTCGCCATGAGTGACAGCGTTGTTCAGCAGCTCGTCGGTCAGGGCCTCGCGTCGCGCCTTTCGGCTAAACTCGGCGAAGGTGTAGTCAATGGCCTGATGACAGCACGGATCGGCATTGCCGCGATGGATGTGGTGCGCCCTTTTCCATTCAATTCGGAAAAACGCCCCGGTATCAGCGATTTCATTGGCGATTTGACACGCATTGGCAACGAAAAGGGCAATGAACAGGCTAGAAAAAAGCAGACAGGCGACACCTGAACGCGAATTATCTGCAAATCCGGTTGACTTAATCGCCGTCGCAAACCAAGCATTAACCATTCACAGCGATTATTGGATACAGAATCCTGTACCGGAATCGGTCCTTCCGGCACAGCCAGGAAATTCTGGTTTTCGTGATGCGTGTGTCGGCAATGGTCGTAACATGCCAAACCACAACGATTAGGAAGAGCGTCTGCATAGGACGCAAATTCCAGAACAGAGCTGATTATGAAAAATTGCATCGCCGCCTGCATGACGCTGCTGCCTGTTTCTTGTTTTCTCGCGCCGGCTCTCGCCGCCGACGTGAACAAGGACAAGCAATTTTTCCAGACAATCGAAGGGAAATGGTCAGGCCCGGGCGAGATCGTGGCCGGAAAATACAAGGGCACGAAATTCGTCTGCAATCTGGCTGGTACGACGCCCGACAAGGCGGTCGGCATGACGCTCGACGGCACCTGCCGGGTCGGCGTCTTCTCGCAGGCCATGAAAGCGACCGTCACCCGCGTAGGCTCCGGTTACTCCGGTGCGTTCAACGACGGCTCTAAAGGCAAAGGCCTTGATGTAACCTCGGGTACGATCAGCGGAAACAAGATGGTGTTCGGCCTCAACCGCAAGCAGTTGAATGGTGCCATGCTGGCCCGTATCTCCGATCCCAATACGATGAATGTTACTGTTTCCGTTCGCGTTGAAAAGGAACTGGTTCCAGTCATCGGCATGAATTTGAAGCGTATCGACAACGCAGCTGTTGGAAGCATCGCCAGAAACTAATTCGACACCCTATTTTTGCCACCAGCCCGCATCCGTGCGGGCTTTTTCTATTTTATCTGTAGAAATAGCTTTCAGCCAGTCCGTGACGCTGTGCCCTGAAATTCGCAGATCCGGTGCAATGTCGCTCAAAGGCAGCAGAACGAAGGCGCGTTCGTGCATGCGTGGATGTGGGATTTCCAGCTGCGGCGTGGAAAGGACGACTGCTTTTCCATCCACTTGGTCCATCGCCAGAATATCGATATCGATGATGCGTGGCCCCCATCGTTCCTGCCGCACACGTTTGAGAGACTGCTCTATATCAAGACAAGCGGCAATGAGTTGCAGCGGCGCAAGCGTCGTTTCAACCTCAGCACAAGCATTGTGAAACCATGGCTGGTCGGTCTTGCCCCATGGCGGGGTGCGGTAGACTGGAGATACCGCCTGAATGTGCGTATCTGCGCGCGCGTCTAGCACGTTCAGCGCCTTCGACATGGAAATGACAGGATCGTCAATATTTCCGCCAAGTCCAAGCCAGGCGCGATAGGTGAAGGCGGTCACCGGGGATAAACCACCGTCACCTCGACATGGTCGAGAACTCCGGGCACCGGCGCATTGGGCTTGCGGATCGTGATTTCCGAACGTTTGATCTGCGGAAAACGTTCACACAAGGCCTTGCCCACATCCAGCGCCAGCGTTTCGATCAGATAGCGCTGGCGGCCGGTGATGATGTCTTCGATCACGCTGAAGGCAATCCCGTAGTGAACGGTCCCTTCTATGTCATCGCTTTCGAGTGCATTTCCGGAATCCACATCCAGAACCGCATCGACATAGAACCGCTGGCCTAGCTTGTTTTCTTCATCAAAAACGCCGTGATGTGCAAAGAAGGCACAATTCATGATGCGGATCGTGTACACGGGCTTTACTTCCTGTTTTCACTGAATTTCATATGCATTCAGCTTTGCGATGAGTTTCTTGCAGGATAGCATCCGCAACCGCAAGGGCATCCTTATTAAAAGCGACATTATGAACCCGGAAGATGTCGGCACCTGCAAGCCTAAGCGCGACCGAGGTCGCAGCGGTTCCTGCATCACGCGCCAGCGGTTCACGTCTGTCGGTCATTCGTCCGATGAAACGCTTGCGCGAGGTGCCAATCAGCCAGGGATAATCGAGACGCATCAACTCCCCCATACGGGCCAGAAGCGCCGTGTCTTCATCAAGATCATTGCCGAAGCCGAAACCCGGATCGAGAACAATTTGTGCATCGTTGATTTTCGCCTCAAAGGCGATCTCCAGCGAGCGGCCAAGAAAAGCAAATCGATCGGCGATCGGGTCCGGCTCACACTGACGCTCGCGTGTCGTATGCATGATAACGATTCCTGCCCCGCTTGCTGCCGCGACATTTGCGATATCCGGCTCGCGTTGCAGTCCCCAGACGTCATTGACGATATGCGCACCCGCCGCCACGGCTTTGCGCGCTGTTGAGGCGCGATAGGTATCGACTGACAGAATGCAATCATAGCGCTTCGCCAAAGCTTCGATAACCGGCACGACACGCGCGGCTTCCGTCTCGCCATCGACAGCGGCAGCACCCGGTCGAGTTGACTCCCCGCCGACATCGATAATAGACGCTCCTTCTTCGAGCATTTTCGCGGCGGCATCCAGCGCTTTACGCAAATCGTCATGATGTCCACCATCGGAGAACGAATCCGGTGTGACGTTGAGAACACCCATGATCAGCGCATTTTCGCCGATTTCCAGCGTCCGTCCATGAGCCAGTTGCCAGATTTTAGCCATTATAAGGTATTCCTGTAGCTTTATTATCAGTAGCCAATGACTAACCAGACTGTGACAAGCCAAACTGGCTAATGGTGATTTTAAGCAGCGTTATAGTTCCATTGACGTTTCCGTGCCAAGTTAAAGCATGTATCCTGAAAACAGGAACCGGATTTTGGCCGAAGGTATGTGTAAAAGGGGTGCCGGATATGAATTTCAGAAAAAGAATTCTGGCTCTGGGTGCGGTCTTGGCCCTAACCGTCTCACAGGCGGATGCAGCATCGATCTTCCGTCAATATAAATACTACAAGATCTACGGTACGACCGCAGCGCAACTCGACAAGGCGTTGTCTAACAAGGGGCCATTCTTGAAGAAAACCGGCCAGCATCATCCGGGCGCTGCCGAAATTCGATTCGACGCCAAGGTAAAATATGGCCGTGCAACCGGCAAAGCCTGTAAGGTGCAGGGTGTCTATGTCAACATTCATGCCAAAATTGCCCTGCCGCGCTGGGCGCAGCGGCGTAAGGCGAAGCCGGAACTGGCACTGGTCTGGGATACGCTTTCACAGGATATCCGACGTCACGAGGAAAGCCATATCGTCATTGCCCGCAGCCATGCCAGCGAAATGGAACGACAGATTCGTGCCCTGCGCAGCCGTTCCGATTGCGCGGCCTTGCGCGCGAACATAGACAAGGTCACGCAGCGCATCATGGAATCTCATGATAAGGAGCAGCAGCGTTTTGACCGCGTCGAGACGATCAATTTCGAAAATCGTTTCGAGCGCCTGCTGACTTACAGACTGGAGAAAATGTATAAGAACGCGCGTTGATATTGCCGTAGTTCTAAGCTTTTTTGCGCATTGCCTGAGTCATAAGCGCGGCCTCGTGAAAGCCAGAGACGATCAGCTTCAGTTTTCCCGGATAATGACAAGCATCCCCGATCGCATAGACACCCACTTGCGTGGTGGCAAAAGAATCCGGCGCGACGCAAATAGCGTTTCCTACCCGTTCAAGCGCTAGACCGATCAGCGGATCAGGGCGCTTGATTTGCCCGTCCTGCTCAAGCGCACCCAAACCGGATGCAATAACCACTGCATCGGCTTTGAAGGAAAAGTCCCGATCTGTCGATATAACAAGCTGCTTTTCAGCCCGCTCCAGTGATCGGACCACGTGTGAAAAATGGAAAACAGGCTCGTAAGGCGCAATTTGCTTCAGAAGTCGGTCGACGATTTCCTCTGCCATGATCGACGGAAAGCCCGGAATATCGTAGATTGGCTTGTCTGGATAGAGAACACGACATTGCCCACCCGCCTGGTCGAGCGTATCGAAAACATGGCAACGAAAGCCAAAAAGACCGAGTTGAAAAACTGCGTAAAGCGCAACAGGTCCCGCCCCGACGATTGCTATCCGGGCTCTGTCACGGTTTGCCATCATCGCTCCCTTTGAACCGTGTTGTATATTTTCTAATTCAGGAAACACGCTTTAAGTTTGGTTTTTACGCAATTCTTCCCAAAACCGGATCCCACCTTTGGGAAACATTCTTCTAGTTTTGGCGCTCGGGAACACGAACCACCAGCCCATCAAGCTCGTCAGTGACACGAAGCTGGCAGGACAGTCTGGAACCAGGGTGGACCTCATAAGCGAAATCGAGCATGTCTTCTTCCATCGGGTCAGGGCCCCCTGCGCGCTCAACCCATTCGTCATCGACATAGACATGACAGGTAGCACATGCGCACGCACCGCCGCATTCCGCATCGATGCCCGGTATGCCGTTGCGAATGGCTACTTCCATTACGCTCGAACCATTGTCCGCCTCGACTTCGGTGTGATTTCCGCCATCGGCGGAGACAAATATGATTTTTGTCATTTCCATTCCTTGAAACCGCTATACGTATACCGGCATCCCGTAAAACCCGCACAGATACAACACATAACGGCAGATCGTCGCTTTCAAGCCAAATACGGCCTTCTGGCCCCGGTTTCAACCGCTTCATGTTCTTTGAGAAAGGCTGCGCCAATATGCCGTTTCAAGCGGATGGCAAATAGATATAACGGGTTTGATGCAAAAACTGCTCTTGCCGTCCGATAAATCCGGGCAAATAATATTGCATCAGGGATGGAACACTTTTCAATTGGCTGTCAACGGTAGGCATGAACAGGTTGTAGAAAATTATCCACCTCTCGTATAAAGTGCTTTTTTATTAACCAATTTACCGTGGGTGATGAAGGACCGGAATTCGGTTCCTCCGGTTTACACACAGTGACGAACGGTACGAACAAGCCGGTTTTAGGGGTATTATGTAGGCTTCGGGGTTTTCCGTTAACCTTATATTTAAAGTTTTAGGTGGTGGCAAAATACGCCTATTTCCTTAACACGGCATAACCGTTACGATGCAAATTGGCGGAGATGGTTTGGTAACGGCTCTTTAAGAAGGTCCGGCCGTCACAGTAATGAGTACGAGGTAGGCAAAGCGATGGCTTCAAAATCCAAGGCACAGAGTCTCGACCTTGAGGTTGAACAGGCTCTGGAACAGGCACTCGGCATCGATTTCGACGACGAAATCGTTATTGATCTTGAACTGGATACACTGGACGACGATGAGTCGGTCAATAATCTGGAACAGCAGATTTCGCGTGCCGCTGAGGAACTCGTGGCCGAACAGCGGCATCAATCTACACCACCCCCAGTCGCAACGACGCCGGTAAAGCCAAGAAGCGAACCGCAAATTGCCACCGCTTCCGTTATTGCAACGCCTGCTGCACCTCCTGTGCCGCCCGCAATCAATGCCGCCAAACCGGCAGTTGAGAAAGATCAGGCCGCCGCCCCGCAGGAGACATCAGAAGCCGTCATCCAGCCAAAAGAATCCGCACCAGTCATCAGCAATTCCGCATCTGCCCAGCGTACGCCTGCCAACGACGATTCACGCAATGATCGCATCATCGCTGCCGCACCGCGACGGGTTACTGAGCGCTCCTCCAAACTGTACTGGACGACGACAGCGCTCAGCTTGCTATGGGCGGCAGGCGGCGTGGCTATCAGCAAGGCCATTGATCCTGACGTCTTTTCCAGCACTGGTGCTGCCACCGATTTCTTCACGTCGCCCGCGGGTATCGGCGTTGCCGCTGGCGTTGTGCTGCCGGTCGCTATGTTCTGGGGCTTCGCATATCTGGTAAAGCGCGCGCAAGAAATGCATAGCGCCGCGCGCGCTATGTCGGATGCTGCATTCAAGCTCTTGCAGCCTGAATCCGTGTCAGGCGACCGCGTTTCATCGATCGGCCAGGCGGTACGCCGCGAAGTGTCTGCCATGAACGAGGGCATTGAACGCACGCTGGCCCGTGCAGCGGAACTGGAAACGCTCGTTCAGTCGGAAGTTCATCAGCTCGAGCGCGTTTACAGCGAGAATGAAGGCCGTATCCGCTCGCTAGTAGTTGAATTGGGTAATGAGCGTGAAGCGGTCGTGAGCCATGCTGAACGCGTGCGTTTCTCGATCTCCGGCGCGCACGAACAGCTGAAAGAAGAGCTCTCGAGCGCTTCCAACATCATTCGCGACAACGTTCTTTCCGCCTCGCAGCAGCTCGGCGGTGTGCTCGATGAATCGGGTGAACGTCTGATCGGCCAGTTGACCGAGAGCGGATTGTCGATTGCCAAGGCTATCGAAACGCGCAGTGATGACATCAGTTTACGCATTAACAATTCTGGCGAATCTTTCGCCAATTTGCTTGATACCCGTATCGCGGAGCTTGATGAGCTGTCTCGCTCTACAACGCAACATGTCTCCGAAGCGCTCGATGAACGCGCCGCCTCCATTTCCGGCTTGTTCGGCAATGCGACAGAAAGCATGGTCAGTAAATTCGACATGCGTCTTGCCAATCTGCAAGGCTCGCTTGATGAACGCAGCCACGCACTCGTCACCGAATTCGAGGCACGTGCGCAGGCGCTAGACAGCAGCACTGAAAAACTTAACGCCGCACTTGAAACGCGGTCGCGTCAGATTAACGAAAATCTGATTGCCCGCACCCGTGAAATTGCCGAAACTTTCTCGGGCGGTCGTGCATCACTGAGCACGGTTATCAGCGAAACAAAGGACAGGATCGCTGACAATCTGGCAACGGTTGGCCAGTCCCTGAGTACGCTTCTTGATGAAAAAACGGCAGCCTTTTCCACCAAGATCACGGAAAGTAGTGATATCGTTGCCGCATCTCTGGAAGGCGAAACTGAACGCGTTTCGGCGATCATCCGTGGCCATTCAGATACGCTTGCCGCCCATAGCACCGACATCCGAAACGCCGTTGATGCAAGTGCGTCGGCAATGAGTTCCGTTGTTGACAGCCATGCATCCATTTTGTCTGAGCGCACGCACGCCCTTCAGCAGGCCATGGCAGATCATACGGCACTTCTGGACGAGCGCTTTACCGATCATTCCCGTTCGCTTCAGGAACGGGCCGCGGGCCTACACGAGATCATCCGGGGAAATCAGGAAACGCTTTCTCAGCTCATGGATGAGCGTGCGATTGCAATGCGCGAAAATTTCAATGAAAACCGCGATGTTCTTGCACGCACTTTCGATGAAAAGGCCGACGCGCTCAAATCCCTCATTGCTGAAAATCAGGATACGTTGGCCCGCGTTCTGGACGAGCGGACTGCTGCTTTCGGTCACTCAATTACGGCTGGTCGCGAAGCTTTCGAGGCTACGCTTGGCGAACATATCCATCACGTAGAGCAAAGCGCCAGCGGTCTTAACGCGGTCCTCAAAGACAATCGTGACATGCTTACGGATATGCTCGAAGGTCATGAGCGTTCCGTTGAAACGCGCGCCTCTGAAATCCGCTCGACCATCGTGGACAGCACCACATCACTTCATCAGTCGCTGCAGGACCATGGCAACATGCTTGAGCAGCGTACCAACAACCTGCGCAGTGCCATCACAGAAAGCGCCTCAACGCTTGAGCAGGCCTTCGAAGGGCAGAGCGATGTCATCATTGAGCGCACGCAGACGATGGAAAAGGCACTTTCGCTGGGCGTCGACAATGTTCGCCGTACTCTGGAACAAAGTGCTGTTGTCGTCGCAACATCGCTGCGTGAGAAGATCGGTGAAGCTGCCAGCACCTTGTCATCAGAAGCCGCGAAAGCCGGCGAAGCCCTTGACGGTTTCGGCGAAAGCTTCAGTGCTCGCCTCATTGATAATCTTTCCGGCACCGAAGCGCGTCTCGGCGAACGTGCCGACACGATTGCCGGTCGTCTCGGCGACATTGAAGGCCGTCTCACCAGTGAACTGAGCGCCATCGAAACGCGCATTTCCCAGACTGCCACCGAGACCAGCCAGACACTGGCCAATCACAGCGAGGCCTTCTCCACCAGTGTTGCCGACAATCTGGCCGGCACCGAAACGCGCCTTACCGAGCGGGCAGACGCCATAGCAACGCGGCTTGGCGATATCGGTTCGCGCATCACGATGGAACTGGGGTCTGTCGAAGCGCGTATTGCAAAGGTGACCGATACAACCGCTGTTACCCTTGAAGAACGCACTCGCGAACTCAACGTCGTTCTCGCCGCACGCTCGCAGGACATCACCAATATCCTCAACGATATTGCAGGTCCGCTTGTCGAACGCCTCTCTGATAGCGGACGCGGTCTGGCGCAGCAGCTGGAAGATGCGACCCATGCCGCAACGGATCGTTTGCGCACGGAAAACGCAGCCCTTGTCAATGCATTGGCAAGCCGCACTGCTGAAACCATTGCCGCCGTCCAAGAGGCGAAATCAGGGCTTTCCGAAAATGTCGGTGAACTGATCGATCGTCTTGCCACATCCAATGGCGAGTTGGGTAAGCTCATTGATGCAGCAACCCGCAATCTGACCGATATCGATGGCCGTCTGGTCGATACGACATCGCATTTCGTCGAAAACGCCAATCGTGCGGCGCAGATGTTCCAAACATCGACCGGTCTTATGGATACCAATATGGGTGTCCTGCGCAGTCTTTCCGACAATACGCTAACGCAGATTGCGGATATCGCGGGTCGTTTCGAGGACCATGGCAAGGTGCTTTCCTCCGCCTCCGACATGATCAATTCGGCACAGAACGGCCTTGTCAGCACCCTTTCAGATCGCCAGGTCGCGCTCGACAAGCTGGCTTCCGGTCTCGTCGAAAAGTCGGAAAGCGTCGAAAAGCTCATGAAGTCGTTCGAAAGCCTCGTCAGCACCGCTTTTCAGCGTGCAGAAGGCCAGACACGGTCTTCCGCTGAAAAAATGCGCGAAAGCGTATCGGAAATCGTCGAACAGGCGGCGCAGAAATTCTCGACCGCAACCGAAGAAATCCGCCGTACCGCCAGCGAAATCCGCACCGAACTCGACGCAACGCGTGGCGAGCTGAAGCGCGGTGTTCTCGATATGCCGAGCGAGGCGAAGGAAACCACTTCGGCGATGCGCAAGGCAGTGAGTGAGCAGATCAATGCGCTCAAGGAACTGGCGGAGATCGTCAACAAGTCTGGTCGCCTGATCGATGTCGGCGAAAGCCATGCCGATCGCCCCGTTTCCCGGCCTGCGATGAGTGCGCAGCGCCCGGCACCGGTGAGGGCTCCCATAGCGCCTGCCCCTGCAGCTCCGGTTGCCGTTAAAGCTGACGCGGCTTCGCGTCCACGCCCGACTGAGACACCCCAGGGAGCATCAAAAGTGCAGCTCGCGCCTGCCGCCGACGTCGCACCGGTAGAAAAGCCGCGCGGCTGGGTGTCCGACCTTCTCGCCCGTGCGTCTCGCGAGGAAGAAGAAGCGGCACAGCCCAAGGCGAAGTCCACCGTTGCACCGCGTTCGCCAAGTCATGTGGTGGAATCGCTCAACTCGCTGTCGGTCGATATAGCACGCGCCATCGATCATGAAGCATCGCTCGAACTGTGGGAGCGTTATCGCGGAGGCGAGCGCAATGTCTTCACGCGACGCCTCTACACGCTGAAGGGTCAGCAAACCTTCGATGATATCAAGCGCAAATATCAGTCGGATGGCGAGTTTCGCCGCGCCGTCGACCGTTACATGGACGATTTCCAGCGCTTGCTGGAAGACGTGGCCCGTAATGACCGCGACAACATGATTACGCAGACCTATCTGACATCCGATACGGGCAAGGTCTACACTATGCTGGCACACGCAAGTGGACGCCTGCGCTAACCAAAGCAGCAGCCTTAAAAAAACGGCCTTCGGGCCGTTTTTTGTTGGTTGAATACAGAAATTAAACGCTACTCGATGCTTTGCAAGCCATGATCAATCGAGACATAGGAATCAACCACGACACGTCTGGTTATTACGACCAAGCGTTTGCAATACACTCCATTGATGACATCGGTTCCTGCGTTATCGACGTTCTCAAACAATCGATAATCAAATAGGTTCCCTATGCATATCAGAGTGCCGCGACTGTCCAGCTTACGATTTCGCTGACAGTGCGGTCGAAGGCTGCATCAAGCGCCTTGACGTAATCCGCATTGGCTCCGCCGCTGACCGGGACAGCGCTGCGGAAAACACGCGTAGCACGAATATCACCCGTCTTGTCGTTCATCAGCCTCACCGTCAATTCAACAACGGCGCTTTTTGGCGAACCATAAGCCTGAACACCAAACATCCGAAGATCGGTCAAAATCTGGTAGTTGATGGCAAGGCCATCACCAGGCCGACCGATACCGCCGAACGCACCTGTATTCTCGTAAGCTTGCACGAGACGGGACTGAACGATATTGGTCAGCCTGTCGCCCCATTGCGCGCCCTTGAGATATTCGATCGAGCCGGGTGCCGAACTGACAACAATGTTCTCGCTGTCGAGTGCTTTGAGTGCGCTCGGTGTCGGCACAAGCAACTGCAGGTTCTTGCGGCTCGGTGACGAAACAGCCGGTTGGGGTGCCGACAGATTGAATGTATCGAGCGGGGTCGTACCGCAGCCAGCAAGAACAGCAGCCATCAAGAGCGAAGCAGCCCCCGCAAACGGACGCGCTCGAGACGATTTCACCTCAGCAGAATCGATTTGTGAAATCAATGACGCGTCCTTCCATTATACTGGGGTACATTGCCCTGTCCGCCGAAAATCAGGCGCTGCGGGTTGCGTTCAAGATCGGTAATGGCCTGTTCGATACGCTGTATCGAACGACGGCTGTCAACGACAACAGATTGCACATCCCGAAGGCCCTGCCCCGAAAAGCGTTGCAGATTATCGGCGATCGGTGCCAGCCGCTTGTCGAGATTGGTCGAGGTTTGACGAATGGATTCAAGCGTCGCCTTGGCTTGCGCTACCACCCCATCCTTATCATCAGAAGATAGCAGATTGTCGGTCTTTTCCAGAATGCTATCAACACGCACCGACGCCGCATTGAGACGCGCCATCATGTCTTTTGCATCTGTAACAATCTTATTGATATTGCCGGTGTTGGAACCCAGTTCCTCGATCACGTCGGCATTCTTGGCCAGCGCATCGGTAAAGGTTTTCGTATTGTTGATCGTATCGGCCAGCGGTCCCCGCGCATCTTTCACAAACCCCTCCAACTCGCCGATCACGCTATTGGCACGTGCAAAAATATCCTGCGCTGTTGCCAGCAGATTGTTGACGGCAGACGGGTCAGCATCAATACGAGCCACAGTGTCTTCCTTCACCGCTTCCGTCAGCAGATTTGGCTCATCGAGACGGCCACCCTTCAATTCGATATAGGCTTGGCCCGTGAGGCCCTGAAAGCCAAGAGTTGCGGCCGTCGAGCGGGTGATCGGTGTGCTGCCATTGACCCGTGTCTGCACAATTACCATTCCGGGGTTGGTTTCATCCAGATGCAGGCGGCGCACGTCACCAACCTTGATACCATTGAACAAAACCTGACTGCCTATTGTCAGGCCGGTCACGGAACCGGGAATGCGTACATCGAGGGGGATTGAATCGCGTGCTTCACCGAAACGCGCAATCCAGTACACAAAACCGAAAGCCAATAGGCTGACGATCAGCGTAAAAACCCCAACCATTACGTAATTCGCTCTTGTTTCCATGTCCTACCCAGTCTGCGAGCGGTCTTGTGGCCGCCGCCTCGTTGGCGCCGAAGGATCGATCTGGCGCGCACGCTTACCACGAAAATAGGATTTAACCCAAGGGTCGTCTACATGCAGCATGTCTTCAATCGTGCCGCTGACCAGAACTTTCTTGTTCCCAAGCACCGCAATGCGGTCACAGATGGCAAAAAGACTGTCAAGATCATGGGTCACCATATAGACGGTCAATCCCATCGTATCACGAAGATTGGCAATCAACTCGTCAAACTCGGCCGCCCCGATAGGATCGAGGCCCGATGTCGGCTCGTCGAGAAACACGATATCCGGATCAAGAGCCAAAGCACGCGCCAATGCCGCGCGCTTGATCATGCCACCGGAAAGCTCAGACGGAAATTTTTCTGCCGTATCCGGTTTGAGTCCTACAAGATCAATCTTCAGTCGCGCCAGTTCATCCATAAGTTTTGGCGAAAGATCGAGATATTCGCGCATCGGCACTTGAATATTCTCAAGAACATTCAAGGCTGAAAACAAGGCACCGTGCTGGAAAAGAACGCCCATGCGCATATCGATTGCCATTTTTTCCACCTCATTGAGACGGTCGATATTGCGGCCAAGGATTTCGATTTCACCCGATTGCTTCTTGTTCAGTCCGAGGATGGTCCGCATCAGAACGGATTTACCCGAGCCAGAAGGGCCAATGAAACCTAGAACCTCGCCCTTGTAGATATCGAGCGACAGCTTGTCGAGAACAGTCGATGCGCCAAACGAAACCGTCACGTCGCGCACCGATATTATCGGAGCAGCCGTCTTGGAATTCTCATCATTTTGCGGTTGCGCTTCGGGCGCACTGCCGTTTTCCATGTATTCTCTTTATCTGAATGAAGTGTCCGACTGAACCGTTGAGTATCAACTACCACCAGTTTTATGTGCAGCTGTGTCCCAAATAGCCCAGAAAAATAAGTCTTCCGTCCCTTTTAGAAATTAATCGCCGCATAGAACATGGCAAACATGCCATCGACCACGATCACCACGAAAATAGCCTTCACCACCGATGCTGTTACCCGCCGCCCAAGCGATTCTGCACTGCCACCGACTTTCATGCCCTCCACGGACGCAAGAATGCCGATGATCATCGCCATGAACGGCGCCTTTATAAGACCGGCAAAATAGGTATTGAGCGCCACTGCATCATGTAATCGGCTGATGAAGGCCTCTGGTGAAATATTGGAATAGAACCACGCAACCCCTGCCGCCCCGATCAAGGCCGCCAGATTGGAAATGATGGTCAAAAGCGGCAGGATGATCACCAGTGCAACGAGACGCGGAAACACCAGAACACCAACCGGATTAAGGCCAATCACTGTCAATGCGTCGGTTTCCTCACGCATTTTCATCGATCCTATTTCCGCGGTAATTGCACTGCCGGATCGACCGGCAATCATGATCGCGGTCAAAAGCACGCCCAGTTCACGCAGCACAAGAATACCGACCAGATCGACCACAAAGATTTCGGCACCAAAATAGCGCAACTGGAAAGCGCCCTGCTGCGCAATGATCGCACCGACAATCGTCGACATCAGAATAATAATCGGGATTGCACCCACACCCATGCGGTCCATTTGCGTGACGACGGCTGCAATCGGGATGCCGCCACCGCGTCCATATTTGAGCTGCGCGCCACGGATGGTTGCCCCCAGAATATGCATCGACATCTTGAAGTCATCGAAAACCGAGAAAACGCCACGGCCAAGGGCTGAAAGCAAGGCAATCACAAAAAACGGTTTTTTGGGCTGAGGCACGTCGATTACACGTTCAACAGCACCAGCCACTTCATCCATCAGCGGCAACCAGGTTTCACGTATGCCGTTAAGCTCGACGCCTCTGCCATTTTCGGCACTGTTTTCGGCCTTCTCATCCGAACCGCGTTGACGAAGGCGTTCGATAAGCCATGCGCCCGCAGTGTCGAGGCCGGAAATATTGGACGCTTCAAGAGTGATCGGCTGTTTGCCGACACTTTTCTCCAGATCGCGCATCTTGTCATCGACGAGGTGTACGCTTTGCGACACCCAACGACCGCTCAAGCGGACCAGGCGCGTGCCATCCTGCTCGCTCACATCGATCTTTGGCGTTTCATCGGCAGCGCTTCTTGCTTTATCGTCGGTGTCGGTCAAAATAGCTTACCTCTTATACCAAGTATAGATGCATAAAAATGATCTGTCCTTGGTTAAGCCCATGTGGCGATTAAAGATTTTCAAGGCACGATGCGTTAGCCTCTCAAGCCTTGATATTATATGAGTCGCTTGCCGACCGAAATACTGCGTTCCAAAGGGCTCTCCTCATGCACTTTAGCTTAAACCTTGCCGTAGAACGCTATCCCATTGCGGGTAAATTCACAATTTCAAGAGGGTCAAAAACCGAAGCGGCTGTGGTTGTGTGTTCAGTCAGCAATGGAACCCTGGTCGGGCGCGGCGAATGCGTGCCCTATGCGCGCTATGGCGAGAGCCTTGAAAGTGTCGTTGAAGCCATCGAATCAATGCGCAAGAAAATCGAGAATGGTGCCACACGACTGGACATCCAGCGCCTCATGGCAGCCGGTGCTGCGCGCAATGCCGTCGACTGCGCTCTTTGGGATCTGGAAGCCAAGTCCACCGGCAGACGCGTTGCAGATCAACTGTCCATCAAACCGCACCCCCTTCAAACAGCCATCACGGTTTCACTGGGAACACCGCAGGAAATGGCCGAAGCGACGGCGAAAGTCGCGCATTATCCGCTGATCAAGGTGAAAATGGGTAGCGACAGCGATATTGCGCGCATTCAGGCTGTCGCAGCTGCAGCGCCCAAGAGCCGGATCATCATTGATGCCAATGAGGGCTGGAATAATGCGAACATCGCTGAAAACATTCACGCTGCTGCACATGCGGGTGTCATTCTCATCGAACAGCCACTGCCTGCGGGAAATGATGATATTTTGCGCCATATCGAGCGGTCCGTCATGATTTGCGCCGATGAAAGCGTGCATACGGCCCAAGGTCTGGAAGACCTCGTTGACCGCTACGATGCAGTCAACATCAAACTCGACAAGGCGGGCGGACTGACCGAAGGCCTCATCATGCGTGATAAGGCGTTGAAACTGGGGCTTCAAATCATGGTCGGCTGTATGGTGGGCACATCGCTTGGCATGGCACCAGCGGTGCTTCTCGCGCAAAATGCGGCGGTAGTCGATCTCGATGGCCCACTCCTTTTAGCACAGGACCGCGAGCCGGGACTTCGTTATGAGGGCGCACTCGTCTATCCGCCGGAAGCAACCGTCTGGGGTTGAGTTACCGCGTAGTCGGCTTCATGGCTTGTGCCATTGACCGACATCAGCGCATCTTCAAAAATATCGGCGCAGGCATCCCAGGTAAAAGGCTTGAGCACTTCTTCCGGATCGAATTTTTCCATCGCGAGCGCTTCCAGACAGGCGGCTTGCAAATCCTCGGAAAGGACGCCGGCGCCGGTTGCCCCCACAACGTCCTTTGAGCCAGGAACCGGAAATGCTGCAACCGGCAGTCCTGATGAAATTGCTTCCAGCAACACAAGGCCGAATGTGTCGGTACGGCTTGGAAACACAAAGACATCAGCGCTCGCATAGGTTTTTGCCAGCGCTTCACCTTCGCGTTTACCGACGAACAAGACATCCGGGTAACGCAATTTCAGCTCATTGAGCGCAGGCCCGTCACCCACGATGAGTTTTTTGCCCGGCAGCTTGAGATCGAGAAACGCTGGTAGGTTCTTTTCTGATGCCACACGCCCAACGCAAATAAAAACCGGCTCCTCTTGCTGGGGTGCGATATCTGGCCGTGGATAAAACACAGAGCGATCAACTCCTCGTGTCCACAAATCAAGTCCGGTAAAACCGCGCTCTTTCAAGTCGTCCATAATAGATTGCGTTGGCACCAGTGTGTGTGTCGCGGCGTTATGAAAGCGTCGCAGAAAGCCATAGGTCCAGCTTAAGGGAACTGGAACTCGTTCTGCGACATATTCCGCAAAACGGGTATGAAAGCTCGTCGTGAAACGCCAGCCCAATTTCATGCAGGCACGCCGCGCCATGATGCCGAGTGGACCTTCAGTCGCAATGTGGATGTAATCGGGTTTAAGCGCTACAAGTCTACGCTTAAACGCCCATGGTGTTGTCAGCGCCAACCTTATTTCCGGATAAGTCGGGCATGGAGCAGAGCGATAATCGAGCGGCGAAACGATTTCGACGGCATAGCCACGGGCCAGCATCATTTCCTGGCATTTGGTCAGGGTTCGCACAACGCCGTTGACCTGAGGATGCCAAGCATCGCTGATGATGACGATTTTCTTCATCAACTGACCTTTGCGACTTCGCGCGCCGGACGCGGCAGTTGAATGATTGTGCCTTCATCTGCCTCATGACTACTGGGGCGCTTTTTGCCGGAGATCGGGCTGCTATCACGCATATGCGTCCAATCAAGAAGCTCCATACGTCCATCGAAATGCTCGACGACCGCAGTGCAACTCTCAACCCAGTCGCCGGTATTGATATATTCGACATCGTTCATCATCTCGATGGTGGCGTGATGAATATGACCACAGATGACGCCATCGACACCGATGCGCTTGGCCTCTTCCGAGACCACATCTTCAAACTGACCGATAAAATTGACCGCCTTTTTCACACGGAATTTCGCCCAGGCCGAAAACGACCAGTAGCGCAGCCCGAAATAGGCACGCACACGGCTCATGACCGTGTTGATCCAGATGGCCGTATCATAGGCCCAGTCGCCCAGATAAGCGATGAAACGCGCATTGCGAACCACCACATCAAACTGGTCACCGTGGATGACCAGAAATTTTCGACCATCAGCGGTTTCATGGATGGCACGGTTCATTACTTCAATGCCACCAAAATGCGTACCCTGAAAATTGCGCAAAAACTCGTCGTGATTGCCCGCAATATAAATAATGGTTGCGCCCTTGCGGCTCTGGCGCAAAAGCTTTTGCACCACGTCATTATGTTCCTGCGGCCAGTGCCAGCTACGGCGCAATCGCCAGCCATCGACGATATCACCGACCAGATAGATCGTCTCGGCCTCGTGATGGCGCAGAAAATCCAGCAGCAGATCGGCCTGTGCCGCCTTTGACCCCAGATGAACATCGGAAATAAAGAGCGTCCGGAACTTCTTTGCCTGCGTCGGATCGGTGCTCATTTGATTGTCCCTCAAAATGGACCAGCAAACCGGGTAATCCCGAATGAAGGCGACAAAACCCGATTCTTGTCACAGCCATATGACGGTTTGCTGAAGCATGGGCGTCGCCTTCTGTTCAGACGACGCATTTTCTTGGGAGAAGCGAAACGATGGACATTTCAGCACGTTGACGTGAAATCGCGCAGAAACCGGTTGATTGCATATGCTTCTTGGTGGCATGTCATCATTGCTCAAACAAAAGAGGATGAAGCCGTGGATTCGGGTTTTCAGGGCCGCCGGATGAATGCAAGCGCATCAGGTTATGGACCCCCTCCTTTCTAGTTTCACCATGATGGCAGCGGCTGTAAAAGCGCTTTTAACATCTCATTTTAACATCACAGGGATAAACTCATTTTACAAAATGGGTCTACAGAATCCTGACAACTTCGATTAGAAGTACAAGGCCGAAGGCCCGGTACTCTTCCCTGCACCTTCTGTCCGCCACAGTTTGCTGCGGCGAGAATAACCGGAAAGCGATGCGATTATGACCAAGAAAAAGACTACCACGCCTGCACTCTCGGATTTCGACGAGGCAGCACTCTTCTTCCACCGCTATCCGAAGCCGGGAAAGCTGGAAATTCAGGCAACCAAGCCGCTCGGCAACCAGCGCGATCTCGCGCTTGCCTATTCGCCGGGGGTTGCTGCTCCCTGCCTTGCCATTCAGGACGATCCCGCACTTGCAGCCGACTATACGGCGCGCGGCAATCTCGTGGCCGTGGTTTCCAACGGCACCGCGGTTCTGGGCCTTGGCAATATCGGCGCACTCGCATCCAAGCCGGTGATGGAAGGCAAGGCGGTCCTTTTCAAGAAATTTGCCGATATCGATGTATTCGACATTGAAATCGAGGCGCATGACATCAACCATATCGTCGATGTGGTGGCAGCACTCGAGCCGACCTTTGGCGGCATCAATCTGGAAGATATCAAGGCGCCCGAATGTTTCGATGTCGAGGAACAGCTTCGCGCCAAGATGAATATTCCGGTTTTCCACGATGACCAGCATGGTACCGCAATCATCGTCGCAGCCGCTGTATTGAATGGCCTTGAACTGGCCGGAAAAAGCATCACGGACGCAAAGATCGTGACGTCCGGTGCGGGTGCGGCAGCGCTTGCCTGCCTCAATCTTTTGGTCAATCTGGGTGCAAAACGCGAAAACATCTGGGTCTGCGACATTGAAGGCGTGGTCTATGATGGTCGCAACACGCTGATGGACCGCTGGAAGGAAGTTTACGCGCAAAAGACCGATGCCCGCACACTTGCCGAAGTCATTGGCGGCGCGGATGTCTTCCTCGGTCTTTCGGCGGCGGGTGTGCTCAAACCTGAACTTCTCAAACAGATGGCCGAAAAGCCGCTGATCATGGCGCTGGCCAATCCCAAGCCCGAAATCATGCCGGAAGAAGCGCGCAGCGCGCGCGCTGACGCGATGATCTGCACTGGACGTTCGGATTACCCCAACCAGGTCAACAATGTTTTGTGCTTCCCGCACATTTTCCGCGGTGCGCTGGATGTCGGTGCGACCGCGATCAATGAAGAGATGAAGCTGGCCGCTGTTCGCGCCATTGCGGGACTTGCGCGTGAGGAGCCGTCCGATGTTGCTGCCCGCGCCTATTCCGGCGACACGCCCACCTTTGGCCCGGATTATATCATCCCTTCCCCGTTCGATCAGCGACTGATTCTGCGCATTGCGCCAGCCGTTGCAAAGGCCGCCATGGAAACAGGCGTCGCCACGCGCCCGATCGAGGACATGGAGGCCTATCTCGACAGGCTCAACCGTTTCGTTTTCCGCTCCGGCCTCATCATGAAGCCGGTCTTTGCCGCCGCCCGCGCGCAGGAAAAGCCTAAGCGCGTCATCTATTCCGATGGTGAAGACGAACGCGTGCTGCGCGCCGCACAGGTGGTGGTCGAGGAAGGCATCGCGTCTCCCATTCTTGTTGGCCGTCCCCAGGTCGTGGATACAAGACTGCGCCGTTATGGCTTGAAAATCCGCGCCGGTGTGGATTTTGAGCTGATCAACCCCGAAGACGATCCGCGCTATCGCGATTATGTCGATCTTTATCTGTCGCTCACAGGCCGTCAGGGTATTACGCCGGAAGCGGCACGCACCATCGTGCGTACCAATTCAACGGCCATTGCCGCCCTTGCCGTCATGCGTGACGAGGCGGACGCCATGATCTGCGGTCTGGAAGGTCGTTTCGAGCGTCACTTGCGCGTTGTCGGACAGATCATCGGCAAGGTGCCGGGCATTCATGATTATTCCGCGCTGAGCCTTTTGATTTCGCAGCGCGGTGCACTGTTTTTGACCGATACCTATGTCAATGTCGATCCGGCCCCAGATGAGATTTCGGAAATCGCCATTCTTGCAGCCAGGGAAATCGACCGTTTCGGCATCGTGCCGAAAGTGGCGCTGGTGTCGCATTCCAATTTTGGCTCCAAGGAAAGTGCAAGCGCGGAAAAAATGCGCAAAGCTGCTGCCCTTCTGGCCGAAAAAGCCCCGGACCTTGAATCGGACGGCGAAATGCATGGTGATTCAGCCCTTTCGCAGGCCATGCGCGATCGTGTGTTTCCGAATTCACGCCTGAAGGGCGAAGCCAATCTTCTGGTGTTCCCAAACCTCGATGCCGCCAACATCACGCTTAATGTGGTTAAAAGCGTCACCGATGCGCTGCATGTCGGCCCGATCCTGCTGGGTGCGGCCCGTCCCGCGCATATTCTCACACCGTCCGTTACTTCGCGTGGCGTGGTCAATATGACGGCGCTGGCCGTGGTCGAAGCGCTGCAGCGCGCGGGAGAAGCACCGGCGACCACGGCAAAGCAGCACAAATAATCCGTTTTCAACACATGAAAAAAGCGGGCACGGTTCACACCATGCCCGCTTTTTTAGTTCGTCGATAGTTCAGGGCTTGCGGCTTTGAACCTTTTCCGGCCCCATCAAGACCAGAAGATCGGCTAGCTCCGGGCCATGCGCCTGTCCTGTCAGCGCAAGACGCAGCGGCATGAACAGGCCCTTGCCCTTGCGACCGCTCTGCGCTTTTGCGGCATCTGTCCATTGTTTCCATGTGTCACGATCCCAAGGACCGTCCGGCAACAGTGTGAAAGCATCTTGCACAAAGGCGCGGTCTTCCTCGGAAAGCTCCGGCAGTTCTGACAAATCACCGCTTACGACCTGCCACCAGTGCTGCACATCGTTGAAATGATCGAGATTACCGCGCACGGCAAGCCAGAAAGCTTCCGTTTTTTCGCCCATGATCCCCAACGCCTCAAGACGCGGTTTGGCGCTCTCAAAAGTCATCTCGTGTAGAAGCGAACGGTTGAGTGTGTCCAGTTCCGAAGGGTCGAATTTGGCCGCCGACTTCGTGATCGATGCGAGACTGAAATGCTCGGCCAAGGCTTCCATGGTGGAGGCTGCGGAAACATTTTCCGACGTACCAATCAGCACGGCGAGTGACGCCACCGCCATCGGCTCATAACCGTTCTCGCGTAGCGAGCCTACTGAAAGCGCACCCGTGCGCTTGGACAGCCCTTCGCCGGTCGTGGTGGTGAGCAGATTGTGGTGGCCGAAAGCAGGAGCTTGCGCACCGAGCGCACGAAAAATCGCCATCTGCACGCCGGTATTGGTAACGTGGTCGTCGCCGCGAATAATATGGGTGACGCCCATATCGATATCATCCACGACCGAAGGCAAGGTGTAGAGATAAGTTCCGTCTTCACGAAGCAGCACCGGATCGGACATTGATGCCAGATCAACCACTTGCGGTCCGCGTACCAGATCGTCCCAATGGACTTCTGTGCGCTCAGTGACGAAAGGATCGCTTGCAAAGTTCGGCAGAAGGAAACGCCAGTGCGGCTTGCGGCCTTCGGCTTCAAATGCCGCTTTTTCGGCATCGGTGAGCTTTAGTGCCTCACGGCCATAGACCGGTGGCAAACGACGGGCCAGCCTGAGCTTGCGGCGACGTTCGAGTTCATCGGCGCTCTCATAGCAGGCATAAAGCAGCCCTGCCTGTTTCAGCTTTTCAACGGCCCTGGCATAAATATCAAAGCGCTTGGACTGATATTCAACCCGGTCGGGACGGATGCCAAGCCATTCAAGATCAACCGCGATGGCCTTGGCATATTCATCGCGCGACCGCTCGACGTCGGTATCGTCATAGCGCAGGATGAAATTGCCGTTGTTCTTTTGCGCATAAAGCCAGTTGGACAGAGCGGTTCGCGTATTGCCGATATGAATATAGCCCGTCGGCGACGGGGCAAAACGAACGGTAACAGTCATTTTTTATGTCTTTCAGCGGTCGCGGAAACGATTGGTAATCGGGTAACGGCGATCACGTCCAAAGTTCTTCTTGGTGATTTTTACGCCCGGTGCCGATTGTCGCCGCTTGTATTCAGCCAGATAAAGCAGATGCTCGATGCGTTGCACAGTCTCTAACGGATGACCGCGAGCGGCAATTTCAGCATTGCTCATCTCGTTTTCGACCAGACATTCCAGAATATCGTCCAGCACCGGATAGGGCGGCAGGCTGTCCTGATCGGTCTGGTTCTCGCGCAGCTCCGCCGATGGTGCCTTGGAGATGATATTTTGCGGGATCACTTCACCGGATGGCCCGAGTGCACCGTGGGGAACATTTTCATTGCGCCATGCCGACATGGCATAGACCTGCATCTTGTAGACATCCTTGATCGGATTGAACCCACCATTCATATCGCCATAAAGCGTGGCATAACCAACCGACATTTCCGACTTGTTGCCGGTGGTGACAACCATCGAGCCAAATTTGTTGGAAACCGCCATCAAAATCGTGCCACGTGTGCGGCTTTGCAGATTTTCTTCCGTAACACCGCTTTCAGTATCGGCAAAAAGCGGTTGCAGCGCACTCAGGAAACCTTCGACAGGCTCTGCAATCGGAACGATATCGTAACGCACGCCAAGCGCTTGAGCGCAGTCAGCGGCGTCTTTGAGTGATTCATCGGAGGTGTAGCGATAAGGAAGCATGATGCAGCGCACACGATCCTTACCCAGTGCATCGACACTCATGGCCGCGCATATGGCTGAATCGATGCCGCCGGAAAGGCCAAGGACGACATCCTTAAAGCCGTTTTTATTGACATAATCACGCAAGCCCAGCATGCAGGCCGCATAATCGGCTGCCATGCCTTCCGGCAGGTCGGCCTTTTCACTCTCCTCGCAACGCCATCCCTCACCCTCGCGCTTCCAGGTGGTGAGTGTAATGGATTCGTCAAATTGCGGCATTTGCAGGCAAAGCGATTTGTCGGCATTGAAGGCGAATGACGCACCGTCAAAAATCAATTCGTCCTGCCCGCCAATCTGGTTGGCGTAAAGCATCGGCAGTTCTGTCTCGATCACCTGTTTGAGAACCACTTGATAACGCCGGTCCATCTTGTCGCGATGATAAGGCGATCCATTGGGTACCAGCAGGATTTCCGCGCCGCTCTCAGTCAGCGTTTCCGCGACAGCCAGGTCGCCCCAGATATCCTCGCAGATCGGAATACCAATCCGCACACCGCGAAAATTAACGGGGCCGGGCAGCGGACCCGGCTGGAACACGCGCTTTTCGTCGAATTCACCGTAATTGGGCAGATCGACCTTGAAACGTTCAGCAATCACTTCACCGCCATCAAGCACCATGACGGCATTATGCAATCCGCTTTCACGCTTTAGCGGCGTGCCGATAATGACACCCGGCCCACTATCTTTTGTATCGACAGCCAGTTCCAGCACGGCCTTTTCGCAGGCTTCCACGAAAGACGGTTTTAATATCAGATCTTCCGGCGGATAGCCCGCGATGAACAATTCCGTAAACAGGATGAGATCGGCCTGCATGG
The DNA here is from genome assembly GCF_039545455.1 of Brucella sp. BE17. Lineage (NCBI taxonomy): Bacteria > Pseudomonadati > Pseudomonadota > Alphaproteobacteria > Hyphomicrobiales > Brucellaceae > Brucella > Brucella sp. BE17. The sequence goes on along the minus strand of NZ_CP154467.1, from coordinate 626,196 downwards.
CGGCTGCCTGCTTACGGGCAGAACGCGCACGAGCCAAATTTCCGGCAATATCTCCCATGACGGGATTGAGCTGGGCCACAGCAATACGAAGCATGGTAAGATTCTCGGATGCACTGATCATAGCCCAGCTTTAGCCTGCTTTGAGGGCCGATTGCAACGCAGACGACCAATCTCTGTCTGCTTTGTCAGAGCAAATAGGTGTCGATCAGAATATAAGCCCAGACCGTGAAGGTGAAAATAGTTGAAATCAGCACTGCCAGCGAACCGCAATCCTTGGCAATCTGTATCTCTTTATGAAAATCAAGCGAAATCGCGTCACAAGCGGCTTCGATACCCGTGTTCAGAATTTCAATCATCAGAAGAAACAGGATTGATCCTGTCATCATCAGAAATGCCAGCCAAGTGGGAGCAAGAAAAAACGCCAAAGGCAAGGATATCAGAAACAAAACAAGTTCCTGCTGAACCGCCTTCTCGTTGCCTGCAAGATAGCGCAGCGCGCGCATGGAATTGATAAATGCGAGAAAAAGACGCTGCATGCATAGCTCCCGAATATCCAGTATCAGTTGCGAGCACGCAAAGGTCTAAACAAGTCTAGCCGAAAAGCAACAGGGCGAAGATTGAAATCTCCGCCCTGCCCGTTTGTCTTTTTTCTAATCGCTATTATGCCGTCGCAACCTGTCTTTCGACACCGGCATCGCGCTCTTTTTTGAGAAGTTCGGCCAACAGGAAAGCAAGTTCCAGAGCCTGATCGGCATTCAGACGCGGGTCGCAATGCGTGTGGTAGCGATCATGCAGGTCGTCTGCCGAAATGGCGCGTGCGCCGCCTGTGCATTCTGTCACATTCTTGCCGGTCATTTCGATATGAATGCCGCCCGGATGCGTGCCTTCCGCATAATGAATAGCGAAGAAGGTTTCGACTTCCTTAAGAATCCGATCAAACGGACGCGTCTTGTAGCCGCCTGCAGTGATTGTATTGCCATGCATCGGATCGCAGGACCACACGACCTTGCGGCCTTCGCGTTCCACGGCGCGGATAAGCTGCGGCAGATGATCGCCAACCTTGTCGTAACCAAAACGTGCAATCAGTGTCAGACGACCGGCTTCGTTTTCAGGATTGAGCAGATCAATCAGACGAATGAGATCATCCGGCTGCAGGGATGGGCCGCATTTCATGCCAAGCGGGTTCTTGATGCCGCGGCAATATTCGATATGCGCATGATCGGCCTGACGCGTACGATCACCGATCCAGATCATATGACCGGAGGTCCCATACCAATCGCCGGAAGTCGAATCGACGCGGGTCAGCGCTTCTTCATAGCCCAGAAGCAGTGCTTCATGGCTGGTGTAGAAATCCGTTTCACGCAGCGCATGGTTGCTGTCGGAGGTAATGCCGATAGCACGCATGAAATTCATCGTTTCGGATATGCGCTGCGCCAGAGCGGCATAACGTTCGGCCTGCGGGCTCTTGCCGACAAAACCAAGCATCCACTGGTGCACGTTTTCCAGATTGGCATAGCCGCCCTGTGCGAAAGCACGCAGCAGATTGAGCGTTGCCGCCGACTGACGGTACGCCATATCCTGACGCTGGGGATCGGGAATGCGCGATGCGCTATCGAAATCGATGCCATTGATGATGTCACCGCGATAGGATGGCAGCTCGACACCGTCCTTGGTTTCCATGTCGGACGAGCGTGGCTTTGCGAACTGACCGGCGATACGGCCAACCTTGACCACAGGCTTGGACGCACCAAAGGTCAAGACGACTGCCATCTGCAAGAACACGCGGAAGAAATCGCGGATATTATCCGCGCCATGCTCGGCAAAGCTTTCGGCGCAATCTCCGCCCTGAAGCAGAAATGCCTGCCCTTCGGCGACCGCTGCAAGCTGCTGCTTGAGTTTGCGTGCCTCACCTGCAAAAACCAGTGGCGGATAAGTGCGAAGACGGGCCTCAACATCGTTCAATGCCTGTGCGTCAGGATAAAACGGCACCTGCTTGATCTGTTTGTTTCTCCAGGAATGCGGGGTCCAGTTCTTCGTCATGGTAGCACCTGTTTCAATATCCGCTCAATAATTATCGGATTATAGCCTCCTTGCACGGATGCCGGAATTGCACTTTTACAGTCTTTTCCCGTAGAAAACTGACAGTTTTTGAACAGACCCGGCGCGCGCGTAGGGCGGATATAATGCAGACACAGGTTTTATGCCAGCAATATTCGTTAACACGGTCATATAAGCGGCGAAAGATTCATCCGTCGACTTTTTCGCCACGTACAAGACGGTAGCTCGGCTTGTACATCGTCACCAGTTCCTCCGCAGCCGTTGGATGCACGGCCATTGTGCGATCAAAATCGTCCTTGGTCGCACCAGCCTTCAGCGAGATGCCGAGAAGTTGCGCCATTTCGCCAGCATCCGGCCCCATGATATGGGCACCCACCACCTTGCGGCTTTCGGCATCGACGATGATTTTCATGAGCATTTTTTCGGTGCGGCCCGAAAGCGTATTCCGCATCGGGCGGAATAAGGCGCGATAGACCTCGACCTCAGGATATTTTTTGCCAGCCTCCTCTTCCGAAAGGCCCACGGTTCCGATTTCCGGCTGCGAGAAAACTGCCGTTGCGATCAAATCATGATCGGGCTTGGTCGGATTATCCTTAAAAGCCGTTTCCAGAAAACACATAGCCTCGTGGATCGCGACGGGTGTGAGTTGCACGCGGTTGGTGACGTCGCCGACCGCCCAGATGTTGGACACGCTGGTGCGCGAATAATCATCCACTTCAATCGCACCGAGCGCGTCCAACTTGACCCCGGCTTGTTCGAGGCCAAGACCGTCGGTGTTCGGAGTGCGTCCAAGTGCGAGCAACGCCTGCCCTGCTTCAAGCATTTCGCCATTGGAAAGGGCAATCGACAAGGTACCGTCAGACTGTTTGCGAACTTTTTGGAAAACAGCACCGCAAATAATGCGGATACCCTTTGCTTCCATGGTTTCGTGCAGCAAATGACGCAAATCGTGGTCGAAGCGTGAAAGAATCTCCTGCCCACGATAAACCAGCGTTGTCTTCACACCTAGGCCGTGAAAAATATTGGCAAACTCCACTGCGATATAGCCACCGCCAGCTATGACGATTGCCTCTGGCAATTCTTCAAGATGAAAGGCTTCGTTGGAACTGATGCAGAATTCATTCCCCGGAAGCGCCTCATGCATGTTGGGCCGGCCACCAGTGGCAACCAGAATATGCTCGGCCGTCACGCGCCGTTTCGATGCCACTAACTCAATGGTATGCGCATCGATCAGTTGGGCCCGGCTTGCAAAAATCTCGACGTCAGAGTTTTCAAGCCCTTTTCGATAAAGCCCTTCGAGACGGTCGATTTCCTTATCCTTGGCTGCGAGCAATTTCTTCCAATCAAACTGGCTTTTGCCCACACTCCAGCCATAACCGGCTGAATCTTCAAAATGTTCGGGAAATTGCGATGCATAGACAAAAAGCTTCTTTGGTACGCAACCGCGGATCACGCAGGTCCCGCCCATACGATATTCTTCCGCGAGCCCCGCCTTCTTTCCCATGGCGCCAGCAAGACGTCCCGCACGCACACCGCCCGAACCGCCACCGATAACAAAAAGGTCGAAATCATAAGCGGTCATCAAAAACACTCCATCGAAACAGGGACGGCTCACGGCCGCTAATCATTTGTGCATCATATGTAGACAAAAGAAAAAGCCCGGCCAAGTCGCCGGGCTTTTAAATCCGCTCACATTATGCGGAGATCACTGCTGGTCGGGCTGTTCCGGCTGCTGTTCACCGGCAGATGAACGGGCCTGCGCTACCAGAACTTCGCCCACATTACGGGCCAGATCGCGCGCGACTCCATTTTGCCAGATATTGGCGGCGCGTACGACTTCACGCGTAACGATAGGGCCTTCCGCCAGAAGCTTCTTACCGGCCGGTGAAGCGTAGAATGCAGCGATTGCCTTTAGTTCATCTTCGGAAAACGCCTTGGCATAGGCGCGAGCCGATTCTGTTTCGAGATCGGAACGACGTGCCGCCAGCGCAATAGCCTTGTCATCGACCGTCTTGGTGATCAACGCCTCAAGGTCCGGGTCCTTCTGGATCAGTTCAGCCTTAAGCGCGCGTGCCGCATTGGGCAGAATTTCGTCGAACTGCTCGGTCGCATTAATGGCCGAGATTGCCTGACGTGCGGCTTGCAGATGGGTTTCAGAGATTTCCTGCGCCGTAGCAGCATGAACGCCTGCCATCAGAACGAGCGCGGAAAACGGTGCAATCAGACGGCGAAAGCCAGTTGCCGGGATCATATGCTCAATACTCCGTTCAATCAGTTCAAAACCGGCGGTTCGGGACCGCTTGATGATAAGCCAGCGGTCAAGACCGCTTGATAGTTTTAATGCCATCGGTCCCGGCAATCACTGCCGCGCGCGCCAGCCCGATGAAAAGCCCATGCTCGACCACGCCCGGGATGGCGAAGAGAGCGTCGGATAATGTCTTTGCCGATGGAATACGGCCAAAAGATGCATCCACGATATAGTGTCCGCCGTCGGTCACAAACGGCGAACCATCTTTTAAACGCAGGTTTAAAGGCCCTGCAAGACCACATTTCTCAGCAGCATGTTCAATCGCCCGTATCGTGGCACCAAGCCCGAAACGGTTGACCTCGATAGGCAGTGCAAAAACGCCCAGCGTTTCCACGACTTTCGACTGATCGGCAATGACGATCATAGAATCGGAAGCTGCGGCGACGATTTTCTCGCGCAGAAGCGCCCCGCCACCGCCTTTGATCAGCGATAACTCGCCATCGACTTCGTCTGCACCATCAATCGTCAGGTCAAGATGCGGAGTTTCATCGAGTGTCGTAAGCGGCACGCCGAGTTCACGGCAAAGACTGGCGGTGCGTTCCGATGTCGGCACGCCTGTGACATGCAGACCATTCTGTACTTTTTCTGCGAGCAAACGCACAAACTCTTCCGCGGTAGAGCCTGTGCCAATGCCCAGACGCATGCCATCCTTGACATGGGTCAGGGCTTCGGCAGCCGCTGCAATTTTGAGCTTGCGTGCGTCACTCATCGCATAAGTCCCCGGCTTGTTATTCAACCACACTCACGGATTCTCGTTATTCCGGTCATCGTCTAGCACGCGCAGTTACTATAACAAAGCGCCGATTGGAAATATGATAGAGAATTTAGCCTGAAACATCTTTCAGAAAATTCTTATTTTAGGCATCGGGCTTGAGCCTTTTTAGCCTATGCGATAGGTATCGGTTTTCGTCAGACACAACAGTAATGACAAGGAATTGCCATGTCAGTCGCGAATACCCGCCCTATTATCGTGTTCGACCTTGATGGTACACTTGTCGATACAGCGCCAGACTTGCTGGAAAGCCTCAATCACTGTCTGACCATTTCCGGCCTGAAAGCGGCAGATCGCATTGCATTGCGTCGTTATGTCGGCCAAGGCGGACGAACCATGATCGAGCGGGCCTTCACGGCACAGAAAACAGAAATCGATGATGCCCGGCTCGATGAACTGGTCGAGGTGTTTCGTACGCATTATTCAGATCATATGCCCGGTTCGTCCTTTTTCTTTCCCGGTGTAATCGAGGCTATGGATCGGTTTCAGGCGCACGGGTACGACCTGGCGGTTTGCACCAACAAATACGAGGCTTTGGCAAAAAAGCTTCTGACGAGTATGGGGCAAGCCTCCCGTTTCGCATCGATCTGTGGCGCTGACACATTTCCATGGCGCAAACCTGATCCGCGGCACCTGACCGAAACGATCGCCCTTGCAGCGGGCAATCGTGACCGCGCCATCATGGTGGGCGACAGCCGCACGGATATCGATACGGCAAAAGCTGCAGGTATCCCGGTGGTTGCGGTTGATTTCGGTTACACCGACCTGCCGGTTCAGCATTATGAACCAAGCCGGGTAATTTCACATTATAACGAGTTCACACTGGATATGGCGCAACAGCTTCTAGAAGCTGTTGCCGACCCGGCTGAGGCTTTTACAGATTAATGAAAGCCATTAATTTACATATCATTGCTGTTGTTGTCTTAAGTTCTACAACAGCATTGAGCGAAGAGCAGCATTCGCCTGCGGGGCTTCCCGGTGTCGAGACACAAAAGCCGTTAGTTTCGAGCCCTCCGCCCGAAGCGGAGCCAGATGAAAGACCTGTCGGGACACGGAGAAATTTCCGTGTGGGAAATACAGATATTTCCATATCCGGTGATGTCAGAATAGACGTCGGTCAAAATCAGGGCCGCCTGCGCCGCTGATTATTCGCGTTTTGCCAATACAGACCAGGTATTGGGCAATAGTTGCGGCAAATCCTCCGCAATCAGCCCATGACCAAAGCGACGTGCCGTGTCGCCATGAACCCAAACCGCCGCGCAAGCCGCTTCAAAAGCCGGCATGGTTTGCGCCAGCAGTCCACATATAATGCCTGCCAGTACATCCCCCGATCCAGCAGTGGCAAGCAATGGTGTGCCATTGGTGTTGATTGCCGCACGAGCATCCGGGGCGGCGATTACTGTATCAGGGCCTTTATAGACAATGACGGCATTGGCGCGCTTTGCCGCCATCCTCGCCTTGTCGAGCTTTGAAGTATCGTGTGCAGCAATATCGGGAAAAAGCCGCCGGAATTCGCCTTCATGCGGCGTCATTATCAGATCAGTTTTGGCATTTTTGCGAATATCGAATAATTGCTGTGGATTGTCCTCGAAAGCCACTATTGCATCGGCATCCAGTACCAGCCCTTTAAACGCTGTTGTCGCATCGCTGCCTGAAAGCATTTGTGTATAGTCGCGTGCCAGAGCCCTATTACCAAAGCCCGGCCCCAGAACCGCGGCCGCCACTTTTCGATCCAAGATAAAGCGCTCGGCATCATCTGCGGTATTTGATTCCCGCACCATGATACTGGTCAAATGCGCTGCATTCGTTGTCATGGCGTCAGTGGGTGATAAAAGCGTTACGGCTCCCGCACCGCTTCTGGCAGCAGCAAGAGCTGACAGGCGCGCCGCACCGGTCGAATGCATAGGTCCTGAAAATACTGCCACATGGCCGCGACTATATTTATGAGCATCGACGCTAAGGACGGGCAGGTTTTGCGACCACAGTTCCGGGGCGTTCTCAAAAGTTTGTGGCTTGATAGCTTTGGAAAGAACAGTATCGGAAATTCCAATATCAGTGACATGCAGCACACCACAAAGCGCCCTGCCCGGTTGTAGCAAATGGCCAGGTTTCTTGCGAAAGAAGGTGACGGTCGTCGTCGCCGTTACCACCACGCCTTGCGCCTGCCCGCTTTCGCCCGATACACCGCTTGGCAAATCAACGGCAACCACCGGCAGGCCTGAGCCGTTCAGTGCTGCAATGGCAATGGCTTCGGCACCATGAATTTCACGTGTAAGACCGGCACCGTAAAGGGCATCGACCACACCGCCAAAGCTTGCTGGTGAAAACTGGGCAATACCGCGCACATCGCCCTTATAAAAAACCGACGCACGTAAGGCATCACTGCCATTGCGTGGCAGCGTCGAACAAAAACAAACGACTTCGAAACCCGCCTCCAGCAGATATTGCGCAGCAACATAGCCGTCCCCGCCATTATTGCCCGGGCCACAAAGGACAGCCACCGGCATCTCGCGCGAAAACATACCGCCTGCCACATCCGCCACAGATTTTCCCGCAGCGAGCATCAGCGAAAAACCATCCCTGATGCCACTTTCGATGGTCCACCGGTCCGCATCACCCATTTCATCCGGGGAAAGAAGCTCAAACATGGCACACCTTACAAGCACAAAAACGAGGATGATTAAACACGGTGCAGAATGCTTTAGGCAAGCATGCCCTTTATTAACGCATAATGCCTATTTTTTAACCACATCAATATAGGCAAAATGCTTCTCGGCTTTTCGATATCATAGTCTGCCTTGCAAATATGCCGGATTTAGTGCCAATGTGCTGACCATAAGCCTGCCAGACGAATTTTTTCCCATATTTTCTCAATTGGCACGCTTTATGCATCTCTTGAGGTGAAGCGGGCACGATGCCCATTCCAAAGAAGAGCGGAGACCATTCTCTGATGAAAAAGATCGAAGCCATCATTAAGCCCTTCAAACTGGATGAAGTGAAGGAAGCCCTTCAGGAAGTCGGCTTGCAGGGTATTACTGTCATCGAAGCCAAGGGCTTTGGACGACAGAAGGGTCATACCGAACTCTACCGTGGTGCCGAATATGTCGTCGACTTTCTTCCAAAGGTGAAGGTTGAAGTCATTGTTGCGGACGAAACCATGGATGCCGCCATCGAGGCCATCCGCAAGGCCGCACAGACCGGTCGTATCGGCGACGGCAAGATTTTCGTATCCAATATCGAAGAAGTCATCCGCATCCGTACCGGTGAATCCGGTGTGGACGCCATCTGATAAAAATCAGCATACCATCTCTCGTCGTGCGAACAGGAAATTAAAATGACGACTGCCAATGACATTCTAAAACAGATCAAAGACAACGACATCAAGTTTGTCGACCTTCGCTTTACCGACCCGAAGGGCAAGCTACAGCACGTAACGATGGATGTAGGCCTCGTGGATGAGGAAATGTTCGAGGACGGCGTCATGTTCGACGGCTCCTCGATCGCCGGCTGGAAGGCCATCAACGAATCCGACATGGTCCTGATGCCCGATCCGACGACCGCGCATATCGATCCGTTCTTCGCCCAGTCCACGCTGGTGATCCTGTGTGATATTCTCGATCCGATTTCGGGCGAAGCCTATAGCCGCGACCCGCGCACCACGGCCAAGAAAGCCGAAGCCTACATGAAGTCGCTGGGCATTGGCGACACGGTTTATGTCGGCCCGGAAGCTGAATTCTTCATCTTCGATGACGTCAAGTACAAGGCCGATCCTTACAACACCGGTTTCAAGCTCGATTCAAACGAGCTGCCGTCCAATGACGACACCGATTATGAAACCGGCAATCTCGGCCACCGCCCCCGCGTCAAGGGCGGTTATTTCCCGGTTCCTCCGATCGACAGCGCGCAGGACATGCGTTCTGAAATGCTGACCGTATTGACCGAAATGGGCGTCACCGTCGAAAAGCATCACCATGAGGTGGCCGCAGCACAGCATGAACTCGGCGTCAAATTCGACAGCCTCGTGCGCAATGCCGACAAGATGCAGATTTTCAAATATGTCGTGCATCAGGTCGCCAATGCTTATGGCAAAACCGCAACCTTCATGCCGAAGCCGGTCTTTGGCGATAACGGCTCGGGCATGCATGTGCATTTCTCGATCTGGAAAGACGGCAAGCCGACTTTTGCTGGCAATGAATATGCCGGTCTTTCGGAAAACTGCCTGTTCTTCATTGGCGGCGTCATCAAGCACGCCAAGGCAGTGAATGCATTCACAAACCCATCGACCAACTCCTACAAGCGTCTGGTTCCAGGCTATGAAGCCCCGGTTCTGCTGGCCTACTCAGCCCGCAACCGTTCTGCATCGTGCCGTATTCCGTTCGGTTCATCGCCAAAATCAAAGCGTCTGGAAGTCCGCTTCCCTGATCCGTCGGCAAATCCTTATCTGTGCTTTGCCGCACTTCTGATGGCAGGCCTTGACGGCATCAAGAACAAGATTCACCCGGGACAAGCTATGGACAAGGATCTTTATGATCTGCCAGCCAAGGAACTGAAGGAAATTCCGACCGTCAGCGGTTCTCTGCGTGAAGCTCTGCAGTCGCTCGACAAGGATCGCGAGTTCCTTAAAGCCGGTGGCGTGTTCGAAGACGATCAGATCGACAGCTTCATTGAGCTGAAAATGGCTGAAGTGATGCGTTATGAAATGACCCCGCATCCGGTCGAATTCGACATGTATTATTCGGTCTAAAAAATCAGGCGGGTGCATTGGCACCCGCCTTTTTCTTATCGTGGGAATGATGCACAAAAGCGTGCAAAGAAAAACCGGTAAAGACACCATTTTTTTATTATAATCATATATTTACAATATCTTTTTCATTCTACTTCTAAAGAACTTTGAGCACCCTGTCCGCAACCATCATTTCGACCAGCCGGGTTTTGCGTCGTGCGGAGGCTTCCGCATCCTCACCCCATTGCTCGATTGTCCAGTCCTCATCAATATGGGCGAGCGACCAGCCTTGATCAGCGGTAATTTCCTGTTTGGCAATCGCCAGTCCGACAATGGCCGAGCCGGTCAATGTCGTCATGGTATGCAGGCAGGCAAGTGCGATCGGCTCACGGAAAGCAGACAAATGAACGCCAAATGCCGCCAAAGCTTCGCGCGGTTGCTCAACATGCATCACGCCTTCCGCAAGCGCAAAACGCGCACCGAGCGTCTCGGCCCAATCGATCAATGGATCCCATTGTGCTGTCTGCCGCGACACCAATTCCTGCGGCGTGTCGGCGCGATAGCAAAGAAGATCAGTTCCGGCAAAACGCAATATATCCTCAAGCACCGCTTGAGGATCGAGCGCAATGCCGTCGATTGCCGTATTTACGAGCCGTGTCGCGGGCATCTTGACTGGATCAACGTGCTTTTCCTGCGCGTCAAATTCATCAGCCACGATTTGCACGGCGGCAGCCGTTGGCAGCAGCAGCAGATTACGCGCTGGCGTTTTGACTGGACGACCGTCGAGATGCACGGCAAAACCGCCTTCAACCTCAGCTACTTCCACGCGCTCATAAAAACGCTTGGGCAAAGGCGTCTGCATCAGTTTTTGCGCACGCACGACCGGGCTTTCGTCCGAGGGCTGATTGTGCGCTCCCGCATCACTTAATTTGTCACGCATGGGGTACTTCCAGTTCCAGTGTGGCGCGCCTGTTCATGCCATCCAGCAGCGGATGCAGATCATGCGGCACGTTTAAAACATGATGGGCACCGGCTTGCAGCAGCGATTGCCTGCCATGATAGCCCCATGACACACCGGCAGCCAGCGCACCGGCGGAGCGAGCCATCTGCATGTCGTAGATCGCATCGCCAATCACAATAGTCCGATCGGGCTCTACACCCATCTCGGCACAGCATTCCATCACCATGGCCGGATGCGGCTTGGACGGGCAATCATCTGCGGTGCGCACGACCAGAAAATGCTGACCGATGCCGTGTCTTTCAAACACCGCGCGTACGCCGCGCTGTGATTTACCCGTAACAAGTCCGAGCAGAATATCGTCCCTCTGCCCAAGCTCTGACAAAAGCGGCAAGATGCCGTCATAAAGCGGCTCGGCGAAATCGGGTGCAGCCCGCAGCCGCACGAAATTTTCCTTGTAACGCGCGGTCAACCACTCAACTTGCGCGTCCACTTCGCGTCCCAACAATTGCGCAATCGCCAAAGGCAGTGAAAGTCCGATGATGGAAAAGGTCTGTTCCTGTTCTGGCGGCGCAAGGCCTGCATCGACGAAACTCTCTGCCATGCAGCGGTGAATGAAATTGCCGCTATCGACCAATGTGCCGTCGCAATCGAACAGAACCAGCTTCATGACTGATCGTCCACGCCATCGGCATCGAAACCAAGCAGGTTCCATGTTTGCACCATATGTGGTGGCAAGGGCGCGGTAACATCGATAGTGCCGCCAGAAGGGTTGGGAATACGGATGCGGCGCGCATGAAGATGCAGGCGCTTTTGAATGCCGCCCGGAAACTCCCAGTTCTGGTCGGCTTCGAAATATTTGGGATCGCCGAGGATCGGATGGCCAATATGGGCGGCATGGACACGAAGCTGGTGGGTGCGTCCCGTATAAGGCTCCATTTCGAGCCATGTCAGATTGTTGCCGACTTTTTCGATGATGCGATAATAGGAAACCGCATGATCGGAATCCGGCTCGCCATGCTGGCAGACGCGCATCTTGTCGCCATCCGGCGTCTGTTCCTTGACCAGCCAGGTCGAAATCTTGTCTTCGCGCTTGCGCGGCACACCCTTGACCAGTGCCCAATAGGTCTTCTTGGTATCGCGCTCGCGAAAGGCGGCTGTAAGCGCCTGTGCGGCCCCGCGTGTTCGCGCCACCACCAGAACGCCCGATGTGTCGCGGTCGATGCGGTGAACGAGGCGTGGTTTTTCGCCCCTCTTATTGCGCCATGCCTCAAGCATGCCATCGACATGGCGCACAAGGCCGGAACCACCCTGCACTGCCAATCCCGCAGGCTTGTTGAAGACATAGACTTTCGGGTCTTCATAAATAAGCATCTGCGCAAGAACGTCACCGTCCTGCTGGCTGCGCATGGTTCTTGCCGTCACGGGACCGGAGGCTTTTTCATCAACGCCCATGGGTGGGATGCGGATCGCCTGCCCAGCCTGCACGCGCGTGTCCGCCTTGGCGCGGCCGCCATCGATGCGCACCTGGCCCGAGCGCAACAGCTTTTGCAGATGTCCGAAACCCAGTCCCGGAAAATGCACCTTGAACCAACGGTCAAGACGCATGCCTGTTTCGTCTGCTGCAACGATCTTCTGTTCAACGCCTGCCATGAGAAAGCCGATATATCCTTTTGCGGTGACAACCGCACATCTGTTTCTTGGACCTGTCAATAGACGTGGCCGCAACGGATTACCAGAGCGTTTCGCGCAAATCTCAATCGCAATGACGCCAGCCCAACATTACAAATTATTTAGGTTTGGTCTGCTTTGGCAAGAAATAGCACCAAAACCGACCAATATTCACGCACGGTTACACATGTTCTTAATTTATGGTCGATTGAGACACGCAATCGCCACGTCTTACCGCATTTTGATATTGATAGAACATCGGGTCTGCCCCATGTAGCTCAATGAATAGAACAACGGGAGTACGAAAGTGTCGTTACTCAAAATCTACTGGCGTGCCATGCAATATCTCGCGGTCGAAAAGGCCGGGACGATAACCATGTGTGTCGCAAGTGTGCTTGTCGCCGTCGTCACTCTGGCCGAACCAATCCTGTTCGGTAAGGTCATTCAGGCTATTTCCGACAAAAGCGACATTTCCCTCCCGCTTGGACTTTGGGCCGCACTCGGCGCTTTCAATATCGTTGCCGCCGTCTTCGTAGCGCGTGGTGCCGACCGTCTGGCACACCGCCGTCGTCTCGGCGTGATGATCGATTCCTATGAGCGCATCATCACCATGCCGCTTTCATGGCACCAGAAGCGCGGCACATCCAATGCGCTGCATACACTGATCCGCGCAACGGATTCGCTCTTCACGCTTTGGCTCGAGTTTATGCGCCAGCATCTGACCACGGTCGTCGCGCTCGTAACGCTCATTCCTGTTGCCATGAGCATGGATCTGCGCATGTCGTTGGTGCTGATCGTGCTTGGCGTCATCTATGTGATGATCGGGCAACTGGTCATGCGCAAGACCAAGGACGGCCAGGTAGCCGTCGAAAAGCATCACCACAAGTTGTTTGAGCATGTCAGCGACACGATCAGCAATGTGTCGGTGGTTCAAAGCTATAACCGCATCGCATCGGAAACCAAAGCGCTGCGCGACTATGCGCATAATCTCGAAAAGTCGCAGTTCCCGGTTCTCAACTGGTGGGCCCTGGCAAGCGGCCTCAATCGCATGGCCTCGACCTTCTCGATGGTCGTTGTGCTGGTGCTGGGTGCCTATTTCGTGACCAAGGGCCAGATGCGCGTTGGTGATGTCGTAGCCTTTATCGGCTTCGCACAGCTGATGATCGGTCGTCTCGACCAGATCAGCGCGTTCATCAACCAGACAGTCACAGCGCGCGCCAAGCTCGAAGAATTCTTTGATATGGAAGATGCAACCGCTGATCGTCAGGAACCGCAGGGTGCGAAAGACCTGGAAGACGTCAAGGGCGACATTGTCTTCGATAACGTCACCTTCGAGTTTCCCAATTCCGGTCAGGGCGTCTATGATATTTCGTTCGGCGTAAAACCCGGCCAGACAGTTGCAATCGTCGGCCCGACGGGTGCGGGCAAGACGACGTTGATCAATCTGTTGCAGCGCGTTTTCGATCCGGCCGCCGGTCGTATCCTGATCGATGGCACCGATACGCGCAGCGTCAGCCGCCGTTCGCTGCGTCACGCCATTGCAACCGTGTTTCAGGATGCAGGCCTCTTCAACCGCTCGGTGGAAGACAATATCCGTATCGGCAATGAAAATGCGTCGCATGAAGACGTGCATTCGGCTGCAAGAGCTGCCGCAGCCCACGATTTCATTCTCGCCAAGAGCAGCGGCTATGACACGGTGGTGGGCGAGCGCGGCTCGCAGCTTTCGGGCGGTGAACGCCAGCGTCTGGCCATTGCCCGTGCGATCCTGAAGGATTCGCCAATCCTCGTTCTCGATGAGGCCACGAGTGCGCTGGATGTGGAAACCGAGGAAAAGGTCAAGAAGGCCGTTGATGAATTGAGCGAAAGCCGCACCACCTTCATCATTGCGCACCGCCTTTCAACGGTCCGTTCCGCTGATATTGTCCTGTTTCTCGACAATGGCCACCTGGTCGAGCGTGGCAGTTTTGACGAATTGGCAGCTCTGGGCGGACGCTTTTCAGATCTCTTGCGCGCAGGCGGTCTTGCCGTCGATACCAAACCGGATCGCACGATAGAGATCGAAGCTGAAATCGAAGAAGGCAGCAACGTCATGCCCTTCCCAGCTCGTGCCTGATCAGCTGGCTGATATGTCGAAAAAACCCGCCATTTGGCGGGTTTTTTTATAGAGGCATCTCAAAACTGAGGCCGTCATATCCGGGTTCGACATGGGGCGGCGTTTCGCGCATCACCGTCTCATAATCAAGTGGCACATGCATATGGGTGAGAATAGCCCGCTTTGGCGCCAGTCGTTCGATCCATTGAAGCGCTTGTTCAAGTGAAAAATGGCTTGGATGCGGCCGATATTGCAGTGCACCCAATATCAGCACATCCGCGCCTTCGATATATTGCAAGCTTTCATCAGGAAAAGCGCTGACATCGGTGCAATAGGCAAGGTTGCCAATGCGAAAGCCCAGCGATTGAATGTCGCCATGCACCTGCGCGAAAGGTGTGAAACGAATGTCGCCGCCCGCACCGCTGATCGTGAATGGCGTCTCCGCCACAATATCGTGCATGCTCAGAATTGGTGGGTAGTTCGAACCGACTGGCGTCTCGAAACAATAGCCAAAAGCCTCGAACAGCCGCATCCGCGTCAAGCGATTGGCATAGACATCCATCAAACGCCCCTGCTCCACGACATAGGTGCGCAGATCATCGACGCCGTGGATATGATCGGCATGGGGATGGGTATAGATTGCAGCGTCCAGCGCATGAACATTGGCATCGATCATCTGGCTGCGGAAATCTGGCCCGGTATCGATCACTACCGTGGTCTGATTACCATACGCGTCAAACCGCTCGACCAGGAGGGCCGCGCGACGGCGGCGGTTTTTTGGATTTTTGGGATCGCAGTTGCCCCAATCACCATTGATGCGCGGGACACCGGGAGAGGAACCGCAGCCCAGAACCGTAAAACGCAGGCAATCACGCGGCGTGCTCAATTGGCTGTATCTCCGGATGGTCGCGGCATTTTGGAAAACAGCCGGAACACATTATCACTGGTGATGCGGGCAATGTCGTCGGCGCCGACACCAATCGTCTCGGCCAGCACACGCGCCGTATGCGGCACGAAGGATGGTTCGTTGCGCTTTCCGCGATGCGGCAAGGGTGCGAGAAACGGCGCATCGGTTTCAACCAGCAAACGCTCATGCGGCACAATGCTTGCGATTTCCCTGATTTCCGGCGAGTTTTTAAACGTCAAAATGCCGGAGAAGGAAATATAGCCGCCGAGTGCGATGCCTTTTTCAGCCAGTGCGCGACCAGACGAAAAGCAATGCAGGATGAAGGGAAAAGGACCCTTGGCGGTTTCATGTTGCAATATTTCCGCCATATCATCATCCGCACTGCGGGCATGGATGACCAGCGGCAATTGCGTGCGCCGTGAAGCCTCTATGTGGGTCAGAAACCCCTGACGCTGTGCTGCGGGTGGGGCGTAATCGTAATGATAATCAAGCCCCGCCTCACCTATGGCGACCACTTTGGGATGCGCACTCAACCGCTCCAGATCATCGGCAGTGATATCGAGTTCCTCATGCGCGTTGTTGGGATGAGTGCCGACCGAGCAATAGACGGACTCATAGTTTTCCGCGATGGCAAGAATCTTGTCGAACTGCCGCACGCGGGTGGAGATGGTCACCATACGCTTGACGCCAGCATCGAGCGCACGGCGCACGATGTCATCGCGCTCCGGTTCGAATTCGGCAAAGTCGAGATGACAATGGCTATCGACAAGCATGATCAACTCAGTTCTGTTCTTCGGTTTCCACATAGCGCGGGAAGATCGGCTGAGGCGCGGGCAATTGCGTGCCACCTGCAAGCGGGCTCGCAGTCACATCGGCAAACAGCCGCTTGTCCGCCGGAATTGCCAGAATATCCAGCAGCTTTTGTGCAGATTGCGGGATGAACGGCTGCACCATGATGGCGACACGACGAATGACTTCCGCCGTCACATAAAGCACAGTGCCCATGCGCTCGAAATCGGTCTTGCGCAGCGCCCAAGGCTCCTGCCCCGCAAAGTAACGATTGGCTTCAGCGACAACGGCAAAGATCGCGCCCAGCGCCTGATGTAGTGCCTGATCATCCATGGCTTTGCATGCGGTTTCAAGCGCTTGCATTCCCTGATCGAGAATAGCCTTGTCTTCTGCCGTGAATGCGCCCGGCTCAGGTACCTTTCCTTCGCAATTCTTGGCGATCATCGACAGAGAGCGCTGCGCGAGATTGCCGAGGTCATTGGCGAGATCGGCATTGGTACGGTTGACAATGGCTTCGTGGCTATAGCTGCCATCCTGCCCGAATGGCACCTCACGCAGGAAGAAATAGCGCAACTGGTCAAGACCGTAACGCTCGGCCAGTTCAAACGGATCGATGACATTGCCGACCGATTTCGACATTTTCTCGCCGCGGTTAAACAGAAAACCGTGCGCAAAGACGCGCTTTGGCAGCGGCAGGCCCGCCGACATCAGAA
This sequence comes from Brucella sp. BE17, assembly GCF_039545455.1. Taxonomy (NCBI): domain Bacteria; kingdom Pseudomonadati; phylum Pseudomonadota; class Alphaproteobacteria; order Hyphomicrobiales; family Brucellaceae; genus Brucella; species Brucella sp. BE17. The sequence goes on along the minus strand of NZ_CP154467.1, from coordinate 609,205 downwards.
ACGCAGGCCAGTAGACAGCGTGAAAACGCACGATATCCTTGCCGATAATATGCGCGTTTGCGGGCCAGAAATCCCATTGTTCACTCGACGTGTCGGGGTAACCGGCAGCGGTGATGTAGTTGGTCAGCGCATCGACCCAGACATACATGACATGCTTTTCGTTGCCCGGAACTTTTACGCCCCAGTCAAAGGTGGTGCGCGAAATCGACAGATCGCGCAGGCCCGATTTGACGAAACTCATGATCTCATTGCGGCGTTCTGACGGCATGACGAAACCGGGATCGTTTTCATAAAGCGCCAACAGCTTGTCCTGATAGGCGGACAGGCGGAAGAAATAGCTTTCCTCCTCGTTCCACTCGACGGGCGAGCCCAACGGCTCGCGGCGAACACCATCATCGCCGAGTGTTGTTTCGCTTTCGTCGAAATAGGCTTCCTGCCGCACCGAATACCAGCCCGCATAGGAATCGAGATAGATATCGCCATTGGCTTCCATGGCTTTCCAGATTGCCTGGCAAGCCTTGTGGTGACGCTCTTCGGTGGTACGAATGAACTGATCGTTCGAGCAACCAAGCGCTTCGAGCATCGAGCGGAAAACATCCGAATTCTTGTCGGCAAGCGCTATGGGCGTAACGCCTTCCTTCTCCGCCGTCTGCTGCATCTTAAGGCCATGCTCATCGGTGCCGCTTAAGAAAAACACATCTTTGTCCAAAAGCCGCTGAAAACGCGCCATCGCGTCAGTCGCAATCGCCGTGTATGCGTGGCCGATATGCGGCTTGCCATTGGGGTAGAAGATCGGCGTGGTGATGTAATATTTTTCGCGGCTCATGAGGGACCCGGTCTTTCGATGTTTGAAGCGCGTCTGCCCGTTTTGCAAAACGATCACCAGACACATGCAAGAAATTGGTCAGCGCTGACATAACGCATGTCTTGAACCATGTCACCCCGGAGGACCGGCGCGAAATGCGCGATGGGTTTTTTCAAGCAATCCTGTGACGAACTGCCTGCGGTCAAGATTATAGGTTTCAGCGGTGGTGATTTCGCGGCCAAGATCGCTCCAGAACTGCGACCACCCGCTTGCCTCGCGCAATTGCCCATCCTCTGCAAGGTGGTGCGCACGGCCGGCGATGCGTTCCATCAGATGATCACGGAAGAGTTGGTACTGGATTTCCGCCTCGCGCCCGCTGACAGCCGTGCCTAGCGCCTGCGCTTTGGGCAGATCGAAGGTTTGCCCTTCCAAAAGTGCATCGACGCTATCGGCAATTTCGACGCCGCCATGGGCGAGCAGCAAAAGCGCCTTGCGCACGCTTCCTTCTGCGCGATCCAGCAAGGGGGCGGTAATGCTGGACGAATCCAGACCGATGCCAGCACCCGCATGTGCCAGCGCTTGCACCATGGAAGCGTTGTCCAACGGACGCATCTGGATGCTCTGGCAGCGCGAGCGAATGGTCGGCAGAAGTCGCCCGGACGAATGCGAAACAAGAACGAATAATGCCCGCGCTGGCGGCTCTTCCAACGTCTTGAGCAGCGCATTGGCGGCATTGCGGTTCATATCGTCGGCGGGGTCGATAATAACAATGCGCCATGCGTGATCCGATGCCGTACGGGTCAGAAAATGCGTAACGCGCCGAATTTCCTCGACCGTTATGGCAGTACGGAATTTACCCGTCTTCTGGTCGAATGGCCGACTGATGTGCACCACAGCGGGATGCATGCCACCGGCAATTTGCCGCCACAAGGGTTTTGAAAAATCCGGCTTATCAAAAAAATCCGGCGCATTGGCCTGATCTCCGTGGCCAAGCATATGACCCGCGAGATGAAAGGCCAGTGTCGCCTTTCCGATACCCTGTTCACCTTCCAGCAGAAGAGCGTGATGCATGCGGCCTTCGCGATAGGCCTGCGCCAGAAAACGCACGACGTCATCATGCCCGGTCAGAAGATCGTTGGCCGAAGGCTCTGCAACACCTTCAATGGAATCATGTGTCTTGGGAACATCGAGCGCGTCGATCATAGAAGCCCCCGCTTTCGCAATTCTGCTTCGAGAAGCGCTGCTATGTCTCCAGCAATCTCATCCTGTGGCCTATCGGCATCAACAACCTTGCAGCGCTCCGGCTCCACCTTGGCAATTGCCAAAAAAGCCTGTCGGCGTGCTTCATGCACACTAACATCTTCCTTCTCGAAGCGGTCAACCGTGTCAGTGCCGCGTCGCTTGCCAGCGCGAGCCAGTCCTTTTTCGGCTGTGATGTCCAGAATGATCGTAAGATCAGGCATCACGCCATCGACCGTGACGCGTTCAAGTGCCGTCATATAGGAGGCATCGAGATTACCGGTGACGCCCTGGTAGACGCGACTTGAATCGATGAAACGATCACAAAGAACGATTTTTCCTTCATCCAGCGAAGGGCGAATAAGCTGGTCAATATGATCAGCACGAGCTGCGGCGAATAAAAGCGCTTCCATGGCCGGGCCATATTCTTCAGCGCTGCCGCTCAAAATGACATGACGTACCGCTTCCGCGCCGGGAGAGCCGCCCGGTTCGCGCGTGATGCGCGGAGTAAAGTCGTGGGTGCGAAGAAATTCAGCCAGCAAACCGATCTGTGTCGACTTGCCAGCCCCTTCACCGCCCTCGAATGTAATGAACAATCCCGACACACTGGCTTCCGCGCAATTGGAAAATCATATGATTCAAGTTCATATCGAGCTTTGGCGTTGAGGTCGAGGTTTACGCGCCAGGAACAGCCGTTTTACAGATATTTCCTGAGCCAGCCGGTGGAAAGCTCGACCATACTGCTCCAGGCCCGTCGCGTAAGGCTGCCCTGCGACACGTCTTGCGCGGCAAAGACCGGCACCTTTCGTAAAACCTTGCCACCAAGCTCGAATTGCAATGCCCCAATCGGCGATTCCGCTGTGACCGGAGCCACCAGCGGCCCCTCATAGATCAAGCGTGCCTTCAGCCTGTCCCGACCATCTTTAGGCAACAGCAGTTCGACTTCATCCTTCACCTTGAGCGGAACATAAGCCATAGCCCCGCCGAACACCTGCGCCTCGCCGACCACGTCGTTTGCCCCATAAAGGCGCAAATCATCGAATGCCGTCATGCCCCATTCAAGCAGCTTTCGCGCCTCCTGCTCACGCTCCTTGGCGCTGGCAAGACCGCTCAACGCCAGAAACAATCGCCGTCCGTTGCGCTCGGCAGAACCGACCAGCGCGTAGCCGGAAGCTTCGGTATAGCCGGTACCCAGTCCGTCCGCCCCCACGTCAAGCCGCAGCAGTGGATTGCGATTGCGCTGTGTGATATTGTTCCAGGTAAAAGAGCCTTGAGAATAGTATTGATAAAATGCGCGATGCGCTGAATGGATATGACGCGCAAGATCGGTTAGGTCTTCAAGAGTGACCTTTTGCCCTTCCGCCGGAAGACCGGTGGAATTGACGAAATGAGAGCCTTTTAATCCAAGAACTTGGGCACGTTCATTCATCTGACGGACGAAGTCTTGTTCACTTCCCGCCAATCCCTCAGCCAAGATAATCGCCGCGTCATTTGCCGACTGAACAATCAGGCCTTGCAAAAGATCAGAAACAGTCGGTGAGGATTTGATACGCGCGAACATCGTTGATGTGCCGGATGGCGCACCACCCGTGCGCCAGGCATGCTCGCTGACCGGATAGGTGGTTTCAAGCGTCGTTTTTCCGCTTTCGATGGCCTCAAAAATGATTTCCGCCGTCATCAGTTTGGCAAGAGACGCTGGTGGTATTGGTGCAGAGGCATCTTTTGCGAGAAGCACCGTGCCACTATGATCATCGATCAAAAACGCCTGTGGTGCCTTGACAGTGAAGCCTTCCTGGCTCGAGGCGAGATTGGACGACGCAAGCGAGAGAGCCAAGACACCGCCCGCCAACGCCATTACTCGCCTGACAAAAAAAGAAGAGAGCGCCATGAAAGCCTTGCTGCAAGATTATCGAAAATTACCTACAGGGGCAGTATAGTCGAAATCGTTTCCATTTTAGCAATTTTAATGGGCACGCACCACAAATGCATCGCTTACACCGGCTTTCCATGCTGCTTTCAAGAGAGCATCATTGTCGCCTTTTCGCGAAACAGCGGTCAGTTCATAGACCATGCCTGTATCGGACTGCACCTGCGCGCGGCTAATTTGAGCCGTCTTCGCCAGAGCGCGCTCGACTTTTTCAATGGCTTCCAGTGAATTGAAAAGCCCGAGTTCCACATATTCGCCGCTGCGCGCACTATCCTGCGTCTTCCAAGCGCCGGAAACGGCCCCTTCGTTCAGGATGCTGCCATAGGTGTTCTCTTGTGCATAGGCGCGGAGCGTTGACTGATCAGGGGCATAACCCGCCATGCCTTTGATATGATCGCCGCTTGTCTGCCCCATCGCCAGATCAGGCCGCGGTGATGGCCGCGGAACGACTGCAGGCTGAGACAGTACATTTCCGTATGCGTCATTGACGGCAAAAGGTGAATCCTGCGGGATCGGCGCCGATGCCGCTATGGGCGCTGACGATTGCGAAGATGTCGGCGTCGGGCCGTTCATCGCCAGCATGACACCGGTCGCCGGCTGGCCCATTGGATCGCCATCACCCGGACGATAGGATGCCATCAGGTAGGAATCGTCTTGACCGTCGAGCGGCGCACGTCCGACATATTCGACCTTCACCTTGGCCGTACCATGATGGCGATAGCCGAGCATGTCTGCGGCCTTCTGCGAAAGATCGATCACCCGGTCATATTCATAAGGACCGCGATCATTAACCCGCACGATTACCGAACTGCCGGTCTGCGTGTTTGTAACCCGCGCATAGCTTGGCAGGGGCATGGTTGGATGCGCGGCAGTCAGATGCGCCATATCGTAGATTTCGCCATTGGCGGTCAACCGGCCATGAAAGGCTTCGCCGTACCAGGACGCTTGTCCAACTGCCTTGTAATTTTTGTCTTCCTTGGGATGGTACCAGCGGCCCTTCACTTTGTAGGGCCGTCCGGTCTGGTCGCGTCCGCCGCCGCGCGGCAAGGGTTTTCCTGTCGAATGGGCAACACGCGGGCTCGCCTTGACGCCATATTTCGATTCCGCAAAATATTCTTTGGAACGTTTTGCTTTAGGTTTTTGCGATGAAGGCGTCTGTGACGCGCAGCCAGCAAGTGCAACGGCCAATGCCATGAAGGTGATGAGGGAAACGGAACTGCGTTTTTCGCGCAAAACCTTTACGCCTTCACGCCAGCCCGAACCTGTCTTCAGCTCTCGCCCAGAACCCATACGCCATACGCCCGTCACTATCGTGGCAGTCAAAAGACCGCCTGCTGTTTATTTGAATAAAGTGATGTCACCGATTCATTGACGTTTTATTAAAACTTTCACCCCGCCGTCAAATTCGACTCGATTTTGCCACTCAATGGAACGAACCCTTGGCGTAATCGTTAACATCACGGCTCTACTGACCTCTGAGCCAGTCACCTAACGTCATGACTTGGCCCGCACGTCTACGATGCGGGCCTTTTTTTCCGGTTATTGGTTATCCGCCTGGCATATAAACCTTGATCGCTCGCCGATGCAGTTTGAAATGCGCCGGTGTCCACGTCGTTAACTCGCCATCGGTGTTGACGGCTCGTGGTTTTTTGGTGCGAATGATCACCTCTTTTACGGGAAAGGCACGTACATCCTGCCATTGCGATTGCGTGCCGCGGCGAAGGCTCGGCAGCAGGCGCAACAGATGCCACCAGTGATCCACTTCAAGACTGTAAAAATCGAGTTTTCCATCATCGATCGCGGCATTCTGCTCAACCACCATGCCGCCGCCATAGAATTTGCCGTTGCCGACCGATACCTGCAATGTACGGATATTCTCTGTGAGACCATCATGTTCAAGATATGCGGTAAAAAGTTCCGAGCGCATCAGAAGGCGGGCAGCAACGAGAGCGTAACCAAACTTGCCCCATTTTTTCTTGGCAGCTCCGCTGAGTTCGCTCGCCAGCTCCGCGCTAAAACCGATGCTGGCAACATTGAAATAAAGGTGACCATTGACCTCACCGAGATCAATTTCATGCGCCTTATAGGTCAATAATTGCTGTGCAGCTTCCACCGGATCTGCAGGAATTCCAACCGTGCGGGCAAAATCATTGGCTGTCCCGAGAGGCAGGATTGCGAGCGGCAGACCCGTTTCTGCAAGTCCTCTGGCCGCAGCATTGAGCGATCCATCTCCACCGCCGATGATAACCAGATCATGATCGCGTTCGCGCATGATCACATCGGAAATCGTTTCGTCTTTTGCGGGTTGATGCGGGGATAAGCTAAGACTACCCTCTTCGAGAACTTTTTGCATCGCACCGCCAAAACCCTGTCCGTTTCGGGCGTTGGGATTTACAATCAGCAAGGCGCGGCGGCCAGTTTTTTTCACCATATATCCACCCGTCGGTCGTGCATTTGCCTTGAGCCGAAACCGGCTGCGCTTGAGCTCAATTCATCTATACAAATGGCGACGGATTTATGGATATCGCGGGCAGCACACATCAGTCGCGTACGGCATTGACCAGGGTTTGCGCGGCAAGGCTGATATAACCACGATCACTTCCAAGCGTCAGGAACTGAAAGCCAAGCGGAATGTAGCGCTTGGCGAATTCCGGCGTGGGTGAATAAATACCGGCAATCTTACCCGCAGCCGCAGCCTTGCGCGCAATCGTGCTGACAGGCTCGAGAATGGCCTCGGAATGCGGATTTGCTTCGCGGCCGTTGCTCCATGCAATCGAAAAGTCGGCGGGGCCGACAAACACGCCATCAATGCCGCGCACGTCCAGAATAGCATCCAGCGCATCGTAAGCGTCGCGCGTCTCGATCATCGCAAATGCCAACGTGTCGTGATTGGCGCCCGTCAGATAATCGTTGGAGCCCGGTGTGCCATAATCGGCATTGGGACGGAATACGCCCCATGAGCGCTCGCCAACGGGCGGATATTTCATGGCCGCTGCAAATTTGCGCGCATCTTCGACGGAGTTGATCATCGGGGCGATCACGGCCTGAGCGCCGAAATCCAGCGCGCGGCTCGCCATATCGAAGCGTCCTACCGGGACACGCACCACAGGTGGCTTACCGGCATTAAGCACGAGCCCGACACTGCGAAGGACACTCGCCTCGTCATGACCACCATGCTGCATGTCGATCGTCACGGCATCAAACGCACTATGAGCCAAGATTTCGATCGTGAGAGGCTCCGGAAGGGACGACCATGCCGAAAGAACTGTTTCTCCGGCACGCAGGCGCGAAGACAGTGACGCAGATTTTAACACGGGCTTCGACATGAGCATCCTCCAATCAGCCAAACGCAGAAATAAAACGGGGCGGAAAGCTCTTCACCTTCCCCCCGGTTTTGTCAGTCCTTTGAGACCTGACTGATTGCTTCCTCAAGCAGAGCCAGCATCTTTTCGCGAATGACGGTGTCGGCCACATTCACATTGGCTGCGTCGAAATCACCGCGCACTTTACGGAAAACGTCATCGTCGCCCGCTTCCTCGAAATCGGCTGCAACGACGTCCCGGGCATATGCGTCGGCATCTGCATCGTGCTTGCCAAGAAGTTCCGCGGCCCACAGACCAAGGAGCTTGTTGCGACGGGCTTCAGCCTTGAAGCGCAATTCCGCATCCAGTGCGAATTTCTTTTCAAAAGCGTTGCGGCGATCATCCATGCCAGAGGTCATTCATAAAGCTCCCGAGATAAGGCGTTACTAAGAGATTCTGTCAGCTTCTCTCGCCTAAAGCTGGCAAGGGGCGCAAGAATATACAAGGGCAAATCCTCGGCAAAGCATCACTTTCTTGCAGTTCCGGCATAAACTTGCGCACGCGAACTTCCAGACGGGGGCCAAAAACGGGGAAAGGCCACGAAGCAGGATTGTTAAAGCGCCCTAATTGCTATAGGTAGCCCGCGAGAATAACGGCACTATGCCGATCATCACTGTTTGGAAATCCGAGAAAAGCCATGAACCGTCGCCGCCGTATTTACGAGGGCAAGGCCAAGATTCTTTATGAAGGCCCTGAGCCCGGCACACTTGTCCAGTTCTTCAAGGACGATGCAACAGCATTCAACGCGAAAAAGCATGAGGTGATTGACGGAAAGGGCGTTCTCAACAACCGCATTTCCGAACACATCTTCACGCAGCTGAACCGCATCGGCATCCCCACCCACTTCATCCGCCGCCTCAACATGCGTGAGCAGCTGATCAAGGAAGTGGAAATCATTCCGCTGGAAGTCGTGGTGCGCAATGTCGCCGCCGGATCGCTTTCCAAGCGTCTTGGGATCGAGGAAGGTACATTGCTGCCGCGCTCGATCATCGAATTTTATTACAAGGCCGATGCGCTTGATGACCCAATGGTCACCGAAGAACATATCACGGCTTTCGGCTGGGCCAGCCCGCAGGAAATCGACGACATCATGGCACTCGCCATTCGCGTCAACGACTTCCTCACCGGCTTGTTCCTCGGCATCGGCATCCAGCTTGTCGATTTCAAGATGGAATGCGGACGCCTGTTTGAGGGCGACATGATGCGTATTGTCGTGGCCGACGAGATTTCGCCCGATTCGGCGCGTTTGTGGGATATCGCCAGCAACGACAAGCTCGACAAGGACCGTTTCCGCCGCGATATGGGCGGATTGGTTGAGGCCTATCAGGAAGTGGCGCGCCGTCTCGGCATCATGAACGAGAACGATACGCCACGCCCAACAGGCCCGAAGCTGGTCAAGTAAACGCATCACACAGCCCGGAGGAATATTTCCGGGCTGCTTTATTCGCATTCACAAAACAGGGATGACAAACAGTGATCAAGGCACGCGTCACCGTTACTTTGAAAAATGGCGTTCTCGACCCGCAGGGCAAGGCTATTGTCGGCGCACTCGGCAGTCTCGGTTTTGACGGCGTCAATTCCGCGCGACAGGGCAAGGTTTTTGATCTCGAACTGGAAGGTTCTGACAAGGCCAAGGCCGAAGCCGACATCAAGGCCATGTGTGAAAAGCTGCTCGCCAATACGGTGATCGAAGATTACGCAATCGCCATTGGCTAAAAAGGACACGGACACGCCATGAAATCCGCCGTCATTCTTCTTCCCGGCCTTAATCGCGACCGCGACATGATCGCAGCGCTGACCAAGATTACCGGCCAACCGCCTGTAACCGTATGGCAGACCGACACGTCGATCCCCGACGATGTCGACCTGATC